>NZ_JAPDDP010000018.1 GCF_027587195.1 Solirubrobacter phytolaccae | reverse complement strand
GACCGCGGCCCCGCAGCGGACTGCGACACCGCGCCCGCGGCCGCGCCGCACGGCCACTCCGGCACCCACGGCCCCGCCCGCCGCGACTGCGGCGCCACCGGCGGCCACCGCGCCGCCCGTCACGGACGACGATGACGACGATGACGACGGCCCCGAGACCGACGACGATGACGGGGGCGACGATGACGACGACTAGGTACGCGCTCGCGGCGCTCGTGGTCGCCCTGGCGCTGGTCGGGCTCTTCGCCTTCCTCAAGGACGACGACCGTCCCGTCGACCCGACCGGCCCGCAGGCCCGCGCCGCGATCGAGGCCGCCCGGGCGATCGTCCCCGGGGAGCTCGTCGACGTCAGCCGCGACGTCGACGACGCCTACAAGTGGGAGGTCACGCTGCGGGCGTTCGGCAACGACTACGAGGTCGAGCTGGAGCCGAGGACGCTCGCGCTCCTCCGCATCGACTACGACTGAGTCGCATCGCCCAAGGGGCGATGCCTCGGTGAGCTCGGCGGGGCGGGGGCGAAGCCCCGCACGCCCCGCGAGCTCACGGCTTGAGCCGGTAGCCCATGCCGCGCACGGTCTCGAACCGCTCCGAGCCCAGCTTGCGCCGCAGATAGCCGACGTAGACGTCGACGACGTTCGAGCCGGGATCGAAGTCGTAGCCCCAGACGTGCGAGAGCAGCTGCTCGCGGCTCAACACCTGGCCGGGATGGCGCAGGAACGTCTCCAGCAGCGAGAACTCCTTGGCGGTCAGCTCGGCCTCGCTGTCGTCGGCCGCGGCCCGGCGTGTGCGGACGTCGAGCGTGATCCCGCCGGCCGACAGCTCCATCGACGGCTGCTCACCGCCCGCCTGGCGCAGCCGCGCCCGCACACGGGCCAGCAGCTCGTCGAACACGAACGGCTTGGTCACGTAGTCGTCGGCGCCGAGGTCCAGGCCCGTGACCATGTCCTCGACCTCGTCGCGCGCGGTCAAGACGAGCACCGGGAGCCGTTCCTGCCGGGCCTGGAGCGCGCGCAGCACTGCGAACCCGTCCTGGCCCGGGAGCCCGATGTCCAGGATCAGCAGGTCGAACTCGGCGGCGCGCGCGAGGTCGGCGGCGCGGACCCCGTCCTCGCAGACCGTGGTGGTGTAGCCCGCGGCGCGCAGGCCTTTGACCAGGAACGACGACAGCCGCGGCTCGTCCTCGGCGATCAGGATGCGGCTCAACGGGACACCTCCGGTCCAGCGAGGGGGACGACGACAGTGAACGTGGAGCCGGCGCCGGGCTGGCTCGAAAGCGTGGCGCGGCCACCGTGGGCCTCGGCGATCGCGCGGACGATCGCCAGGCCGAGGCCGGCGCCCTCCGACCGGCGACGGCTGCCGGCCGCGCGGGCGAAGCGCTCGAACACCCGCCCCTGGTCCTCAGCGGCGACGCCCGGCCCGCTGTCGCGCACCCACAGCGAGGCCTCGTCGCCGTCGACGCCGCTGCCGATCCAGATGGCGTCGCCGTCCTGCGTGTGCTGGACGGCGTTCTGGGCGAGCCCCATCACGGCCTGCGTGAGCCGCTGGCGGTCGGCGTGGAGCACCGCTTCGCCGCGCGCTTCCAAGGACCATTCGCGACGGCCCAGGCCCGCAGCTTTATCCAGCAACTCATCGGTCAACGCACCCAGCTCGACCTCGTCGACCCGCAGGAAGTCGCTGCGCTCGGCCTTCGCGAGCAGCAGCAGGTCGTCCACGAAGCGGCTCATCCGGTCCAGCTCGTCGGTCACCAGCGCGACCGTCTCGCGGCGCTCGTCCGGGTCGTCGCCGAGCAGCTCGAGGTGTCCGCGGACGATCGTGATCGGCGTGCGCAGCTCGTGCGAGGCGTCTGAGACGAACGCGCGTTGGGAGGCGAACGCGCCCTCCAGGCGGTCGACCATCGCGTTGAACGTGCGCGAGAGCTCGGCGATCTCGTCCTGGCCCGACACCGGGATCCGCCGCGTGAGGTCGGTCTCGGTGATCGAGCGCGCCGTGTCGTCGAGCACGCGCAACGGCGCCAGCAGGCGGCCGGCGACCACCCAGGCCAGGGCGGACGCGATCAACAGCACCGTCAGCAGCACGAGCGTCGCGAGCTGCACGGCCTCCATCACGTCGTCGCGCTCGGCGCTCAGGTCGGCCGCGACCACGAACACGCCGCGCGGCGTCGGGCCGGTCGTCCGCACCGGCACCGCGAGGTAGCGGATCGTCTCCGTCGGCGTCTCGACGTCCCCGCTCTCGGGCTCGCGCAGCTTCGCCCAGCGGTCGAGCTCACCCCCGAGCGTCAGCCGCCCACCGACGCCGCCCGAGAGCTCGTCGAAGTACCGGCCGTCGACGAACATCACGATCGTCTCGCCGCGGCCGGGGACGTTGCGCTGGTCGTAGAGCCGGAAGATCGCCTCCAGGTCGTCGCCGAACGCCTTGCCGGTCTCTGGGTTGATCCCTGACGCGAGCTGACGGAACTCCTCGACCTCCTGCTGGAGCGACTCGTCCAGCCGATCGTCGGCCCGCACCACCAGCACCTCGTAGATGGCGATCACCGAGACCGTCGTCGAGAACGCCATGAGGACGACGAACGCGGCGAGGATGCGCGTGCGGGCACCGCCGAAGATCCGCCGTCGTAGGCCCATCGCGGGCAGGAACGCTAGGACGTACGGCTAAGGAAGCTCTTACTCGTGCGCGATTACCCGCGGATCCGCTTCATGGGCTCCAAGTACCGGCTCGCGCCGCGCCTGGCGGAGCTGTTCGCCACGCTGCCGCCCGGGCCGGCGATCGACGCCTTCAGCGGGAGCGGCGTCGTCGCGTACACGCTCAAGGCGGCCGGACGCGAGGTGCTGGCCAACGACATGCTCACGTTCACGAGCACGCTGGCCGAGGCGCTCGTGGCCAACGCGGACGAGCAACTCACGGACGCGGATGTCGCCCGTATCTGCTCGCCGAGCCGCGACGGCCGGGACTTCATCGCCCGCACGTTCGACGGGCTGTACTTCCCGGCGTCCGACCACGCGTTCCTGGACAGCGCCTGGTCGCACGTCGATGAGCTCGGCGGCGCGAAGCGCGCGCTGGCGCTGTCCGCGCTTTGCCTCGCGGCCGCCCAGAAGCAGCCACGCGGCGTGTTCACGATCACCACCCCGCGCTACGACGACGGTCGGCGCCAGCTGCGGATGAGCCTCCAAGAGCTGTTCGTCGAGGCGGTGACCCGCTGCAACGCGGCGGTGATCCCGGGAACCGCCCAGGCGCGCTGCGGGGACGTGTTCGATCTGCCGGGGGAGGCCGCGATCGCCTACCTCGACCCGCCTTACGCGCCGCCCCGCGACGACACGTGTTATGTCAAGCGGTACCACTTCCTCGAGGGCCTGGCCACGTACTGGCGCGGGCAGGAGATCATGTGGGAGACGCGCACGCGCAAGCTCGTCAAGCGGCACACGCCGTTCGCGTCCAAGCGCACGGCCGCGCCCGCGCTGGACCACCTGTTCGACCACTTCCGCGCCGCCGACGCGCTCGTCGTCTCCTACGGCTCGAACGCGGCGCTCCCGCCCGAGCAGCTGGAGGCGCTGATGGGTAGGCACCGGCGCTCCGTCGAGCGAATCGAGCTCGATCATCGGTACGCCTTCGGCACCCATTCGGCGGCCCAGCGGCGGGCGGCGACGGAGTATGTCTTCGTCGGCCGCTGACGCGGCGGGGTAGACTCACGCAGGTGCAGGAGATGGTGATCTACGGCGTGAGCTTCGACATGGTCGGCAAGCAACCGATCGTGCTTCTGAAGGCCGTCGACACGAACAAGTTCCTGCCGATCTGGATCGGGCATCCGGAGGCGGCAGCGATTCTGATGAAGCTCCAGGGGGCGTCGACGCCGCGGCCGATGACGCACGATCTCCTGTTCGACATGCTCGGCGAGCTCGAGGTCGCGTGCACGCGGGTCTCGGTCACCGAGCTGCGCGAGAACACGTTCTACGCGTCGATCACGCTGTCCGTGAACGGGCGCGAGGTCGAGATCGACTCGCGGCCGAGCGACGCGCTCGCGCTCGCCGTGCGCTCTGGCGCGCCGATCTTCGCCGCCGAGGACGTGATCGCGGAGTCCGCGATCGAGTTCGAGCACGAGGTCGAGGACACCGAAGAGGTCGTCGACAAGTTCAAGGAGTTCCTGGACCGCGTCACGCCCGAGGATTTCGCGGGCGGCGACACCTAGGACGCCGGCGTCGCGGCGATCCTCACGATCGCCGTGCGCACCGCCTTCTCCGGCTCGCCGCAGAAGGGCTGCTTGGTCTTGAAGGTCTGC
Organism: Solirubrobacter phytolaccae; assembly: GCF_027587195.1. Lineage (GTDB taxonomy): Bacteria > Actinomycetota > Thermoleophilia > Solirubrobacterales > Solirubrobacteraceae > Solirubrobacter > Solirubrobacter phytolaccae. The sequence goes on along the minus strand of NZ_JAPDDP010000018.1, from coordinate 110,355 downwards.
TCGCCGCCCGTCACGGGCACGGTGACGATCCAGGCCGCGTCGAACGGTCGCTCGATCGCGGTGAAGCCGATCGTCACCTCCTCGCCCTGGATCTCGGCGCCCACGGCGACCGCGGAGCTGAACGCGCGCTGGCGGGTCATGTCGTCCCCGCAGGTGTTATCCGCGCCGGAGGCCCACTCGGTGCCGGAGAACGCGCCGCTGCCCTCCACGACCCCTTCGCCCGGGCCGACCGTCACCGAGCCGGTGCCCGTCGCCTTCGTCGGGACGATCTCCGGCCCCATGTCCTTGAGGAACTCGATCTTGATGTCGTAGCGCCAGCGCTTGGCGTCCACCGGAAACACGTGGTGGTCGAACGGTCGCGGTCGCCCGGCGGTGGAGGTGATCTCGCCCTTCGCGCACGCGCCGTCGGAGTTCGGGACCCACGCGCCGGCGCTGTCGGCGACGCCGAACGAGACCGTCGCGCCGCTCAAGCTCGCGGCGCTGAACGCGCCACAGCCGCTCGTCAGCGTCCAACGCGCGTCCGTGGCCCGCGTGCCGTCCTGCGCGTTCACCCAGGCGTTCCAGTCCGCCCGGCCGCCCTTGACGACCTTCTCGGGCGACCACGTGAAGTCGAGCACCGCGCAGGCCCGCTCGTCGTACCAGCGCTTGTCGCCGTCCGCGAGGGCGTCCGGGATCTCCATCAGGCCCAGCATCGACGTCTTGAACAGGCCCGTCGCCACTTCGATGTCCTGCTCACTGGCCCGCAGGCCCTTCGGCCCGCGGAACGTCAGCTCGCGGGCGAGCGCGATCGGATCGAACCCCACCGGCACGCCCTTCTTGCTGAGCGCGCTGCGGTAGGTACGCGTGGGGTTGCGCTTGAGTGCCTTGCCGGTGGCGGCGATCTCGACGCCGGACTTGATCGACAGCTCCCCCCGGAACGCGACATCGAAGGTCTCGGCCTTCGCGCCGACGCCGACGTGGCCGGTCCAGGTCGCCTCGCTGCGCATCGTGACCAGCTTCCAGGTGCGCTTGCCGTGGTCGGCGGTCGCGGTGCCGAAGACCAGCGTCTCGTCGAGCGTGGCCGGCACGTTCCCGTCGGCGCGTGGGCACTGCGGCACCGTGCTGGCGGTCTCCAGGCCCATGCTCACGCTGGCGCCCGACTCGCGGCGCAGCTCGATCACGCTCCCGTCGATCGTCATCTCCACGCCGGGCGGCAGGTCGCCCGCGCGGGCGGCGCGCGCCCGGAGCTCCCGCATGGCGAGCTGCTCGAGCTTGCGGTCGACCTTCCCGGCGAAGGGCTTCAGCAGGGCCGGGCTCTTCGCGGGCAGGGTCTTGGGCAGGCAGGCGCGCGGGTGCTTCTTCGAGCCGATGACGACGGTGCCGCGCGGGCACTTCGAGGCGGCGGCGTTCGCCGGCGCGGCGAGGACGAGCAGGGCGATGAGGCACAGCGGGAGCAGTCGCAGCATGGGTCGGGCGACCGTAAACCGGGGCTCCGGGCCCGGCGTCCACAGAACGATCTACACGGACGTTCGTTGGACCGCGAGGTCCAGCACGCGGGTGACGAACTCGTCGAACCCGATCCCGGCCGCCTCGGCGGCGAGCGGCAGCAGCGAGGTGTCCGTGAGCCCGGGGATGGCGTTGGCCTCGAGCACCGTGAGGTCCTCGCCGTCGGTCATCAGGTCCACGCGGGCGAAGCCGGAGCAGCCGAGCACGCGCCAGGTGGCGAGCGCGAGCTCCTGCGCACGCTCCGCCAGCTCGGGCGACAGGTCCGCCGGGCAGACGAAGCGCGTGCGGCCGATCTCGTAGCGCGACTCGAAGTCGTAGAAGTCCTCCTCCGTCGGGATCGCCTCCACGACGGGCAGCGCCTGCGGGCCGTCGGGGCCCTCGATCACCGAGACGGCGAGGTCGCGGCCGGGCACGTAGCGCTCGAGCAGGACCTTGGCGTCGTACGAGAAGGCCGAGACCAGCGCGTTGGGCACGTCCGCGGCGCGGCTGGCGAACTTGATCCCGAGTGCCGAGCCCTGGCCGGCGGGCTTGACGACGATCGGGAAGTCCAGCCGCTCCTCGATCGCCGGGAGCGCCTTGGCGGCCCCCAGCTCCTCGAACGCGGCCTGGGAGAAGGCGTAGAAGTCGGGCGTGGGGATGCCGGCGTCGCGCAGCGCGTGCTTGGCGACCACCTTGTCCATGCAGCGGATGCAGGCGCCGGGTCGCGAGGCGGTGTAGGGCACGCCGACGAGCTCGAGCAGCTCCTGCACGGTGCCGTCCTCGCCGCCGCGGCCGTGCAGCGCGACGAACGCGACGTCCGGGCGCTCGGTCTGCAGGCGCTCGACGAGGTCCGCGCCGACGTCGATCGGCAGCACCTCGTGCCCGAGCCGCGCGAGCGCGTCCTCGACGCGGGCGCCCGAGCGCAGCGACACGGTGCGCTCCAGCGAGGAGCCGCCCTTGAGCACCGCGACCTTCACGAGGCCTCCCGCCGCCGGAACTCGACCACGTCGGCCCCGCGCTTGGGCGCCGGCTTCTGGCCCGTCAACGTGCCGTAGAGGGCGACCTGCTCGGCGATGACCTTGCCGATGCGCCGCACGCCCTCGCGGATCTCGTCCTCGTTGACGCCGCTGAAGTTCAGCCGCATCTCCGAGCCGCCCCGGCCGTCCAGGTACGCCGCGCGGCCGGGCACGAAGGCCACGTGCTCACGCAGCGCGCGGGCCAGCAGGTCCGTCGTGTCCAGGTAGTCGGGCAGCGTCGCCCACAGGAACAGGCCGCCCTGCGGCCGGGTGAACGTCGCCTCGGCCGGGAAGTACTCCTCCAGCGCGGCGAGCATCACGTCGCGCCGGCGGCGGTAGATCGTCCGCAGCTGGGTGAGGTAGGTCCGCCAGTCGCGGTGCTGGAAGTAGGCGGCGACGAAGTACTGGTTCAGCGGCGACGAGCACAGGTCGGCCGCCTGCTTGCCCAGGTTCATGCGCTCCAGGATCGGCTTGGGCGCGGCCGTCCAGCCGAGCCGCAGCCCGGCGGAGAGGATCTTCGAGAACGTGCCGAGGTAGATCACGTAGCGGCCGCCGTCGAGCGAGTACAGCGTCGGCAGTGGCTCGCCCTCGTAGCGCAGCAGGCCGTACGGGTTGTCCTCGAGAATCACGAGCTCCTGCTCGGCCGCGATCTTCACGAGCGCGCGGCGGCGCTCGAGGGACATCGTCACGCCGCCCGGGTTCTGGAAGTTCGGGATCGTGTAGATGAACTTGGGCCGGCGACCCTCCCGCTTGAGCCGCGCGAGCGTCTCCTCGAGCACGTCCATGCGCATGCCGTGCTCGTCCATCGCGATCTGCACGACGTCGGCCTGGAAGGAGTTGAAGCACGGCACCGCGCCGGGATACGTCGGCGCCTCGGCGACCACGACGTCACCGGGATCGAGGAACGCGCGGCAGACCAGGTCGATGACCTGCTGGCCGCCGGTCGTGACCATGATGTCGTCGATCTCGACCTCGGTGCCCTCGGCCGCCATCACCTCGACGATGCAGCGGCGGACGTCGTCCAGGCCGTCCGTCGGGCCGTATTGGAGCGCCGCGGCGCTGGAGTCGACGGCCACGCGGGCCATCAGCCACGCGAAGTCCTCGGCCGGGAACGTGGTCGTGTCCGGGAGGCCGGTTGCCAGGGAGATCACTTCCGGGCGCGCGGTCACCGCCATCATGTCCCGCATCGCGGAAGACGTCATGCCACGCGTGCGCTTGGCGAACAACCCGCCATAGCGCTCGATCTCGTGCGCGCTGGACGGGGGCCGGCCACCGGGTGTCTCGTCTATCGTCATCGGCCGCGACTGAACGCTAGCGCCATGGACTATCTCCTTGCCCTCTTGCAGGGTCTCGGCATCGCTGCGGCGATCGGGATCCGACCCTTCCTGCCGGTGCTGCTCACAGGAGCACTCGCCGCCGCCGACCTCGGAATCGACTTCGAGGACACGGCCTTCTCTTTCCTGGAGCAGACGGGATTCCTGCTCGCGATCGTCGCGCTGGTCGCGATCTTCGGCTTCGTCGACCGTCGCCGGACCGGCGCGGAGACGAGCGATCGCGACCCCGTCGTGATCGTCCTGCTGGTGCTGGCCCTCGGGCTCGGCGCCCTGGAGGCGGCCGGGTCGATCGATGACCTCTCGGCCGACTGGTGGCCCGGGATCCCGGTCGGGCTCGCCGCCGCGGCGCTCGGCTTCGCGGCCGCCCGCTCGCTGTTCGGCCGCGTGCGCGCCCGCCTCGACAAGGACGCCCAGGGCGCGCTGCCGATCTACGCCGAAGGTGCCGCGCTGGCCACCGCGGGCCTCTCGATCCTCTTCCCGCCGCTCGCGCTGCTGATCGTCGTCGGCCTCGCCTGGTTGCTGTTCGGCAGTCGCCGCCGGCAGGGCGAGAAGTACGCGGGCCTGCGGATCCTTCGCTAGATGCCGAAGAAGCTCGTCCTCGCGGTCATCGACGCGATGAAGCCCGCGATGTTGGAGCGGGCGATCGCGACGGGCCGCGCGCCGACGCTCAAGCTGCTGATCGAGCGCGGGCAGTACACGGACGAGTGCGTCGCGGCGTTCCCGTCGGTCACGCCGGTGTGCGCCGCGTCGATCGCGACGGGCACCGGGCCCGCCGAGCACGAGATCCCGGCCATGAACTGGTGGCACCGGGGCGAGGACCGCTACGTCGAGTACGGGACGAGCTTCGGCGCGAGCCGCGCGTTCGGCATCCGCCAGTCGCTGACGGACACGATCTACAACATGAACCTCGAGCACCTCTCGCGTGAGGTGAAGACGGTGTTCGAGCACCTGGACGACGCGGACGTGCGCACGGCCGGGACGACGTACCTGATGTACCGCGGCCGGCACCGCCACGAGCCGTCGGTCAGCACCGCGCTCTCGCGCCTGGCCCACACCGCGTTCGGCCTGCCGACGTGGGGCCCGCGGGAGCTCTTCTACGCCGACATGTTCGCGTCGCGCAAGACGTCCTGCCGCTCGCAGCTGGGCCTGCCGGGCGTCCGTGACCAGCACTCGGGCTGCGTGTCGGAGTTCATGGTCCAGCAGGACCTGTTCGACTTCCTGCTGCTGTCGCTGCCCGACAACGACACGCACTCGCACAAGTACGGCCCGTTCGCCCAGGTGGACTCGATCGCCGCCGCGGACAAGCAGATCGCCCGCGTGATGGACGCGGCCGGCGGCCCGGACAAGTTCCTCGAGGACCACGCGGTCATCGTGTGCAGCGACCACTCGCAGTCCAAGGTCGAGGGCGAGATCGACCTCTTCCGCGCCTTCGACGGCTTCGGCCTGCGCGCCGCCCAGCGCCCGCGCGAGGACGACGAGATCGCCGTTTGCCCGAACTCCCGCGCCGCGCAGGTCTACGTGCTGGACCGCGACAAGCGCCGCCAGCTCATCCCGCGGATCGAGCGCACGCTGCTCGCCCTCGAGGGCGTCGATCTGACGATGCGGATGGGCGACCACCCGGACGGCGAGGCGATCGTCCGTGGCGAGCGCTCACGCGGCGTGAAGGAGCTGCGCTTCGCCCCGCGCGGCGACTTGACCGACGCGCGCGGCGCCCGCTGGAGCGTCGAGGGCGACCTGGACCTGCTCGGCCTGAAGGTCGAGGACGACCAGATCCGCTCCGCGACCTACCCGGACGCCATGAGCCGCGTCTGGAGCGCCCTGCGCTGCCACACGGCGGGCGAGGTCCTGGCCTCCGCCCGCCCGGGCTACGAGTTCCTGGACTGGGGCGGCGCGCACCACGTCGGTGGCGGCTCGCATGGCTCGCTGCACGCCAACGACTCCAACGCCGTCCTGATCTGGACCGGCACCGGCCCGGAGAAGGCGTCGAAGGAGCAGTGGGCGCTGCGGGACATCACGCCGATGGCGCTGCAGCACTTCGGAGTAGCTGGCTGATCTTCGCCGCCTTGCGCGGTCCGGCGGATTCGATGAAGACGCCCATCAGCCACGGATCGACCTCGGACGGCTCGTAGCGCATCGGCATGTGCGTGCGCATGACCGCGATCGACTGCTCCTTCTTCATCCCTATCACGCCCCCTCGAGCGCCGGTCATGCCGACGTCGGTGATGTAGGCCGTCCCGCCCGGCAGGACGCGGTGGTCGGCCGTCGGGACGTGCGTGTGGGTGCCGACGACCGCCGTGACCTTGCCGTCCAGATACCAGCCGAGCGCGACCTTCTCGCTCGTGACCTCCGCGTGCATGTCGACGAGGATCTGGTCGCAGTGCGCGACTTCCTTGAGCGCCGCGTCGATCGCCACGAGCGGCGGTGACCCCGCCTGCAGGTGCACGATGCCCGACAGGTTCACGACGCCGAGGCTCACGCCACCCGCCTCGACGATCGTCGTCCCCCGCCCGGGCTGGGTCGGCAGGTAGTTGTACGGCCGGATGATGCGGCGCTCGTCGGCCAGGTAGGGCCAGATCTCGCGGTGGCGGTAGGTGTGGTTGCCGAGCGTGATCGCGTCGACGCCGAGGCGCAGGAACTCGTCGGCCTCCTTGGGGGAGATGCCGATGCCGCCCGCGGCGTTCTCGCCGTTGACGACGACGAAGTCGGGCGCGAGCTCCTCGCGGAGGCCGGGCAGCAGGTCGCGCAGCACGCGCCGGCCGGCGCGGCCGACGACGTCGCCGATGAAGAGGATGGAGGTGATGGCTAGTGTCCCGAGTCGGAAGTTCGTGTGCGCATAGCGGGCCCGATCGTCGTGGCTGGGTCCGCTGGTGATTCCAGCGCATACTGGTGGTACGTGCGGGATCGCCGGCGGCCGCCAGGCGCGGCGAGACGCCCGGTAGGCGCCCGCGAAATTCTGAGTCGGGACACCAGAAGCTATCGTCGCCGTATGGAGGAGTCGCGGGCCGACCTCGGGGAGGAGGCGCCGGAGGGCGCAGACCCGACGCACACGCCTCCGCCCGTGCCGCCTGGGCGGGTCGCGCCGGTGCTCGTGCCGCGGTGGGTGCAGCTCGTGCTGCTGCCGCTGTCGATCGTCGGCGCGTTCCTGCTCCTGAAGGCCGCGGGCCACGTCCTGCTGCTGTTCACGATCGCCGGGCTGATCGCACTGCTGCTGAACCCGCTCGTCACGCTCGTCCAGCGGCTGCGGATCCCGCGCGGCCCGGCGGTGGCGATCGTGATGGCGTCCGTGGTGGCGCTGCTGACGGGCGTCGGCTTCCTGCTCGCGGACCCGATCTCCGACCAGGCGTCCGCGCTCCAGCGTGAGATCCCCGGCTACGTCGACGACGCCAACGACGCGCTCGCCGACCTGCAGGACTGGCTGGATCGCCGTGGCTTCGACGTCGAGATCAAGCAGGAGGGCGAAACCGCGCTGCAGACGATCGGCGAGCGGCTGACGGGCGGCGCCGGCGAGGTCGTCGGGTTCACGCGCGAAGCGCTGCAGCGCCTGGTCGAGGCCAGCATCGCGCTGATCCTGATCATCGTCCTGGCGATCTACATGCTCATCTACGGCGACCGGATCGGGGCGATCGTCCGCGCCGTCTTCCCGCCCGGCGACGGCACGCCCGAGGACGACTTCCCGACGCGCGTGCAGGCCTCCCTGTTCGGCTACGTCCGCGGGCAGTTCCTCTTCAGCCTGATCATGGGCACGAGCGCCGGCCTGATGCTCTACGTCCTGGGCTCGTTCGGGATCTTCCCGGAGGGCAAGACGTACGCGGTCGCGTTCGGCGCCTGGTTCGGGATCGCGGAGCTGATCCCGTACATCGGCCCCGCGGTCGGCGGGTTCCCGCCCGTGCTGATCGCGGCGCTGAGCGACAACCCGTTCGACGCCGTCTGGCTGATCATCGCCTTCACCGCGCTCCAGCAGCTCGAGGGGCACGTCGTCGCGCCCAACGTGTTCGGCTCCGCGTTGCAGCTCAACCCGCTGCTGGTGATCTTCGCGCTGCTGCTGGGCGGGGAGATAGCCGGGTTCATCGGCGCCTTCATCGCGCTCCCGCTCGCGGCGATCGTCCGCGAGACGGTCGTTTACGTCCACCGCCATATCCGCTTCCAGAAGTGGGACCTGCCGGCCGCCGCGCCACCGCCGCCGGAGCCGGAGCCGTCCGGCGTGCCGTGCCCGGAGTGCGGCGAGCCGGTCCCGCGCGGGGCCACGGAGTGTCCCGCGTGCGGCACGGAGCTCGGCGATGATGAGAGCGCAGTCGCGGCCTCGGCCACAGCGCCGGGATAATCCCGGAGCCACCGATCCCCGCGGCGCCTCGCCACCGTATGCACCGCCCCTGCCCGATCGGCCGGGCCACGAAGGACCCGCCCTGCGTCGGCCCGGCCGATCGACCATGAACGGGGCCTACGGCGCCGAGGCATCCACGGTCATCGATGACTCCGGGATAACCTCAACTGGTGATGGCCTTCCCCGCCACCCGCCTGCGCCGCCTGCGTCAGACGAGCGTGCTGCGCGAGCTCGTCCGCGAGACGGAGCTGCGCGTCTCCCAGCTCGTCTATCCGATGTTCGTGGTGGCGAGCGGGCCCAAGCGCACGCCGATCCCGGAGCTGCCGGGCATCGACCACCTCTCGATCGACGGTGCCGTCGAGGAGGCGGGCATCGCGCACGGCCTCGGCATTCCGGCCGTCCTGCTGTTCGGCCTGCCGGCGTCCAAAGACCCGGAGGGCTCCGGCGCCTGGGACGACGAAGGCGTGATTCAGCTCGCGACCCGGGCGATCAAGTCCGCTTATCCGGACCTATTGGTCATCACGGACCTCTGCCTGTGCGAATACACGTCCCACGGGCACTGCGGCGTGCTGCGCGAGGACGGCGTCGTCGACAACGACTCCACGCTCGAGCTGCTCGCTCGCACGGCGGTCGCGCAGGCCACCGCCGGTGCCGATGCCGTCGCGCCCAGCGACATGATGGACGGACGCGTGGGTGCGCTCCGCGCCGCGCTGGACGAGCACGGCCTGAGCGAGACGCCGATCATCGCCTACAGCGCCAAGTTCGCGTCCGCCTTCTACGGTCCGTTCCGCGTCGCGGCCGACTCGACCCCGCAGTCGGGCGATCGCAAGGGCTATCAAATGGACCCCGCCAACGCTCTTGAAGCTGTGCGCGAGGCCAAGCTGGACGTCGAAGAGGGCGCCGACATCGTCATGGTCAAGCCCGCGTTGCCGTATCTGGACATCATCCGGCGGGTCAAGGATGAGACGAACATGCCCGTAGCCGCGTACAACGTGAGCGGGGAGTACGCGATGGTCAAAGCGGCCGCCGCGCAGGGCCTGCTCGACGAACGGGCCGCGGTGCTCGAGACGCTCACCGGCATCCGCCGGGCCGGCGCCGACATCGTCATCACCTACCACGCAAAGGACGTCGCGAAGTGGCTCAGCCAATAGCCCGGTCCAAGGTCCGCTCCCGCAAGGACGGCTCGGCCGTGCCGTTGGACGAGACCGACAAAAAGCTCCTGAACCTCATGCAGGGCTCGTTCGAGCTCCGCGCGGACCCCTTCAAGGGCGTGGCGGACAAGGCCGAGATCTCCGAGGACGAGGTGATGGAGCGGGTCCAGTACCTGCTCGACAAGCGGATCATCCGCGAGATCACGCCGATCTTCGACACCCGCGCGCTCGGCTACGAGTCGATGCTCGTCGCGGCGAAGGTCGACGCCGACAACCCGCACCGCGCCGCGCAGTTCATCAACTCGCACCCGGGCGTCACGCACAACTACCTGCGCAACCACGAGTTCAACCTCTGGTTCACGCTCGCCGTCGAGCCCGACTCCAAGCTCGGCCTGGACGGCACGCTGGACGTGATGGCGGCCAAGACCGGCGCCGAGTCGATCCGCCAGCTGCCGACGCTCAAGCTCTTCAAGATCCGCATGGACCTGGAGATGGAGGGCGGGACGGACGCGCTCAAGACCGCCGGCGAGGCGGTCGAGCCGATGGAGCTGGACCCGATCGAGCTCAACGCGCTCGACATCGAGGTCATCAAGGCCACGCAGGGCCCGATGGAGGTGCGGTCGGACGCGTACGTCCCGGCCGCCGAGAAGCTCGGCCTGCCGGTCGCCCACGTGCTCGCGCGGCTCGCGTCGCTGCAGGAGCGCGGCGGGCTGCGGCGCGTCGCGGCGATCCTCTACCACCGCCGCGCCGGCTTCAGCGCCAACGGCATGGGCGTCTGGGCGGTCCCGGCCGACGAGATCCTCGAGACGGGCCGGCGGATGGCGGCGTTCCGCGGCGTCTCGCACTGCTACCAGCGCCCGACCTACGCCGACTGGCCCTACTCCGTCTTCACGATGGCCCACGGGCGCTCCAAGGAGGAGTGCGACGCGGTGCTGGACGCGATCGCCGAGGACACCGGCATCACCGAGCGCGCGACGCTCTACTCGAGCACCGAGTTCAAGAAGGTCCGGATGATGTACTTCACGGACGATTTCAAGCGCTGGGAACAGGAGCACAGCTCATAAGCGCCTCGTCCCTCTCCGACACGCGCTCGTCCGAGCTCTACCGGCGGGCGCTGCACGTCCTTCCGGGCGGGGTGAACTCCCCCGTGCGGGCGATGCGTGCCATCGGACGTGACCCGATCTTCATCGAGCGCGCCTCCGGCGCCGAGCTGACCGACGTCGACGGCAACGTCTACGTGGACTACGTCTGCTCCTGGGGCCCGCTCATCCACGGCCATGCCCACCCGGAGATCCTCGAAGCGATCACCGCGGCGGCCGCCAACGGCACCTCCTTCGGCGCGCCGACGGCGGGTGAGGTCGAGCTGGCGGAGGCCGTGAGCGCGCGCATGCCGGCCGTCGACATGCTGCGGATGACGTCGTCGGGCACCGAGGCGTCGATGAGCGCGATCCGGCTCGCCCGGGCCGCGACGGGCCGCGAGAAGCTGCTCAAGTTCGCCGGCGCCTACCACGGCCACGTGGACGGCCTGCTCGCCGCCGCGGGCTCCGGCCTCGCGACCCAGGGCATCCCGTCCTCGCCCGGCGTGCCCGAGGGTGCGGCCGCGGCGACCGTCGTCGTGCCCTGGAACGACGAGGAGGCGGTCAAGGCCGCGTTCGCCGAGCATGAGCTCGCCGCGGTCCTGGTCGAGCCCTACCCGGCCAACATGGGCCTGATCCCGCCCGCGCCGGGCTTCCTCGAGCTGCTGCGGGACCTCTGCACGGGCTACGAGACGCTCCTCGTGTTCGACGAGGTCATCACCGGCTTCCGGGTCGCTCCGGGCGGGGCGCAGGAGCTGACGGGCGTGCTGCCGGACCTGACCGTGATGGGCAAGATCATCGGCGGCGGGCTCCCGGCCGCGGCGTTCGGCGGCCCGATCGCGCTGATGGAGCAGATCGCGCCGGCCGGCGAGGTCTACCAGGCCGGCACGCTGAGCGGGAACCCGCTGGCGGTCGCCGCGGGCCGGGCGACGCTCGCGCTGCTCGACGAGCAGGCCTACATGTCGCTCAGCGACACCACGCGCGCCCTGGCCGACGGCCTGCGCGAGGCGGCCGGAGACCATCCGATCTCGGTGACCTCCACCACGGGCCTCGTGACCGTCTTCTTCGCCGCGGAGCCGCCCACGGACTACGCGAGCGCCGCCGCGTGCGACCTGGACACCTACGGCGCCTGGTGCCGCGCCCTGCTCGCCCGCGGCGTCTATCCGCCCGCTTCGCAGTTCGAGGCCTGGTTCCCCTCCACCGCCCACACCGCCGACCACATCGCCCGCACGGTCGAGGCGGCCGCGGCGGCCTTCGCCGAGGTCCTATGAGCGCACTTGACCGGCTGGCCTCGGAGCTGCGCTCCGAGGGCGGGATCCTTGCCGAGACCGTCGTGGACTCCGGCGCCGAGACGCCGCACGGCGATGCCGTCGCGGCCAAGGGCGACGGCTACCCGCTGCTCGTCGAGGCGATCCGCGAGGGCTACCTCGAGCACTACGGCGAGGGCCGGGTCGTGCGTCCTGAGGACCCCGACCTCGCGCTGCTCGCCGGCGATCGCCTCTACGCGCTCGGCCTCGAGCGGCTCGCCGCGACGGGTGACCTGGAGGCCGTCGCGGAGCTCGCCGACGTGATCGCGCTGTGCGCCCAGGCCCACGCTGAAGGTGATCCCGCGCGTGCCGAGGCCGTCTGGAGCGCTGGCGCAACGGCCGTTGCAGTCGGTCCGTCACCTGACCACGAGGCGCTTAAACGTCAGTGGCGCGGCGCCTGAAGCTCCCCTAAAGCCGTCCGTATCCCATCGAGCGATATCGTTCCAGCCCCTTGCCTGAGAGTCGCAAAGAGCCGAAGTCGAAGTACACGGCCGACCGCAATATCCCCGGCGCCTTCGAAGGCGAGACGGTCACGCGGCGCCGCTTCATGACGATGACCACGCACGCCGCCGGCGGAATCGCCACCGCGGCCGTGCTTTTGCCCGTGCTCGGCTTCGCCGCCGGCTCGGCCATCTTCGAGCGCGCGCCGGTGATCTGGACGCCGATCGGCAAGCCCGAAGACTTCCCCGACGACGACTACATCCCGCGCGTCGTCACCCTCACGCAGGGGATCGGCGAGGTCGGCAAGGCGACGGTCTACGTGCGCCGCTTCAACCCCGAGTTCGACGCCAAGGAAGGCATGCCGGCGCCGCCGGAGACCGACGCCCCGGTGATCGCGATCTCCAGCCGCTGCATGCACCTCGGCTGCCCCGTCCGCTGGACGGCCGCCGCCGAGCGCTTCATCTGCCCGTGCCACGGCGGCGTCTACGGCTTCGACGGCGGCGTGGTCGGCGGTCCGCCGGTCCGCCCGCTCGACCGCTTCTACACCCGCATGCGCAACGGGCAGGTCGAGGTCGGCCCGCGCTACTCGGTCAACTCCGAGTTCACGCGCTTCCCGAGCTTCCGTGACCCGGGTCAGCCGCTGGACGGCATCGGCCAGTACCTCTACCCCGGGCGTTTCTCGACGCCGAAGAACCCATGAAGCTGCCGACTCTTCCCAAGCCACCGCTTCCCAAGCGCTTCCAGGAGAAGCCGGATCGCCCCGGCGCCGCACCCAAGCCCACCAAGCTCGAGCAGGTGCGCGAGGGCGGCATCACCGCCGCGGACTGGCTGGACGAGCGCGCGTCGCTGTCCGGCGGCCTGCGCTGGATGATGTTCCGCAAGGTGCCCAAGGGCACCAACTGGTTCTACACGCTGGGCTCGGCGACGATGTTCGCCTTCGTCTCGCAGGCCATCACGGGCGTCTTCCTGGCGATGTACTACACGCCTTCGGCGACGCAGGCCTACGAGTCCGCCCGCCACATCACCAACGACGTGTTCCTCGGCGAGTTCGTGCGCGGCATGCACAAGTGGGGCTCGACGGTGATGGTGATCCTGATCTTCTTGCACATGGCGAGAACGTTCTTCTTCGGCGCGTACAAGTACCCACGCGAGCTGCAGTGGATCATCGGCGTGGTGCTCGTGATCCTCACGTTCGTGATGTCGCTCACGGGCTACCTGCTGCCGTTCGACCAGCGCTCCTACTGGGCGACGATCGTGGCCGCGAACATCAACGGCACCGGCCCGTTCGTGGGCCCGTTCCTCTCGGACTTCCTGCGAGGTGGTGGCGACTTCGGCGCCACGACCTTGTCGCGGTTCTATGCCATCCACATGATGCTCGTGCCCGGGCTGATCGCTGCGCTCATCGGCGCGCATCTGTACCTGGTCGCGAGGCTCGGCACCACCGCGCCGCCGTGGCTGCGGGCCGACGTCGACGAGAAGCTCCGCGAGGAGCAGGTCTGACATGAATCAGCGTGAGAAGGAGGAATACCTCCGCGAGTACGCGCTCCTGAAGGCGAAGGGGAAGCCGTTCTTCCCGTACGCCGTCGCCAAGGACGCGATCATGATGGCGTTCGTGATGGTCGTGATCATCACGATGTCGATCGTCCTCGGCGCTGAGCTCGGCCCGAAGGCCGACCCGACGACGACCACGTACGTCCCCCGCCCGGAGTGGTACTTCTTCTTCCTCTTCGAGCTCCTGCGCGTCATCAAGCCGCCCGAGCTGGTCCCGTTCGCGACCATCGGCGTGCCGACGATCTGCATGATCCTGCTCTTCCTGCTGCCGTTCATCGACCGCGGGCCGGAGCGTCGCCCCGAGCGCCGTCCGATCGCGACGATCGCCGGCATCCTGATCATCTTCTCGATGGGCTACCTGACCTACCTCGGCGCAGCGGCCGGTTCGCCGAACTCGATCGAGATGGAAGTGGCGCCCGAGTACGAGAAGGGCAAGGTCGTCGTGGCCCAGTCCGGTTGCCTCGCCTGCCACAAGATCGGCGAGAACGGCGGTGACCTCGGTCCGCACCTGACCGAGATCGGCGCGGTGCTGGACAAGGGCGCGATCCGCCGCACGCTGGACAACCCCACGGCGCCGATGCCGTCGTTCGCCGGCCTGCCCGAGGAGAAGAAGGCCGCGATGGTGGACTTCCTGGCCTCGCTCAAGGGCGAAGACGAGGGCCGGATTCAGAACGACTCCGGCGAAGAGGGCTAGGTCCCAGCGGCGATGGCCGCCGGTCCCGGCACCCTTCCCGCCGACTCCGTGCGGGCGATGTTCGATCGCATCGCCGGGGTCTACGACGTCATGAACACCGTCATGACGGCGGGTCTGCACCACCGGTGGCGCTCGCGCGCGGTCGATCTCGCGCGCGTCGGCCCCGGCACCCGTGCGCTCGACGTCGCGTCGGGCACTGGCGATCTCGCGATCGAGATCGCCTCCCGCGGCGGCGACGTCGTCGGCTCGGACTTCTCGCAGGGCATGCTCGACCGCGCCCGCGTGAAGGCCCCGGGCCTCACCTGGGAGCAGGCGGACGCGACGGCGCTCCAGTACGCCGACGACGAGTTCGACGCCGCGACGGTCGGCTTCGGCGCGCGCAACTTCGGCGACCTGCCGCAGGGCCTGCGCGAGATGGTTCGCGTGGTCAAGCCGGGCGGGCGGGTCGTGATCCTGGAGATCACCACGCCGCAAAAGCCGCCCTTGTCGACCTTCTTCTCCGTGTGGTTCGATCGCATCGTGCCGCTGATGGGTCGCTTCGATGACGCCTACACGTACCTCCCGGCCTCCGTGAAACGCTTCCCGGGGCCCGAGGCCCTGGCGGGCGAGCTCGTCGCGGCGGGCTGCAAGGACGTCGGCTGGGTCCTCACGGCCGGCGGCATCATCGCCATCCACCACGGAACCGTCGCCTAGTGGCCGTCCCGGCCACCCGACGCGCGTTCACGCCGGGCCACCGGGGCGACCACTAGTGGCGAGCGCCGAGGCGGTCGCCGCGGTCGTCGAGGCAGGGGGCGCGCACGTCCCCGGGCTGATGGACGCGCTCGAGGCGCGGCTCGTCACCGTCGCCGGCTCGCACGGCGCGGTCCTGGGCGAGCACGCGACCGCCACGATTGCCGCCGGCGGCAAGCGACTCCGTCCGCTGCTGGTCTTCGTCGCGGCCGGACCGGCCCCGTCCGGACACGACGCGGCGCTCCGTGCGGCCGTGGCGGTGGAGCTCGTGCACTCGGCCACGCTCGTCCACGACGACGTGCTCGACGCGGCCGTGCTGCGCCGCGGCCGGCCGACGGTCGTGGCCGCCGCCGGCCGCTCGATCGCGACGGCCACGGGCGATCTGCTGTTCTCGCGCGCGTTCGCGGAGCTGGCGGGCGGTGGTTCGCCCGCCGCGGTGCGCGTGCTCTCGGACGCCTCTTCGGCCCTGGTCCAGGGCGAGCTGCTGCAGCGCGAGGACGCCTGGAAGCTCCAGACGACGCGCGAGCGCTACCTGCGCCGCTGTGATCTGAAGACCGCGCGGCTGTTCCGTGCGGCGTGCGAGCTCGGCGCGTTGGCGGGTGGCGGCAACGTCCCGCTCCTCGGTGCGTTCGGCGAGGAGATCGGCATCGCGTTCCAGCTCCTGGACGACGTGCTCGACGTGAGTGGCCCGGCGGAGCGGACGGGCAAGCACCGCGGGACGGACCTGCTGGACGGCACGGTCACGCTGCCGCTGATCCTCGCGCGTGAGCGCGACCCTGAGCTGGCGGGCCTGGACCTGCGCTCGGTGCGTACGCCGGAGGCGGCCGAGGGCGTGTGCGACGCGATCGCGGCGACGGGCGCGCTCGAAGCGGCCCGGCAAGAGGCGCTGGCGATGGTCGCCGAGGCGAAGGCGAAGCTGACGGCGCTGCCTGAGCCTTCGCAGCAGGCAGCGCTCGAGCTGGTGGCCGACGGCGTCGTCGACCGCTACGCGTAGGCTCGCGGCCTAGAAGTCTTCGGGAAGGATCGCGCCGGCCTCGAGGGCGGCGGCGAAGCGATCGGCTTCGGCCTCCATGTTCGCCTGCACGAGGCGACGGAGGTCTTTCACGAGGGCGTCGGTGCCGTTGTCCAGGTGCTCGTCGAAGCGGTCGACGGTCCCCTGGTCGTAGGTGCCGATCTCGTTCCACTCGCAGTTCGGGCAGCGGAGCTCGACCTCCCAGTGCGTCGGGGAGGCTTCCTCCCAGTCCACCGGGTAGACCAGGTCACGGTCGCACTCGGGGCAGACGCTGAGGTCCACCGTCGGGTTGGCCTTGGGCATCGCGGCCTGGCCGGCGGCTTCGGCGGCGAGCGGCTCGAAGTAGACGACCTCGATCTGCCGCCCCGAAGGCAGCGTGACGCGTCGGACGTACTGGCCGTTTGAGTTCGTGGGCTGGCTCATGGTCTGTCTGGTCGCTTCGGGGGAGGGGGCAAAACCGACTTGCCTCCCGGTAATCGACGCGGCGTTCACGAACTTGACCGAACGGCGACGCGTGTTACCGCTAGCCTTGTCCCCAGGGACGCCAGTCCACCCCGAATCTGTCTGCGGAGAGAAGCGCGATGCCAAACATCGGACTCCCGGAGCTCGCGATCGTCTTCGTGATCATGCTCCTGATCTTCGGCCCCAAGCGCCTGCCGGGTCTTGGTCGTCAGCTCGGCACCGGCATGCGTGAGTTCAAGGACTCGATCACCGGCAGCGGCAAGAACGACCGCGACGATGACGACTACGACGACGACCGCAGCAAGGTCGAGACCGCGCTCGGTCGCCCCGAGGGCGAGAAGGCGCCGCTCGCGGATGAGCCCGCGCGCGAGCACACCCCGCGCTAGCGCGCGGAGCGTCTAACCCCGTTGCACCATGGCGAGCGCGCTGCGATCCGTCGCGCATGAAGACCGCCTGAGCCTCGTCGAGCACCTCACGGAGCTCCGGGTCAGGATCGTCGTCTGCCTCGTGGCGTTCATCGCCGCGACGGTGGTGTCCTTCGTGTTCAACCAGGAGGTCCTCGACATCCTGAACGAGCCGTTGACCTCCACGGTCGACGAGGGCCACCGCGACCCGATCCAGCAGGGCGCCGGCTTCGATCAGGAGATCTCCAAGGTCCTGGGGAGCCACGCGGCCGTCTTCCGGGCGCTGGCCGCCCGCGAGGACGACACGGGCGCCAAGTCCGCCCTGATCGACGCCGCTGAGGAGAGCGAACGGGTCGCGAAGCTCGCCCCGGAGGTCACGGCCCGCAAGCCGGTCACCCTCGGCGTGTCCGAGCCGTTCATGCAGACGCTCAAGGTCGCCGCCTACGCCGGCCTGCTGCTCTCGCTGCCGCTGATCCTCTACCAGGTGTACGCGTTCGTCCTGCCCGCCTTCTCCCCGCGCGAGAAGCAGGTGGCGCTCCCCGCCATGTTGGCAGTGCCGTTCCTATTCATTGGGGGAGTCGTCTTCGGCTACTTCACGGTCGTCCCGAGGGCGATCGAGTTCCTCCAGAACTTCAACACGGACCAGTTCGACGTGTTGATCCAGGCGCAGCCGTACTACAAGTTCGTGCTCATGCTCCTGATCGCGATGGGGCTGCTTTTCCAGATCCCCGTTGCGATCGTGGCCGTCACGCGGGTGGGGATCGTCTCCACCAGCCAGCTCGCGCACAACCGTCGTTACGCGATCCTGGCGATCGCCGTGGCGGCGATGTTGCTGCCTGGCCAGGACCCCATAACGATGGGGATGATGATGGCCCCTATGTACGTTTTATTTGAGGCCTCTATTCTGTTCTCCTGGCTGCTAGACCGGCGCGCAGGTCGCGCCGCCCCGGAGGACCTCGAAGATCTTGAGGACTCTGAGCCAGAGCACCTCACCATCGACCGGGACTAGTCCGCACCACGCCATGCTGTTCGACCTGAGAACCGGCGCTCGCCGCCGCACCGTCAAAGTTGTCTACCTCGGCCTCGCCCTGCTCATGTTCGTGGGCTTCGTCGGGTTCGGCATCGGGTCCAGCGGCCTTTCCGGCAGCATCGGCGACCTGCTCCGAGACCAGGGCTCCACGACCGACGGCAGCAAGGACGCGGTCAACCGCGTCTCCGCCCAAGTCCGTGCCGCCGACGCCAAGACCAAGGCCAACGCCAGCGACCCGGCCGCCTGGGCCGAGCTCGCCCAGGCCCGCTACCGCCTCGCGCAGCTGGGCGACAACATCGACCCGAGCACGAGCAACTACTCGGCCGAGGGTCGCCGCCAGCTCACCGCCGCCGGCGCCGCCTTCGACAAGTACGTCGCGCTCAACCCGCCCGCGCCCGACGAGCGCCTCGTCCGCAACATGACGCAGGCCTACCTCGCCGTCTCCCAGCCCGCCAAGGCCGTCACGGCCCAGGAGATGCTGACCGAGCTCGAGCCCAAGGCCAACACCTTCTCCAACCTGGCGATCCTCTCCTACCAGGCCGGTCAGACCCGCAAGGGCGACCTCGCCGCCACCAAGGCGGTCGACCTCACCGAGGGCGCGGACGAGAAGAAGGAGCTCAAGGACCAGCTGGAGCAGGCCAAGACCCAGTCGATCACCCAGCAGATCCAGGAAGCGGTCACCCCGACGCCCACCGTCGGCTAGCGCCAACGCTTCGCCGCTATTATTGGCGGCCGGCGCCCTTGTAGCTCAATTGGCAGAGCAGCGGACTCTTAATCCGAAGGTTGAAGGTTCGATTCCTTCCGGGGGCACTAACGAAACCGCGCGAAAGCGCGGTTTCGTCGTTAAGCGGCGCGGTTGCGGTGCAGCTCGGTCTCGCCCGGCGTGACCGGGTGGCCGTGCTCGCAGCGGAGCTCGGCGTGGATGCGCCCGCCGCAGCCCGTGTGCTCGAGGTGGACGTAGCCGCCGTCGTTGGTCCAGCGGTCGCCCCACTGCATGAGGGCGACGACGGTCGGGAACAGGTCGGTGCCCATCTCGGTCAGGACGTAGCGCTGGCGGGTGCGCTGGCCGGGCTCCTTGTAGGGCTCCTTCACGAGCAGGCCGGCGTCGACCAGCTCGCGGAGGCGGGCGGACGTGACCGGCTCGGACGCGCCGATGCGCTCGGCGAAGTCGTCGAAGCGGGTGGTGCCGTAGAAGGCCTCGCGCAGGAGCAGGAAGGCCGTGCGGGTGCTGACGACGTCGAGCGCCTTGGCCACGGAGCAGTGGGTGGCGCTCCAGCCGCTGCGGGGGTCGAGCGCGCCGGCCATCTGAACGACGTCATCCATGAGGTCCATCGTACCTGGCTTCATCCAACCTGAGTCAGGCATGGTACGGTGCTGGCTATGCAGAAGCTAAGCCAGCTGCGACGCGCCGACGCGTCGTCCGGACTCGTCCTCGTGGTGGTGTGCGCGGCCGTGGTGCTGGCGAGCCTGGACCTGTTCATCGTCAATGTGGCGCTGCCGGAGATGGCGGCGGACCTCGGGAACCCGGACCTCGCGGACCTGTCGTGGGTGTTGAACGGGTACGCGATCGTCTACGCCGCGTTCCTGCTGCTGTTCGGTCGGATGGCGGAGCGGCGCCGGCGGGACCTTGGGTTCCTGCTCGGCGTGCTGATCTTCACGGCGGCCTCGGCGGCGTGCGCGGCGGCCGAGTCGCTCCCGGCACTGGTGGCGTTCCGCGTCCTGCAGGCGCTGGGGGCGGCGCTGCTCACGCCGACGTCGCTGAGCCTGATCCTGGTGACGACGGAACCGGCCAAGCGGGCGACCGCCGTCCGGATCTGGACCGCGGTCGGCGGGGCCGCGGCCGCGCTCGGCCCGGTGCTGGGAGGGGTGCTCGTCGCCGCGTCCTGGCGCTGGGTCTTCCTGGTCAACGTGCCGATCGGCCTGATCGCGCTCGTCGTCGGCTGGCGGCGGCTGCCACGCGTGCCCGGTCACGCGGTGCCGCACCCGGACGCGTTCGGCGCGGTCCTGGGAACAGGGGCGATCGGCGCGCTCACGCTCGGGCTGGTAAAGGGCGAGGACTGGGGCTGGGGGAGCGGCGCGACGCTGGCCGTCCTGGCCGTGGCGGTCGTCGGTCTCGCGCTGTTCATCCTTCACACCGCGAGGGCCGAGAACCCGCTCGTGGACCCGTCGCTGTTCCGCGCGGCGCCGTTCCGCGGCGCAGGGCTGACGATGTTCCTGTTCTCGATGGCGTTCGGGGCGATGCTGCTGGCGGCGGTGCTGTGGGCGCAGACCGCCTGGGGCTGGTCGGCGCTGCAGACCGGGCTGGCGATCGCGCCCGGCCCGCTGATGGTGCCGATCTTCGGTGTGCTGCTCGCCGGGCGGCTCATCGCCCGCTACGGAGCGGGCATCGTCGCCGGGGTCGGCACCGCGATCTTCGGCCTCGGCCACGTGTGGTTCGCGCTGGAGATCGGCAACGAGGCGCACTACGCGACGGACATGCTCCCGGGGATGCTGCTGACCGGGATCGGCGTCGGCCTGACGTTGCCGACGCTCATGGCGACCGCCGCCGGGTCGCTGCCGCCGCACGCGTTCGCGACGGGCTCGGCCGTGATCAACACGCTGCGCCAGGTCGGCCTGGCGATCGGCGTCGCGCTGCTGATCGCGCTGCTCGGCGCCGCGCCCGACCTCGCGGCGTTCCACCGCAGCTGGTGGGTCCTTGCGGCGCTCTCGTTCGCCGCCTCGATCGCGGCCTTCACGCTCCTGGCTCGGCCCCGCGCCACGACGGCACCCGTCGCCGCGACCGTCGAGACCTGAATCAGACCAACGTCGCATCCCCAACCGGGGTCTGCATGCCGACACTGAACGGCATGCAGGGATTGCTGGACAGCACGGAGACAAGGTCGAAGGGGTTCGCGACCCCGGGTTCGGCGCTCGAGCAGGAGTTCGTGCGGGCGCGCCTCGCGCGCGCGCCGCGCCGCCGGGTATCGGCCTCGGTGCTGGAGACCACGACGATGTTCCTGCCCGCGTCGCTGGCGATCCTCTACGAGGTGGACGAGCTCGGCGCGAGCCGGCCGGTGATGGCGCTGCGCGGCACGACGGCGACCTTCACGGCCACGGACGACATCGCGCAGCGCCTCTCGGCCCTCGAGCCGGTCGATCCCTTCAGCGCGCGGCGTGCGCAGGCGATGGCGTGCACGACCCTGTGCGCGGACGACGTCGGCGGCGAGGAGGAGCTGCGGCGCTCGATGTTCGGGCGCCACCTGCGCAAGCTGGACATCGGCTCGCCGCTCCATGCCTACCTGTGGGAGGACGACCGGATCGTCGCGGGGATCGTGCTGCTGCGCGCCTCCTGCGAAGTGCCGTACCGCCGCCAGGAGGCGGGTCTGCTCTCGCGGATCGCGCCGCTGCTCGCCGACGCGCTCGTGCTCGGCCGCTGTTCCGCGGGCGGCCAGGTGCCGATCCTCCCGGAGGAACGGTTGACCGAGCGGGAGCGCGAAGTCGCGCAGCTCGTGCTGTGCGGGGCGAGCAACGCGGAGATCGCGACGCGGCTCGGCATGTCCGAGCCCACGGTCAAGACCCACCTCACGCGGATCTACGCGAAGCTGGGCATCCGGAGCCGAACGGAGCTCGCGACGCAGTTCCAGCGTCCGACGAGCCAGCTTTCCTGAGCGACGCAGATCGTTCGTCCATTAACGAGGCCGTGATGTTGGGTATCGCTTCGGCGGGCCGATGGACCTCGCATGGGTCTTCGTGCGTCCCGATCCTCACGACCCGCGTCGTACAGCGCGCTGATCGCCCCTGAGCCCACGTTCGCCGCTCACGCGCAGGCCTTGGGCGCGCGAGAAGCGTCCGAGCGGCTGAAGGCGCACGCGCTGAGCGCCTTGACGGCGGTCGCGCCGGCCACGATCGCGTGGTACTTCGCGGTCGACCGACGGCACCGGTCGCATCAGGCGATCGTGCTGCAGACCGCGCGGTTCGAGATCGAGCCGGCGTGGATGTGGCGGCGCTACCTGGCGTGCGTCGCCGACGCCGACCCGTTCACTGCGGCGCGCGTCGAGTCCTACGCGGCCACGGTGCTCGCGCTCAAGGACTTCGAGCCGGAGTCCTGCGACGCCTATCGCGCGTACCTGGCCGACCAGGGCCTCGCCGACCGCGCGGACGTCTACCTCTTCAACGCGGGCACGATCGTCGCCCAGTTCGCGCTGCTGCGGGCCCCCGAGCTCGGACCGTTCAGCACCGCCGACCTGTCCGCGCTGCGCCGGATGCAGCCGCTGCTCGAGCACGCGTTCGCGTGCACGCTCGACCCCGAGCAGCCCACGCTGCGGCCGCTGCTCGCCGACAGCGGGCTCAGCGAGCGCGAGATGGACGTGGCCGAGCTGGTTGCGCGCGGCGCCACCAACCAGGAGATCGCGCGCTCGCTGCACATCTCCGAGGCGACCGTGAAGACCCACCTCACGCGCGTCTACAGCAAGGTCGGCGTGCGCACGCGCACGCAGCTCGCGCTCAGCCTGGGCGCCGAGGAGCAGGCGGCACGTACGACCTCCGGATGATCCGCGCCCGCGGCGGTGGACGATCCGCCCCGCGTGTGTCGATCCTGGAGTGCCCTCCAACGGACAAGGAAGCCCTCCCATGTACGCACGGAAGCTCATCGGATCGCTTGTCGTCGCCACCGCGCTGATCGCACCCGGCGCCGCCCACGCTGCACCGCTCACGTGCCCGCAGGAACCCACGGTGCGCGTGTTCCGCCCCTGGCTCGACCCATCGCCGTACGTCCCGATCGGCAGCTTCGAAGCCGACGGGTGGACGCTGACCGGCGGCGCGAGCCGCGTGCCCGGCAACGAGCCGTGGCGCGTCGGTGGCGCCGGCCACGCGACCTCGCTCAAACTGCCCGCCGGCGCGACCGCGGTCTCCCCGCCCGTCTGCATCTCGATCGACCGCCCCACGATCCGCTTCTTCGCCCGCAACACGGGCGCGCCGCTCGGCCGGGTGCGCGCGACCGTGGTCGTGCCGACGCTCCTCGGCGAGCTGCGCCTGCCGATCGGCGTCGTGCTCAACCCGTCCGAGCGCTGGTCGCCGACGCTGCCGATGCCGGTGATCGTCAACCTGCTCACGCTGCTCGGCGGCCCGGGGAACGTGCGGTTCGAGCTCACCGCCGCCGGCTACAAGAGCGAGTGGCTCGTCGACGACGTGTACCTCGACCCGTACAGCAAGCACTAGCGTTGCAGCACGAGGTCGAGTCGCTGCTGGCGCGCGAGCGGCCCGACCGGGCACGCGCGCTGGCCCAGCGTGAGCGCCGCATCGAGCTCGCCCTCACGGCGCTGGTGATCGCCGGCGCGGGCGGCTGCATCGCGGCGTTCGGCGGCCCCGCGCCGTCACTGCCCGCGCTCGCGATCGGGATCCTGGTGGTGGCGGTCACGTCGACCGTGCGCCTGCACGCGGGCGGCGGCAGCGCCACCGGCGCCACGCTCGGGGTGATCCCGCTGCTGTGGCTGATCCCGCTGCCGTGGGTGCCCGCGGCGGTTGCCGCCGCGTTCTGCCTCGCCGCGACGCCGGCCGCGCTCGCGGTGCGCCATCCCGGCTGGCGGGTGCTTACGGCGGGTGGCGACGCCGCGTACGTGTTCGCGCCGGTGCTCGTCCTGCTCGTCCTCGATGGCCCCACGCCCGTGCTCATCGTCCACGCGCTGGCCGCGCAGTTCGCCGCCGACGCAGCGCTGTCGATCGGACGCGAGTGGCTCGGCCGCGGCATACGGCCCGAGCTGCAGCTGCACGTGATGGCGGTGGTGTTCGGCGTCGACGCCGCGCTCGCGCCTGTCGGCGTGGCCATCGGCGTCGCCGCGGCGGACCAACCTGCGATCGCGCTCGTCCTCGTCCCGCTCTGTGGGCTGCTGGTGGTGATGGCGCGGGAGCGCAACGCCCGCCTCGCCGACGCGGCCGACGAAGTCGCCGCCCTGGAGAGCGAGCGCGAGCGCGTGGACCTCGCGCTGCACCGCGCCGGTCGCACCCTCGGCGCCGGGCTGGAAGGCCTCGACGTGCTCGAGCTCGCCGTCGGGACCGCGGTCGACGCGCTCGCCGCGGACGCCGGCCGCGCCCGGCTGGCGGGTGAGCACGACGCGACGGTCTTCGGCGCGCTCCCCGGGCAGGCGTGCGCCGCGCACACGAGCGCGCTCCTGGCCGCGGAGCGCGGGGCGTTGTCCGGGCGGCCCGAGGTGGTGGTGGAGGACTCGGGGTGGCACGCGGTCGCGGTACCCGTGCAGCCCGTCGGCGCGATCTCGGTCGGCCGCGCCGACCGCGCGTTCACCCCACGCGAGCGCCGACTGCTGGCCTATCTCGCGGCGCAGGCGCAGGTGGCGCTCGAGCGGGGTGAGCTGGCCGAGCGCGTCGTCGCCCGCCAGCGGCTCGACCCGCTCGTCGGCCTGCCGGACCGTCGCACCCTTCGCGACGAGCTGCACCTCGCGGTCGAACGCGCCGACCGCACCGAGAGCCGCCTGAGCGCGCTCATGCTCGACGTCGACGGCCTGCGCGACGTCAACGAGGCCCTGGGCGAGGACGCCGGTGACGACGCCCTGCGCGCGATCGCCGGGTTCGTCGCCGAACGCGCCCGGCTCACGGACGTCGCCGCCCGCTATGAGGAGGACACGCTCGTGCTCATCCTGCCGGGCACGTCGCTCGAAGGCGCGCACATGGTGGCCGAGGATCTGCGGACCGGGATCGGCCGCCTCGACGTGCCCGCCGGCACCGGCGCGGTGCGGCTCACGGTCAGCATCGGGATCGCCGAGCGCACCGCCTCCACCTGCAGCGCCGAAGCGCTCCTGGACGCCGCCCGCTGCGCGCTCGTCGCCGCCAAGGACGGCGGGCGCAACCGCACGGCGCCGGATCCGACCAAGGTCTGATCCGGGCGCCGGGCCCGTTGCCGGACGCTCCGGCCGGGACACGCTGGCGTGCATGAAGGGACGTACAGCGCTCAGCTTCTGCATCGCGATGACCGTCACGCCGTCCGCCGCGGCGGCGGAGCGGGACCGGTGCGCGGAGCTCGCGCCGGAGCGGGCGATCGCGTGTCACGTCAACGCGGAGCGCGAGCAGCACGATCGTGCGCCGCTGCGCCCCTCGTCCGTGCTCGCTCAGGCGGCGCAAGGCCACGCGAAGGACATGGTCGCGCGGAGCTACTTCGCCCACGTCGCGCCCGACGGCGACGGCGTCGGGGACCGCGCCCGCGCGGCCGGGTACCTGCGCGACCGCCCGCGCTGGTGGGTGGGGGAGTGCCTCGCGTGGGGCACCGGGTCGCGCGGGACGCCCGCCGGGATCGTGCGGATGTGGATGGCGAGCCCACCGCACCGGCGGCTCGTGCTCTCCCGACGGGCACGCGAGGTGGGCATCGGACTCGCCGAGGGCGCGCCGCAGTCGGTGCAGGGCACGGGTGCGGTGACCGTCGCGCTCGCGCTCGGGGCGCGCTGACCCTCAATCAGACCTTCGGACGATGCGGGCGCCGCCGGCCGCGACCGATAGGACCGGGTGACCGATCTGCTGATCAGCGCGTCGCGCCCGGACCGCGGCCGCTCGCTTCCGTCTCGCGAAGCACGCGTGGAGCTGGTCCTGGCGCTGGCCGTCGTGTCCGCGTGCGTGCTGCTCGCGGTGTTCGGGACGCGCGTGCGGGCGTTCGAGCTGTTCGAGGTCGGCGCGTGCGTGCTCGCTTACGTCGTGGCCGCGCGGATCACGCTCTACATGGGCGGCGGCTCGGCGCTGCCGACGCAGCTCGCGCTCGTCCCGATGCTGTTCCTGCTGCCGCTCGCGTTGGTTCCGCTCGCCGTCCTGTGCGCCTGCGCGCTGGCCTCGCTCGCGCGGCGCGGCTCCCCGGTCGGCGTGCGGCTGCTGACCGGCGCGGGGGACGCGGGCTACGTCTTCGCGCCCGTCGCGGTGCTGATCGCCGCCGGTCGCCCTTCGCTGGACGAGGTGACGCCGCTCGTCCTCGCGCTGGCGATGCTCGCGCAGTGGGGCCTGGACGCGATCCTGAGCGTCGGGCGCGAGTGGCTCGGCCGCGGGATCCGGCCGGCCGCCCAGCTGCGGGTGATGGCACTCGTGTGGGCCGTCGACCTGCTGCTGCTGCCCGTCGGGCTGCTCGTGGTCGCGGTCGCCAGCAACGTCGTGGCCGCGGTGCTCGCGCTGATCCCGATGCTGGTGCTCCTCGGCGCGATCACCCACGACCGCAACGAGCGGCTCGTGGAGGCGCTGGAGCGGCTGGAGGAGCTCGAGCGCAACCGTGCCCGCGTGCGCACCGCCGTCCAGCGGCTCGGCCGGTCGATCGGGGCTTCGCTGGACCGCGCGACGACGCTGGAGGTGATCCTCGACGCCGCCATGGACGTCGTGGCCGTGCCGGTCGGGCGGATCGAGGCCGGTGACCACGTGCACGACGTCGGCTGGCCGTCGATCGGTGTGCGGACGCTGGTCGCCCAGGCGGAGAAGGCGGCGCTGGCGCTCGACGGTCCCGCCCGCGCCGAGGCCGACGGCTGGGTCGCGCTGGCCGAGCCACTGCGGGTTCCCGCCGGTGGGACGCTGGCCGTCGCCGGGCCGCGGACGACGATCGCGGCCGAGGACGAGCGGCTGCTCGCCTACCTGTCCGGGCAGGCCGCGTCCGCGCTGCGCGTGATCGACCTGCACGAGCTGCTCGAGCGCCAGGCGACGGTGGACGAGATGACCGGGCTCGCGAACCACCGGCGCTTCCAGGAGACGCTGGGCAAGGCGGTCGCCCACGCCGGTCGCGCCGACGAGCCCGTGAGCCTCATCCTGGTCGACGTCGACAACTTCAAGCGCGTCAACGACACCTTTGGGCACCAGTGCGGTGACGAGGTCCTGAAGGCGATCGGCGCGATCCTGCGGGAGCGGACCCGCGCCGCGGACACCCCGGCCCGCTACGGCGGCGAGGAGCTGGCCGTGATCATGCCCGGCGCCGACGCCGCGGGCGCGTGCGCCCTGGCCGAGGAGCTGCGCGCCGCGGTGGCCGCGGCCGTGGTCGACGGGCCCGAGGGTCCCGTGTCGGTGACGGCGAGCTTCGGCGTGGCGCAGCTGGGGCCGTCGGCGCCGGACGGCGAAGGGCTCGTGGCCGCCGCGGACGCCGCTTTGTACGTCGCCAAGCGCACCGGCAAGGACCGCGTCATCTTCGACCGGGCGGCTACGACGTTCCGCTGACCTGCCGTCCACGGCCGTTGAGCGCGGCCCGCTCCTGCGGTTCTCTGCGGAGACCCGACAGGAGGTTGCACGGAGATGTCAGGAATGACAAAGCGAGGCGTGGTGGCGGTGTGTGGCGCGGTGACCGTCGCGGGCGGGATGGCGACGACGGCGAGCGCGGCGGTCGCCGAACCGTCCTTCACCTGCCGGGCGAGCGTGGTCCGGGCGCAGCTGCTGGGCGCGCTCACGGTGGAGCCGTTCGCAGCCAAGCCGAGCGGGTGCGCGTCGGTCGCCGGGAGCCCGCTGCCCACGCTGCTGACGCTGGACGCGGCCTACGCGACGACCGTCGCTCCGGGTGACGCCAAGGCCGGCGTCGCCACCCTCACCGTGCCGCTGGCGGCCGTACCGCTGCGGATCGACGGGGTCACGGCCACCGCCGCCGCGCGCTGCAGCGGCGAGACCCCGGTGCTCAGCGCCGACAGCACGATCGCGCGGGTCCGGCTCGGGGCGCTCGAGCTTGGGACCGACCCGGTGCTCCAGCGCGTCGGCACCGGCCTCGACGGGCTGCCGATCGGCTCGGTGCTGCGCGTCGCCGCCGGCGAAGAGGTGCGCGCGGCCGGCACGGTCACGCGCCGGGCGCTGCACGTGACGCTGACGCTGGCCGGGACGTCGCTGGCCGACGTCGTCGTGGGTGAGGTCGCCGCGGGCGCCGTCTGCCCCGTGGCCGTGAGGGCCGACGGCGAGGACGAGGGCGACTTCCCGCCCACGACGCCCACCACCCCGAACACGCCGGGCGCGACCAACCCCAACACGCCGAACACGCCCACGGGCACCCCCAGCACGCCTGACGTGCCGCGTACGGTCACGCTCGCCGACCTGGCGCGCCTCGGGGTGTCGCTGAACCACCCGTGCCGCAACGCCCGCTACGGCGGCGACCGCGCGCTCGTCGGCACGAGCCGTGCCGATCGCATGGTCGGCACGCGGACCGCCGACCGGGTGTTCGGGTTCGCGGCGGGTGACCGGCTGTCCGGCGGGTCCGGCGCGGACTGCGTCGACGGCGCGACCGGCGCCGACCGCCTCACGGGCGCCGGCGGCGCCGACTACCTGATCGGCGGCAGCGGCAACGACCGCCTCAGCGGCGGCGCGGGCGCCGATCGCCTGTTCGGCGGCGCCGGCAACGACGTCATCGTCACCGGCACGGGCCGCGACCGCGTGTCGGCGGGCCCGGGCAACGACCGCGTGGACGCCCGCGGTCGCAAGGGCCGCCAGATCATCGATTGCGGGCCGGGACGCGACACCGTCCGGCTCAACCGCGGCGACCGCCAGCGTCGCTGCGAAAAGGTCCTCCGCGCCGGCTGACCGCCTCCCCGTCCGGCGCAGAGGCCGCGTGTCCCGACACGCGGCGGGACCCGGAGCCCTCTGGGCGACGGGTCCAAGCGACGGCGAGCCCGCTGGGCGAGTCGTTGCCCCGTCCTAGGCCGTCCGCTGTGTTCCCCCACTTCGAGCGGACGGCCGGGACGGAACACGGGCGATCGGGGTAGCGTGCGCGCATGAGCGATGGCTTCCCCCACGTGCATCTCGGCCCTCACGCCGAGGCGGAGCCCGACTCGGTTCCGCGGTCCTACCGGTTGACCGTCCTGTTGGAGCGGGTGTCGGAGTGGGAGGCGCTGGCCGTCGCCCGCGCGGTGGCGGACGTGCTCGCCGCCGAGGGCATCGCGATCCGCGGCACGGACGAGACGGTGCGCTCGGTGATCGGCGTCGAGCCGCACCCGTGGCCGGTGACGATCGAGGCCGCGACCGCTGACGTGTTCGCGAACGCCGAGCACATCCTCGTCCCGAAGTCCGTGCCCCAGACGCCGGATCTCGCGCAGGACTACAGCCCGAACTAGCCACTAGCCTCGGGCGGGTGGACGCGCTCGTCGTCGAGGAGCTGACCAAGCGCTACGGGCGCACCGTCGCCGTCGACGGGTTGTCGTTCACCGTCCCGCGCGGGAGCGTGTGCGGGTTCCTCGGGCCCAACGGGGCGGGGAAGACGACCACGCTGCGGGTCCTCTTCGGGCTCTCGCGCGCGACGAGCGGGCGCGCGGAGGCCATCGGGCGCGTCGGCGGTGTGCTCGACCGCGACGGCTTCCACCCGGCGCGCAGCGTCTGGAACGAGCTCTCGCTCGCCGCGGCGCGGGCGGGCAGGCGCGAGGCCGACATCGACGCGGCGCTCGCCGCGTCCGACCTGGAACACGCGGCGGACAAGCGCGTCGGCCAGTGCTCGCACGGGACGCGGCGGCGGCTGAGCCTCGCGGCGGCGTTGATCGCCGAGCCGGAGGTCCTGCTGCTCGACGAGCCCGCCAGCGGACTGGACCCGCACGCGCTGCGGACGCTCCGCGAGCGGCTCCGCGCCCACGCCGCGGCCGGCGGGACGGTGCTGCTCTCCAGCCACGTGCTCGAGGACGTCGCGGCCACCTGCGATCGGGTGGTCGTGGTCAACCGCGGCCGGCGCGTGGCCGAGGGCGAGCTCGCCGGGCTGCTCGCCCAGCGAATCCGGCTGCGCACGCCCGAGCCCGAGCGGCTGCTGACCGCGTTGAAGGGCCTCGACGCGACGCCCGACGGCCCGGACACGATCATCGTCGCCGGCGCCGATCCCGACGCGGTCGGCCGGGCCGTCCGCGACAGCGGCGTGATCCTGCACGAGATGAGCACGCAGGGCGCGCTCGAGGCGCTCTACGTCGGGCTCACAGAGGCGTCGCGATGAGCACCGAGCTCGCGGCGCTGCGGACGGTCCCCGGCTTCCGTCGTGCGCTGGCGCTGGCGCTCGCGTTCACCGGCTTCCTCGCGATCTCCTACCTCGGCCTGAAGGACCTGGGCACCACGACGCTCACGGACGCGCGCAGTGCCCTGTCCTCCGGCGCGATCTCCGGCCTGGTGGCGATCGTCTACGGCGCCGCTTCGGCCGGCGGAGAGGTCGCACGCGGCGGCCTCGGCCTCGCCCTGATCGCCCGCCCGGAGCGCCGCGCGGCGTTGCGCGACCGGCTCGCCGCGTACGCCGCCGCCGGCGCGCTGATCGGGGCGGGTGGAACCGCGATGGCCGCGGTGCTGACGTACGTGCTGCTCGGCTTCGGCGGCGCGGATCTCCCGGCGGCGGGCGACTTGGCCACGCGCGCGCTCGGCACGGTCGCCTACACGGCGCTGATGGGCGGCATCGGCGCGGCGATCGGCCTGGCCGCGCGGTCGGCGGCGCCGCCCGTGATCGCGATCCTCGCCGTGCTGCTCTTCCTCGACCCGCTGTTCTCGGGCCTGTCGGACCCGGTCGCCCGCTGGGGACCGGGCGGCGCCGGCGCCTCGCTCACGCGCAGCGCCACCGAGGATCTCCCTCCGGCGTGGGCCGGCGGTCTGACGCTCTGCCTCTACGCGGCGATCGCGGCCGCTGCCGCCACGGCCCTCACCGCCCGCCGAGACGTGCCCTAGGAGCCCACCGGAGCATTCCGGCACGCCTGCTGCGGCACATCCGCGGCACCTCGGTCCACCCACTCGGCTCACGTGCCAGAGGCACGCCACGCTCGAGCGCGCGGCCCGAGGCACTGGCGGCTGCACCACATCAGGCCCACCGACCATGGTCCGGCGGACTCCTAATACCCTCCTTCGCCATGCTCGCGAGCGTCGACGGCGAGATCGGCCCCGCGGAGCACGCGCGGATCCCGATCACGGACGAAGGGCTGCTGCGCGGCGACGGGGCGTTCGAAGGGCTGCGCCTGTACTCCGGCCGTCCGTTCGGGCTCGACGACCACCTCGCGCGGCTGGCGCATACCTGCGCGGGGCTGCGACTGGACCTCGACGAGCGCGCGCTGGCGCACGAGCTCGCGCAGCTGCTCGAGGCCGCCGGGCCGGTGGACGGCGTGCTGCGGATCGTGCTCACCCGCGGCGGGCGGCGGATCCTGTTCGTCGAGCCGCTGCCGCGCCGCCCGCGGATCGCCCGCGTCGGCACCGTGCGGTACGCGCCCAACCGCATCACCGACGGGTTGAAGACGATCTCCTACGCCGCGAACGACCTGGCGCTGCGGCTCGCGCGCGAGCAGGGCTTCGACGACGCGCTGCTCGTCACGCCGCACGGCCGGGTGCTCGAAGGCGCCACGTCCGCGTTCTTCTGGGTCCGCGACGGACAGCTCTTCACACCGCCGATCGAGGACCGGATCCTGCCGTCGGTCACCCGGCAGACGCTGATCGACGTCGCCGGCGCGGTCGAGGAGGTGTGCACCCTGGACACGCTCCACGGCGCCGAGGAGGCGTTCCTGGCGTCCTCGGTGCGCGAGGTGCAGCCGCTCGCCGCCATCGACGAGCTGCAGCTCAAGGCGGCGCCCGGCCCGGTCACGCTGCACGCGCACGCCGCGCTGCGGCAGGCGATCGAGGCGGAGCTCGGGTGATCAGCCGCGCGGACGCGGCTTGCCGCCGCACTGGTAGTCCACGTACCAAGCCACATGTCGCGAGGCGTGGACGATGCCTCGAAGGAGACCCATGTCTACGTATTACCCACCCATATGCAGCCCATTAACGTCGGCGTCGTAGGTCTCGGCTACTGGGGACCCAACCTGGCGCGGAACTTCGCCGCCATCCCCACGTGCACCCTGAAGTGGTGCTGTGACGAGTCCGAGGCCAACCGGGAGAAGTGGGCGCCGAGCTTCCCCGGCGCGCAGTTCACCCCGGACCTCGACGACCTGCTCAACGATCCGGAGCTGGACGCGGTCGTACTGGCCACGCCCGTGCCCACGCACGGCCCGCTGGCCGAGCGCGTGCTCCAGGCGGGCAAGCACTGCTACGTCGAGAAGCCGCTCGCCTACACCGTCGAGGACGCCGAGCGGGCGGTCGCGGCCGCCAAGCAGGCCGACCGCATCCTCATGGTCGGCCACCTGCTCGTCTACCACCCCGGCGTCGAGAAGCTCAAGGAGATCGCCGACTCCGGCGAGCTCGGCGACATCCACTACATCTACTCCCAGCGCCTGAACCTCGGCCAGCTGCGGACGGACGAGAACGCGCTGTGGTCGCTCGGCGCGCACGACGTGTCCGTGATCCTGCACCTCGCCGGCGAGGACCCGACGCGGATCGAGGCGCGCGGCCAGGCCTACATGCGCGAGGGCGTCGAGGACGTCGTGTTCGCGTTCATGCGCTTCGAATCCGGCGTCGCCGCTCACCTGCACCTGAGCTGGCTGGACCCGCACAAGACGCGCGCGTTCACGGTCGTCGGCTCCAAGCGGATGGCGACGTTCGACGACATGGAGCTCGAGCGCAAGGTCACCGTCTACGACAAGGGCTTCGACGAGAAGGCCGAGTCCTACGGCGAGTACATCACGCGCTCGGGCGACATCCGCTCACCGCGGATCGCCAACAAGGAGCCGCTGCGGATCGAGTGCGAGCACTTCATCGACTCCATCCGCAACGGCACGACGCCCCGCTCCGACGGAGAAGCGGGGCTGCGTGTGGTGCGCGTCCTCTCGGCCCTCCAGGAGAGCCTGAAAGCGAATTAGGCCGTGACGCCTTCGGCGCGGGCGGCGTAGGTCGCCCGGCCGGAGTCCGTCCAGATCACCTGGTCGCGACCCGGCCCGACGCCGATCAGCGCGATCGGCACGCCGACGAAGTCCGCGATGAACTTCAGGTAGTCCCGGGCCGTCTGCGGCAGCTCCTCCTCGGAGCGCACGCCCGTGATGTCCTCGTCCCAGCCCGGGAGCTGCTCGTACTCGCCCGACGCGTGGTGCATCACGGTCTGGTGGTACGGATAGACGTCGAACGTCGCCTCTTCGGGGCCGCGGTAGCGCGTGCAGACGTTGAGGTCGCCGAGCCCGGTGAGCACGTCGAGCTTCGTGATCGCGAGGTGCGTGAGCGAGTTGATGCGCGCGGCGTAGCGCAGCGCGACCAGGTCGATCCAGCCGACCCGGCGGGCGCGGCCCGTCGTCGTGCCGTACTCGCCGCCGGCCTCGCGCAGCGTCACGCCGAGATCGTCGTCCAGCTCGGTCGGGAACGGGCCGGAGCCGACGCGCGTGGCGTACGCCTTGGCGATGCCCCAGATCTCGTCGATGT
Organism: Solirubrobacter phytolaccae; assembly: GCF_027587195.1. Taxonomy (GTDB): domain Bacteria; phylum Actinomycetota; class Thermoleophilia; order Solirubrobacterales; family Solirubrobacteraceae; genus Solirubrobacter; species Solirubrobacter phytolaccae. The sequence goes on along the minus strand of NZ_JAPDDP010000018.1, from coordinate 77,165 downwards.
CCTTCGGCCCGACGCCGGTGCCCGTGCAGGCCGAGGCGGAGACCGGGTTCGACGAGGTCACGAAGGGATAGGTGCCGTGGTCGATGTCCAGCAGCGTGCCCTGCGCGCCCTCGAACAGGACGTTCTTGCCCGTGTCCAGCACGTCCCAGGTGAGCTTGGCCGTGTCGGCGACGTACTGGGCGATCCGGTGGCCGTAGGTCAGGTAGTCCTCGGTCATCGACTGCAGGTCGAGCTCCGGGGCCTTCGCGTACGGGCGCAGCTGGAGGCGCTTGGGCTCCATCGCCGCGACGATCTTCTTCTTGAGGATCTTCTCGTCGAGCAGGTCCTGCACGCGGATGCCGAGGCGCGCGGCCTTGTCGGCGTAGGCCGGGCCGATGCCGCGGCGCGTCGTGCCGATCTGGAGCTTGCCGAGCTTGGTCTCGCCCGCGTGATCCAGGTACATGTGGTACGGCATGATCAGGTGCGCGTTGGCGCTGATCCGCAGCCCCGAGAGGTCTACGCCCTTCGCCCGCAGCCCGTCCAGCTCGTCCGTCAGCACCTTGGGATCGATCACGACCCCGTTGCCGATCGCGCAGAGCTTGCCCGGGTACAGGATCCCGGACGGGATCAGATGGAACTTCCAGTGCACGTCACCGCGCACGATGGTGTGGCCGGCGTTGTTGCCGCCCTGGAAGCGGATAACCATGTCCGCGTTCTCCGCGAGCAGGTCGATGACCTTGCCCTTGCCTTCGTCGCCCCATTGGGCGCCCACGATCACGATGCCGGCCATGTCGTGGAGTCAGTCTACGGGGGTCAGCGCGGGCGCCCGTATCCGGACGGCCGCTCGTCCCACTGCGAGTCGTCGAACGGGTCCGGAGTGGTGGAGGCCGAAACCGGTTCGGGAAGGTTGAACTGGGTCTCCAGACGGCGGTCGGTGCCGAACATCGGCAGCGGGTCCCCGCACATCTCGTACAGGCGCGAGACCGTGCGCTCGCCGATCTGGTCGCGCAGCTCGCGGTCGGGCTCGCCCGACGCGCCGCTGACGTCGATCAGGTTCGTGGTGACGATGATCGCGCGCTGCTCCTCGTAGCGCGTGTTGACCACCGTGTAGAGCTGCTCGAGCACCCACGGCGACGTCTGCTCGGCGCCGACGTCGTCGATGTGCAGCAGGTCCACGGAGCACAGGACGTCGATCAGCTGGCTGAGGCTGTGGGTCGCGTCGTCGCGGAACGTCTCGCGCAGGATCGCCAGCAGGCGCGGCAGCGAGTAGATGGCGACCGTGCGGTCGGCCTGCATCGCGTGCTTGGAGATGAGCATCGCGAGCGTCGTCTTGCCGGTGCCGGGCGGGCCGGTGAACCACATGCCGCGGCCGGCGTCCAGGTGCTCGGAGACCGAGTCGCAGTAGCGGCGCACCTCGCGCACCACGTTGCGGTGCGAGCGCTCCAGCGACGGCAGCGGCTCACGCTCGAACGAGACGCCCCGGTACATCTTCGGGATTCGCCCCGCGACCGCCGCGGCCCGCTTGCGCGCCAGCCGCGCCGGGCGGCACTCGCACGGGTACGACTTGCGCGCCTCTTCGTCGAAGATGAACCCCGAGCCGTCGCACTTGGTGCAGTCCATCAGTACCGATCGTCCCCGGCGTAGGACATGAAGCGCGGGAAGTCGCGCTGGAACGTGAGCTCGATCGTGCCCAGGCCGCCGTTGCGGTGCTTGGCGATGATCAGGTCGGCGATGCCCTCGCGCTCGGACTCCTTGTCGTAGTAGTCCTCGCGGTAGATGAACATCACCAGGTCGGCGTCCTGCTCGATCGCGCCCGACTCACGCAGGTCGGAGAGCATCGGCGTCGGCGGCTTGCGCTGCTCGACGCCACGGTTGAGCTGCGACAGCGCGATCACCGGCACCGACAGCTCGCGCGCCAGCGTCTTCAGACCGCGCGAGATCTGGCCGATCTGCTCGACGCGGTTGTCCGAGCTGCCGCCGCCCGCGTGCATGAGCTGCAGGTAGTCGATGACGATGAGCCCGAGCCCCTGCGGGTTCTGCTGGAGCAGGCGGCGCGCCTTCGCGCGCACGTCCAGCACCGACAGGTCCGACGAGTCGTCGACGTAGAGCTTGGACTCCGCGAGGCGCGCGGACGCGGCCATGATCTTGCCCCAGCGCGACTGCGGGACGCGGCCCTTGCGCAGGTCGTCGCCCTTGATCGAGGCCTGGGACGCGATGAAGCGCTGCGCGAGCTCGGAGTCCGACATCTCGAGCGAGAACAGCAGCACGGCCTTGTCGGAGTTCAGCGCCGCGTTCTCGCAGAAGTTGGCCATCAGCGCCGACTTGCCCATCGACGGACGCGCGGCGAGGATGATCAGGTTGCCGGGCTGGAAGCCGCCCGTCAGGACGTCGAGGTCCTCGAACCCGGAGCGCGTGCCCGTGATCGCCGTGCCCTCCTGCGAGAGCTTCTGGAGCTTGTCCAGCTCCTCGTCGAGCACGTTCTCGATCGACTTGAAGTCCTTGCTCGAGTCCTCGTGCGCGACCTCGAGGATGAGCCGCTCGGCCTGATCGACGAGCTCCCGCGGGAGCGCCTCGTGCCCGTGCACACGCTCCTGGATCTCGTAGGAGGCGTGCAGCAGCCGCCGCAGCATCGCGTTCTCGCGCACGATCCGCGCGTACTGGCGCACGTTGCCGAGCGCCGGCACCGAGCCCGACAGCAGCTCGACCGCCGCCGCGCCGCCGACCTCGTCCAGGTCACCCGCCTGCTTGAGGTGCTCGACCACCGTCAGCACGTCGATCGGGCTGCCGGAGTTGTTGAGGTCCAGCATCGCCTCGTAGATGCGACCGTGGCTGGCCCGATAGAAGTCTCGGGCCGTGAGGCGCTCGTCGATGATGAGCGCCGGCAGGACGGATTCCGACATCAGCACCGCGCCCAGGACGGACTGCTCCGCCTCCAGGTTCTGCGGCGGCGCGAGCGGCGCGCCCTGGAACTCAGAAGTGCCATTCGTGGCGGCCATCGAACCCTCGAGTCTAGGTGTCTGTGGACGAACGCATGTTCGTATTGTCGCAAACTGCAAAGATCTCGTTCCGGTGACCATGATCGATCCCGTCGTCGCGCCGAGCCCGGCGGGCCTGCTCCTGGAGCGCGAGCACCATCTCGGCGCGTTCGCGGACGCCCTGCGCGAGGTCCGCGCGGGCGCGGGGACGACGATCCTCGTGGTGGGGGAGGCGGGCGTCGGCAAGTCGATGCTGCTGCGCGAGCTCACGCGCGCGGCCGCGAGCGCCACCGTGCTGCGCGCCCGCGGCGACGAGCTCGAGCAGGAGTTCCCGTACGGCGTCGTGCGCCAGCTGCTGGAGCCGCTCACGCGCACGCTGGAGGACGTCTGGCACGGCCCGGCCGAGCTGGCCCGCTCCGTGTTCGATCCCGCGCCGCAGGCCGGCGACGACACGTCGTTCGCGCGCCAGCAGGGCCTGTATTGGCTCGTGGTCAACCTCGCGGAGCGGCTCGGGCCCCTCGTGCTGGCCGTCGACGACGCGCACCGCGCCGACGAGCCCAGCCTGCGCTTCCTGCGCTTCCTCGGCCACCGGCTAGACGGGGTGACCGTCGCGCAGGTGCTGGCGAGCCGCCCGCTGGCGGAGGTCGAGCACCGCCCCGCGCTGGCCGACATGCTCGACGACCCGCTCGTGCACACGCTGGCGGTGGACCGGCTCTCGCCCGAGGCGACCGGTCGCTACCTCGAGCAGGCCTGGCCCGAGGGCACGCATCTGGCGGCGGTCTGCCACGAGCTGACCGCCGGGAACCCGCTGATGCTGCGAGCGCTCGTCGCCGAGGCGCGCGGGAACGTGGACAGCGTGGACGCCCTGCGCGCGTTCGGGGTGCGCCCGATCGGCCAGCGCGTGCGCCGGGCGCTGAGCGGCTCACCCGCGGCGTTGGCCTTGGCGCAGGCGATCGCCGTGCTCGGCGACGACACGCCGGTCGCCGAGGCGCTCGCGTTCACAGAGGTCGAGCCCGGGGCCGTGGAGGCGTTGCTGCGCGCGAACATCCTCGAGGAAGGCACGAACGGGCTGCGGTTCGTCCATCCGCTCGTGCGCACGTCGGTCTACCGCCTGCTCTCGCCCGTCGAGCGGGCCGCGCAGCACCGGCGGGCGGCGAGCGCGCTGCACGACCGTGGCGTCGGCGGGGAGCAGGTCGCCGCGCATCTGCTGCACACGGGGCCGGTCGGCGACCCGTGGGCCGCGGAGGAGCTGGAGGCCGCGGCCGAGCGGGCGCTGGCCGCCGGGGCGCCCGAGTCCGCCGCGCACCTGCTCGCGCGGGCGCTCGAGGAGCCGGCCGCCGGTGACGAGCAACGCGCGCGCCGGCTCGCGCGCCTGGCCGACGCGCAGTCGTCGGCGGGGCTGCCGGACGCGATCGGCCACTACGAGCGCGCCCGCACGCTCGCGCCGGCGGACACGCGGATCACGCTGCAGTACTCGGGGGCTCTGGCGATGGCCGGGCGGACGGCGGACGCGTTCGCCGTGCTCGACCGCGCGGAGCTGCCGGACGAGCCGACCATCCGCGCGGCCCTGCACGCCGCCGCGCTGTTCACCGAGTCGCCGGCCGCGCTGGCGCACCGGGACGCGGTGGCCTCCGGCACGCCGGAGGGCGCCCTGCTCGCGGCGACCACGGCGTACGAGCTCGCGATGCGCAACGCGCCCGCGGCGCAGGTGGCGGCGCTCGCGGTCCCCGCGTTCACGGACGGGCCGCCGCCGCTGGGCCTGGACACCGCGATGGCGTACGGGTACGCGGTCTGGGCGCTGATGATCAGCGAGCAGCTCGACCTGGCGCGGGCCGAGCTCGATCGCGCGGTGGAGGTCGGCCGGCGGACGGGGGCGCTCGTCGTCCACGCGCTCGCGCTGGTCCTGCGCGCCGGCACGCATCTGCGCAGCGGCGCGCTGCAGGCCGCGGAGGCGGACGCCCTGCAGTCGCTGGCACTGTCCGAGCACCCGTCGTGGCGGTTCGGCAACGCGGGCGCGATGCAGTTCCTGGCCGAGATCCTGCTCGAGCAGGGCCGGGTCGACGAGGCCGCGGCGACCGTCGCCGCGATCGACACGGAGACCGTCCAGCCGCTGCCGGTGGTGCTGCTCGCCGAGCAGGCGCGCGGGCGCGTGCTGCTCGCCCAGCGGCGCCCGGACGCGGCGCTGGCGGCGGCCGAGGCGCTCGGCCGTCGCGTGCAGGCCGTGCGCTGCGACAACCCGGTCTACGTCCCCTGGCGCCGGACGGCCGCGTTCGGCGCCGCGGCGGCGGGGCAGCCGGAGCGGGCCGCGGCGCTGGCGGCCGAGCACCTGGACCTCGCCCGCGCCTACGGGATCACGGCGGACGCCCTGCTCACGCAGGCGCTGGTCACGCGCGACGTGGACGCGCTCGAAGCGGCCGCGGAGACGGATGCGCCGCTCGTGCGCGCCCGCGCGCTGCTCGCGCTCGGGCGTGCCCGGCGCGTCGCCGGCAGCCCCGCCGCGGCGCGGGAGCCGCTGCGGGAGGCGATGGAGCTCGCGTCGGCGTGCGCGGCGAAGGGGCTGGTCGACGAGGCGCTCGACGAGCTCGCCGCCGCGGGCGCGAAGCCGCGCCGCCGTGGTGGGCACGGCGCGCTGGGGCTGACGGCGGCCGAGGCGCGCGTGGCGCGGCTCGCGGCGGACGGGGCGAGCAACCGCGAGATCGCGCAGGAGCTGTTCGTGACTTTGAAGACGGTCGAGATGCACCTGAGCTCGGCCTATCGCAAGCTGGACATCTCGAGCCGAGCTCAGCTCGCCTCGAGGCTGGACTGAAGCGACCGCCGCGCGCGGTGCAGGAGCTGGCCGGTCGCGTTGGCGTTCAGGCCGAGCGCGGCGCCGATCTCGTCGTTGGGCCGGTCCGCGTACAGGTGCAGGAACATCGCCTGACGCTGGCGCTCCGGGAGCGCGCTGAGGGCGCCGCGGACGTGGTCGCGCAGCACCACGGCGCTGACGTGATCCTCCTGCGACTGGTCGGCCGGCTCGGCGACCAGGACGCGCTGGCGCAGCGCCGTACGCCGCGCGACGGTGGTGGCGTACGGGCCGACGGCGTCGTGGTCGAGGCGGTCCAGGTGCGCGAACGTCGCGAGCAGCGCGTCCTGAGCCACGTCCTGGGCCGCGTGCGGGCAGCGCGTGATCGCCTGCGCCCGCCGCCGGACCGGGTCGAAATGCTCCTTGTAGAGCGCGGCGACCAGCTCCGGGTCGCGCATGTCAGGCCACCATCACGGAGGTCGGGTCGGCCGGGTCCACGCGCACGGGGACGGTCGCGCCGGGGGTGAAGCCGGGGGCGGCGAGGCGGCTGATCAGCTGCGTGTGGGTGACGGCGTAGGGCGGGCGCCCGTCGAGGGTGACGTCGAGGCCGAGCTCCACCAGCGGGTGCTCGTTGATCGTCGTGCCGGTGTCGCGGACGCTCGTGATCGTCGCGCTGCCGGCGAGCCCGTTGACGGCGAGGTGCTGGGCGCGCTGCGCGTCGGCCATCGTGTGATTGGCGACCGCGAGGCCGTCACGGAGCGTGGAGCGCAGGCCGGGGCGCGGGGTGGCGTCGGCGAGCTGCTTGAAGGCGCGCATGTCTTTGAGGAATCCCATGGCTCGCATCCTCCGCCGGTGCGGGGCGCGCCACCACGGGACCCCACCCGAGGATTTCCCCTGCCTTTCGCACCCCGGGGTAATGCGGCGGGCGGCTGGGGCCTTTGCCGGGTGTCCTCCCCAAGACGAAAGGCAACTCCCAGATGCGCTTCTCTTTCAAAGTGGCCGCGGCCACCGTGGTCGTCGCGGGCGCCGTCGCCGGTGTCGGCCAGGCCGCGATCTCCAACAACGGCGTCGTGACCATGTGCGTGAGCAACACGACGGGTGCGGTGCGCGCCGTCGATCCCAGCGGTGTGGCGCGGCCGTGCGCGAACACCGAGACGGTCCTGCCGATGAACCAGCAGGGCCCCGCGGGGGCGCAGGGTCCGGCCGGCCCGCAGGGCGCGCCCGGCCCGGTCTCGCTGCCGTCGGTCTCGGCCAAGTGGCGCAAGGGCAGCGTCGCGTTCGGCAGCAGCTACGGGACCGTGGTCGACCTCCCGCTGTTCAAGGGCGCGTACCACGTGACCGCCAAGGGCACCGCGTACATGCAGGAGGTGCTCGGCCACGACTACTGGTCGGCGGTGACGTGCCAGCTGCGCGTGACCCACGCCGACGGGAAGCTGGAGATCATGGACGCAGGGGTCGTCGAGGTCAGCGACGGCGGTCCCGAGTACGCCTCGTTCGCGCTGCAGGGGGTGATGCGGGTCGGGACGGCTGTGCCCGAGACCGCGCAACTGGCCTGCAAGGACGACGGCGGCTACGGCTACGGCGACGACGCCGTGACGCTCCAGAACCTGAACCTGCACGCGGTGCCGGTCTCCGGCTACGTGCAGACGCAGATGTAGTCGCTTAACGACGAAGCGCCGGCTTGGGGCCGGCGCTTCAAGGTCGTTGCGGGAGTGATCCCGACTTACTTCTGCTCGACCACCATGGTCTTGATGGTCGCGACGACGCCGTCCTCGACCTCGACCTCGATCATGCGCGTTCCGACGGTGCGGATCGGCTCCTCGAGCGAGACGTTGCGGCGGTCGATCGCGATGCCGCGCGCTTCCTGGATCGCGTCGACGATGTCCTGCGTCGTGACGGAGCCGAACAGGCGGCCGTCGTCGCCCGCCTGATGCGGGATCGTCAGGACGGTCTTGGAGAGCAGCGCCGCGGTCTCCTGCGCGGAGGCGAGGGCCGTCGCGGCGGCCTTCTCGACCGACTCGCGGCGCTTCTCGGCCGCGACGATGGCGCCCTTGGTCGCCGGCTGAGCCAGCTTGCGCGGGATCAGGTAGTTGCGCAGGTAGCCCTTGGAGACGTCGACGACCGCACCGCGCTCGCCGAGGGTCTCGTGGTCCTGCAGGAGGATGGCCTGGGGCATCGGTCCCTACCTACCGGTCGCGCCCGCCACGGCCGCCACGGCCGCCGCGCTCTTCGTCCTTGTCGGAACCCTCGCCGACGTACGGAAGCAGCGCCAGCTCACGCGCGCGCTTGACCGCGGTGGCGATCTGGTTCTGGTGCCGGCGGCACGCCCCGGTGATGCGACGCGAACGGATCTTGCCGCGGTCGCTCACGAACTTCTTGAGCGCGTTGATGTCCTTGTAGTCGACGAACTCGACCTTGTCACGGCAGTACTGGCAGGACTTGCGGCGTCCGCCGCCCCCGCCGGTCTTACGATCCCTCCGGCGCGTAGGCCGGCTGCGCTGCTTCGCCACTGTTACAAAACCTCTCTAGCTGCTGTCTAGCTTCGGTTGCGCGCCTCGCGCGCGCGAGGCCAGACGCCATGCGGGCGTTGGACCGAACAGGGTAGCGAACCGGCGCATTCGCTTTCCGTCCGCCACGACGTGTAACGCCTTTGCATCAATTGTGCGGAGAAAGCGGCGTAGAAGGTCTATCCCTCCGATCCCGGCCGTAGACTCGCCTTCCAGAGACTACGAAAGTCTGAAAGGAGAGCCGACCACCATGGCGGCAAGCAACATCAATCGCGTCGTCCTCACGGGGAACCTGACGCGCGATCCGGAGCTTCGGTCGCTGCCGTCGGGCATGTCGGTGTGCAACCTGCGCATCGCGTCCAACTCGCGCCGCAAGGAGAACGGCGAGTGGGTCGACAAGCCGAACTACTTCAGCGTCACGGTCTGGGGTGCACAGGGCGAGAACGCCTCGCGCTTCCTGTCCAAGGGGCGCCCGGTGGCCATCGACGGCCGCCTCGAGTGGCGTGAATGGCAGGACCAGACCGGCAACAAGCGCGAGGCGATCGAGATCGTCGCCGACAGCGTCCAGTTCCTCGGCGGCCGCGAGGACGGCCAGGGCGGCGGCGGCGGTGGCTACGGCGGCGGCGCCGGGGCGGGGGCCGGCAACGGCTTCACCCCGCACTCGGACGTCCCGACGGACACGTCGGACTTCTCGCCCCAGCCGGTCGGCGCGCGCAACACCGCGCCGGCGGACGACGACATCCCGTTCTAGACCGCTCGCCACGTCGTGAGCAGCTCGGGCCGTCCTTCGGGGCGGCCCGCTTCGTTTAACGGCAACGGCTGACCACATCCACTAGCGCCGCGTCAAGAAACCCGTGTCCGCGCCGCGCGGCGCTACGCGACGGTCGTCACGGGTTTCTTGACCCGTCGCGGCGGATGTGGTGTGGGCAGGTGAGGAGGGTTCCCCTCACTGAGTGAACGCTCAGGCGTTCACCTCAGATCGATCACGAAGGACCATCCGCGCACGTGCCGTCGAGGTGATCCGTCAGTTGACCCCCCTGAGGGGCGTCAAGTGACGGATGACCCCCACGAGGCGGTGTTCGGCCCTCGCCATACCAACGGGGAACGCAACGCGTTCCACAGTCCGGGGAACCCGGCTCATTGGCACAAGAGCGCACCCGCCCCGACGGGTCAAGCGGGCTCGCCGCGAAGCGCGAGTTTGCTTGACGCGGCGGCCGCGGGTGTGCTCGCCGTTGACGTTGGCCGTTCAAGCGGCGCGCGCGGGCCGTTAAACAATGAGGGCCGCCTCTCGGCGGCCCTACAAGGTTGCGATCTAAGCCTCTTGGGGCTGCGTTTCCGCGGCCTCCGGCGTCGGCACTGCCGACGGGCGGAGATCCGGCGGGTCGGGCGTACCCGGCCGCAGCTTGATGATCCGGTGGCGCAGGACGCCGTCCGTGATCTTGAGGTTGTGATCGAGCTGATCGAGCAGCTCGTTCGCGCCCCTGAACTGAATCAGGTGGTAGTCAGCCTCAGCCTTCTTGCGCACCTCGTAGGCAGCCTGGCGAGTACCCCAGTCATGCCGTCCGATGAACTCGCCGGTGCGGTCGATGAGGTCTGCGACGTCCGCCACGATCTGCTCACGACGCTCGGCCTCGACGGCCGGGTCCAGCAGGAGCGTGAGGTCGTAGATGTGCTTTCCGCTCGCCATTGCGGTGGCAGAGAGTAGCAACGTGGGGCGAACGATCCCGACCCAAACCCTAAGGGAGGTATGGGACGGAACCTGATCGGCCGGGTTCGCTGGGGCAACGTCGCGCTCGCCGCGGCGGTGTGCGTGGCGCTCGTCCTTGGCTCGGTGTGGGCGTTCTCGAGCAGCACGACGACCGCGTTGCCGGCCGACGAACCGCGCCCGCTGGTGGCCGATACGCCGGCGCCGACGGCTCCGGCCGAGTTCGTGCCACCGGCGCCCGCTGCGGGCGAGACGCCGGCCAGTGAGAGGCGCCGGGGCGAGACGCGCAAGGATGGGGCGCGGGATGGCGAGGCGCGCGACGGCGGCGCCCGGCGAGAGGGCGGCACGCCCCTCGCTCGCACGCGGACGAGCGCCCGGCGGCGGCCCGCATCGAAGGCGCCGCGGTCGTCCGCGACGCCGCAGGCCTCCGCTCCGCCCGCCGTCGTGGCGCCACCCACGCCGCGACGGACGACGACGGCGCCGCCCCGGCGAGGCGGCGGCGAGTTCGGGTTCGAGGGCGGCTAGCTCGCGGCGCGCGAGCCGGCGGCCTTGGCGCGGATGTCGGCGATCTGCTCGTCGATCCAGTCGCCCGGGTCGCGGGAGGTGACGATCTCCTTCAGGCCGCGCGCGCGGCGCTCACGGGCCTCGGGGGACATCACGAGCGCGGAGTGGATCGCGTCGGCGAGCTCCTGGACGTCGAACGGGTTGACGGAGATCGCGAACTCGCCGAGCTCCTCGTGGGCGCCGGTGTTCTCGCTCAGGATCGAGACGCCGTGGCGCTCGTTGACCAGGGGACCTTCCTTGGCCACGAGGTTCATGCCGTCGAACATCGCGTTGACCATCATCACGTCGTAGTGCTTGTAGCTCGCGACGGCCTCGTCCAGGTCGTCGCGGAGCTTGAGGTCGATCGGCATCCAGTCCGGCGTGCCGTGCCGGTGGTTGACGACGGCGACCAGCGCCTCGATCTTCTCCAGGTACTCCGCGTACTCGGGCACGTCGGTCCGCGACGGCATGAGCTGGGCCGTGAAGGTGATCCGCTCGGCGAACTCGGGGTGCTGCTCGAGGAAGATGTCGAACGCCGTGAAGCCGCGGAGCACGTTCTTCGACAGGTCCGCGCGGTCCACGCGCAGGATCGCGTACTCGCGCCGGCGCTTGAGCACGCGCTCCTCGTACTCACGCACCCGCGGGCGGCGGGCGACGTTGCGCGTGGCCTCGTAGTCGATCGGCAGCGGATAGGACCGCACCCACGTCTCACGGCCGTCGTGGACGACCACGCCGTCCTCGAAGTTGACCTCGAAATCCATCAGGTCCCGGCAGCACTGCAGGAAGTTGCGCTGGTAGGACTTGGTGTGGAAGCCGATGATGTCGTTGGCGAGCAGGCCGGTGTAGATCTGCTCGCGGATCGCGTTCGGCAGCACGCGCCAGGCGTCCGGCTGGGTCCACGGGATGTGGACGAAGTGGTGCAGGAAGACGTCCGGCCGCGCCTCGCGGACCATCCCGGGCAGCGTGTAGAAGTGGTAGTCGTGGACCATCACGACGGGCTCTTCCTGGCCGTCGATCTCGTCGATCACCGCCTGCGCCAGGTCCTGGTTGACGACCTGGTAGCCCTGGTCGAAGGCCTCCACCTCGTGCCGGCGGATGTCCGGCGCGTTGCTCAGGTCCCAGAGGTAGTGCTGGATGAACCAGAGCATCGGGTTGGCGATGATGTTGTAGAAGCGGTCGTAGGCCTCGGCGTCGCTCTCGATGAACTTCACGCGGAAGGAGCCGCCCTCCGGCGCCTCGACCTCGAACGGCTTGCCGTCGTGCTCGCGCGCGACCTCGACGTCCTGCTCGGTCATCGCGGACGCGATCCAGATCGCGTCGCGGTGGGAGGCAAGACCCGTCAGGGCGGTCACGAGGCCGCCCGTGCCGCGCTTGACCGAGCCGTCCTCCTGATACGTGACCGGACCGCGGTTGGAGACCAGGACCAGTGGGGGCTGCTCGCTCATCTGGCTCTGACAATATCCAGCTGTCGCGTCAATGAACCGCACGCCTCACGCGGCGGTCACCGCGCCTACCGCTCAGCCGCCCGTCGCGATGTCCGCGGGACGCTCGCCGAGCTTGACGTCGACCGTCTGGGTCTGCCCACCACGGTGCACCTCGACCTTGATCGTCTCGCCTGGCTTGTACCGCGCGAGCGCGCCGGAGAGGTCGTCGGCGGACTCGACCGGCTGGTCGCCGACCTTGGTGATCACGTCTCCGCCGCGCGCGAACGCCGTGCCCTGGAACGCCTCGCGACCACTGCCGGCCTTCACGCCGGCCTGCGCGGCCGGGGAGCCCGGGTTGAGGGTCTGGACCCACGCGCCCTTCTCGACGTCCAGCTCGAAGTGCTCGACGAGCTGCGGATACAGGGGCACCGACGTCACGCCCAGGTACGCGTACTTCGCGGTGCCGGACTCGCGCAGCTGGTCGACGGAGCGCTTGACGGTGTCGATCGGCACCGCGAACCCGACGCCCTCGCCGCCGCCCGAACGCGACTGGATCTGCTGGTTGACGCCGATCACCTTGCCCTCGGCGTCCACGAGCGGCCCGCCCGAGTTACCCGGGTTGATCGCCGCGTCCGTCTGGATCGCGCCGGAGATGGCGAACTCGGTCAGCGACGCGACCGCGCGGTCCTTGGCCGACACGATCCCCACCGACAGCGACTGGGCCTGCCCGAACGGCGACCCGATCGCCGCCACCGGCTCGCCGACGTCGACGCTGTCGTCCGTCCCGAGCGGCAGCGGGTTGAGCTTCAGGTCCTTCGGGTCGACCTTCACCAGCGCGATGTCCGCGTTCGGGTCGGCGCCGAGCACCCGCGCCTCGACCCGGTTGCCGTCCGCGAACTCCACGTAGACCTCGTCGGCCCGGCGCAGCGCGCCGCTCTCGCCCGTGGTCACGACGTGCGCGTTCGTGGCGATCTCGCCCTCCTCGTTGAGGACGAAGCCCGAGCCCTCACCCGCCTCGGACCCGAAGCGCGAGACGATCGTGACCACGCCCGGCGCCTCCTGCTCGTAGATCTTGCGCGCGTCGAAGCCGCCCTCGGCCTGGTCGGCGACCACCTCGTCACGGGTCGTGGGCGCCGAGGACGCGGTGGCCCGCGGGGCGGGATCGTCGCCGTCGCCCCCGCATCCGGCGCACACGAGCGCCACGCCGGCGGCGGCGAGCAGCCGCCTCATGTCGGCAGCACCAGGGCGAAGATCGTCTTGCCCGGGCGCGAGCGCACGTCCAGGCGCCCCTGCATGCGCTCGGCCAGCTCGCGGGCGATCGCGAGCCCGAGGCCGGCGCCCTGGGCCTGCTCGGCGGAGGTGAAGAACGGCTCGAAGATGTGGGGCATGTTCTGGTCCGTGATCCCGGGGCCGCGGTCCACGACCTCCAGGCGAACGTGCCCGTTCGCCCGTGCCGCCGAAACCCGAACCCCGGTGCCCGGCGGGGTGTGGCGCAGCGCGTTGTCGAGCAGGATCCGCAGCACCTGCGCGACGCGCTCGGGATCGCACTCGAGCTCGATCGGCTCGGGCCGCAGGTCCAGCTCCACCTCGGACGCGTGCTGGGAGGCGAGCGGCGTGAACTCCGACGCCACCTCACGCGCGAGCTGCCCCACGTCCGTCGGCTCCGGCCGCAGCTCCAGCGCGCCCGCCTCCAGCCGCGAGAGGTCGAGCAGCTCGACCGCCAGGTTGCGCATCCGGTCGACCTGGCCGCGGATCTGCTCCAGGAACGCGCGCCGCGTCTCCTCGTCGAGGTCCTCGTCGGCGAGCAGCTCGAGGAAGCCGCCGAGCGAGAAGATCGGCGTCCGCAGCTCGTGCGAGGCCGACGCGATGAACTGCTTGCGCGCGCGATCGAGCCGCGCGAGCTGGTCCTGCATCTCGTTGAACGTGCGAGCGAGCTGGCCGAGCTCATCGTCCGAGTCGGCCTTGATCGGCTGCGAGAAGTCGCCCGCCGCCACCTTGCGGGCCGCCCGCTCGAGCCGCTTCACGCGCGCCGACAGCGCCCGCGCCACGAGATAGCCGGCGAGGATCGCGATCACGAGCGCGATGCCGCCGGAGATGAGCACCTGGCTGCGGATCAGCGTGACGTTGTCCTGCACGTCGGAGAGCGAGGTGGCGAAGACGGCCACGTACGGACCCTCGTCCTCGGCGATCTGGTCGTCGGTGATCCTCGACGCGGCGATGGCGAACGGCCCGGTCGGCGTGGTCACGGTCGCCGAGGCCAGCCGCCCGGTGCGCAGCGTCTCCTCCGTCACGCGCTGCACGTCCTGGCTGGTCACGCCGCCCCCGGGCTGCGAGTCCGCGTACGCGAACAGGCCGTCCTCGTTGCGGGACATGACGATGACCTCGGTGTTGATGCGGTCGGCGACCTCGTCGCGGATCCGAAGCTTGCGATCGCGGATGATCCGGGCCTCGTCGACGGTCTCGCCGTCCTCGAGGAGCGGCAACTCGTTCGGCAGGCGGAGCCGCGAGCCGACGCTCGGCGTGTACTGCGTCGCCGTCGCGCGGATCTGGTCGAGCCGCTGCGCCGTGAGCGACGCCTCCAGGCGGGGCGTCACCGACAGGTAGATCGTGCCGATCGCGCCGATGATGATCAGCGCAAAGATGACGGCCAGCCGGTTACGGAGCGACCGCAGGCCCGGCACGGGCTAGCCCTCTTCGTCGCGGAAGCGGTATCCGACGCCGCGCACCGTGAACAGGTACTCCGGCTCCTTCGGATCCACCTCGATCTTCTCCCGCAGGTGGCGGATGTGCACGTCGATGGTGCGCGGGTCGCGGTAGGCGCTGTCGCCCCACACCCGCGCGAGCAGCATGTCCCGGGTGAACACGCGGCCCGGCGACCGCGCGAGCGCGGCGAGGATCTCGAACTCGACGTAGGTCGTCGAGACGCCGTCGCCGTTGCGCGAGACCGTGCGCTTGCCCGGATCGATCTTCAGGCCCCGGACCTCGATCGGCCGTTCGTCGTCGGTCTCCTGGCGCGCCATGCCCGAGCGGCGCAGCGCGGCCTTCACGCGCGAGCGGAACTCGCGCATCGAGAACGGCTTGGTGATGTAGTCGTCGGCGCCGAGCTCGAGGCCGAGGACCTTGTCGATCTCCTCGGACTTGGCCGTGAGCATGATGATCGGCACGGTCTCGCCCTTGGCGCGCAGGCGCCGGCAGACCTCGAGGCCGTCCATCCGCGGCAGCATCACGTCCAGCACCACGAGGTCGAAGACCTGCTCGTCGAACCGCTCGAGCGCTTCGGGGCCGTCCGCGGCCTGTACGACCTCGTAACCATCCCGCTGGAGGGGGAAGGAAAGGAGCGTCTGAATGGGCTGCTCGTCGTCGACGAGCAAGATTCGGGGGGCGCGGTCGGCCATGCCGGAGCAAGGCAAGGATAGTTCGACTCCTACACGAGGCATTAACGTGGATCGCGTGCTCGACGGCCGCGTCTACCGGACCGCCTTCCTTCCCGCGCTCTTCGCGCTGTTCCTCGCGGCCTTCGCGCTGCAGGATCGGCCGACCCCTGGGCGCTCCGAGCTGCCCCCCGACGCGTTCAGCTCCGACCGCGCGTTCGGCACCGTGCGCGACAAGGATCCGGGTTCGCTGCAGGGCCTGTACGCCGATTTCCCGGACCGCACGCCCGGCTCCCCCGGCGACCAGGCGCTCGCCGACTACGTCGCGGAGGACCTCGCGGCGCCGTGGGCGGAAGGCCAGCGCGCCACGTTCACCGTGCGCAAGACCACGGATGACGACGGCTACACGACGGTCGTTGCGACGCGGCCGGGCGCGTCGTCGCGGCGGATCGTCGTGCTCGCGGACCGCGACTCGCGCGGTCGCGCGGAGCTGTCGGCCACCGCGGTGCTGCTCGAGCTGGCGCGCGTGTTCAAGTCGCGCGACCTCGACAAGACGCTCGTGATCGTCTCCACCACCGGAGCGAGCAACGGCTTCAAGGGTGCGCGCGACTGGGCGCGCTCGGAGGCCGGTGGCCCGGTCGACGGCGTGCTCGTGCTCGGCGACCTCGCCTCCAACAACCTGCGCAAGCCGTGGGTCGTGTCCTGGACCGGGACCCCGAGCGCGGTCCCGCTCGGGCTCGAGCGCACCGTGCAGGCCGCCGTGCGGCGGGAGACCCGGGCGGACCCGGGCGGCCCGCACGCCGTCGGCCAGTGGGTCCGGCGCGCGTTGCCCGTGACGCTGTCCGAGCAGGGCCCGATCGCCTCCGAGGGCCTGCCCGCCGTGCTGCTCTCGGCCTCGGGTGAGCTCGGGCCGGACGAGGGCGCGACCGTCTACCGCAAGCGCCTACGGGCGTTCGGCCGCTCTGCGGTGCGGGCCGTCGGCGCGCTCGACGCCGTCGGCCGCCAGGACGCGCCCGCGTTCGAGGGCACGGCCAGCGGCATCTCGACCCTGCGCAACGTCGCCCCGGACTGGACCGTGCGGCTCGTCGTCGGCACGTTGCTGCTGCCCGCGCTGCTCGCCGCGCTCGACGCGTTCTTCCGCGCCCGCCGCCGGCACGTGCCGATCGGGTCGTGGCTCGCGTGGCTGGCCGTCGCCGCGGTGCCGCTCCCGGCCGCGTGGCTGTGGCTGCGCGTGCTCGCGGCGACCGGGCTGGTGGACGCGCCCGCCGGGGTCGTGAACCCGGCGCGCTGGCCCGTCGGCACGAGCGGGATCATCGCGCTGGTCAGCGCCGCGATCGTGGCTGCCCTGGTGTGGTTCGGCGCCCGGCTGGTCGCCCGGGCCTTCGCGCGCACGCCCGCCGCCGAGCAGCCCGTGAACGGCCGCCGCGGCCCGGGCGCGCCCGGCGTGGAGGGCCTCGCCGTGGCCACGGCGCTGTGGCTGTGCGTGCTGGTGGGGCTCGCGTGGGTGCGCAATCCCTACGCTGCGGGTCTGCTTGTTCCCGCGGCGCATCTGTGGTTGTTCGCCGCCACCGGCTGGCGTGGCCGCGCGGCCGCGGCCGCGCTGGTCGTGGGGCTGGTCGTGCCCGTGCTCGCGATCGTGCACCTCGCCGGCGCGCTGAACCTCGGGCCGCACGAGCTCGTCTGGGGGATGGCGCTCGCGGCGATGACGGGCGCCGGGATCGGCTCGATGCTCCTGCTCGCCGGTCTGCTCGCGGCGTTCGCCGGCGTGTTCCGGGTGCTGATCGCCCGGCGCCGGATGGGCGACACCGGGAAGAAGGGGCCGCAGTTCGCGACCCGCGGTCCGCTCAGCTACGCCGGCCCCGGCTCGCTCGGCGGCACGGAATCGGCGCTGCGGCGATGAGCGCTTCCTCCACCGCCAGGCCGGGTCGCGCGCGCAAGATCCTGCGCGGGTTCGCGAACGCGCTGATCATCGCCGGCTCGCTGCTGCTGCTCGACGCGCTCCTGACGCTCGTGTGGGAGGAGCCGGTCTCCTCGACCTACGCCCACTTCCAGCAGAACGAGCTGTCGGGCGAGCTCGACCGGCTCGAGAAGATCCCGCTGACGCCCGTGGAACGCAAGGCGATCGTCAAGCTGCCGGACCCGAAGAAGAAGCTCGCCTTCGCGGCGCGCGCGCTCGACCGGCGTACGGACGACGGCGACGCCGTCGGGCGGCTGCGGATCGAGCGGATCGGACTCTCCAGCGTGGTTCTCGAGGGCACGAACGCCGACGACCTGCGCCGTGGCCCCGGGCACTACCCGTCCACGGCGTTGCCCGGCCAGCGTGGCACCGTGGCCATCGCCGGCCACCGCACGACCTACGGCGCGCCGTTCCGCAAGATCGACAAGGTGCGCACGGGCGACGACATCGTGGTCACGATGCCCTACGGGCGCTTCACCTACCGGGTCGAGCGAACGCGGATCGTCAAGCCGACCGACGTCTGGGTGGTGGACGACCGCTCGTACGATCGGCTAGTGCTGACGGCCTGTCACCCCCTGTACTCCGCCGCCCAGCGGATCGTGGTTTTCGCGCGGCTCGTGCGCTCCGAGCCTCGCGGATCGGCAGCTTGAGCTGGGGTGAGCACCTGATGGACCAATGTCCGCGCCAGGACGATGAGGCTCATATGACGGTGCTGGATACCCGATATGTGTCGCGAGTCCGGATGACGGGTCCGGCTCGTGATGGCGGTCGACGGTTCAACCGATCGGCCCCCATCGCTCCCTCCAAGGACGGTGCGGTGACCAAAGTGCAGCAAATACGAGAGCGCATCCAGTGCGGGACGTACGCGGTCGACAGCGAAGCTGTCGCCGCCGCGATCCTCAAGCGCCTCCTCGGCAACGAGGAGGAGGCGGGCTGATGCCGCACTGGCGCAACTAGCCAGTTAGTGCTCGAACCCCCGCCAGGCGTCAGCGTCTGGCGGGGCTCCGACCCACTCGACGCCCTCACCCTCGACGACTTCTCCGATCCAGGTGAGCAGGGGCAGCGAATCGGGACCGCACACCAGCAGTTCGTAGTCCTCGCCACCGGTGGCGGCGAGTTGGATGGAGTCGACGCCGGGCGCGTGCGGGAGCGCGCCCGCGTCGAGGATCAGCTTGACCCCGCTCGCCTCGGCGAGCCGGCGCGCGTCCGAGGCGATGCCGTCGGACAGGTCCATCATCGCGGTCGCCTTGCCGGCGAGCGCGCGGCCCTCCTTCAGGCGTGGCCACGGCCGCAGGTAGCGCTCGACCAGCGCGGGCGGCCCTTCGGCGAGCCCGTCGAGGATCGCCAGCCCGGCGGCTGATGCGCCCAGCGTGCCGGTCACGCCCACGCGGTCGCCCGGCCGTGCGGTGTCGCGCCGCACGAAGTCCTCGGGCGCGTCCGCCCAGCCCATCACGGTCACCGCGACCATCAACGCGGGGCCCCGGGCGAGGTCGCCGCCCGCGATCGTCACGCCGCACTCGCTCGCCAGCGCCTCGGCGCCGCGGTGCAGCGCGAGCACGTCGTCATCGTCCATTGACGGTGGCAGCACCACCGACAGGTAGGCCTCGCCGGCCTCGCCACCCATCGCGGCGATGTCCGACAACGCGCCGGCGAGCGCGCGCCAGCCGACGTCCTCCGGGCTCGCCTGGCCGAGCCGGAAGTGCGTCCCGTCGACCATCACGTCGGTCGACACCGCGCAAGCGCCTCCCGCGCGGATCACGGCGCAGTCGTCGCCGATCCAGCGGACGACGCGCTCCGAGCGCACCGTCAAGGCACCTCGGATGGCTTCTATGAGCGCGAGCTCACCGATGCCGGTAGACGATCCGCGCACGGTTGAGGTCATAAGGCGAGACTTCCACGCGGACCCGGTCGCCGGGCAGGATGCGGATGCGGAACCGCCGCATCTTTCCTGCCACGTGGCCGAGAACTTCGTGACCGTTGTCGAGCTCCACCCGGAACATCGCGTTCGGGAGCGCCTCGACGACCTCGCCTTCGAACTCGACCTTCTCTTCCTTCGACAAGAGCTATATGACCCTGACGTCCGTGGCTTGTGGGCCCTTGGCGCCTTCGCCGAGCTCGTACTCGACCTTGGCCCCCTCCGCGAGGGTGCGGAACCCGTCACCCGAGATGGCGGAGAAATGGACGAACGCGTCCTTCCCCCCGTCATCCGGAGTGATGAAGCCGAAGCCCTTTTCGTCGCTGAACCACTTCACGACACCGGTCGCCATCTGACAGCACTCCTGTTAGATCCAGCCCTGACGGCGCAAGTTGTACCAGTCAGGGAAGCGCCTGTCAGCCGTCGGTTGGTGCTTGGGTCCCGCCGTTGCTCGGATCCTGCGGTGGCGTCTCGTAGGCACCCGGGTCGAACCCTGGGCCGTCGTTGTCGTCGCCGCCGTTGTCGGTGTCCTCGGTACGCGGCTTGTCGTCCGCCGGCGGCGTGGTCGTGTCGCCGGTGCCCGGCTCCGCGCCCGGCTGGTCCTCGCCGGACTCCTCGTCCTTGGCACCCTCACGCGCGTACTTGCCCATGAACGGCTGGCTGTTGAACGGCTCCTTCGGCTTGAGCCACTCGCCGCAGCCGTTCTTGACGACGTTCTTCATGTAGTCGCCCCAGATCTGCGCCGGGTACGTGCCGCCGTCGATGTTCGAGCCGAAGTACAGGCCGTTCATCGAGATCTTCGCCGAGCCCGGGAAGCCGACCCAGACCGAGGTCGCGAACCTGGGCGTGAAGCCCACGAACCAGGCGTCGATGTTCTTGTCGGTCGTGCCGGTCTTGCCGCCCTGGTTGCACCCGGGGATCTGGGCCTTGCCGCCCGTGCCGCCGCCGACGTTGGCCTGCAGGATCTTCACGACCTGGTCGGTCACGCCGTCCTCGAACGCCTTGGTGCGCTTGACGCGCCAGCGCGCCGGCAGCTTGACCTTCTTGCCGTTGCGCTCGATCTTCTTGATCACGCGCGGCCGGTTGCGGTAGCCGCCGTTGACGATCGTCGCGTAGGCGTTGGCCATCTCGAGCGGCGAGACGCCGTCCGTCAGGCCGCCCAGCGACTCGGCGCAGACGCCGAGCAGCTTGGACTTGATGCCCATCATCCGCGCCGTCTCCTTGACCTTGTCCGGCCCGAGGTCGGACACGAGCTGGGCGTAGACGGAGTTGTCGGACTTCAGGGTCGCCGTGCGCAGGTCCATCGTGCCCGCGCCCTTGCCGCCGTAGGTCTTGAGCTCCCACGGGGCGGTCGGCGAGCCGCACGGCGGCTTGGCGATCTTCATCGGCGAGATCGACGTGTAGGACGTGTTCGGGCTGACGCCCTCGCGCAGCGCGGTCAGCAGCGCCATCGTCTTGAACGACGAGCCGGGCTGCCGCTTGCCCTGGGTGGCGAGGTTGTACGTCGACTTGCCCTTCGAGCGGCCGTACTGCTGCGTCGAGGCCATGGTCACGATGTCGCCGTTCTTCGGGTCGATCGTGACGATCGCCGAGGACGGGCCGACGCCGGAGAGCTGGCTCATGGCCGTGCGCGCGTACTGCTGGTACTTGAGGTTGATCGTCGTGTAGACGCGGAAGCCGCCGCGCTTGGTCTCGCTGATGCCGTATTCCTTGATCAGCTCGGACTTGACGAAGTCCAGGACGTAGCGCTCGCGGGCGCGCGAGAAGTAGCGGTCCATGTTCAGGCCGAGGCCCTTGGCCTTCTCGCGCGTGGCCTTGGCCTGCGTGATGTAGCCGAGGTCGGCCATCTTCTGCAGGACCTCGTTGCGGCGCGCCTTCGTGCCCTTCGGGTTGTCCACGGGCGAGTAGATCGACGGCGCCTGCGGGATGCCGGCGAGCATCGCGGCCTCGCGCACCGTCAGGTCCTTGACGCTCTTGTCGAAGTACAGGCGGGCGGCGGCGTTGGCGCCGATCGCGCTCTGGCCACCGTAGGTGCCGTACGGGACGGTGTTCAGGTAGCGGCTGAGGACCCACTCCTTGGAGTGCTCCTCCTCGAGCTCCTGGGCCAGGCGGGCCTCGCGGATCTTGCGCTTGTAGCCGTCGATGCCCGAGCGGGTCACATCCTGCGTGTACAGGTTGCGCACCAGCTGCATCGTGAGCGTCGAGCCGCCCTGTTGGTTGTCGGACGTGGCGTTCTTGACCGCGGCGCGGATGATGCCCTCGTAGTCCACGCCCGTGTGCTTGTAGAAGCGCTCGTCCTCGATCGCGACCGTCGCGTCCTTCATCACCTGCGGCAGCGTCTTCGCCGACACAGGGAGGACGAGGTCGTCGTTCTGGATGAAGCCCAGGCGCGTGCCGTCCGCGGAGAGCACCTCGGTCAGCGCGCCGGCGTTACGCGGCGTGTAGGACGAGAGCGCCTGGCCGTCATTGGCCGTGCGCACGACCCAACCGACCGCGGCGAGCGCCGTTCCGACGCCCGCGAGCAGCACGACGAGTACCGCCAGCAACAACCAACGGCCTGCTCCGACGCCTTTGCGGCGTCGCCTGATACGCGCGGAATGACTCACGGGCGAAACCCCGAGTCTAGTTCGATTGCACCCGAAGCAACCCTTCTTTACGAAGTCGGGCGAGACATTGCCGGCGCAGCTCCGCCTCTCGCGGCGCCCGATCCGGCGGCGCCACGGGGTCTGAGCCCACGCCCAGCCGCGTGCCCCACGGGACCGCCTCGGCGACCGTCACCTCCTGCCCCGTCTCATCTTCGAGCGCCGCGATCGCGGCCTCCACGTCAGCCTCCGGCGGGATCCAGATGGAGACGTCGAGGCTCACGACCTCGACCACCAGCGTGTCGTTCTTGAGGATCCCCGAGGCGAGCTTCTCGTTGGGGATCACGATCCGCTGGTGGGTCGCGGTCTTGAGGATCGTGTAGTTGAGCCGCACGTCCTCCACGACGCCGTAGTTGCCGTCGAACGTCACCCAGTCGCCGACGCGCAGCGGCTGCGTGACGGCGAGCATGATCCCAGCGACGAAGTTGGCCAACACCTGGCGCGCCGCGAAGCCGATCACGGCCGCGGCGATCGCGCCGGAGGCGAGCAGGCCGCGCGCGAGGCTGGAGATGCCGTCGAACTCCGAGAGCGCGAACGCGATCCCGATCAGGACGATCACGGCGTACAGCAGCCGCCGCACGAACCGCAGGCGGGTGGCGCTCTGGCGCGAGATCCCGGCCTTGTCGGCGACTTCGCGCGCCGCCTTGCCGCGGAAGGCGCGGTCGAGCAGCGTCGCGACCGCGAACGCGACGAGGATGGAGACTCCCGCGTTGATCCAGGTGCCAGTATCGACCGCGAACATGGCGCCGAACCCTAGAGGGCACATCGTCGATGCACCCTAGAGCGATTCTCTTCGACGCCCTGGGGACGTTGATCGGCTTCGAGCCACCGGCGCCGCATCTGCAAGCCGAGTTGCGGGCGCGTGGACACGCGGTGAGCGCCGAGACCGCCGAAGTCGCGATCCGCGCCGAGATCGCCTACTACCGCGCGCACCTGGACGAGGGCCGCGACGCGGCGTCGCTCCATGACCTGCGCGTGCGCTGCGCGGGCGCGATGGAGCCCGCGCTGCCCGGCATCCCGCGCGCGGTGATCCTCGACGCGCTGCTCGCGGCCTTGCGGTTCTTCGCGTACCCCGACTCCGCGCCCGCGCTGCTCGCCCTGCGCGAGCGCGGGATCCGGCTCGTCGTGGTCTCCAACTGGGACTTCTCGCTGCACGAGCGGCTCGCCGAGACCGGGCTGACGCCGCTGCTCGACGGCGCGCTCGCCTCGGCCGAGGTGGGCGTTGCAAAGCCCGATCCGGCCATCTTCACGGCGGCGCTGGAGGTCGCCGGCGTGGCGCCCGAGCAGGCCTGGCACGTGGGCGACACGCCCGCCGCGGACGTCGAAGGCGCGCGCGGCGCCGGCCTGACGCCGATCTACATCGCGCGCGGCGGGGCGCCACTCGACGGCGTCCGCACGGTCAGAACCCTGCTTGAGCTCATACCCTTGGCCGCGCCTTGACGACTCCCGAACCTCCCACGTACGGCGGCTGGCAGCCCCCGGAAGCGCCGCACGACGAAGCCCCTGTAGGCCCGCCCGCCGAGCGCCAGGTGCCCGCGTGGGCGCCGTTCGCCGCGCTCGCCGCCGCGCTGATGATCGTCCTGCTGATCGGCGGGACGCTGCTCGGCCTGCTGCAGGCCGCCGACCCGGACTTCGACTCCGACGACATCCCGGTCGGCGTCACGCTCGGCCTGACGGTCTTCCAGAGCGTCGTGTTCGTGATCGCCGCCTGCATCACCGTCCGCCTGGCGCTGGGCCGGGTGCCCCGCGAGGCGTTCGGCCTCAACCGCGTGAGCCGCGTGTGGCAGGCGATCGGGCTGGTCGTGCTCGTCTACGTCGGCTTCATCGTCTTCCAGAACGTCCTCGTGGAGATCTTCGGCAAGCCCGAGGAGCAGGCGCTGGTCGAGGACGTCAAGAACGAGGACTCGGCGCTCGTGCTGGTCGGCTACGTGCTCACGATCTGCCTGATCGCGCCGGTCGTGGAGGAGTTCTTCTTCCGCGGGTTCATGTTCGGGGCGCTCGCCAGGCGGCTCGGCCCGTGGTGGGGGATGGCGATCACCGGCGTGGTGTTCGGCCTCGCGCACGCGCCCAACCCGGCGATCTCGCTGATCGCGCTCGGCGCGTTCGGAGTGGGGTTGTGCCTGCTTTATTGGCGCACACAGTCCATAGTTCCGTGCATGGCTCTCCACGCCCTGAACAACTCGATCACCTTCGGGTTGACGAGGGAACTCGATCCCGCGCTGTTCGCGGGGATCGTCATCGGCAGCGTCGGCGCCGTGACGGTCGCCGCACAGGCCCTCTCGTCCCGCCGATCGGTGGCTGCATGAAGCGCACCGGGCTCGCGACGCTCGTCGCGCTCGGGGTGCTCCCCGCCACCGCCTCCGCTCAGACGCCTCCGCCGGCCCCCACCCCGGTGCCGCCCGCACCGGCGACCGCGACGATGACGGTCGCCGCTCAGGACACGCTCGACGGCGCCGCGTTCACGAGCCGCTCGTTCACCGCGCGCGTCGTGATGAAGCCCTACGTCGCCAACGAGACGGCGATCCTGCGCGTCTACCGGGGCAAGAAGAAGATCCGCGTCAAGACGCTCACCTTCAAGCCGGTCGCCGGCGGGACGGCGGGTGTGGCGACGCTCAAGGTCAAGTCCGCGAAGGCGGGCACGATCTCGCTGCGCGCCTCCCACGAGGCCACACCCGGCCTCGCGACGGCGCGGACGAAGACCTCGAAGGTCACCGTCGTGCGCCCGTTCGCGTCGACTGGCTCCCGTGGCCCGGCCGTGCGCATCCTGCAGGCCAAGCTCGCGGCGATGAAGTACGTCGTGCCGCGCACCGGCGTCTACGACGGCGGCACCGCGAACGCCGTCATGGCCTGGCGCAAGGTCGCCGGGCTCTCGCGCACCTACACGGCCACCTCCGAGGTGTTCAACGGGCTGCTGGCCGGCAAGGGCCAGTTCAAGGTCCGCCATCCCGGTGACGGCCGCCACGTCGAGGCGCGCATCGACAAGCAGGTGCTCGCGCTCATCAACGGCGGCAAGGTCGAGCGGATCTACCACACGTCCTCGGGCGCGCCGGCGACGCCGACGATCCGCGGCAAGTTCCGCGTCTACCGCAAGGACCCGGGCACGAACGCCAAGGGCATGGTCGACTCCGCGTACTTCATCCGCGGCTACGCCATCCACGGCTACGCGTCCGTCCCTCCCTACAACGCCAGCCACGGCTGCCTGCGGGTCCCCGTGCCGAACGCGCGGGCGATCTACGACTGGCTGCGGCTCGGCGACGTGGTCTGGGTGGAGGGGTAGGACTCCGCGGCGAGGCGCGCGAGCACCTCGTCCATCCCGCCGGAGGCGTGGGCCGCGCGCATGCGGTCCGCGCCGCCACCCTCGCGCAGGATGCGCTCGACCTCTTCGAGCGCGTCCTCGCCGTCGAGGTCCGGGGCGTAGCGGCGGGCGAGCTCGAGCGCGTCCGCGCCCACCTCGCGGACCGGCCGCAGCGCGCCGCGCCACCAGATCGTGGCCTCGATCCCGTCGCGCGCCGCGCGGAAGGACGACTCCATGATCCCCTCGGTCGGCGGGGCGAGCTCCTCCTCGCCGTTCGCGCAGGCCACGGCCAGCGCGTGCACGAGCGCCGCGAGCCCGGCCACGGACTCCAGCCGGCTCTGCGCGTCCATCGCGCGGATCTCGACCGTGCCGAGCTTCGGGCTCGGGCGGATGTCCCACCACAGGTACGTGTAGTCCGGGACGTCCGCCGTCTCGACGGACCAGCGGATCACGTCCTGGTAGTGCTCCCAGTCCCGGAAGTCCTGGGGCACGATCGAGCGCGGGAACGAGCGGAAGATCGTCGAGCGGGCGCTGGCGAGCCCGGAGTCGTGGCCGAACCAGAACGGGGAGCTCGCCGCGAGCGCCTGCAGCAGCGGCAGGTGCACGCGCATCCGGTTGCAGACGTGGATCGCGGTCTCCGGGTCCGGCATGCCGACGTGCACGTGCAGCGCCGCGGTCGGCGTGCGGCTGACGAGCCCGCGCATCTCGTCGCGGATCTGGAGGTACCGGTCGGCCTCGACGTGCACGACCTCGCCGAACGCGACGTGCGGGTGCAGGCCGCCGCCGATGAACGTCGCGCCCCCGTCGTGGATCTGGTCGCGGAGGGCGCCCAGCACCCGCGCGCCCTCGGGCGCGCTGTCGACGACGGGGGTCGAGGTCTCGATGAGCGCCTCGTAGAGGTCGTTCATGATCACGCCGCGCGGCGGCGTCAGTGACTGGACGAGCTCGCTCGCGATGTTCGCGGGACGGAACGTCGCACCGTCGACGAGCAGGAGCTCCTCTTCGATGCCCAGTGGGAAACCCGGCCGTAGGCCGAAGCGGTGCTCCACGCGGTCAGTCTACGGCCGCAGCGGCCAATAGTGTCCTTGGGAATGTCAGCAAAAGACACCTTGGTCGAGGAGCTGCGTCGCCACGCGCTCATCATCGGCGAGGTCACCCTCACCTCCGGCGCCACCGCGCAGTACTACGTCGACGCCAAGCGGGCGATCCTGCGCCCCGCGGGCTTCACCGCACTGGGTGAGCTGGTCGCGCACTACGCCCGTCAATGGGAGGCGACGGCGGTGGGCGGTCTGACCATGGGTGCGGACGCGCCCGCTTGCGCGGCGCTGGCCGGCGGGGCGGACGTGAAGGCGTTCTTCGTGCGCAAGGAGAGCAAGGCGCACGGGCTGCAGCGCAAGGTCGAGGGCCCGCCGCTGCAGCCGGGCGAGCGGTGCCTGATCGTCGAGGACGTCGTCACCACGGGCGGCTCGACGGTGCAGGCGATCGAGGCCGTGCGCGCCGAGGGCTACGACGTCGTCGGCGTCGTCACCGTGCTGGACCGCCTCGCGGGCGGCGCCGAGAAGATCAAGCTTGCAAGCGACGATGCGCCGTACGAGGCGCTCGCGACGATCGACGAGGTCTACCCCGACCGCCCGGACCGCACGGACGGGTAACCCCGGAAACCAGTGCCCCCGGCAGGAATCGAACCTGCATCCCGCGCTTAGGAGGCGCGTGCTCTATCCATTGAGCTACGAGGGCGTCGCGCGGGAAGGGTATTGCGGCCGTCCAGCAACGGGCATCCCGGTTAGCAACGTGTAGGTTGTTCGTCGGTTCGGGGAACTAGGAGCGAGACCACCCCGAGGGGGCTATCGAATTGAGTACTGGAACAGGCGCCAGCGATCTGCTGCACGCCGATGACCACGGCATCGATCAGATCGTCGCCGGCGAGGCGCCGGTGGCGGCGCGCTCGCCATTGGCGCTGTTCTGGCGTCGGTTCCGCAAGGACAAGGTCGCGCTCGTCGCGCTGACGTTCATCGTGCTGCTGGTGCTGGTGGCGATCCTCGCGCCGGTCATCCGCAACCTCGTCGGCGCGCCGCCGCCGGGCCAGACGTCCACGGACGCGCTGGACGACTTCGGCCTCCCGCAGGGTCCGACCTCCGAGCACCTCTTCGGCGTCGACTCGATCGGCCGCGACATCTTCGCCCGCGTGCTCGACGGCGCGCGGGTGTCGCTGCTGGTGGCGTTCATCGGCACCGGCCTGTCGGTCACGATCGGCGTGACGCTGGGCATGATCGCCGGCTTCTTCCGCGGCTGGGTGGACACGCTGATCGCGCGCGTCATCGACATCCTGCTCGCGTTCCCGGTGCTGCTGCTCGGCCTCGGCCTCGCGTCGGCGTGCTCGACCAAGGACGGCTGCCTCGGCGGCGCGCTGGAGCCGGGCCTGACGATCGTGATCTTCATCATCGTCCTCTCGAACTGGCCCTATGTCGCGCGCATCATCCGCGGCCAGGTCCTCTCGCTCCGGGAGAAGGAGTTCGTGGAGGCGTCCCGCTCGCTCGGGGCGGGGAACATGCGGATCATCTTCCGCGAGATCCTCCCGAACCTCGTCGCGCCGATCATCGTCTACGCGTCGCTGTTCATCCCGGCGAACATCCTCCTGGAGGCGGCGCTGTCGTTCCTCGGGGTGGGGGTGACGGGCCAGGCGTCGTGGGGTCAGATGCTGTCAGAGGCGACCGGCAAGATCGACACGGCCTGGTGGTACATGTTCTTCCCGGGCATGGCGCTGCTGCTGACCGTGCTCGCGTTCAACCTCGTGGGCGACGGCATGCAGGACGCGCTGAACCCCAAGGGCAACAAGCAGAAGTGAGCTGAACATGGCTGCCTACATCGCACGCCGGCTCCTCTGGGTCGTCTTCCTGCTCTTCACGATCACGTGCATCACGTTCGTGATCTTCAGCGTCCTGCCGTCGGGCGACCCCGCGGTCGCGCGCGCCGGCCGCTCGCCGTCTCCGCAGCTCGTGGAGGTCATCCGCGTGCAGCTGGGCCTGGACAAGTCCAAGCCCGAGCAGTTCATCAACTACATCGGGGACATCCTGCCGTTCGTCGGCGGGAACGGGATCTACCTCGGCTTCAGCTACCAGAACAACACGGACGTGCTGCCGGAGATCCTCGAGCGGCTGCCCGTGACGATCTTCCTCGCGACCGGCGCCGTGATCCTGTGGCTGTCGATCGGCATCCCGCTGGGCGTGCTCTCCGCCGTCAAGACCGGCTCGGCGCTGGACCGGATCGCGATGGGCATCGCGCTGCTGTTCATCTCCGCGCCGGTGTACTTCTTCGGCCTGGTCGCGCTCTACCTGTTCGACGACCAGATAGGCATCTGGCCGATATTGCCCGGCAACTCGGCGTACGGGGAGGCGGACTCCTTACTCGGGAAGGCCGAGGCGCTGATCATGCCGTGGTGCGTGCTCGCGGCCGCCTTCGCCGCGATCTACGCGCGGTTCTTGAGAGGCAACCTCATAGACACGCTCCAGGAGGACTACATCCGCACCGCGCGGGCCAAGGGCCTGAGCGAGCGGCGGGTGATCTTCCGGCACGGCGTGCGCGCCGCAATCACGCCGATCGTGACCCTGCTCGGCCTGGACATCGGCATCCTGCTCGGCGGCGCGATCCTCACCGAGACCGTCTTCAACATCCCCGGCATCGGGCGCTACGCGTTCAACGCGATCACCGTGTCGGACCTGCCGGTGATCCAGGGCACCGTGCTCTTCGGCGCGTTCTTCATCGTGATGATGTCGCTGATCGTCGACATCCTGTACGCCTTCATCGACCCGAGAGTGAGGTACTAGATGGGCGCCCCGCTGCTCGAGGTCGAGAACCTCAAGGTCCACTTCGAGACCGAGGACGGGCTGGTCAAGGCCGTCGACGGCATCTCCTACACCGTCGATCGCGGGCAGACGCTCGGGATCGTCGGTGAGTCCGGGTCCGGCAAGTCCGTGTCCTCGCTGACCGTGATGGGCCTGACCCGTTCGCGCAACGCCCGCATCAGCGGCACGGTGCGCTTCAACGGCAAGGACCTGCTCGGCGCGTCCGAGGAGGACATGCGCTCGATCCGCGGCAACGACATCGCGATGATCTTCCAGGACCCGCTGTCCTCCCTGCACCCCTTCTACAAGGTCGGGGCGCAGATCGCCGAGGGCGTGCGGGCGCACCGGGACGTCTCGAAGGCGCAGGCCTGGGACCGCGCCGTGGAGATGCTCTCGCTGGTCGGCATCCCGGAGCCGCGCAAGCGCGCCGATGCCTACCCGCACGAGTTCTCGGGCGGCATGCGTCAGCGCGCGATGATCGCGATGGCGCTCGCGAACGACCCGAAGCTGCTGATCGCCGACGAGCCGACGACGGCGCTGGACGTGACGGTCCAGGCGCAGATCCTCGAGCTGATCGAGCGGCTGCAGAGCGAGTTCGACACTGCGGTCGTCGTCATCACCCACGACCTCGGCGTCGTGGCCGAGATGGCGGACGAGATCTCGGTCATGTACGCGGGCCGGATCGTCGAGAAGGCCGACACGGACACGATCTTCGCCGCGCCCGAGCACCCCTACACGTGGGGCCTGCTGTCGTCGATCCCGCGGCTGGACGCGTCGCGCGACGAGGAGCTCGTGCCGATCCCGGGCCGCCCGCCGTCGCTGATCAACCTGCCGGGCGGCTGCTCCTTCCACCCACGTTGCCCGTACGTGCGCGAGGCGCACAAGAAGGTCGACCCGAAGCTCGAGCCCGTGGCCGGCAATCCGGGCCACCAGTCGGCGTGCCTGCTGGACTCCAGCGTGCGCCGTAAGCTCTGGAGCGAGCTGCGAACGGGCGTGAAGCCCGACGAGGCCCGTGCCGACGTGATGGCTGCTGAGGAGAAGGCCGTATGAGCATCGCTGCCTCTGAGACGTCCGGCTCGGCTCCCGTCGCCGGCGAGAAGATCATGGAGGTCGACGGCCTCTTCAAGCACTTCCCGATCCACGCGGGCTTCTTCCGCCGCCAGGTCGGGGCGGTCAAGGCCGTCGACGGCATCTCCTTCGACGTCATGCGCGGCGAGACGCTGGGCTTGGTGGGCGAGTCGGGCTGCGGCAAGTCCACCACCGCGCGGCTGCTCCTGCGCCTGATGGCGCCGACGGACGGCTCGATCAAGTTCGAGGGCCAGGAGATCGCGGACGCCAAGGGGCCCGAGCTGAAGGCCCTGCGTCGCGAGATGCAGATGATCTTCCAGGACCCCTACTCGTCCCTGAACCCCCGCAAGACGGTCGGCTCGATCATCAGCGACCCCTTCGTCATCCACGGGATGCACAAGGAGGGTGGGGCGCGCAAGAAGGCCGTCCAGGAGCTGATGGACATCGTCGGCCTCAACCCCGAGCACTACAACCGCTACCCGCACGAGTTCTCCGGCGGCCAGCGCCAGCGCATCGGCGTGGCCCGGGCTCTGGCGTTGAAGCCGAAGGTGATCGTGGCCGACGAGCCCGTCTCGGCGTTGGACGTGTCGATCCAGGCCCAGGTGCTGAACCTGCTGCGAGACCTCCAGCGAGACCTCGGGCTGACCCTGATCTTCATCGCCCACGACCTCTCCGTCGTGCGCCACATGTGCGACCGCGTGGCCGTGATGTACCTGGGCCGGATCGTCGAGCTCGCGACCTCCGACCAGCTCTACTCGCACCCGCGGATGCCCTACACGGGCGCCCTGATGTCGGCGGTGCCGGTCGCCGACCCGCGCCTGGCCGCCGCGAAGAAGCGCCAGGTGCTCACGGGCGACGTGCCGTCGCCCACGAACCCGCCGCCTGGGTGCCGCTTTCACACGCGCTGCTGGAAGGCGCAGGAGATCTGCCGCAACGAGGACCCGCCGCTGGAGCCCAAGGACGGCGGGAACCTGGCGACGTGCCATTTCCCGCTGACCGACGCCGAGGTCTTGGAGCGGGTGCCGACGGCGCGCAACGTGGAGTCTTGAGCTCGGCCGCGTGAACGGCGAGCACACCGTCGGGCGGCGCGTCAAGCAACTCGCGCTTCGCGGCGAGCCGCTTGACCCGCCGCGGCCGGCGCGCTCATGTGCCAATGAGCCGGGTTCCCCGGACTGTGAACGCGTTCGCGTTCCCCTCGGCGATTCGCGAGGGTTCGTTCCGCGATGCAAAACGAACACCGCCCTTGCCACGCGAGCGTTCACTTTGTCCCCTCCTGGGTGACTAACTGAACGCTCGCGTGGCGTGTCTCCAAAACTGACCAATCCGGGTGGTCCTTCGTGATCGAATCGAGGTGAACGCCTGGGCGTTCACTCAGTGAGGGGAACCCTCCTCACCTGCCCGCACCACGCCGGCCGCGGCGGGTCAAGAAATTCCTGGGGCGGCCGCGCAGCGCGAAGCCGCCGGGGCATGAATTTCTTGACGCGACGCCCGACGGTGAGGTCAGCCGTTGCCGTCAGCCCGCGAGCCGCGCCCGCACGCCGTCGACGGAGACGCCCAGCGCGGCCAGCGTCTGGCACGCGCCCCCGCGCGGATCCCGCAAGGCCTCGCGGAGCAGGTCGGCCACCCCGATCACGTGGCCCGGCTCGCTGGCGGCGGCCCGCAGGGCCTCGCCGAACACCTTGCGCGCGTAGGCCGTGATGCCGCCGTTGGGCGGTGGCTCCTCGCCGACCAACGTTGGCGCGACCGCGAGGCGCGCGGCCTCGAGCGTCACGCCTTCAGCTCGCAACGCGGTGGCGGCCAAGACGTCGCCGCCGCGGAGGATGCCGAGCAGCAGGTGCTCGGAGCCGAGCCGGAGGGCGCCGAGCTCCTTCGCCTCCTCGCCCGCGAGCTGGACGGCCGCGCGGGCCTCGGGGGAGACGCGGAGCTTCGGGGCCGGGGCCGCGCCGGGTGGCGGTTCGGTCGCGGCGGCGAGCTCGCGGTAGCGGCGGTGCGCGGCCTGCCTCGAGATGCCCAGCGCGCGGGCGACCGCGCCGTAGGAGGAGCCGCCGTCCAGGGCCTTCCAGGCCTGGACGCGCTCGAAGGCGTCGAGCTCGCGGCGGAGTGCGGACACGGCGTGCAGCGCCGCCTCCGGGTCGGAGGCGTGGGTGGCGTGCTCGAGCAGCTCGGTGAGGCGGTCCGGGAGGTCTATCGGGCGCTCCAGCCGAGGTCCATGGTCACGGGGACGCCGGAGAAGGCCGCGCCGCCGGGCCCGGCGAGGAACGCGATCACGTTCGCGACCTCCTCCGGTTCGATCAGGCGCTTGATGGCGTGCGGGGCCAGGATGACTTCCTCCAGGACGTCATCCTCGCTCATTCCGTGCGCGGCCGCTTGGTCGGGGATCTGCTGCTCGACGAGCGGGGTACGGACGTAGCCCGGGCAGACGGCGGTGGCCTGGAGGCCTTCGAGGGCGAGCGTCTTGACGAGCCCGAGCACGCCGTGCTTGGCGGCGACGTAGGCGGCCTTGTTGGGCGAGGCGACCAGCGCGTGCGCGCTCGCGACGACGATGAAGCGCCCGGCTTCGGACGCAGTCAGCGCGTCCCAGGCGTACTTGGCGAGCAGGAACGGGCTCGTCAGCAGGATCGCCTGGATCGCGTCCCACCGGTCCTCCGGGAAGTCACGCACCGGCGAGACGTGCTGGACGCCGGCGTTCGCGACGACGACATCCAACGCGCCGAAGCGCTCCAGCGCCGCGTCGACCGCGGCTTTGTTCCCCTCGCGCGTGGTGAGGTCGCCGTCCTCGAGGTCGAACCCGAGGACGTCGAAGCCGTCGGCGGCCAGTCGCTCGGCCGTGGCCTTGCCGATGCCGCTGGCGGCACCGGTGACGAGAGCGGCGGGCATGCGGCCCCGCTTACCCGCGAGCGCGCTCCATGAGTCGTGCCAGCCGCACATCCCACTCGGCGCCGACCTCGGCCATCCAGTCCATGGCGTCCATCAACGGCGCGGGCGTGAGCGTGTACTTGGTCTCGCGCCCCTCGCGGCGCGGCTCGACCAGCCCCGCCTTCTGGAGTGCGGCGAGGTGCTTGGCGACGGCCTGGCGCGTGATCGGCAGCTCGCCCGCCAGCCGCGAGGCGGTCAGCTCCGGCCGCGCCGCGACCGACCGCAGGACCTCGCGGCGCGTCGGGTCGCTCAGCGCGGCGAAGACGTCGTCTACGCCAGGCACAGAGCGGACGCGGCGCTGAGCGCCATCAGCTTCGGACCCCAGGTGACGGAGTCGTGGGCGAACCGGTGCTCGGTGACGATGAAGCGCGTGCCGCCGGGCGCGTCGGCGAGCTCCCAGGCCACGCGCGAGTCGCCCCAGCGGAACACGATCCGCTCGCCCTCGGTGACCTCCTCGACGACGCCCTCGCGGGTCTGGCCGCCGTCGACGACGCGCAGCGGCGCGTCCTCCTCGGGCTCGAAGTCGACCTCGTCGGCCAGCCAGCCCTCGAGCTCGGATGGCTCGGTGATGAGCTCCCACGCGCGCTCGCGGTCGCAAGGGAGGACGACATCTCGGTTCACGACTGGCATCAGCAACTCCTTGGTTGCACGACAGGCTACCATGGCCTCAAATACGCAACTCGGAGGTTGCACATCAATGCCGCTCGTTCCAGTCGTCGTCCAGCAGGACTCCCGTGGGGAGCGTTCCTTTGACATCTACTCGCGGCTGTTGCGCGAGCGGGTCGTCTTCGTCGGCAGCGCGATCGACGACGACATCGCCAACCTGGTCGTCGCCCAGCTCCTGCACCTCGAGGCCGAGGACCCGGACAAGGACATCCAGATGTACGTCAACTCGCCCGGCGGCGTGGTCTACGCCGGGCTCGCGATCTACGACACGATGCGGTTCATCAAGCCGGACGTGGCGACGATCTGCTGCGGGGTCGCGATGTCGATGGGGTCGCTGATCCTCGCCGGCGGTGCGGCGGGCAAGCGCAGCGCGCTGCCCAACAGCCGCATCCTCATCCACCAGCCCTCGGGTGGCTTCCAGGGCCAGGCGACCGACATCCAGATCCACGCCAAGGAGACGCTCGCGCTGCGGGAGCGGATCGAGGAGATCTACGCCCACCACACGGGCCAGCCGCAGGAGCAGATCTCGCTCGACCTGGAGCGAGATCGCTACTTCACGGCCCAGCAGTCCGCCGACTACGGCCTGATCGACCGCGTGGTGACGGACCGGGAGAACGTGTTTCGCGCTCCGTCCTCGCAAGCTCGGACGTCGCGCGACGTTACCTGACGGCTACTCGTCGTCGTAGAGCGACTCGCGCACGAGCTCGTTCCCGGCGCCGTCCTGCAGGACGACGTCGAGGTACTCCCCGCCGTAGTCGTCGGGAGCGAGCAGCGTGAAGCGCTCACCCTCGATGAGCGTCTCGTCGACGGCGGTCTGGCCGAGCAGCGCGCTGACCAGCTGCCCGCGGCGCTCGAACGGGACGCCCCAGATCAGGGTCATCGCGGCCACGTCGCCGTTGTCACCGCGCCAGGTCCCGATCACTTCCTGGGAGATGTCCATCCGCCACTCGGGGTGGTCGTCGGCGATGTCCGGCGTGTAGTCGGCGAACGCGTACAGCTCGCTCGGCTCGTCGCCGGGCGCGAAGGACACGTACCCGAACAGCTCCAGGCCGGTGCTCGTGCGCGCCGTGGCGGGCACGTAGGTGCGGCCGGACCAGGTGCGGTCCGGGAACCAGTGGATCTCGCCCGCGTCCCCGAGCTCCGGGTCGTCCGAGTCGGTCTCGATGCGCAGGCACGCGGCGAGGAACTCGGCCTTGAGGTCGTCTTCCGGTGGAAGCCCGCCCTGCGGCGGCTCCGCGGCAAAGCGGCAGATCGGCATAGGGCGCAACCCTAGTACCCCGCGCCCCGACCGCGCCGCGTTCTCGCGCGGGGCGCCTAGCCGGGAATCTCCAACATCAACGTGACGGGCCCGTCGTTGACAAGCTCGACGTCCATGTGCGCGCCGAAGACGCCGCGCTGCGCGCCCGTCCGCTCGCAGAAGCGCTCGTACAGCGGCTCGGCGAGCTCCGGGCGCGCTGCGGCCACGAATGCGGGCCGGTTGCCCTTGCGCGCGTCGCCGTAGAGCGTGAACTGCGAGACGCACAGGATCTCGCGCTCCGCGCCCAGCGCCTCGTTCATCTTCCCGTCCGCGTCCTCGAAGATCCGCAGGGCGAGGACCTTGGCGGCGAGCTTGTCGCAGTCGGCCTCGGTGTCCGTGTGAGTGACGCCGAGCAGGACGAGCAGCCCGGGGCCGATCGCGCCGGTCACGGCTCCCTCGACCGTCACGCGCGCCCGGCTGACCCGCTGGACCAGCGCTCTCAAAGCTCGCGCAGCTCGGCGGCCGCCTGCTCGGGCGGGTGGATGCAGACGTGCACGCCCGACCCCAGCTCCAGCCCCGCGGGCTGGCCGAGGCGCGGCACGATCTCGATCCGCCAGCAGTAGTGGTCGGCGCCGCTCGGCTGGGTCCGAACCCACAGGTTCAGCGGCGGGCTCGCGCCGAGGCGCGCCTTCAGTCGCCGGAGCGCGTCGTGCAGGAGCGCCGCGCCGCCGCCGTCGTCCTCGAAGCGCGCCTGGGTGCGGCGGGGCGCGAGCAGCAGATGGAACGGCGAGCGCGAGGCGAACGGCGTCATCAGCACGGCTTCCTTGTCGATCGCCACGATCCGCTCGCGGCGGCGCACCTCCTCCTGCACGAGGTCCCCGAGCAGGTTCCCGCCCATCGTCCGCACGGCGTAGGCGCCGAAGCGCTCGCGCTCACGGGCGATCGCGGCGGGCACGAAGTCCATCGCGTAGAGCTGGGCATGGGTGTGCGGGATCGAGGCGCCGGCGCTCTTGCCCTCGTTGACGATCAGGTGCTTGCAGGCGGCGTCCCGGTGCACGCGCATGCGCTCGCGCCAGGTCTCGACGGCGAGCGCGAGCTGTTCCTCGCTCAGGTCGCTGAGGCTCGTGACCGAGTCGGGCGCGTTGACGATCACCTCGTGCGCGCCGGCGGCGGGCTGGGCGGTGAAGAGGTCCGGGTGGGCGTCGCGCTCGGGCGTCTCGGTCGCCGGGACCAGCGCGGGATAGAGGTTGTCGAACACCCGCACGCGCCAGGGGGCGCCGTCCGTGTGCAGCGTCGGCGGGGTCTGGTCCTCGTGGCCGGGCGCGAACACGTCGGTGGCGGGATCGACCGGGGGCTCCGCCGTGACCGAGAAGCCGCTGTTGGGCCGGTCCGCGCGGGCGCCGGCGACAATCGTCTTGAGCCCGCTCAGCGGGTCAACTCGAACCTGCGGCACCGAGGTACTTGTCTATGTCGTCGATGAGCGCCTGGTCGGAGCGGTACGGGCCCGAGTGGATGTAGGTGGTCTTGCCCGTGCGATCGATGAAGACCGTCATCGGATAGTTCTTCGGCGCCTTGAGCTCCCGGGAGATGACCTCGTCCGGGTCCGTGAACGACGGGAACGGCAGCCAGGTCTTGTCGAGGTACTTGCGGGCCGCGGGGTCCTTGTCGCCGCCATTGACCCCGATGAACGCGACCTCCTTGCCGCGCTTGGTCCCGATCGACTCGAAGACCGGGAACTCCTCCTTGCACGGCAGGCACCACGAGGCCCACTTGTTGACCACGATCGGGCGGCCCTTGAGCGCGGCGAGCTGCTGGTCGAAGGCCTCGGTCCCGCCGGGGAGCAGCTCGTTCGCCTGGGCGTGCAGCGCGGCGAGCGGAGCCGGCGCGCCGGCGAGCTCCTCACGGGCGTCAGCGAGGCTGTCGGGCGGATCGGTGGCTCCGTCGCCGCCCCCGGCGCTGGTCAGGCCGATGACCACGACCGCTATGAGGGCTAGAGAGGCAAGGAGGATCAGCACCCGGCGCATCGGTGCAGAGGGTGGCAGATGAAGCGGCTCCGGGAACCGAGTCTGCTTGAATAGTCCCCAGCCCGCAGGGAGCACGACCGAGGGGAACGCCAATCGGCGCCTGGAGCTCTCTTTCGCGGGCCTTGCCTGGAGTGTCCGCCGTGTCGCGCGGCGTCCGCTTCTCACCGTCACTTCCAGAGCCGGTTCATGGCTGAGACCACTCCGGTGGCCGATCTGGCCACGCTTCCTTCAACCGAAGAGATCGAACGCGCTTCGGCGTTCAGTCGTGAGCCCTTCCTCACTGAGGGAGAGGACGCCGCACAGGCGTTGGCTCCGGGAACGCCGCGTCGCCGCGCGCTCGAAGCCGCCCTCGTGGAAATCGAGGGCGGCGCCAAGGTGCCGTCACCGCATTGGCGACGGCAATGGTCGCTGCTGCTCGGGCTCGAACGGCTGCTCTCCCAGGACGAGCCGCACCTCGTCGACGGCACCGTGCTCTCCGCGCACCAGATCGACGCGCTCTCGGGCACGCTCACCGCGCTGCTCGCCGATCGCCTGAAGACCGGCGACACCGCCGCCCCCGGCACGCCCGTGCCCGAGCCCGTCCTCGCCCCCGTCGAGAAGCCCATCGTCGTCGATGAGGACGAAGACGAGGACGACGAGGACGACGACGAGCCGGAGGAGGTCGAGGAGGACGCGCCGGACTGGGACGCCGGCGCCGGCGAGGAGGACGAGGACGTCTCCGACGCCCCCGAGGACCCCAACGCCGGCAAGCGCTTCTGGTTCGAGCACGCGACGGGCGCCGGCAAGACCGTCGCCGCCGTCGGCTTCGTCGAAGCCTCCCGCACCGGCGGCGTCCTGATCCTCACCCACCGCCGCAACCTCGTGGACCAGTTCCACGGCGAGCTGCGCGACCGTGGGTACGCCAAGCGCATCGCGCCCGCGCTGCTCGGCCACGACGACACGGCCAACGGGCCGGTCACGGTCGAGACCTACCAGTGGTTCGTCCGCAACGCGGGCAACATCTCGGACGCGTACTCGATCGTCATCTGCGACGAGGCGCACACCGCGCTGGGCGAGAAGACCTCGGCCGCGATCCGCGCCTGGACCGGCCCGGTGTTCGTCGGCATGACGGCGACGGGCGCGCTGATCGCGCGCCACGTCACGGACCTCTTCCCGACGCAGACCTCGCGCTTCGACCTGGCGCAGGCCGCGCGCCGCGGCGTCATCTCGCCGCTGCGCTGCGTCCGCATCCCGCCGGGGCCGGGCGTCCGCACGATCGCCAAGGTGCCGCTGCGCCGCGGCGAGGTGGACACCGAGTTCGACCAGGAGATGCTGGCCCAGCTGCTCGATCAGCTGCCGTTCAACCTGGCGATCGCCGACCTCTACAAGACGCGCTTCAACGGCGTGCCGGGCGTTGTCTACGCCGCCGGCGTGCGCCACGCGTACAACGTCGCCTCGGCTTTCCGGGACGTCGGCATCAACGCGCAGGCCGTCTCGGGTGAGACGCCCAAGCGCGAGTTGGCGCAGATCCTCGCCCGCTACGAGGCCGGCGACGTCGACGTGCTGGTCAACGCGCAGCTGCTCGCCGAGGGCTGGAACTCGCCGCGTGCGACGGTCTGCATGCACCTGGCGCCGACGGCGTCCAAGCGCATCTACCAGCAGCGCGTCGGCCGCGTCACCCGTCGCCAGCAAGGCAAGGAAGCCGGCATCGTCGTCGACTTCGTCCACCCCGCGACCAAGCACGACGACCCGGTCGTCACGCTGCACTCGCTGCTGGACCGTGACGTCTACCGCGGCGGCGCGATCGTGGTCGGCCCGGTGCGTCGTGGCCGCGGCCGTCGCCTGCGCGTCGAGCGCCGCGTGCTGCCGGTCACCGCCGAGGAGAACCGGCGGATCGA
The DNA here is from genome assembly GCF_027587195.1 of Solirubrobacter phytolaccae. Lineage (GTDB taxonomy): Bacteria > Actinomycetota > Thermoleophilia > Solirubrobacterales > Solirubrobacteraceae > Solirubrobacter > Solirubrobacter phytolaccae. The sequence continues at coordinate 38,440 of NZ_JAPDDP010000018.1, read as the reverse complement.
GGTCTTCGAGCGCGAGCTGTGGCGGATCGCCGTCGAGCATCTGGACTACGGCGAGCAGGTCCAGTGGGCCGCTCTGGCGGGCGCGCGCGTCGCTCCCACCGGCTGGCGCCGCGCTCGCGCGATGCTGCACTTCGACCAGGGCGGCGAGCTCAAGCGCACGTTCCTGATCACCGCGGTCGACCGCAACAAGAACCCGCAGCTGCGCCTGCGCGCGCTGCAGGAGATCGCCTCGGGGCGGGACGCCGAAGCCTTCGACCGTGCGCTGGACTTCGTCGAGTCCTGGCCGCGTGAGGACAAGCGCGAGGGCGTGAAGGTCGTCCTGCAGGCGCTGGCCGAGAAGAAGATCGGCCGCCGCGACCAGGCCAACAACTGGATCTGGCGCTGCGCGAACATGACGCGCGAGGTCCACGAGGAGTACGCCGTCCAGCGCTGGCCGGAGACCAAGCGCCTCCTGGGCCTGCTGGTGAACTCGTCCGGCGGGGCGCACGCGCGCAACGCCCGGCGGCTCGTCGCGCAGTCCCGCACGCAGGACCGGCGGCTGAGCGCCGCGCTGCTCGCCGCCGCGATCCCGCACACCGCCGAGGCGGGCGAGGTCATCAATGGCGCCCGCACCCGGATGTCCCGCAAGCCCGCCGCTTTGGCGCGCGAGCTGCTGCGCAACTTCCCCAAGGGCCGTGGCAGCAAGGCCAAGCGCCGCCGTCGCCGCAAGGGCGCCGGGGAGGGCGTGGCGCCCGAGGCCCTCGCGGCCGCCGCGACGAACGGCCTGGACGTCGGGCTGGACGATGGCCTCGACGTCGAGACGGGTGGCGAGGCGGTCGAGTCGGACGCGCCGCGCCGTGGCCGCTCGCGTCGCCGCCGTGCGGTCGATTCCGATCCCGACGCGCAGAAGCAGCGCCAGCCGCGCTCGCGTCGCCGTGCCAACGCGGATGGCGAGCAGCCGGCCGAGGCCGTCGCCGGTGGCGAGGGCGAGTCCGAGCCGCAGGGCGAGTCGAGGCCGTCGCGCCGGTCGCGCGGTCGTCGCAAGCCGGCCGCCGAGCCGGTCGAGGCCGCGGCCACCAACGAGACCGAGTCCGAAGCGCCCAAGCGCCAGCCGCGTTCACGTCGCCGTCCGGCGCCCGAGGGCGAGCCCACCGAGGCTGTCGCCGCGAGCGAGTCCGAGTCCGAGGCGCCCGAGCGCGAGCCGCGCTCGCGTCGTCGTGCGGTGACCGACGGCGAGCCAGCTGAGGCCGTCGCCGCGAGCGATTCCGAGCCGCAGGGCGAGTCGTCGAGCGGCCGGTCGCGTGGTCGTCGCAAGCCGGCCGCCGAGCCGGTCGAGGCCGCGGCCACCAACGAGACCGAGGCGCCGCGCTCACGCCGTCGTCCGGCCGAAGCCGCGCCCGAGGCGGAGACGCCCGCGCGCCCGTCGCGCTCGCGTCGCACGCCCGCAGCGGAGTCCGTCGAGGCGCCCGCGGCGACCGAGGCCGAAGCGCCCGCGCGTCCGTCGCGTTCGCGTCGTTCGCCCGCGACGGCGGAGCCCGCGGTCACCACCGGGCAGGCCGAAGCGCCCGCGCCCGCCGCGCGTTCTCGCCGGAAGCCCGCAGCGGAGCCGGTTGAGGTCGTCGAGGTCGACGCCGCCCAGCCCAAGCGCAAGCCGCGGGCGCGTAAGCCTGCTGCCGAGGCGGTCGAAGTCGTCGAGGTGACCGCCGCGAAGCCGGCGGCCAAGCGCAAGCCGCGCGCGAAGTCGCCCGCGGCCGAGACCGTCGAGGTCGTCGAGGTCGACGCCGCCCAGCCGAAGCGCAAGCCGCGGGCGCGCAAGCCCGCCGCGGAGGCGGTCGAAGTCGTCGAGGTGGCGGCCGCGAAGCCCGCGCCCGAGCGCAAGCCGCGCGCCAAGGCGGCACCCGAGGCGCAGGCGGCGCTGTTCGACGCTCCCGCCGAGACGCCGAAGCCCAAGGCCCGCGCCACGCGCAAGCCGGCCGCGAAGCCCGCGGTCGAGGTCGCCGAGGCGCCGAAGCGCAAGCCGCGCGCGAAGGCGCCCGCGGTCGAGGCCGCGCCGAAAGCCAAGCCGAAGGCCAAGGCCAAGCCGAAGGCGGCCGCGAAGAAGAAGCCCGCCGCGAAGGCCAAGCCACGCGCGAAGAAGCCGCCGGCCGGCGAGCTGGACGCGGCGATCGAACGAGTCCGAGCGGCGGTCGAGGACGCCGCCGCCTAAATGAGGGTCACGGAGAAGGTCGCCGTCGTCACGGGCGGCGCGTCCGGGATCGGGCGCGCGCTGGCGCACCGCTTCGCCGCTGAGGGTGCCGCCGGCGTGGTCGTCGCCGACCTCGACAAGGCCGGCGCCGAGGCCGTCGCCCGGGAGATCGGTGACGCCGCGCTGCCGTTCGCGTGTGACGTGGTCGATCCCGACCATGCGGACGCGCTGATGGACATCGCCGAGAGCGCGTTCGGGCCCGTCGACATCTTCTGCGCCAACGCGGGCGTCGCCGTCGGTGAGGGGCTCGGCGAGACCGACGACTGGGACCTCGCGCTGCGCGTGAACCTGCGCGCGCACGTGAACGCCGCCGAGCGGCTGCTGCCGAGCTGGCTCGAGCGCAAGACGGGCTACTTCCTGGCGACGGCGTCGGCGGCGGGGCTCGTGACGCAGATCGGCTCGGCCCCGTACGCGGTGACCAAGCACGCGGCGGTCGCGTTCGCCGAGTGGCTCTCGATCACCTACGGCGACCGCGGGCTGGGCGTCAGCTGCCTGTGCCCGATGGGCGTCAACACGCCACTGCTGCACGGCTCCGGCCGCTCGGGTGACGTGGTCAAAGCCTCCGGGCGCGTGCTCGAGCCCGAGGAGGTCGCGGAGATCGTGATCGCGGGGCTGGAGACGGAGACGTTCCTGATCCTCCCGCACCCCGAGGTGCTGGACTTCTACCGGCACAAGACCAGCGACTACGAGCGCTGGCTGGCCGGGATGCGACGCCTGCAGGCGCGCGTCGCCGCCGGTTAGCGCTCCTGGACACCCCAGTCCGGGTACCGTTCTGCTGTGGCGAAGGGCCACCCGCAGGCGTATTTCCACTTGACCGAGGTCCTCGCGTCGCACGACACGCTGGATCCCGTCGCCCTGCTCGCGGTCCTGCCGGGGCACGATGGTCTGCGCGTGAGCGCCGTCGAGGGCGTCGGCCTCGTCGCGGCACGCCGGGTGGACGACTTCACGCACGTCGTCGCCGGCGTCCCGTCCGGCGCCGGGCTGCACGGCGCGTCCTTCTGGCGCGTGGAGCCGGGCCCGCTCGAGCTCGACGCGCTGGAGGCTCGCCCGGTCGACCTCGGCTTCCTCGCCGACGCCCCGGCCGGCGTGGCCACGCGCCTGCTCGACGCCGCCCTCGCCGGCCCGGTCGTGTTCTTCGAGCCGGACGACACGCGCCGCGCCGCATGGGTCGAATGGCTGAACTCTGCGCTGCCCGGCGGTGCAGGGCTCACGTTCTCCACGGCTGGTGACGATGGGGTGCGCGTGAGCGCCTCCGCCGAACCGATCGCCGACGCGATCGACGCCACCGAGCCCTGCGATCTCGCCCCCACCCTCTACGCCCGCGTCGCGCAGGAGCTGGCGGCGCGCGGCGAGCTGATCGAGGCCGTCGCCCGCCTCGACGAGCCCGACGGCCTGTCCCTCGCCGTGTACGGCGGCGCGACCGACCTGCTCGCGCCGCACCAGCTGCCGCTCGCCCTCCAGCTGATCATCGAGCTGGCCACCTCCGGCGAGGTCGCGCTCGCGGCCCGCGCGGCGGACGGCCTGCCGACGGCCGGCCCGACGACTGCGCTCGCCGTGCGCGACGAGCCCGCCCCGATGGAGATCGTCGCGCTGACCGAGCCCGACGAGATCCTCGACGCCGAGGTCGTGGAGGAGGACGAGGTCATCGACGCCACGTTCGAGGTCGAGCCCGAGCCGGAGCCGGAGATCGTTGAGCCGCCAGGCCCGTTCGAGACCCTGGATGACGACGAGGTCATCGAGGTCCCGTTCGAGGCCGTGCCGGTGGAGCCCGAGCCCGATCTCGAACCAGAGCCCGAGCCCGAGCCAGCCGCGGAGGAGCCCGAGATGTCCGAAGCGCCGGAGGACGAGGAGCCCGACGAGCTCCCCGACATGGATGCCTGGTCGAGCCTGCTCGCGGAGCTGAAGACCGAGAGCGTCCAGCCCGACGAGAGCCTGCCGCCGATGCCCGAGATCGAGGAGCGGCGCATCCGCGACCGGTTCGTGACCCCGCCCGCGCCCGCGCCGGTGGCCGAGGAGGAGCCCGAGGTGGCCGACACGACCATCGAGCTCGGCATCTCGCTCGAAGCGTTCGCACAGTCGCTGAGCCAGGCGCCCGCGCCCTCAACGCCGGAGCCGGAAGCTGCCGAGGAAGAAGCAGTGCCGGAGGTCGAAGTGATCGAGGAGCGGGAGGTCGGGATGTCCCTGGCCGACCTCGAGGCTTCCCTCAAGCGGGGTGAGCAGCCGTGAGCGCGACCTGGCTCGAGGCGGACCGCTCGGCGCTCGACGCCTGGCTGGAGCTGCACCAGCTCGCGCGCAAGCTGCCCGCCGACGCGGACTCGGCGGCGCTCGCGGACGCGGCGCTCAGGCACGTCATCCCGCTCGCGACCGAGCTGCCCGAGGAGCTGCCGTTCGTCGGCGTCCACGCGCCCACCAAGCCGTCGCCCGAGGCGCTCACGCCGTGGCTGGAGCGGCTCGAGGCCGCGCAGGGCACGCCTGCCTCCGGCACGCTGCTCGCCGCGGGCGTGGACCTCGGGCTGCTCGGGATCGACCCGCAGGCCGACGAGCGCGCGGCAGCGGTGATCGTCGCCGACTTCGAGCTCGACACCGTCCAGCAGGCGATGGGCGAGGTCGGCAAGCAGGCGCTGCTCGATCCGCTCGTCGCGAAGGTCGCCGAGCACCTGGCGGACCAGGTCGCCGAGGACCCGGACCGCCGGCCGCTGCTGCGCGAGCTGTGCAAGAACGATCAGGCGCTGGTCGCGCTCAAGCACCGCGCGACCACGAGCCCGAGCCTCGCGCTGATGTCCGTGTACCTGTGGGCGGTCGTGGATCGCTATCCGGAACGGCGCGCGCAGTCCGCGAAGACGCTGCTGATGCTCGACCCGCACGCGGTCGCGGACGTCCGCGCGCTGTGGGGCGAGGACGGCCCGGAGACCAAGGAGCACCTGGCCGAGCTGCTGCGCGTGTTCCACGACGCCGAGCGCCGCCCGCCGGAGCTGGACATCAAGCACGCCAGCGCGTTGCTGATGGCGGACCCGCTGGCGGACGTCGACACCGCCGACCCGCTCGCGCTCGCGCTGCGGGGCGTCCCGCATCACCTCGAGCTGCCGGCGTACTGCGCCTGGTACGCGGCCGCGCGCCGCCCGGGCCCGACGCACCGCTTCGACGCCTGGGGTCGGTTCGCCGCCCGCGCGCTCGCCCCGAACCACGACGTCCCGGTCGAGCGGGCGCACGAGCTGCTCGAGCTCGTCGCGGCCGAGCTGATCGAGCCGCAGATCGTCGACGGCTACTTCGACGCGATCGAGCGCATCCGCGGGGCGGTCGGCGAGACGAGCTTCGACCAGACGATGACGTTCGCGCTCACGAACGCGCTCTCCGCCAGCGAGGACCCGCAGGAGCTGCTGGCGATCACCTTCAGCATCTTCGCGAAGGCCCCGAACGGCCTCGCGAGCACGCTCCACGACGAGATCCTCGCCCCGGCGGCGCGCCCGTACCGCCGCGACGACGACGAGGTCCGCGCCCACCTCGGCCCACGCCGCCAGGCCGAGTGGGACGAGTTCACCGACCGCAACCCGCGCCCGCGCTTCGGGCGCCGGTTCCTCCCGCGGCGGCGCGCGAAAGCTAAAGGTGGGCGCTGAGCGTGACTTCGCCGGCGTTGAGCTTCAGCGTCTTGCCGTTGACGTCCACCAGCAGCGCGCCGGTCTCGTCGATCCCGGCGCCGAGCCCTTCGCCGTCCTGCCAGCGCACGCGCCGGCCGAGCAGCGCGTCGCGCTGACGCAGCGCGGTCAGCAGCGAAGAGCGGTCCTGCTCGAGCCGCGTCTGCAGCGTGATCAGCAGCTCGTTCAGAATCAACTCGACGTCTTCGGGCTTCAGGCCGAGTGAGCCCGCGACGGTCGCGGCCTCCTCGGGCAGCGTGGCCACGTCGACCGCGACGTTGACGCCGATGCCGAGCACCGCCCAGCGCGGGTCGGACTTGCTCTCGGCGAGGATGCCCGCGACCTTGCGGCCGTCGACCCAGACGTCGTTCGGCCACTTGACGACCGCGTCCGGGCCGGCGACGTCCGCCACGGCGAGCCCGGCCCGCAGCGGCAGGAGGTCGTCGAACTCGCGCAGCACGAAGGACGCCGCGATCGCCACCCCCGGCGGCGTCACCCACGTCCGGCCCTGGCGGCCGCGCCCCGCGGTCTGGGCGTCCGCGGTCACCAGGGACCCGTGCGCCGCACCTTCGTCGGCGAGCGTCCGTGCCCGCTCGTTCGTCGACCCGATCGTCGCGTGATGCTCACGCGGCTCACCCAGCGTCATGCCAGCTCCAGTTCGTCACCCGCGCCCACGCCGAGCAGCGCGGCCGCGCTTCCACCATTGACGGCGACGGCGATGTCGCCCGCCGAATCCTCGTAGATCACGAGCCCGCCGACTTCTACGTCGCCGAACGTCCGGCCGACCACGACCTCGTGGCCACCGATCCGCACACGCTCGCCCGTGGGCAGCGCCGCGTCCGTGATCAGGTTGCCGAACCCGTCGACTTCCACGACGTTGACCTTATCCGCGGGCAGGGCGGCGAGCCGTACGAGCGCCTCGCCGTCCAGTCGCGGACCGTCCGGCGCCTCGCCCAGCGCGAGGTGCGCCGCGACCGGCCCGAACACGTCGCGGCCGTGGAACGTGGCCGAGACGGGCTGCAGCCGCCACGGCGAGTCGCTCACGTCGACGACCTCGTCGATCCCGAACCGCTCGCCCGCCGGGACGAGCAGCCCGTTGTCGGGTCCGACGAGCCAGCGCGCACCGCAGCGGATCGCGAGCCCACGCCGCGCGCCGCCGACCCCCGGGTCGACGACCGCGAGATGGACGCCGGCCGGCGTGAAGGGCAGGGCCCGCGCCAGCCGCCGCGCGCCCGTCCGCACGTCCTGCGCCGGTACGCCGTGCCCGAGGTGGATGACCCGCACGTCCGGCGCGATCGACGCGATCACGCCCTCGACCACGCCGACGTACTCGTCGCCCGGCCCGTAGTCGCTCAGGAACGTGACGAACATAAAGGACCTGGGTCTTTAGGAATCGGCGACGAGGGCGGCGATCAGGCCGTCCGGCGTGTGCGGGTCGGCTTCGAGGTCCGGCTCGGCGCCGTGCTCGCGCAGGACGTCCGAGGTCGCCGGACCGATCGAGACGAGCTTTGGTCCGGTGAGCGAACCACCCGCCTCGGCGAAGAAGCGCACCGAGGACCCCGACGTGAACAGCAGGTAGTCGGCCTTCCCAGCCGCCTCGCGGGTCTCGTCCGAGAGCGGCTCGGCGACGGTCTCGTACAACGCGACGACGTCGACCTCGGCGCGCTCGCGGAGCGCGTCGGGCAGCACGTCGCGGCCTTCACGCGCGCGGACGATGAGCACGCGCTCGAAGGACAGCTCCGCGAGCGCCTCGATCAGGCCCTCGGCCACCGCGCGCTCCGGCACGACGTCCGGCTCGACGCCGCGGGCGCGCAGCTCGCGCGCCGTCCCCGGTCCAATCGCGGCCACGGTCACGCCCGCCAGGTCCCGCGCGTCGCGCAGGTGCGTGAACAGGTACTCGGCGCCCGCGGGCGAGGTCACGCACAGCAGGTCGTAGTCACGCGGCGCGGGCAACGTCACGTCCAGCGGCTGCGTGCGGATGGCCGGCGCCTCGACCGTCGTCGCGCCCAGCTCTCGCAGGCGCGCGGCGAGCGCCGAGGCCTGCGCCCGGGCCCGCGTCACGGCGACCGTCTTCCCGAACAGCGGCCGCTGCTCGAGCCACGCGATCTCCGACCGCAGCCCCGCGACCGGTCCGACCAGCGTGATCGCGGGCGCGCGAATCCCCGCCGCGTCCTCGACGACCGAGGACAGCGTCGACACGACCGTCTTCTGCCCGGGGAGCGTGCCGCGCTCGACGACTGCAACGGGCTCGTCCGCCGAGCGACCGCCCGCCACCAGCCGATCAGCGATCCGCGGCAGCGCCTTCACGCCCATGTAGAAGACGAGCGTCCCCGGGAAGCGCGCCAGCGCCTCCCAGTCCATCGACCCGTCCTCGTGCCCGGTGACGAACGCCACGCCGGACGCGTAGTCCCGGTGCGTGACCGGGATGCCCGCGTAGGCCGGAGCGGCGATGCCCGACGTCACGGCCGGCACGATCTCGAACGGGATGCCGGCGGCGCGCAGCACCTGCGCCTCCTCGCCGCCACGCCCGAAGACGAACGGGTCGCCGCCCTTGAGCCGCACCACCGTGCGCGGGCCGGTGCCGTACTGGATCAGCAGGCGGTCGATCTCCTCCTGCGGCATCTGCGGCCCGCCGCCGATCTTGCCCACGTAGACGAGCTCGGCGTCGGCCCGCGCGCCGTCCAGCGCTCCCGGCGGGATCAGGCGGTCGTAGAGGATCACGTCGGCGGCGGCGATCAGGTCGCGCGCACGGACCGTCATCAGCCCCGGATCGCCGGGACCCGCACCCACCAGGAAGACCGTCAAGCCGACACCGCCCGCAACAGCTCCTCCGCCCCCGCGGCGACGAGGCGCCGCGTCAGATCGGACGCGTCCGCGCCCTCTTCCAAGATCCAGGACGAGCCGTCCGGCAGGCCTACGTAGCCGCGCATCCGGCCCTCCAACGACAGGATCCCGATCGGCGTGTGACAGGACGCGTCCAGCGCGCGCACCACCTCCCGCTCGGCGTCCAGCGCCGCGTGCGTCGCCGCGTGGTCCACACCCGGCGCGGAGGTCCCCACGCGCCCCTGGACCGCGATCACGCCCTGCCCGGCCGCGGGCACGAAGACGTCCTCCATCAGCTTGCGCCCCACGTCGCGCCCGAGCCGGTCCAGCCCGGCCGCCGCGAGCACCAGCGCGTCGACCTCGCCCGCCTCGCGCTTGGCGAGCCGCGTGTCAACGTTGCCACGGATCTCGACGACCTCGAGGTCAGGGCGCCACGCCAGCAGCTGCGAGCGGCGCCGCAACGCGCTCGTGCCGACCCGCGCGCCCTCGCGCAGGTCCCCGACGACGACGTCGAACGGGTCCGCCCGCCGCGGCGTCGCGACGATCTCGGTGCCCGGCGCCAGCTCGGACGGCACGTCCTTGGCCGAGTGCACGGCCAGGTCGATCTCGCCCGCCAGCAGCGCGGCCTCCAGCGCACCGACCCAGCGCGACTTGTCGCCGCGCGCACGGTCGACGTCACCGGCGGTGGTGATCGTCACGAGCTCGGCGTCCACGTCGAGCAACGCGGCGACAGCACGAGCTTGGACCAGCGCCAGCGCGCTGCCCCGCGTTCCCAGGCGGAGCTTGCTCACCCGGCCAGCCGGCGGACCTCGGCGGCCTCGCCGGCCTCCGACGCCACTTCCTCTTCGAGGCCGAAGAGCTCGCGCAGGAGCCCCAGCCGGGCGTGGCGATGCTCGCCGTCGAGCGCCTTCACGCGCTCCGTCGGCTCGTGCAGCAGCCGCTTCGCGACCGCGCGCGCCAGCGCCTCCACCCGCGCGGCGTCCCGCTCGCTGAGGGACTCCCAGCGCCCGGCGTTGGCCGCCAGCAGCTCGGAGACGACCTCGTCGCCGCGGATCCGCAACGCCGCCAGGGTCGGCATCACCTCGAGCCGGCCGAGCCAGCCCGCGAACGTCTGGATCTCCTCCTCGACGATCACCTCGGCGCGCACGGCCTCCGCGCGGCGCACGGACAGATGTCCGCGAATGGCGCGCTGCAGCGCGTCCATGTCCATCAGGGTCACGCCCTCGACCGCGGCGCATGCGGGGTCGATGTCCCGCGGCACGGCCAGGTCGACGAGCAGCAGCCGCCGTCCGTCGCGCTCGGCCATCACCGCCGCGAGCTCCTCCGGGCCGATGATCGCGTGGGGCGAAGCGGTCGAAGAGACCACCACGTCGGCGCGTTCGAGCTCACCCGGCAGCTCGTCGAACGAGCCCGACCCGCCGCCGAAGCGCGCCGCGAGCGCGATCGCCCGGTCGCGGTGGCGGTTGGCTACGAACATCGTCGACACGCCGTGCGCGTGGAACGCGCGCGCGACCTGCTCGGAGTTCTCGCCCGCGCCGACGATCACGACGCGGGAGGCGGTCAGGTCGCCGATCAGCGCCTGCGCCGCGTCCACGGCCACCGAGGCGACCGACGCGTGACCTTCGGAGATCGCCGTCTCCGTCCGCACCCGCTTGCCCGTGGCCAGCGCGGCCCGGAACAGCTGGTTCGTCAGCGGCCCGGTCGTGCGCGCCGCCAGGGCCCGCTCGTACGCGCGCTTGACCTGGCCCTGGATCTCGGCCTCGCCGACGACCATCGAGTCCAGGCCGGACACGACGCGGTACAGGTGACGTGCGGCGTCGCAGTTGCGCGAGGAGTACAGCGCCTCGCCGAGGGGCGCACCGGTGCGTGCGTCCAGCACCTGCACGGCCTGCTCGGGCGCCTCGCCGACGACGTAGAGCTCGGTCCGATTGCAGGTGGAGATGGCGACGGCCTCGCTGACGCCGTCGAGCAGCAGCAGCTCGTGCAGGAACGGCTCCACCTGGCCGTCCAGCAGCGCCAGCCGCTCGCGTACGGCAAGGTCAGCCGTCTTGTGCGAGGCGCCCAGCGCCAGGAGCTCGCTCACCGCGGGACCGTCTCCCGCTCGTCGTCTTCCGCCTCGGCGGTGCGCTGCTCCAGCAGGTCCGTGATCTCGCCGAGATCGCGCTCCACGCGCGCCAGGCGGCCGGCCATGATCGCCACGTAGATCAGCACGAGCGCGAGGAAGACGAGGTAGGCGGCGGCGACGTACTTGCCGGCTTCGTCGAGAGGGAGAGCAGGCATGTCAGAGGGTGGGCGCCGCCGACCGGCGCGGGTTCGGGGTCCAGGCATCCTCGCCGTCGGCGAGGCGGCGCTTGAGGGCGCGCAGGCGGAACGTCGCGTGCTTGGACGCGAGCTCGTACTTCCAGAGCGTGATGAAGAGGCACGCCATAGCGACCGTGGAGACGAGGAACGTGATACGCATGTCACTCGGCATCGAGCCGCCGGTGGTTGAGAGCACGCGCGGGTGCACGAGCGATTCCGCCATCCGCACGGCCATGAAGTTCAGCGGCACGAACGCGCCCGCGATGATCGCGAACACCGCCGCATAGCGCGCCTGGCGCTCCGGATCCTCGATCGAGAACCGCAGCGGCTGGTAGCACGCGTAGAGCAGGAAGACGATCAGGAAGCTCACGAGCGTGGGCTCGTCCCACGTCCACCACACGCCCCAGGAGCCGCGGGCCCAGATCGAGCCCGTGACCAGCGCGCCGACCGCGAGGATCAGCGACAGGTGGATGGCGACGTAGGACCGCAGGTCGTGCAGGCGGTCACCCGTGCGCAGGTACTTGATCCCGTACACGCCACCGGCCACGAAGCCGAACAGCGCGACGATCGCCAGCGGCACGTGCAGGTAGAAGATCTTCTGGATGAACCCCTGATCCGCGTCGTTCGGCGCGTAGAAGAACACCATGGCGAAGGCGCCCACAATCAGGGCGACCGTAATGAGCGAGAGGGTCTTCAGCCCCCGGCCGAACACAGCGTTCATTCCTCCAGCAGGAAGTCGAAGATCGCGTAGGCGAGCAGCCCGAAGACGAGATCATAGAGGCCGAGGATCGCCAACCACCGTGCTTCGAGCGCCCCCGCGCCGCCCTCCGTGAGCAATGGCGCACACGCGCGGGCCGCCGCGATCACCAGGGGAACGCTCAGCGGGAGCGCGATCAGCGGGACGATCAGGTCACGCGCGCGGGTCTGGATGGCGAGCGCGGCGACGAGCGTGCCGATCACCGCGATCCCCGCGTTGGCGAGCGCCAGGACGAGGATCAGCTCGGGCAGCGGACCCCACGGCGACGGGCCGAGCAGCAGGATCGTGAACGCGGCGAGCACGAACACCTCCACCACGCTCAGGAACAGGAACAGCAGGATCGCCTTCGCCACGAGCATCGACGTGCGGTCCACGGGCGCGAGCAGGAAGCCGTCGAAGCCGCCCTCCTCGCGTTCGGACACGAACAGCCGGTTGATCCCGAGCACGGCCGCGAACAGCAGCGTCACCCACAGGATCCCGGACGCGAGGTTGCCGGTCACCTCGCGCTCGTCGAGCGCGAAGTGGAAGAGCACGAACGTGCCGATCGAGAACAGCACCATCGCCGGGACCGCCTCCGGCGTGCGGCGCTGGAGCAGCAGGTCCTTGCGGAGCAGCGCGCCGACCGCGCTACGCATACAGCGCCCGCACGTCGTCGGTGGTGACGTCGCGCTCGCAGAAGGCGACGCGCCCGTCGCGCAGGCCCAGCGTGAGGTCGCCGCGGAACGTGGGGTCGTGGGAGATCACCACGCGCGTGCCGCCGCTGATCAACGGCTCGACGAGAGCGGCGGCGCCCGGGTCGAGGCCCGCGAGCGGCTCGTCGAGCAGCAGCAGCTCGGGCGCGTGGAGCACGGCCCGCGCGACCGCCGTGCGCTGGATCATCCCGCGCGAGAACGTGTGCACGGGGTCGTCGGCGCGCCGTGCCAGGCCCACGGCCTCCAGCAGCTCGTCGATCCGCGCGAACGGGACCTTGTGCAGCCGCGCGTGGAACTCGAGGTTCTCGCGCGCGGTCAGGTCGCGGTAAAGCAGCGGGTCGTGGCCGAGGAAGCCGACCTTCCCGCGCACCGCCCAACCCTCCTTCGGCAGCACGTGCCCGAGGACGCGGGCCTCGCCCCGGTGCGGCCGCAGCAGGGACGCCAGGATCCGCAGCAGCGTCGTCTTGCCCGCGCCGTTGGCGCCGAACACCGCCAGCGTCTCGCCTTCCTCGACCGCCAGGGTCACGCCCGAGAGCGCGACCCGTTCCCCGTAGGCGCGGCCGACGTCAGCCAGCTCGATCGCTCTCATGGTGCGACGAGTCCCCGCGCAGGGTGCGCACCACGTGCTTGAGCGTCGGCGCCAGCACCGGGAAGAGCTGCTCGATCGACTTCGGCGAGCCCGGGAAGTTCACGATCAGCGTCTTGCCGGCGATCCCGGACACGCCGCGCGTGAGGATGCCGTGCGGCGTGTACTTCAGGCCCTCGGCGCGCATCGTCTCGGCGAAGCCCGGCGCCTCGCGCTGGATCACCGAGCGCGTCGCCTCGGGCGTGATGTCGTTCGGGGTCAGGCCCGTGCCGCCCGTGGTGAAGATCAGGTCGCAGCCGGCGGCCACGAAGTGGTGCAGGCGGTCTTCGATCAGGGCGAAGTCATCGGGGACGACCTCCATGCCCACGACCTCGCAGCCCGCGTCTTCGGCGGCGGCGGCGAGTTTGGGCCCGGAGAGGTCCTCGGCTTCACGGCGCGAGACGCGCGTGGAAACTGTCAGGACGGCAGCGCGGATGCGCCGGAGGCTAGCGCTTGAGCTTGACCGTGTGGCGGACGGTCATGCCGTCCTCGGTGATCGCGACGGCCACGGTCTTGGCCTTCTTGGCCAGCTTGACGGTCAGCGTGGCCGACGTCGACTTGTTCGCGGCGATCGCGTAGCTAACCGCGTTGGAGGCCTTCGCCTTGCCGGTGATCGCGGCGACCGACCCCTCGCAGCTCTGCTGGCCCTTGCACTTGAGGGTGAGCTTGAGCTTGTTCTTCTTGAGCGTGGCCTTGGCGTTGACGTCGATCGTGTGCGGGAGCCCGCTGGCGGTGGTCCAGGGCGTCGTGGCCGGCGTCGGCGGCGCGGTCGGGGTGGTGGGTGTCGTTCCCGAGGAGCCACCCGCGGGGCCGGTCGGCTTGAGGGTCGACGGGCGCGGCGCGGGGCTGACGCCGAGGAGCGCGGCGAGCGCGTTGTAGGCGTTCAGGCGCCCGCCGGTGACGACCTTGCCGGCGAACGCGGGCTTGCGCTCGACGCCCGCGAGGAGCGCGGCGCGGACCTGCGCGACGGTGGCGCCGGGCCGGGCCGCGAACAGCAGCGCGGCGGTGCCGGTGACCATCGGCGCGGCGAAGCTCGTGCCGCGGTAGGAGCCCGTGGTGCCGTTGAGGCGCAGGCCGGCGATGAGCTGGCCGGGCGCGACGAGGTCGACCGACGCGGCGCCGAAGTTCGAGAAGCTCGAGAGCGAGTCGAGCGGGGTGGACGCGCCGACGCAGATCACGTTCGGCGCCGGGTCCTCGCACGGGTAGCTGGAGTCGCTGACGTCGTTGTCGGCGCCGTCGTTGCCGGCGGCGGCGATGAAGAGCGTGTTCGGGTAGGCGGCGACCGCGTTGCGCATGGCGAGCGAGTCGGGGCCGACCAGGCTGATGTTCACGACCCGCGCGCCGATCGCGCCGAGGTAGGCGATCGCGGACGCGGCGGTGGCCGTGGTGCCGTAGCCCTCGCTGTCGAGCGCGCGCCCGGTCATCAGCGTCGCCTGCGGCGCGATGCCGACGACGTTCGACGGGCCGTACGGGCCGAGCGTGACGCTCGCGGTCGTGGTGCCGTGGCCGTTCGCGTCGGTCGGGTCGCCGTCGCCGTCCACGAAGTCGCACCCGCGCACGTCGTCGACGCAGCCGTTGCCGTCGTCGTCGATCCGGTTGGTGGCCTTCGCGCCCGCCTCCCCGGGGTTGGCGAAGACGCTCATCCCGGCGAGCTGCGGCAGGACGAAGTTCGTCCCGGAGTCGATGATGCCGACGGGCACGCCGGCGCCGTAGCTGCCGAAGGACCACGCCCGCACGACGTCGATGTCGGCTTCCTTGGTGCCGTTGAACTGGCCGACGTTGTTCAGGCCCCACTGGTCCTGGAACGGCGTGACCGCCGAGCCCCACGTGCGCCGGGCGGGTTCCACCCAGGACACGCGCGCGTCCTGGATCACGAGGTTGGTGTCCAAGGTCCCGCTGGTGGCGGTGAGCACGTAGGCGTTCGGCAGACCCATGCGGCGGACGCTCGCGCCGTAGCTAGCGGCGGCGGCGCGGACCGCGCTCGCGGGCGTGCCGGCCTTGTAGCCGACGATCAGCTGCGAGGCCGTCTGGGCGCGTGCGGGGACCGCCGCGCCGAAGGCGAGCAGGCAAGCGAGCAGCAGGGAACGCCGGAGCATCTCGCCCCAGTGATCGGCCGGAGGCTCACCGTCTTCTACCTGACAAGTGTCAGAGTGCGGACTTCGCCGGCTCGTGCTGGCGCTGCGCCGTGCGAATCAGCTCGAGCACGGTCGCTTCCTCCCCCGCACGGAGGAGGGCGATCGGGTCCGGATCGCCGTTGACGATGCTCTCGAAGAACGCCTTGCGGTCCTGGTAGGTGGGCAGCGTGCCCTTCGCCCAGCCGCGGACGTCGTTGAGCATGACCGCCAGCCGCGCGTACTCGGGCCCGAACGTCTCGGCGATCTGGGCCTTCATGCGCTTGGCGAGCGCGGGTGAGGCGCCAGCGGTCGAGATCGCGATCGCCAGCGGGCCGGTGCGCACGATCGCGGGCAGGATGAAGTTGCACAGCGGCGGGACGTCGACGACGTTGGCGAGCATCGCCCGCTCCTCGGCGTCGTTGTAGACGCCGATGTTCACGTCGGTGTCGTTCGTGGCCGCGATGACCATGAACGCCTTCTCGAGGTCCCCGCGCTCGTAGCGGCGGCGGATCCACTCGATTGAGCCTTCCTCGGCGAGCTTCTCGAGCGCGGGCTCGATCTCGGGCGCGATGAGCACGACCCGGCCGTCGCAGGCCAGCAGGCCCTCGACCTTCTCGAGCCCGATCTCCCCACCGCCGACGACGACGCAGCGGCGCCCCGTGAGCTTGAGGCACGCGATGTAGAACGGCGTGTCGAGCATGTCGCGCACGCAGGTCTGGTCGCAGATCCCGCGGCGGTACTGGCAGACGCACTCTTTGCCGGCGTAGGCCTGAGCTGGCATGTGATTACAACCGTACTAAGGACAGATGCAGCGCTACTTCGATCATCACTCACTGCTCCGGGAGGTCGTGGGTCATCGGCTCACGGCGTTGTCCGGCCCGCGTGCGCTGCTCGTGATGGCCGCGCACCCGGTGGCCTTCGCGGGCTTCTTCGCCCACACCGGTGCCCTTGATGACCCGTACGGACGGCTTCGGCGTACAGGTCGCGTACTTGACGCGGTCGCGTTCGGGACGCGAGCCGAGGCGGACCGCATGACGGCGCCGGTCCGCCGTGCGCACTCGCGGGTGCGTGGGGAGCTGCGCGAGGACGCGGGGCGCTTCCCGGCAGGGACGCCGTACCGCGGTGACGATCCGGAGCTGCTGCTGTGGATCCTGGCCGCGCTGGCCGAGTCGGCGATGGTCGTGTTCCCGCGCGCGGTGCGCGGGCTGTCGCGGGAAGAGCTCAACGCGCTGTGGCTGGACTACCGCGAGGTGGGACGGGCGTTCGGGCTCGCCGGCGACGAGATGCCGGCCGACATCGACAGCTTCGAGCGGTACATGGCGGACATGTACGCCAGCGGTGACCTGTGCGTGACGGACGCCGCGCGGGAGCTGGCGATCGACATCGTGATGAAGCCGCCCGTGCCGGCGAAGTACGTGGCGCTGCGCGAGCTGGTCAACCAGGTCACGGTGGGGCTGCTGCCTTCCGGGCTCCGGCGGCAGTACGGGTTCCGGTGGGACCCGCTGCGGGCCGTGGCGCTCCGCTCGGGTGCCGAAGTGCTGCGGCGTCTTCCCGTGTGACCGCGCGGTAACGGCAACGGCTGACCACACCCGCGGGCGCCGCGTCAAGCAACTCGCGCTTCGCGGCGAGCCGCTTGACCCGACGCGGCGGGCGTGGTGTGGGCAGGTGAGGAGGGTTCCCCTCACTGAGTGAAACGCCCTGGCGTTCACCTCGATCGGACCACTTGGACCAATCCTGGTCGGCGGCGAGGGGGGTGCGGTCGGAAAGCTTCCTGACAGGACAGTTTCCGACCGCACCCCCTCTCTGATTTGCTGACCTCGCCGAGTCGTGGTACGTTGAGCGGACCAATTCGCGAAGGATATGTCCGAGACTCAGACCACATTCCGACCGCTCCAGCGGTATGAGCAAATCGCCGAACGGCTCGCCGGCGATATCCGGAGCGGGCTCCTCGCGCCTGGCTCGCGGCTGCCGAGTGAGCGGGAGCTCGCGCGCACGCTCGAGGTCAGCCGGGCTTCCGTGCGTGAGGCCCTCGCGGCCCTGCAGCTGCAGGGCGTCGTCGAGACCCGCAAGGGCGCCGGGACGTTCGTGTCGTCCCGGCCGCCGGTGGCCGAGGAGCCGCCGCACGACGCGTCGCCGTCCGCGGTGCTCGAGGCGCGCGCGCAGCTCGAGCCGTGCGTCGCGCGACTGGCCGCCGCTCGCGGTCAGCGCGACGAGGCCGCCGAGAGCTTGCTC
Source organism: Solirubrobacter phytolaccae (assembly GCF_027587195.1). Classification (GTDB taxonomy): domain Bacteria; phylum Actinomycetota; class Thermoleophilia; order Solirubrobacterales; family Solirubrobacteraceae; genus Solirubrobacter; species Solirubrobacter phytolaccae. The sequence continues at coordinate 21,040 of NZ_JAPDDP010000018.1, read as the reverse complement.
GCCGCGATGGAGGCCGAGCCGGTGGACATCGCCACCTGGAACACGTCCGACCGGCTGTTCCATCGGCAGCTCGCCGCGATGACCGGCAACCCGGTGCTGCTCGCGTTCGCCGACCACGTGGCCGGCCTGATGGACCAGCCGCTGTGGCAGCGGCTGCGCGACGACTCGATCGCCACCGAGGGCCGCACCCGGATCCACGTGGCCGAGCACCGGATGATCTACGAGGCGATCGTCGCCGGCGACGCCGACGCCGCGGCCTTCTACTCCCAGCAGCACATCAACCGCGTCCGCGCCTACATGGAGCTCTCCTAGCCATGGCCCGTTTCGAAGGCATCATCCCCGCCGTCACCACGCCGTTCACCGCCGACGACGAGATCGACGTCGCGGCGCTCAAGGCGAACGTCGAGCAGTTGCTCGAGGCCGGGGTCCACGGCTTCGTGGCCACGGGCACGATGGGCGAGGCCGGCAGCCTGACCCGCGCGGAGCGGGCGCTGGTCGTGCGCAGCGTCGTCGAGGCCGCGGACGGCCGTGTGCCGGTGACCGTGGGTGTGTCGAGCGGCAGCGCTCGTCAGTCGCTCGAGTACGCCGAGGACGGCAAGGCCGCCGGCGCGCAGTACGTGATGGCGCTGCCGCCGCTCGGCTACCGCGCCGACGAGGACGAGGTCGTCGCCTTCTACGCCGAGCTGGCCACGTGCGGGCTGCCGGTGATGGCCTACAACAACCCCGAGGCGTCGGGCGTGGACCTGCCCGCGAGCGTCGTCGCGCGCATCTACGCCGAGGTCAAAGGCGTCGTCGCCGTCAAGGAGTGCTCGGGCGACACGCGCCGGATTCCCGCGCTGCTGCACCTGGACGGCGACCTCGAGGTGATCGTCGGCGGCGACGACTGGGCGCTCGAGGGCCTCGCGGCCGGGGCGGTCGGCTGGATCACGGGCGTCGGCGTGCTCGCGCCGCGCGAGTGCGTGGAGCTCTTCGACGCGGTCCGCGACAACGACCTGGCGACGGCGCGCGAGGTGTACCGCCGGCTGCTGCCCGTCGCCCGCTTCGACATGACCTCCAAGCTCGTCCAGTACTTCAAGGCCGCCCAGGACGCCGTCGGCTTCACCGGCGGTCCGACCCGCGCTCCGCGCCTGCCGCTCAAGCCCGACGAGGTCGAAGCACTCAGCGCCGCCCTCGCCATCCTGCGCGAGCCCGTTACGGTCTAAACCATGCGCGCCGCCCGCTACTTCGCCGCCGTCGACTCCCACACCGAGGGGATGCCGACCCGTGTGATCACGGGGGGCATCGGCCCGATTCCCGGGGCCACGATGCTGGACCGCAAGCTCCACTTCGAGGAGCACCTCGACGAGTTGCGCCAACTGCTGATGCGCGAACCCCGCGGCCACGGCGCGATGTCAGGGGCGATCCTGCAGCCGCCGGCCCGCCCGGACGCCGACTGGGGCGTGATCTACATCGAGGTCTCCGGCCTGCTGCCGATGTGCGGGCACGGGACGATCGGCGTCGCGACCGTGCTCGTCGAGACCGGGATGGTCGAGGTCACCGAGCCGGAGACGATCATCAAGCTCGACGTCCCTGCCGGCCTCGTCGAAGCGCGCGTGCAGGTCGAGAACGGGCGCGCGAAGAGCGTCACGATCCGCAACGTCGCGTCGTTCCTGCACGAGACCGACCGCACCGTCGAGGTGCCCGGCCTCGGCCCGGTCACCTACGACATGGCCTACGGCGGCAACTTCTACGCGCTCACGCCCGCGGCCGACGCCGGCCTGGTCGTGGACCCCGCCCGCTCGCAGGAGCTGATCGAAGCGGGCCTCGCGACGATGGCCGCGATCAATGAGCAGGCCCGCCCGGTCCACCCGGAGGACCCGCGGATCGGCGGCTGCCGCCACGTCGTCTTCCACGAGCCCGGCCGGGACGGCGCCGACGCGGTCGCCGCGACGAGCATCCACCCCGGCTGGCTGGACCGCTCCCCGTGCGGCACGGGTACGAGTGCCCGCCTCGCCCAGCTCCACGCGCGCGGCGAGCTCGCCACGGGCGCTCCGTTCGTCAACCAGTCTGTGATCGGCACCCGCTTCACGGGCCGCGTGGTCGAGGAGACGACGGTGGCCGGCAAGCCCGCGATCATCCCCGAGATCACCGGCCGCGCCTGGGTCACGGGCATGGGCCAGTACCTGCTCGACGCCGAGGATCCGTTCCCGGCGGGCTTCGCGCTCTAGCCCTGCAGCAGCTGCACCGAGAGTGTCCCGAGCTCCTGCCGGCGCTCGGCCAGGTCGTGCACGATCCGGCTGACCTGGGCGCTCACCGGCGGGTCCGTGCACGCGTCGAGGAGCAGGTCCTCGACGCGCGGGTCGTCGGCGAACGCGGGAGCGGCCCGGAGCGCGCGTTCGAGCGCGCGCCAGTCCCGTTCACGCACGGCCGCGTCGAAGCGGCGGATCAGCGGTACGCGCAGCTTGACCCCGGCCGGACGTGCCGGCAGCCGCGCCTCCGTGCGCCCGATCGCGCGGCGCAGCAGCCGTTCGGGGGCGGCGTTCGGCCGGATGCGCCGGAGCGGCGCGCCGGTGAGCGCGGCGGCGGCGAGCCCGAGCACGTCGTCGCGCGGCCGCTCGGCGAGCGCGGCCAGGATCGCGTCGGCCCCCTCGTCGCGGTCGACGAGCTCCAGCACGGCCGCGGGTTCGTCGAGGTGCTCGAGCAGCTGCTCGGTGGAGGACGCCGGCCAGCGCAGCCCGAGGGACCAGTAGACGTCGGCGATCGCCACGAGCGCCTCCGGGGCGACACCCCGCCGGCGCAGCGCGCGGATGACCAGCGGCGTCGCCTGGATCGCGACCACCCCCGCCTCCACGGTCCGCCGCACCTCGTCGATCGGCAGGGTCAGCAGGTCCAGCGACGAGATCCGGTGCCGCTGGGCTTCGGCCGGGGCGGACGCCCACGACTGGACGCCGTCGTCATAGAACGGCGAGCCGGTCAACGAGCGGGGCTCGCCGCGCGTGCCGAGCGTGAGCCCGGAGCGCGCCGCGAGCGCCTCGCACAGGGCGTCCATCGCGTGCTCGTGCGCGCGCCGGTCGGCGAACGCGTACGTGTGGAACTTGAGCAGGGTCCCGTCGTCGGTCACGGCCAGCAACCGCCGCGCAAGGACCTCGCCGCGCGGGCCGTACCCGTAGACGACGTGCCGGTTCGCCTCGATCGTGTTGTTGAGCGCCGCGTGCTGGTTGATCCCACCGTCGAGGGACAGGCACGTGTCGAACCAGCTGCCCATGTGCAGCGCCTTCAGCGGGTCGGTCTCGGTGACGTACCGGACCCCCTCGACCGTCGCGTCGAAGCCGGCGCGCCAGGCGCGTGCATCGAACCGCCGCCGGGCGAGCCACGCCGCGTTCTCCGGCCACGCGTAGACGTCACCGCCGTCCAGGATCGTCGCGAGCAGCCGCTCGAGGAGGCGCTGGTCGAGCGGGGCGAGCGCGGCCAGCCCGGCGAGATCGGCGAGCAGGACGAGCGGCAGGCCGTCGCGGAGGCCCGGGAGGCGACGGCGCGCCTCGGCCTCCAGCACCGCGCGCAGCGAGCGCAGCCGGGCGTCGGCCACGGCCCGCTCGAGGCTGCGCGCCGCCTGGCGCCGGGCCGCCTCCACGCGGGCGGCGACCCCGTCGGGGTCCTCGAGCCGCGTGAGCCGCCGCTCGAGCTCGGCGATCGCGTCAGGGGCGAGGGCGGCGCGTGTCGCGGACGGCGCGGCGGGCGCGGGCGCGGCGCGTGTCCCGGTCGGGTCGGCGGGCGCGGGCGCGGCGCGTGTCCCGGACGGATCGGCGGGCGCGGGCGCGGCGCGTGTCCCGGACGGATCGGCGGGCGTGGGGGCGGCGCGTGTCCCGGTCGGGTCGACCGGCACGGGGGCGGCGCGATCGGCGGCCATCTGGAGCTTCGCGCGGATCGCCTCCGCCTCCGCGGCGAGCCGCGCCGGCACGTCCGCGACCTGCGCCGCGCGCCGCGGGAGCGCGACCGGCTCGCCCAGCAGCTCGCGGTGGTGGCGCCAGCGGGCGATCAGCGTCGCGTCGAGCCCGGTCGCGACCGCGAGTGCCTCGGCGTCCTCGGTCACCGGGCTGCGCTGCCAGGCCGTCAGCGCCCGCTGCGCGTCGCCCGCGCCCGGACGCTGCGTCGCCAGCAGCGCGGCGATCGCGTCCTCCGTACCCGGCGTGATCCGCTTCGCCGCGGCCAGCAGCCCGAACGCCCCGTCGCCGAGCCGGCTCGAGAGCACGTCCACGACCCAGGGGCTGCGCAGCAGCTTCCGGGTGGGCTCGTCGACGCGCTCGAGCAGCTCGACGTAGCGGCGCAGCGAGCGTGTGGGCCAGCTTCCGCGCGGCGGCTCCGGCAACGCCCCGCCGAGCCGCATCACCCGGATCGCGAGGTCGGGCGGGAAGCGGGCGAGGTCACTCTCGAAGGTCACGTCGGGATCGGCGAGCCAGCGCGGCATGTGCGCCCGGGTACGGGCGCGCCAGCGCGGCGTGGCCGCCTCCAGCTCGACGATCGCGCCGTAGAGCTCCCACTCGTTCTCCGGCCGGGCCGGGACGTGGTAGCGCGCTTCGGGGTCCGCCAAGAGCACGCCGATCACGGCCGCGCGGTAGTTGTCGTCGGAGCCCCACATGCGGTCGACGACGCGCTCGTGGACCTTCGCGCGGTCGGCGCCGTCGGCCCGCAGCGCGGCGCCGATCCCCTCGCCGACGCCATGGTCGAGCGCCCACACGCGGAGTGTCTCGTCGTCGGCGGAGCGCAGCCGGGCGAGCTCGGCGAGCAGGGCCGGCGTCGGCCAGGTCCGCGCCGCGCACGAGCGCAGCCAGCGGTCTGCCAGCACCGGTCCACGCAGGTCGTAGAGCCGGTCGGCGATCGCCAGCTCCACGCGCAGCCGGCCGCAGCGCACCGCCGGGAGCGGCACCCGCGACGCGTAGCGCAGCTCCGTCGCCGGCTCGGCGACCAGCACGCCGCGCGGCCGTGCGCCCGTGGGCGAGAACGCCCATTCGAGCCGCTCGATCACCGGCTCCGCGGCGGCGCACAGGCGCTCGACGTCCGCCGGGCGGAACGTCCGCAGCGGTCCTTCGCCGACGAGCCCGGTGGCGTCGCGCGTCCAGCGCGCCCGCCGCAACGCGCCGCGCGCCCGCCACACCGTCGCCTCGTCGACCTTCACCGTCACGTGCGGTGGAGCGAGCGTGGGCGACGTGAGCCAGCTGGGCGTGCGGTCGGCGTCCATCGGCACCGTCCACACCGCGCCGTCGGCCACGAGCAGGGCGTCGGGGAGGTCGCGCAGTCGCCGCAGCGCGCGGCCCAGCTCCGCAATGCGCACATCTCTGGCCGATCGGGGCACCCCGGGCACGGTACGCTCCCGGGGTATGGCCGCGCGCGATGACGAGGTTCAGGCCCTCGTCGAGCAGCTGAGCGCGCAACTCGATCGCTCGGTGCTCGTCGACGACGCCAGCCTGCGTCTGCTGGCCTACAGCCCGACCCTCGGCAGCGAGGACGAGGTGCGCAAGACCGCGATCCTCACGCGTGAGACCCCGCGTGTGATCCGCGACCTGCACTTCGCGCAGGGCATCGCCAACGCCTCCCGGCCGGTGCGCACCGCGCCGCGCCCGGACGTCGGGCTCGAGTCGCGCGTGTGCGTGCCGATCCGCTGCCAGGGCGCGCTGTTCGGCTACCTGTGGCTGATCGACGCCGACCAGTCGCTCACGGACGCCGACTGCGAGGCGGCCGAGCTGACCGCGGCGGAGATCGGCACGGCGATGTACCGCCGCGACGAGCTCGAGCGCCCGCAGCGCGAGCACGAGCTCAAGCTGCTCGAAGCCCTGCTCGGGCCGGACCCGGCGGAGCGCGAGACGGCCGCGCACGAGCTGTCCGCCCAGGAGCTGCTGGTGGCCAGCGCGCACATCGCGGTGCTCGCGATGCGGCCGTGGCGGGACCCTGAGCAGGAGCTGCCGACGTCCGAACGCGCCCGCCTGGGCCTCGCGCTCGACCAGTTCCGGCGCGCGCTGCCGCGCCGCCAGTCGCTCAGCGTCGTGCACGGCGACCACGGCGTGATGCTGGTCGCGCTGGACGGTCGCCACGGCACGCTCGACGAGCTCGCGACCCGCGCCCAGGACGCGCTCGACCAGGCGTTCGCCGAGGGTCCGGTGCGGATCGCGCTCGGCTACAGCGGTCAGCACGAGCACCTGCGGGACGCGCACCGTGCGCATGAGCACGCCCGGCTCTCATTAAGGGTCTCCGGCGCACTTCCGGAGCACGGCACACCAGCTGGTTGGGATGGTCTCGGCGCCTACCGGCTGCTGGCCCGCGCGGCCGAGACGCCGCACGCTCGCGAGCTCATCCACCCGGGTCTGCCGAAGCTGTTCGCGCTCCAGAGCAAGGAGTCCCTCGTGCAGACGCTCGAGGCCTATCTGGACAACGGCTGCGACACGAAACTCACCGCAGAGGCGCTGTTTTTGCACCGTGCGTCGCTGTACTACCGACTGCAGCGGATCGAGGCCATCACCGGCACCTCGCTCAAGAGCGGCGCGGACCGCCTGGCGCTGCACTCGGGCCTCAAGCTGGCACGCCTCGTGGGCACCCATCCCGCGTTGAGACGCACCAACGCCGACTAGTCACGGTTGCGACGTTGGTTTACGCTGCCGCGCTGCGGTTTCGACACATGCACGACGAGCCGCTCCCCGCCCGTCCACTAAGTTGAGGGACGGACGGAGGACGAACCCGTGCCCATTGGAGGGGGGCGGAGACTATGAGCGCATATCGATTGGCCGTTTTCGGCTGTACTGCGTTGCTCGCGGTTGGTGCCGCAGCATGCGGTGACAGCTCGGATGACGACGGCAACGCACCTGCCGGGGGCTCGACCCCCGAAGCTTCTGCGGGGGTCGCCGACACGGTGATCCTCGGCTCGACCGACAAGGTCGTGGCGCTGGACCCGGTCGGGGCCTACGACCTCGGCTCTCAGCAGCTGATCGGCAACATCTACCAGAACCTGCTTTCGGTTCCGGCGGGCGGCAACAAGCCCGAGCCCGATGCTGCCGAGTCCTGCGAGTTCACGGACGAGAAGACGTACGTCTGCAAGATGAAGCCGGACCTGAAGTTCTCGAGCGGTGACCCGCTTACGGCGGAGGACGTCAAGTTCTCCCTCGACCGCATGGTCAAGATCGCGGACGCGACTGGTCCGTACACGCTGCTCGGCTCGCTCGACAGCGTCGAGGCGACTGATCCGACGACCGTGACGATGAAGCTCAAGAAGGCCGACGCGACCTTCCCCTTCATCCTCACCCACAACGTCGCGGCGATCGTGCCGGACGAGGTGTACTCGGCGACGGAGAAGCAGCCGGACGACAAGATCGTCGGCTCGGGCCCGTACAAGCTGGACAAGTACACCCCGAACCAGCAGGCCGTGTTCTCGATCAACCCCGAGTACACCGGCCCGAACAAGGGCAAGACCCCCAACTTCATCGTCCAGTACTTCGAGCAGGCTTCGGCCCTCAAGCTGGCGATCGAGCAGGGTGAGGTCGACATCGCCTACCGCAGCCTCTCCCCGACCGACCTCGAGTCGCTGCGCAGCGGCGGCAACGGCGTCAAGGTCGTGGACGGCGCCGGTACGGAGATCCGCTACATCACGTTCAACGTGAAGAAGAAGCCGGTCGACAACGTCGCGGTCCGCAAGGCGATCGCCCAGGTGATCGACCGCGAGGCCATCACGACGAACATCTACAAGGGCACGGCGACCCCGCTGTACTCGACGGTCCCGTCTGCCTTCCCGGGCGCCAAGCCGGCGTTCCAGGAGGCCTACGGCGATCCGGACCCGGCGAAGGCCAAGGCCATCCTCGAGGAGGCCGGCGTCTCGACCCCGGTCGCGCTCGACGGCTGGTACACGCCGACCCACTACGGCCCGGTCGAGGCTGACCTGTGGAACGAGCTCAAGCGTCAGCTGGAGGGCTCGGGCCTCTTCAAGGTCTCCCTGGACTCCACCGAGTGGGATCAGTACAAGTCGGAGGCCTTCGAGAAGGGCACGTACTACTTCTACGGCATGGGCTGGTTCCCGGACTTCCCGGACGCCGACAACTACCTGTCGCCGTTCATGCGCGACGGTGGCTTCTTCGTCAACGGCTACTCGAACAAGGAAGTCAATGACCTCCTCGACGAGGAGCTCGCGACCGATGACGCGGCCGTCCGTGAGGAAGCCTTCGGCAAGATCCAGGACATCCAGGCCGAGGACGCCCCGCTGATCCCGCTGTGGGAAGGCAAGCAGGTCGCGGCCATTCGCGAGGGTGTGGAGGGCGTCGAGACGACGTTCGACCCCGCCTTCCAGTTCCGCTTCTGGGTCGTCTCCAAGAAGGCCGACTAGCAACATGAGCCGTGCCGGATCGCTACGGGGCTACGTCCTCGTCCGGATCGCGCTGATGATCCCCATGGTCTGGGTGCTTCTGACCGTGGTGTTCCTGATGATGCGCGTGGCCCCGGGCAGTCCGGTTTCGGCCACCTTGGGCGGGAAGCTGCCGCCTGCGGAGATCGCCGAGCGCGAAGCGGCGCTCGGCTTTGACCGCCCCCTGATCGTGCAGTACTTCGACTACCTGTGGGATGCCGTTCGCTTCCAGTTCGGCACCACGGTCACCGACGGGCAGACGATCGGCTCGCTGATCGTCGAGAACGGCGGTGCGACGTTGACGTTGACGGTCGCGGCCCTCGTGGTCGCGCTCGTCTTCGGCCTTCCGCTCGGCCTCATCGCCGGGCGCTACCGGGAGACGATCCCGGACGCCTTCATCCGCGTGTTCGCCATCCTCGGCTACGCGGCGCCGCCGTTCTTCGTCGGCCTGCTCGCGCAGCTGCTGTTCGCGAAGAACCTCGACTGGCTGCCGGCGTCGAAGATGGCCTCGCCGATCACCCAGGCGACGGCGGAGGTGCACACGCACATCCTCCTCATAGACCTGGCGATAGACGGCAACTGGGATGGGGTCTGGGACGTGATCCAGCACCTCATCCTCCCGGCGACGACGCTCGGCCTGCTGGTCATGGGCGTCTTCATCCGGCTCGTCCGGGTCAACGTCGGGCAGGCGCTCGGCGGCGACTACGTCGAGGCCGCCCGCGCCCGCGGCGTGTCCGAGCGCCGCGTGGTCTCCCGCCACGCGTTCCGCAACGCGCTCGTGCCGGTGGTCACCGTCATGGGCCTCCAGGCCGCGCTGCTGCTCGGAGGTGCAGTGCTCACCGAGCAGACCTTCAGCTGGCCGGGACTGGGGACACGATTGCTCCAGTACCTCAATAGCCGCGACTACATCGGCGTCCAAGGTCTGATCACGTTCTTCGCGCTGATCGTCGTGTTCATCTCGTTGATCATCGACATCGTCAACGCGCTCATCGACCCCCGCGTGAGGTACTAGGCGATGACCGCGACGTCGACCGTCACCGGCACGCCGGACAAGCCCCCGATCGCGGAGCCGCCCAAGCGCCGCGGCGGCATCCTGAGCAAGATCGCGCAGCCGTACAAGCAGTCGCACGGCATCCAGCGCTTCATGCTCGTCACGGGGACGCTCGTGTCCCTGCTCTTCATCTTCATGGCGATCTTCGCTCCGCTGATCGCCCCGTTCAGCTTCGACACCTACCAGTCGGACGGCGTGCGCTTCCCGACGCAGGGCGAGCCGAGCGACCTCAACCCGTGGGGCACCACGGTGCAGGGCTTCGACGTCATGTCGCGCACGATCTACGGCGCGCGCACGGCGCTCGAGGTCGTCGTCCTGGCGGTTGCGTTCTCGCTCGCCATCGGCGTGCCGCTCGGGCTCATCTCGGGCTACGTCGGCGGCTGGGTGGACCGCATCCTCGTGCTGATCATGGACGCGCTGTTCGCGTTCCCGTACCTGCTGCTCGCGATCGTCGCGGCCTTCCTGCTGACGAACACGATCGACAGCGGCATCGTCGTGACCGCGATCGCGATCACGGTCGTGTACGTGCCGCAGTACTTCAGAGTCGTCCGCGCCTCCACGCTGAGTGCGAGAGAGGCGACCTACATCGAGGCGGCGCGCGCGATGGGCGCGCGGCCGCGGACGATCATCGGCAAGTACCTGTTCGGCAATGTGATCCAGAGCGTGCCGGTGATCGCGACGCTCAACGCGGCGGACGCGATCCTCACGCTCGCGGGCCTCGGGTTCCTGGGTCTGGGAATCCAGCCGGATGAGGCCGCCGAGTGGGGCTACGACCTGCAGCGCGCGATCTCCGATGCCGGTGCCGGCATCTGGTGGACGGCGCTCTTCCCCGGTCTCGGCATCGTGCTCGCCGTGACCGCACTGACGTTGGTGGGAGAAGGTTTGAACGACGTGCTCAACCCGACGCTGCGCCGCCGCCGCGTCAAGAAGCCGGTCATCTCGTCGAGCGCCGTGGGTCCCGCGTCCGCGCCCGAGGTCGAGAGCGAGGTGGGCTGAGATGGCTGATCCCGTGCTCTCCCTGCGCGACCTGCGCATCTGGTACGGCGCCGAGCGCGGCGCCGTGCGTGCCGTCGACGGCGTCTCGCTGGACCTGCTGCCCGGTGAGACCGTCGGCCTCGTGGGCGAGTCGGGCTGTGGCAAGTCCACGCTCGGTCGCGGCGTGATCGGCCTGCTGCCGGCCGGCGCCGGCCATGCCGGTGAGGTCAACTACAAGGGCCAGAACATCCTGGAGCTCAAGCCCAAGCGCCTGCGCGCGATGCGCGGGCCGGAGCTCGGGATGATCTTCCAGGAGCCGATGACGCGGCTCAACCCGCTCATGAAGATCTCGGACCACTTCGAAGAGGTCCTGAAGATCCACGAGCCCAAGCTCAGCCGCAAGGAAGCCCGCAACCGCGCCATGGAAGCGCTGCGCGGCATGGGCATCCCGCCGACGCGCTACAAGCAGTACCCGCACGAGTTCTCGGGCGGCATGCGCCAGCGGATCATGATCGCCCTGGCGCTCGTGCTGCGCCCGGCGGTGGTCGTGGCCGACGAGCCGACGACCGCGCTCGACGTGCTCGTCGAGGCGCAGATCATCCGGATCCTCGCCGACCTGCGCCGCAACTTCGACACGGCGCTGCTGCTGATCACCCACAACCTGGGGATCGTGGCCGAGGCGTGCGACCGCGTGGCCGTGATGTACGCGGGCCGCGTCGTCGAGCAGGGCCCGGCGTACGACATCACGACCAAGCCGTCGCACCCGTACTCGCGGGAGCTGCTGCGCTCGACGATCTCGCTGTCGACGACGGAGCTGCACTCGATCCCGGGCGCGCCGCCGGACCTCGTCTCGCCGCCGCCGGCCTGCCGGTTCCACCCGCGCTGCCCGGACGCGATGCAGATCTGCGCGCAGCAGTGGCCGACGACCGTGGCCACGAGCCCGGGCCGGCGCTCGGAGTGCTGGCTGCACTCCAAGGATCAGATCCCCAAGGGGCTGGACGCCCCGCTCGAGCGCGAGGCGCTGGCCGCCGCGGAGGAAGCATGAGCGCTCCCGTCGCCACCAAGAACCTGATCGAGGTCCGTGACCTCCAGGTCCACTTCGGCCTGAACACGTCGTTCAAGTCGCGGCTCACGGGTCGCGGCGGCGCGTCGGTGAAGGCCGTCGACGGCGTGTCGTTCGACCTGGCGGAGGGCGAGGTCCTCGGCCTGGTCGGCGAGTCCGGCTCCGGCAAGACCACGCTCGGCCGCGCGCTGCTCGGCCTCGTGCGCCCCACCGCGGGCAGCGTCAAGCTGCGCGGCGAGGAGCTCGTCGGGCAGCCCGAGCGCGCGCTGCGCCCGAAGCGCCGGCACCTGCAGATGGTCTTCCAGGACCCGCACGCGTCGCTGAACCCGGGCATGACGCTGCAGACCGCGCTCGCGCACCCGCTGCAGATCCACAAGCTCACCAGCGGGAACGCGGAGACAGAGGCGAAGGTCCGCGAGACGCTCGAGCTCGTCGGCCTGTACCCGACCGAGCGGTTCGCGACGAGCTACCCGAGCGACCTGTCGGGTGGCCAGAAGCAGCGTGCCGCGATCGCGCGGGCGATCATCACCGGGCCGGACCTCGTCGTCGCCGACGAGCCCGTCTCGATGCTCGACATGAGCGTCCGGGCGAAGATCCTGGACCTCATGATCGACCTCAAGCACCGGATCGGGCTGACGTACGTCTACGTCACGCACGACCTGGCGAGCGCGAAGTTCTTCTGCGACCGCGTGGCGATCATGTACCTCGGCCGGATCGTGGAGATCGGCACCGTCGACGAGATCTTCGAGAACCCGAAGCATCCGTACACGCAGGCGCTGATCCGCGCGATCCCGGAGCCCAACCCGGACAAGGCGCTCCCGCGCGACCTGCCGCGCGGCGAGATCCCCGACGCGGCCCGGCCGCCGCTCGGCTGCGCGTTCCACCCGCGCTGCCCGAAGGCGTTCGACATCTGCGGCTGGGAGTCGCGCGACATGCGGGCGATCCTCGAGCAGCGCTGGGTCGAGGGCGGCGAGGACCTCTACAACGCCGAGCGTCCGCTCGTCGGCGACCTGGAGAAGCTCGACGAAGCCGGTCACGACGCGTTCGTCCCGGCCGGCTCGGGCAAGGACCCGGGCGCGCTCCTCGCGATGCTGGAGAAGATCCGCGAGGAGGAGCCGGACGAGCCGCTGTGGAAGGGCGTGAACGCCATGAACGCGGAGGCGCACGGCGTGCGCATCGCGTTCGAGCCCGGCATCGACCCGCCGCTGTACGACACGGACAGCTCCCGGGCCGCCTGCCTGCTCTACAAGCCGGAGTAGTCCGTCCGCTTCGCCATCCGTCGGTCGCCGGATACCAGAGTTCTGGCGATTGACGGATGCTCATCGAGGGTCCCTGCCCGTAGGTTTCAGGCAGGGTCTCGATGAGAGAGGGTGTTGTGAGGATTTTCAGCTCGTGTCGGTCCGCCGCGGTGATGGCTGCACTCGCCGTCGGCGTCACACTGCCTGCCGTAGCGCAGGCCGCGGTCCCGCCGCCGCTTGATCCGCAGAAGGTCCAGGATCAGCAGGACATGACGTTCCAGGACTACAAGCCGATCCCCGGCGTGGACTGGGCGACCAACGGCGCCGTCCCGAGCGTCCGCAAGGTCACGATCGCGCTGGTCGCGTTCGACTTCGAGGACCAGCCGTTCGTCATCACGCAGAAGAAGAACAGCGACCCGTTCGGCAACCCGCAGATCGATCCGGTCAAGCGCGAGGACGTGCCGAAGTTCTACGCGGACTTCTACAACACGCCGAGCCCGCTCAACCAGGGGCACACGATCAACGGCTACTGGATGGAGCAGTCCGGCGGCCGGGTCGGCGTCACCGACGTCAAGACCTACGGCCCGTACCGGATGCCGAAGCGGCTCTACCAGTACGGCGTCAGCGACATCGGCCAGTCCGGCAAGCCCACGGGCAACGGCTGCCCGGCGGCGACGACCGTCGTCGGCGCGCACACCGCGACGCAGACGATCACCGTCGAGGACTCGGCGTTCTTCTACGTCGGTGACGTGATCCAGTTCGGCGCGGTCACCCCGACCGGCAACAAGACCGTCACGGCGATCCCGGACTCGACCCACATCACCGTCAGCGTGCCGATCACCGTCGCGGCCGGCACCGCGGTGCAGGACTGCAACTTCTCCAGCAACCAGTTCAACCAGGACGCGACCGCGCTCTGGAACGCCGATACCGGCTGCGCGGCCACCAACTGCGGGCAGACCGTGCACCTGTACATGTACGCCGGCTACGACGAGACGTCGGTGTGGCAGGAGTTCGGCGAGATCATGTTCCAGAACAAGGAGCAGATCCCGCACGAGGTCTGGGGCAACCCGAACCCGAAGAAGCCCAACTGGGTCGCCACCCGCTACGTCGACTGGACGTCGTGGTTCGCCGGCCAGCAGCAGTGGGGCGAGTCCTCGATCCGCCAGGGCGAGAGCTCGGGCACGATCACGCACGAGATCAGCCACAACATCTTCTCGGTCGGCGACAACAACAACAACCCGTACGTGACGCCGTACCGCCGTGTCGGCTCGGGCACCTGGGACATGATGGACCGCGGGTCCTTCAACGGCCCGGGTGGCCCGCACAACCGCTGGCAGGTGCCGGCGCTGTACGGCGGGTCGATGGGCGCCGAGCACACGCTGCGCTCGAAGGTCGGCATGGGCTTCGTGCCCAACTCGGCCGTGCTGCGGCTCAACCGCAACGGGCTCGCGCAGACGGGTCTCGCGGTCGCGGACGTGGTCGCGCGCGCGGCCAACGCCGAGCCGCTCCCGGCCGGCATCCGCGCCGGCGTGCAGGTCTTCCTCGACGGCGCCGCCCCGGTCGACAAGACCCCGGCGTGCAACATCAACACCGACCCGCTGTGCGACGGCGGCACCTGGACGAACTACTCGCTCGAGACCGTCCAGCGCATCGGCTACGGCTCCTTCGGGGCCGACCAGGGGGTGCTGATCGCCAAGAACAAGGCCTGGGCGGCCGGCGCGACGCGCGGCACCGAGGGCAGCTCCTGCGGCTACAACTGCTTCACCTGGGTCAAGGACGCGCATCCCGAGGACATGAACACCGTCGACTACTACAAGCCCGACGGCACCCCGATCATGCGCACCGCCGCCGACTACCGGCAGCTCAACGACGCGCTGTTCCACGCCGGCACGAACTCGGGCTCCTCGTACGAGCTCAAGGACGAGCCGAACGACCTGCAGTTCTACGTGGTCGACACCTACAAGGACGCACGCGGCCTGCTGCACTACGTCCTCGGCGTCCAGAACCCGAAGGGCGCGGGCCCGCAGACGCGCGGCGTCAGCGTCGCGAGCCAGCCGGGCACGGCGCTGGAGTCGTGCACGTTCAAGGTCACCAACACCGGCGTCGCCGCGGCGACCGACCCGGCGCTGCACCCGCAGGACGAGACGGCGTCGTTCAACAACGACATCTACCGCCTCTCCGCCTCGGCCTCCGGCCAGGGCTGGAAGGCGGAGCTGCGCAACGCGCTCGCCACCGCGAAGTTCGGCGAGAGCGTCGACGTCCCCGTGTACATCACGAAGGGCACCGGCGCCAGCAACACCGTCACGCTGACCGCGACCTCGGTCAGCGATCCGAGCAAGACCGCCACGGCGACCTGCGCCTCGACGCAGACCGACGGCACGGTCGGCGGCAACGTGCCGGCGACGCTGGCGCTCTCGCTCGGCGCTCCCGCCTCGTTCGGCGCGTTCCAGCCGGGCGTCGCGCGTGACTACTTCGCCGACACGAAGGCGACCGTGACCTCGACGGCCGGCGACGCGCTCCTGAGCGTGTCCGACGCCTCCTCGGTCAACACCGGCCACCTGGTCAACGGCTCGTTCTCGCTCCCGCAGCCGCTGCAGGCTCGCGCGCGCAACGCCAGCAACACCGGCACCGCGTACAACAATGTGGGTTCCTCGCTGAACCTGCTGACCTGGGACAAGCCGACTTCCAGCGAAGAGGTCTCGCTGGACTTCAAGCAGACGATCGGCCTCAATGACCCGCTGCGCACGGGTGCCTACACCAAGACGCTCACGTTCACGCTCTCGACGACCAACCCGTAGCGGGCCCGTCGTCGTGCTCGCCGCCGCGGCCCTGTTGACGGGCTGCGGCGGCGAGAAGCCGTCCTGGCCGCAGGGCCTGGTGCTGCGCGTCGTCGCTCCGGACGGCGTCCTGCGGGAGCTCGGTGAGCCGTGCGCGGGCGGCCAGCCGTTCCTCTACGCCCACGCCACAGCGGAGTTCACGCTCGCCGACGCGTCGGGCAAGATCCTCGAGGAGGACGTCCTGCCGGAGGGTGAGGCGACGGCGCTGCTCAACCACGACCCGGGCGTCGACCGCGTGCCGACGAACTGCACCTTCCGGGTGCGCGTCGACGTCGAGGCGTCCGGGCGCTACACGCTGCGGCTGGGCGACAGCGCGCCGCAGGAGTTCGGGTTCAAGGACGGACAGGCGATGGTGACGCTCAATTGAGGCGATGGCTTGCGGTGCTGGCGGCGACGGTGGTCGTCGCCGGCTGTGGTGGCGACGACGCGACCTACGACGGCGGCAAGGGCTCCGTGCCGGGCCCGGTGCCGGACGGCGTGAGCTACGCCCCGGCAGAGACCGAGGCCAAGAGCCCGCCGCTGGAGCTGACGCTGCTCGACGACACCAAGCTGGACGTGGCCACGCTGTGGCGCGACCGGCCCACGGTGCTGTTCTTCTTCGCCTCCTGGTGCAGTCGCTGCGCCGCGCAGCAGGACACGCTCGCGGCGATGGGCGAGCGCTACGGCGACAAGGTGGCGTTCGTCGGCGTGGCCGGGAAGGACACGAAGGAGAAGCTGCGCCCGTGGCTGACCGACCACAAGGTCGGCTATCCGGTCGGGATCGATCCGGACCTGAAGAAGTGGCGCCAGTACGCCGTGCGCACGCCGCCGGCGGTGGTGCTCGTCGCGCCGGGCGGCAAGCTCCTGCGCGGGTGGACGGGCGGCGTCGAGCGGGGAGTGCTCGAGGACGAGCTCGAGGCGCTCGTGCGCGACTGAGCTAGCGGTCGCGGGCGCGGCGGCTGCGGATCAGCGCCGCGCCCGCGATCAGCAGCGTGATCGCGGCGGGGATCGCGCCCCACGGCATCGGGATCCAGAAGCTCAGGAGCGCGCCGAGCAGCGCGATGACGACGAGGATCGTGTCGCGGCGGTCGGCGTTCATCCTGCCACCACCGCCGACACGGCGATCAGCGCGACGAAGGCGAGCACGATCCCCCAGCCGATCTTCGCGTCGCGCCGGTCCCGCGCGTTCCACGGCTCGAGCTCGCGTGCGGCGGAGATCCCGATGGCGAGCCCGATCAGCATGAAGACGATCACGGTCGCCCGGACCCAGCCGCGGTCCAATCCGAGGATCCAATCCGAGATCAGACGCCCGAGGATCCCGCCGCCCCAGACGCAACCGATGACCGTGCCGATCTGGCGGAGCCGTTCCATTCCGGGCTGCACAGTACCCGGGGTGGGCGCCGGCGAACAGGCCGGCGCCCACCGGTGAGGGCTACGGCGTGGTGGTGCTGAGCGTGAAGGTCAGCGTCTTGCTGTACGCGCCGGTCCGGAGCGGATCGGTCTTCTTCACGAGCTGCTTGAACGTGATGTCGACCTTCTCGTTGGAGGTCGGGCCGGTCCAGGCCGCCTTGCTGAACGCGACCTGCAGCGGCTCGGAGAGGGTGAACGCGCCGTTGGCCAGGTGGCCGGGCTCGCTCACGGTCAGGGCCGCGTCGGCGGCGGTGGAGATCACCGTCGCGTCGGTCTGGGCCGTGTACTCCTTGTCGATGCCCGGCGTGAAGGCGCCGAACGTCGCGGGCGCGCCGAGCGCGAGGCTCAGCGTGGCCGGGACGGTGCCGCCGACCGGAGCCTCGACCGCCTCACCGAACAGGCCGGCCTGCACGGCCGCGCTGTAGCCGCCGACGATCGGCAGCTGGATCTTCGACAACTTGGTGTCGATCGTGACGTCGGTCTGCGTCAGGCCGTTGGTGGAGCCGTAGCCGCTGAAGTTCGCGCCGATGACGATGCCGACGCGGTGGCCGGCGGCGAACGTGAAGTCCTCCGGCAGCATCGGCCAGCTGAACTTGTAGGACGAGCCGATCGTGACGGGCTCGGGGACCCGCAGCGAGTTGCGGTTCTTGGAGTCCATCATGCCCTTGGTGACGCGCCACTGGGTGACGGTCTGCTGCGGCTTGGTGGTCTCCTTGAAGCAGCCCGTGTCGTCCGGCACCGACTCGCCCCAGCAGGAGACGGTCGCGTTGGCGGGCGTCGAGACGCCGTCGCCGCTGCGGTTGGTCTGGGTGCTCGGGCCGTAGTCGACGATGAACGCCGTCAGGTTCGACGAGACCTTGCTCAGCGAGGCCTGCAGGTCGACGATCGCCGTGCCGGAGAGGCGCAGCGGCTTCTTCAGCGGCGGCGACAGGAACATGCGCTTCTGGCCCTGCTGCGTCGCGTTGCTGTTGAGGTTGAGGTAGTTGTTCTCGCTCAGGTTGTTGTCGCGGAACGTCGTGGTCGCGTCCGTGCCGCCCGAGCTACCGCCGAGCGTCTGCGTCGCGCCGTTGCTCTGCAGGAAGACGTTGGTCATCTGCGTGCCCGGGATCGGCCAGTCCGTGTAGGACTTCCAGTTGTCCACGGACTCCTCGATGTCGACGGCGGGCTCCTTGTCGATCCCGTTCTGGATGCCGTAGAGCTCGTGGTCGAACCAGCGGTGGATCGTGTCCACCCAGACCGCGCGGCGGCCGTCGAACGGGTCGACGTGGCCCTGGCGCAGGATCCACAGCTTGCGCTTGACGCCGCGCTCCTTGAGCCCGTACCACCACTTGGAGAAGTGGTCGGCGCGGACGTTCTCGTCCTGGACGCCGTGCGTGATGAACACGCTCGCCTTGACCTTGTCGAGGTCCTTCAGGTAGTCGCGGACCGCCCAGAAGTCGCTGTAGTCGCCGGTGTCGTCGCCGTCGGCGGCGTCGAGCGCGTCACGCACGGGCTTGCAGTAGTCGCGCCGGTCGGGGTTGGTGACCGCGAGCGCGAGGCTGGCGACGTAGTTGTTGTCGCGCTGGATGACGCCGTTGGTGCGCGTGTAGTCGTAGTAGGACGCGATCGCGGAGATCGGGACGATCGTCGTCAGGCCCTCGACGCCGGACGCGGCGACCGCGTTGGCCAGCGTGCCGTCGTAGGACTTGCCGATGAGGCCGGTCTTGCCGTTGTGCCAGTCGGCCTTGACCTCAACGCCATTCTTGTCCACGCCCTTCGTCCGGCCGTTGAGCCAGTCGATCACGATCTTGGCGCTGAGGTTGTCCGACTCGTCGTGGACGGTCGGGCAGCCGGTCGAGTTGTTGGTCCCGATCATGTCCATGAGGATCACGGCGTAGCCGCGCGGGACGAAGTAGTTGTCGTAGAACAGCGGCCACTGGTCCAGCAGGCCGTCGCCGTCGATGTCGCGCTTGAGCTGCGACTCGTTGCCGCGCCCGAGCGTCGAGTAGTACGGGCTCGGATCCATGATCACCGGCGCCTTCAGGCCCGTGCTCGTGGCCTTGGGACGCTTGATGTCGATCGCGATGACGTCTTTGACGCCGTTCTTGTCGGAGTCGTACGGGGACTCGATGAAGACGCGCTCGCGGATCGAGTCCGCGTAGCCGAACACGGGCGACGTCTTGCCGCCCTCGAGTACCGGTGCCGTCTGCGCGAACGCGGTCGGCGCGGTGACCAGCATGGCGGTGACCGCCGCCGCGGCGAGGCCCACTCGCCGCATCTTGCTGTGCATGTAAAAAGCCCTCCTTGGGTTCCCACGATGAGTCCTACTCGGGTGGGGAGGGCGGGTCAATCGCGCGCGCGTAGGTTCCGGCAGATCGTGTAAGCGGGGCGGGCCAACGTTCGACAACTGCCGGTATATGGGCGGCCGGGGCGACCGTACGCTCGATGGCGATGATGGAGGAGTTGCACGTCGACGTGGCCGTGGTCGGGGGCGGGCCGGCGGGCATGAGCGCCGCGCTGGCGGCCGCGCGAGCCGGGCTCCGGGTCGCGTTGATCGACGAGTACGCCGCGCCCGGCGGGCAGATCTGGCGCCGTCGCTTCGACGAAGTGGGTGAGGCCGCGCCGCGTTCCTTGCCCGGCGCGGCGCGCGAGCTGTGCGCCGCGCTCGCCGCCTCCACGGTGACGGTGCTGTCGGGCGTTTCTGTTTGGGCCGCGCCCGCTCCCGGTGACCTGCTGCTGACCGGCCCGGTGGAGCGCGTGCGCGCGACCGCCACGGTGCTCGCGACCGGCGCCTACGACCGCCCGATCGCCTTCCCCGGCTGGACCCTTCCCGGCGTGATGACGGCCGGCGGCGCGCAGGCGCTCGCCAAGGGCCAGGGCATCGTCCCCGGCCGGCGCGTGCTGCTCGCCGGCGCCGGCCCGTTCCTGCTGCCGGTCGCGGCGCAGCTCGCGGCGACGGGCGCGAAGGTCGTGGCGGTCGCCGAGGCCACGCGCCGGCGCGACTGGGCCCGCGTCAGCCCGCGCATGTCCGGCCATCCCGGCAAGCTGAAGGAGTACGTCGGGTACCGCACGAAGGTGCGCCGGATCGAGTGGGGTCACGTGCTCGTCCGCGCCGAGGGCAGCGACCGCGTGGAGTCGGCGACGATCGCCGAGTGCGGCCCCGACTGGGCGCCGACCGGGAACGAGCGCACCTACGACGTCGACGCCGTCTGCACCGCCTACGGCTTCCTGCCGTCCGTCGACCTGGCGCGCGCGCTCGGCTGCGAGCTGCGCGGCGACGCCGTCGCGCACGACGCCGACATGGCGACGTCGGTCCCCGGTGTCTACGTGGCCGGCGAGGCGACGGGCATCGGCGGCTCCGACCTCGCGCGCGTGGAGGGCGAGCTCGCGGGCTGGACGGCGGCCGCGTACGTCGCGCGGGGCACGAACGGCAACGGCAAGGCGAAGCCGACCGTGCCGTCGGAGCTGCGCGCACGGCGGGCCAAGCTCGCGGACTTCGCCGGCATCCTCGGCGAGCTCTTCGACCCGCGGCCGGGCCTGCGGTCGCTGGCCACGCCGGACACGATCCTGTGCCGCTGCGAGGACGTCACCCTCGGCGAGGTCGACGCGGCCGTCGCCGGCGGCGCGACCTCGATGTCGGCGCTGAAGGTCGTCACCCGCGCCGGGCAGGGCCCGTGCCAGGGCCGCACCTGTGAGCGGCTCGTCGCGTCCCGGCTGCCGGAGGAGCCCGCGCGGTTCAGCTCGCGCGCGCCGATGCGGCCGGTGCAGCTCGACGTGCTGATCAAGACCGCGGCAGAGTGATCCGCACCGTCTGACGCGTCGAGCCGGCGCGGGCGGTGGCGATCGTCACCGTGGCGGTGACGGAGGACTTGCGCTTGAGGGTGCGGAGCACGGACGCCGCCGGCTTCAGGCGCAGCGTGCGCGTCGCGGCGGCCGGGATCCGCTCGCGGGTGAAGCGTGCGAGCGTCTTGCCGCCGACGGTGACGGTGCCGCTCACCTCGCAGGCGGTGCCGGGTGGGCAGGTGATCGGGAGCGCGAGCGTCTTCGTCAGCTTCGGCTTGGCGCCCGGGGCGAGCGTGGCCTGGGCCGGCGTCGGCGTCGCGGTCGGCGTGGGCGCCGGGGGTGCCGGCGGGGCCGGCGGCGCGGGGGGCG
>NZ_JAPDDP010000017.1 GCF_027587195.1 Solirubrobacter phytolaccae | reverse complement strand
CCGACGCGCGGCTGGCAGGCTACGGATATGTTCCGACCGCTGGCCGCTGAGCTCGAGGAACGACGTGCCGCCGCCCTGCGCCGCGCCCCGCGCCCGCAGCGCACGCTCGGCGGCCTCGGCCGGCACATCGAGGCGCTCGGCGCGAGCTTCGACGGACAGCTGCGGATCTCCGCCGTGGACCGCGCCAACGGCAAGCGGGTGATGTTCGGCGCGCCGGAAGCGCCGCGCGCGACGGTCGCCGAGGCCGTGCTCGCCTCCTGCGCCGTGCCGTGGATCTTCTCGCCGGTCGCGATCGGCGAACGCGAGTACGTCGATGGCGGCGTCTGGAGCTTGATCAACCTCGACGCCGTGCCCGCCGGCCGCGGCTCACGCGTGCTCGTCCTGATCCCGACCGCCGGCGCGAGCATCGCTCCGCTGCGCACGGCGACCGCGCTCGCCACGACGCGCGAGGTAGCCGCGCTGCGCGCCCGTGGCGCCGAGGTCACGACGATCGTCCCCGACGACGCGAGCCTGAAGGCGATCGGCCCGGACCTGATGGACGGCAGCCGCGCCGAAGCGGTCGCCACCGTCGGGTACGCGCAGGGCCGCCGCGCAACTCCTGAGTAGTCCACCCGTTCCAACGGACATGCTTGCCACCGCGCTGGCCGCCGTCGCGGTCGCCTGCGGCCCCTCCGGGGCCGAGACGCTCGCCGAGACCGCGCACGTGCGCGTCTACAGCCAACGCGGCACGGCGTACGGCTGCAGCGCGAAGCGGCGGATCGCGCTGGGCCGCGCGGATCGTGTCCAGCACGTGTATGTGGGCGGGCGGTTCGCGGCGGCCCGCCGGAGCGAGCCGTACGGCGAGTCGCTGCGCGTGTACGACCTGCGGTCAGGGCGCCCGCGCGGCGTCAAGCTCCGCGTCCAGCAGTTCGACGCGATCCGGTTCAGCTCGACGGGTCTCGCCGTCGGGCTCGGGCAGCGCCTCGCGGGCGGCCTCGGCCTGTACGGCACCGACCACGTCGAGTACGGCGCGCGCGGCGCCGACCCGCGCTTCCTGTGGCTCAAGGGCCACGTGCTCGGCACGCTCGTCGACGGGGTCCACACGCTGCAGGGGCTTGATGACGACAGCCCGTCCGCGGCGAACGGCACCCTGTTCACCCAGGGCAAGATACGGATCGACGTCCGTGGGCAGCAGTTGACGGCGCGCCACGGGAGCGAGCCGCCGGTCGCGCTCGGGGAGGGCATGGGCTCCTGTAGCTCGTCGCCGAGCGGGTGCGGGGGCATCCAGACGCTCCGGTTCGCGGCCGACCGCTTCGTCGCGACCTGGTACGTCAACGCGGACCCCTACGGCCAGCCGCGTGCGTTCACGGTCCACGACCTCGAGACCCGCACGCAGCGCGAGCCTTGCCCGCGGGTCGTCAGCGTCGTCTTCACCGAGGCCGGTCGCGTCGCCTGCGTCGTCGTCGTGCGGAACACGCTGCAGGTCGTGTCCGAGGGCGTCGTGCTCGACGAGGGCCTGAAGCTCGCCGCGCTCGAGCGGCGCGGAGACCGCATCCACTGGACCAACGACGGCGTCGAGCGCTCCGCCCCGCTGCCGTGATCTGCGGTCCCGCCCACGTCGAGGAGCTCGCGCGCACCGCGCAGACGCGCGTGTACGTCCAGGACGGCGTCGCGCGCGGCTGCCACCGCGGCCGCCGGTCGCTTGCGCTCGGCCCCGCGAAGCGGATCGTGCGCGTCTACGTCAAGGGCCGGTTCGTGGCGGTCAAGCGCAAGACGCGCGACGGGCGGTCGCTGCGCGTCTACGACCTGCGCTCCCGCCGCCCGTTCGGCGAGCGGGTGGATGTCTGGCGCATCGGGAAGATCGTGCTCGGCGCCGGCGGCACGGCGGTGTTCTTCGGCTATGAGGCCCCGGAGGCCTCGACCTCGCTCAACGACACCGGCATCGAGGGCTACTACTACGGCACCGGATACGAAGACGCGTTCCTCAGGTTCAAGGGCAGCGTGATCGCCGTCCGCGAGGGCAACCGGCGCTTCCGGTTCGTCGGGCTCGACACGAACAGCGAAGCGGCCGAGCTCGGGACGCTCCTCACGCACGGCGACGTGCGCATCGACGTGAGCCGGCGCGACGTGCTCACGCTGCGCCGCGGTGAGGAGGCGCCGATCGAGCTCGGCCGGTCGATCACCAACTGCTACTCGGCCTCGGGCTGCTTCGGGATCACGTCGGTGGACATCGCGTCGGGCCGCTTCGTCGCCTCGGACTGGAACAGCGCGGCGCAAGGCGGCGACGGCCGGCTCACCGTCTACGACCTCGACACCCGCGCGCAGCGCGAGGCGTGCCGGAACTCAACGCTCTACGTGCTCGGCGTTTCCGGAAGGGTCGCGTGCAGCTTCCGAACCCCGAATGGCGGGCGGATCGAGGTCGAAGGCGTCGCGCTCGACGAAGGGCCGGACGTGGACCCGGAGACGCTCCAGCGCTTCCGGGGCCGGCTTGTCTGGCGGCGGGGCGGCATCGAGCAATCGGCGCCGCTGCCGTGATCCAACAAGAAGTCGGCGCGTAGCCGTCATCCCTGAGCATCAAGTCACAGTTGTGTCCGGCCGATGACACCGCACCATGCTCAGGAGGAGACTCGATGACGGGCGCCGGTGGCGCTCCGCGCTGCTTGTCGGTCTGCTCGGGCTCGCGATCACCGGCGTAGCGGCCGTTCTCGCCTTCCACGCCGACGCCCGCGAGGACCGTGCGCGCGACGACGAGACCCGCGCGCAGGCGGTAGGCGCGCTGCAGCTCCTCACCTCCGGCTTCGAGAACCGCCTGCTCGACGTGCGCGGGCTCTACGTCGCCAGCAGCGACGTCTCGGCCGCCGAGTTCCACGCCTTCACACAGCCGATGATCGCGGCCCGCAGCTCCTACGCCCTGTACTGGCTGCAGAAGGTCACGCCGGCCGGCCGCGCGGGGTTCGAGCGCGAGGTCGGCGTGCCCGTCCGCACGTTCGTGCGCGGGAAGATCGCCGAGGTGACCGGCCCCGGCGCGGGGTTCCCGGTGCGGTACGCGACGACGCGCGACCAGCTCGGCGGGAAGATCACGCTCGGGTACGACGCGTTCAACGACCCGACCCGGCGGGCGACGATGCAGCGCGCGATCCTGAGCGGCACGCCGCAGTCCACGCCGATCGTCGACTTCGTCAAGACCACGCGCTCCGGCCTCGTGGTCTACGTGCCGGTCTATCGCGTCGCGGGGCGCCACACGCTCGCCAACACGATCGGCCTGGCGGTCGGCTCGTTCACGATCGCCGAGGCACGCGCCGCCGTGCGCGAGATGGCCACGCCGGGCGCCGCGGTGCGCGTGGAGATCGACGGCCGTGAGGCGTTCGACACCGGCAACGTCGATCCGGCCTCGCCCAGCACCTCGTTCGCGTTCGGCGGCCGCACGTGGGCGGTGCAGACCCAGACGGCCGACGCCAGCGGCCTCAGGCTCGGCCCGGTGGCCGCGCTCGGCGGGCTGCTGCTGACGCTGCTGGCCGTCCTCGGCCGCTGGTGGCGGACCAGCCGCGTCGTGCTCGAAGGCCGGCGCGACCGGGCCGAACGCCGGTTCCGCCAGGTGTTCGCGGCCGCGCCGGTCGGGATGACGCTGGTCGACCGCTCCGGCGCCGTGCTGCAGGTCAACCAGGCGATCTGCGACCTGACCGGCCGGACCGAGGCCGAGCTGCTCGCGTTCCGTGGCCACGACGCCGCGCTCGCGGAGGACCGAGATCGGCTCATCGCCGCCTTCCTGGAAGCCCGGACGCGCCCCGGCGAGTCGATCGCCACCGAGGTCCGCGTCCACACCACCCGTGGCGCCCGCTGGACCGAGCAGCACGTCACGTTCCTCGGCGACGAGCAGGTCATGCTCATCCAGACCGTCGACATCGACGAGCGCCGCCGCTTCGAGGCTCAGCTCGTCCATCAGGCCGAGCACGACTCGCTGACGGGCCTGCTCAACCGTCGCGGGCTCACGCGCGTGCTCGCCGAGCGCCGGGAGCACGGCGGCGCGGTCGTGCTGCTCGACCTCGACCACTTCAAGGCCATCAACGACTTGCACGGGCACGAGGCCGGCGACGACGTGCTGATCGAGGCCGCGGCCCGCATCGCCCATGTCGTGCGCGACGGCGACACCGTCGCCAGGATGGGCGGCGACGAGTTCGCGCTGCTGCTCTCCGGCGCCGACGAGGCCGGGGCGCGGGCCACGGCGCAGCGCCTGGTGGAGGCGTTCGACGAGGCCCCGTTCGTGTCCGACAGCGGCTGCCACACCGTCACGGTCAGCGTCGGCGTGGCGATGCTCTCACCGACCATGCCCGAGCCCGACGACGCCCTGGTCGCCGCCGACCTGGCGATGTACGACGCCAAGGCCGCCGGCCGCGGGCGCTCCGCCGTCTACGACGAGACCTCCACCCGCTCGCACACGCGTGACCGGCTGCTGGCGGTGGCGCAGATCCGCTCCGCGCTGGCCGAGAGCCGCCTGTTCCTCGTCGCCCAGCCGATCCGCCACCTGCGCACCGGCGCGGTCGTCTACCACGAGCTGCTGCTGCGCATGCGCGAGCCGGACGGCCGCGTGCTCGCGCCCGGCGCGTTCCTGCACGTCGCGGAGGAGTTCGGGCTCATCGGCGAGATCGACCTCTGGGTCGCCCGCAACGCGATCGCGATCCTCGGCCTGCACCAGGACCGCGACCTCGCGTTCCACGTGAACCTCTCCGGCCGCTCGCTCGGCGACCCGCTGCTGCTGGCGAAGATCCACGCCGAGATCGAGCGCACGGGCGTCGACCCGCGCAAGCTCGTGTTCGAGATCACCGAGACCACCGCCGTCGGGAACTTCGAGCAGGCCCGGGCGTTCGCGACCGGCCTGAAGGCGATCGGCTGCCGGCTCGCGCTCGACGACTTCGGCGCCGGCTTCAGCTCCTTCCTGTACCTGAAGGAGCTCCCGTTCGACATCCTCAAGATCGACGGCGCGTTCGTCCGCCAGTGCACGACGACGCCCGCCGACCGCGTGATCCTCGAGAGCCTCGTCCACACGGCCGCCGGGCTCGGCAAGGAGACCGTCGCCGAGTTCGTCGAGGACCAGGAGACCGAGGACCTGCTGCGCGAGCTCGGCGTCGACCTCGTGCAGGGCTACCACGTCGGGCGCCCGACCGACGTGCACGAGGCGATCGCCGCCCTCGTGCGCGCCACGGCCGGGCGCGGCGAGTAGCTACGGCGTCTGGGTGAGCACCGGCTCGTCGGTCTCGGCCGACTCGGCGGCCGTCAGCACCTTGCGCTCCACGTTGCTGAGCGCGCGCACATAGGCGAGCGCGGCGGCCTCGATGATGTCGGTCGAGACGCCCTGGCCGGACGCGTTCTGGCCTGAGAGCTCGAGCACGACGCTCGCCTCGCCGAGCGCGTCCTGGCCGGACGTGATCGCGTCGATGCGGAAGTCGCGGAGCTTGACCTCACGCGTGGTGGCGGCGTTGATGGCGCGGAAGATCGCGTCGATCGGGCCGTCGCCGGTGAAGTCGCCGCGGACGGTCTCCCCCGCGGGCGTCTTGATCTCGACGGTCGCATGCGGCGGCCGGCGCGAGGAGGCCTCGACGTCGAACCACTCGAGCGTGTAGGCACCCTCGTCCGTGCGGAGCTCGTCGGTGACAAGCGCCTCGAGGTCCATCGCGGTGACCTGCTTCTTCTTGTCCGCGATCTCCTTGAAGCGCTTGAACGCCTGGTTGAGCGTCTGGCCCGTGACCTCGTAGCCCAGGTCGCTCAGCGCCGACTGCAGCGCGTGGCGGCCGGAGTGCTTGCCGAGCACGATCGAGTTCGTGTCGTCGAAGCCGACGGACGCGGCGGACATGATCTCGTAGGTCGAGCGCTCCTTGAGCACGCCGTCCTGGTGGATGCCGGACTCGTGCTGGAACGCGTTGCGCCCCACGACCGCCTTGTTGGGCTGCACGCCGTAGCCGGTCAGGCGGCTGATCAGGCGGCTCGTCCGCGCGATCTCCCGCGTGTTGACGCCGGTCTCGAAGCCGATGTGCTCCTCGCGCGTCTTGAGCAGCATCACGATCTCCTCCAGCGACGCGTTGCCCGCGCGCTCGCCGAGGCCGTTGATCGCGCACTCCACCTGGCGGGCGCCGGCCTGCAGCCCCGCGAAGGAATTGGCGACGGCCAGGCCGAGGTCGTTGTGGCAGTGCACGGACAGCACGACGTCCTTCAGGCCCGAGACCCGCTCGTACAGGCCGGCGAGGAACGCGGCGTACTCGATCGGCATCGCGTAGCCGACCGTGTCCGGGATGTTGATCGTGGTCGCGCCCTCTTCGATCGCGGCCTGCAGCACCTCGGCCGTGAAGTCGACGTCAGCGCGGGTGGCGTCCATCGGGGAGAACTCGACGTCGTCGACGAGGCTGCGAGCGTGCGCGACGGCCGCGCGCGCCTGGCCCAGCACGTCCTCGCGCGTGGACTGCAGCTGGTGCTGGATGTGGATGTCGCTCGTGCTGATGAACGTGTGCACGCGCGGGCGCTCCGCGTCCTTGACGGCTTCGGCGGCGCGCTCGATGTCGGCCGCGTGGGCACGCGCGAGGCCCGCGATGACCGGGCCGTGCACCTCCCGCGCGATCGCCTGTACAGCCTGGAAGTCTCCCGGCGAGGCGATCGGGAATCCAGCCTCGATCACGTCCACGCCGAGGCGCGCGAGTTGATGCGCGATCTCGAGCTTCTCGGTCGTGTTGAGGCTGATCCCCGGCGACTGCTCGCCGTCGCGCAGCGTGGTGTCAAAGATGATGACCCGATTGGGGTCCATGGCGCAGCTCCTTTTCTGGACTTTCTCGCTTCTTCTTCGGTGTGAGTTCGCGGCTAGCGGCCGCCCACGCAGTAATCCCCCTAGCGGGGGAGGAGAAGAAGAAGCAGGGAAAGACGCAGCTGCGGCATCGCGGCTTCGGACTGTAGCTCAGACATGCCACCCGTGCCAACGGTCGATCTCGATCCAGGCGCTCGTGCGAGGTTTGTCGCGGACCGGGTAGGCCTCGCCGCGGTAGTGCGTCGAGAGCCGGTCGATGTCCTCCAGGTCCGTGTCGGGCTCGAGCGAGACGACCCGGCCCTGCAGGCTCACGTGCCGGTACCAGTCGCTGTCGAGGACCGTGAGCGACACGCGCGGGTCCTCGCGGATGTGCTTGAGCCGGGCCCGCGAGTCGTCGAGGTTGACGAGCAGCCGGCCGTCCTCGAACAGGTACCAGGTGGCCACCGTGAGCGGCGAGCCGTCGGGCTTGAGGCTCGCCATCACGGCCGGATGCGGCTGGGAGAGCAGCGCCTGGAGCTCTTCGGGAAGCGGGGACTTCGGCATCGTCGGGTTCTATCAAGCGTGCGTTGTGGTATGCGTTTTTCGTTATATAGTGATGTTGGTATGCCTTACGTGCCGGTGCTCAAGGCCGAGTTCTTCAAGGCGATCGGCCACCCGATCCGCATCCGCGTGCTCGAGCTGCTGAGCGAGGACGAGCAGTCGGTCTCGGACCTGCTCGCGGCGATCGACGTCGGCCAGGCCCATCTCTCCCAGCAGCTCGGGGTCCTGCGCCGTGCCGGGCTCGTCCATGCCCGGCGTGAGGGCTCGCACGTCCTGTACGCGCTGACGGACGCGCGCATGGCTGAGCTGCTCGCCGTGTCACGGCAGATGCTGGTCGACATGGCCACCGCGACGCGCGACGAGCTGCTGAACGCGTGATCGGGTCCCTGCTCCCACGGCGAGCCGACTACGAGGGACTCCGACGCGGATGGGCCGGCGAGGTGCTGGCCGGCGTCACCGTCGCCGTCGTCGCGCTTCCGCTCGCGCTCGCCTTCGGCGTCGCCTCGGGGCTGGGCGCCGAGGCGGGACTGGTCACGGCGGTCGTCGCGGGGATCGTGGCCGGCGTGTTCGGGGGCTCCCGCGTGCAGGTCAGCGGCCCGACCGGGGCGATGACCGTCGTGCTGGTGCCGGTGGTCGCGTCCGTCGGCCCCGGCGGGGTCGTGGTCGTGGCGCTGCTGGCGGGGCTCATCCTGGTCGTGGCCGGCGCCGCCCGGCTCGGCCGCTACGCCGGCGTGCTCCCCTGGCCCGTCGTGGAGGGCTTCACGCTCGGCATCGCCGTGCTGATCTTCCTTCAGCAGGTGCCGCCCGCGCTCGGCGTCGCCACGCCGGACGGCGAGAACACGGCCACGGTTGCTGTGCGCGCGATCGCCGACTGGGCGCCCGCCCAATGGCACGCGCTCGCGATCGCGGCGCTGGTGGCGGGCCTGATGAGCGTGCTCCCGCGCGTCCACCGCTCGCTGCCCGCCGCGCTCGTCGCCGTGGGCGTCGCCACCCTGGTCGCCGAGGGCGCCGGCCTCTCGGTCGCCCGGATCGGGGAGATCCCGTCGGGGCTCCCCCTCCCCGAGCTGCCGGAGCTCGCGGCGGGCGACCTGCCGAAGCTGCTCTCGGCCGCGTTGGCCGTGGCCGCGCTGGGCGCGATCGAGAGCCTGCTGTCCGCGAAGGTCGCCGACGGCATGGCCGACGGCGACCCGCACGACCCGGACCGCGAGCTCTTCGGCCAGGGTCTGGCGAACGTGTCGGTCGCGTTCTTCGGTGGCATGCCGGCGACCGGCGCGATCGCCCGGACCGCCGTCAACGTGCGGGCGGGAGCGCGCACCCGCGCCGCGACCGTCATCCACGGCGTCGTGCTGGCCGCCTCGATGGTCGCGCTCGCCTCGACGCTCGAGCGGATTCCGCTCGCCGCGCTGGCCGGCGTCCTGATGGTCACGGCCGTGCGGATGATCGAGTTCGGCACGATCGCCCACCTGGTCCGCTCGACCCGAGGCGACGCGCTGCTCGTCGTCGCCACGGCGTTCGTCACCGTCGCGTTCGACCTCGTGCTCGCCGTCGGCGTGGGCGTCGGGCTCGCATCGCTGCTGGCGCTGATCGCGGTCGCCGACAGCACGTCCTTCGAACGCGAGCCGATCGAGTCCGTCGACGTCGACCCGGCGCTGGAGCACGCGCTGCTCCACGAGCACATCGTCGCCTACCGCCTCGACGGCGCGCTGTTCTTCGGGGCCGCCGAGCGCTTCCTGCTCGAGCTCGCGGACGTGAGCGACGTAGAGGTCGTGATCCTGCGGCTCGGGCGCCTGCGCATCATCGACAGCACCGGGGCGCAGGCGCTCAGCGACCTGATCGCCCACCTCGAACGCCGCGGCATCACCGTGCTGCTCACGTCGGTCCGCCCCCAGCACCAGCCGTTGATCGAGCACGTCGGCGTGATCGGCCGCCTGGCGCACGAGAACCACTTGCTCCCGACCCTCGCCGACGCGCTCGTCCACGCGCGCCGGCATGTGCGCAGCGTCGAGGGCGCAGCGGCCGCTCCGCTCTAGTCGATGACGTCGGCGATCAGCCGCACGATCCGGCGGGCGTCCAGGCCGGTCGGGTCCTGGTCCGGGTCGTAGATCACGAAGCTCATCCCCACGCAGCCCCCGGCTCCGACCGCAGCAGCGAGCAGCGCGGTGAGGCGGTCCCATGTGAGGCCGCCGGAGGTGCCGTCGTCGCCGGGGACGCCCTGTGCCGGGAAGTCGGCCGGGTCGAGCACGTCGAGGTCCACGTGCAGCCACCACGGCCTGCCGACGTGAGCGACGGCCTCGGCCCCCGTGGCATCGGTGATGTCGGGCAGGGCGCGCGCCCAGACCCCGTGGCCGGCGAGCGACCCGACGTTGAAGCGCGCCCGCCAGCGATCGTCGCGCGGACCGATCATCGCCAGCGCGTTCCGGTCGAGCACGGCGAAGCGGTCGCGCAGCTCGACGGGCAGCAGCCGACCGGTCAGCCCCAGCAGCAGGCCGATCTCGGTGTTGGCGGCCTCGCCGTCCTCGGACACGTCGAGCGGCATCGTGTCCTCGTGGCCGTCCACGCACAGCAGCCCGACCGGGGCGAGCGCGGGGATGATCCCCAGCAGGACGGAGCAGTCGCCGCCGACGACGACCGGAAACCGCGACGTCGCCCGCAGGCGTTCCCCGAGCCGCTCGGCCATCACCAGCAGCGCGCCCTCGTTGACCAGCCCGGTGCGGGGCCCGCGGGTCGGGTCGCCGGGCGGCAGCTCGACGTCGCCGCCGTCGTGTGCGCCGAGCGCCGCCTGCAGGCCGGCTGCGCGCAACGCCGCGGCCGCGCGGGCCTGGTTCCCGGGGCGCCCGTACCCGTCGAAGGGGACGCCGATCAGTTCGATGTCCATCGCGCCTGAACGCTACGGATCGTGGGTATCCCCCGCGCCGTGGCCGCGATCTCCCCCTCTCCCCGTCGTCGTCGCCAGGACCTCCCGCAGTGGGCGGGCACGGTCGGCATGGCGCTCGGCACCGCTCTCGGCGGTGCCGCTTGCTACGGGCTCGCGCTACTGCTGTGAGCGTGGACCGAACGCCCAGTCCGTGAGCTTCGCGTGGGCGGCGCGAAACGGCACGCCCCGCTGCTCGCGCGACTCCGCCCCCTCCAGGACGTCGACGTCGAAGTGCTCGGGCGTGGCCGTGACGGACACGCGGAAGCGGTCGAACGGCGCGTCGAACCGCTGCACGGTGAGCCACTGGTTGCCCTGGTCCAGATCGCTCATGTACTCGAAGAGGGCGCCCTCGGGGGGCTCGTCCCAGACGTCGGCGAACGTGCGGTGCACGAGCGCAATGATCGCGGCGTAGCCCGCCGGGCCGGGGGCGAACCAGCACGTCCAGTTCCCGCCTTCTTCGGGGGCATGCCAGCCGACGGCGGCGAGCGTGGCGTGCTGTCGCTCGCCGAGCTGGTCGGCCGGGTCGAGGAACGCGTTCGAGACCGCCTCGCACAGCAGCTGCTCGCCCACCGGCGAGAACTGCACGTAGTAGTTGCGGGTGGCGTCGCCCTCCAGGACGACGAACGTGCCGGAGTCCTCGGGATCGCGTGAGAGCTGCTCCAGCCCCGCGACGATCGCGGCGTCGGTGGCATCCTCGATGACCATGGGCGGTAGCGTGACAGCCGTGCAGGCGGCGGCGAAGGCACTCGGGTTCGTGGCGTGGGTGCTGCTCGCGGCCTTCGTGGCGCTGCTGTTCACCGACCACGAGGAGGCCGCCGGCGCGTGCCTCGTCGGTGCCGGCATCCTCCTGTTGGTGGCGGGCCCGATCTACCGGCGCTCCGACGACCGGTCGACGCGGCTGTCGGGCGCGGTGATGATCGGCGCGGCGGTGTTCTTCGCCGCGCTGGGCCTCGTGTACCTGCTCTAACGAGCCACGTGCATGCCCAGCGCGCGTGGGGCGGCGACCGCCGCGCGGGTGACCAGGTCAACACGCGCGCCCGCTTCTTCAAGGCGTTCCTTACGTAAAAAGGCGCGGCGTACGAGCGTTCCACCGGTGATCGCGAGCGGCTCGCCCGGCACGCGGACGGGGTTCGGATCGGTCACCGCGAGGTCCGTGGACTCGCCGCTCGCCAGCGCCGCGAGCGCGCGGCCGGCCAGGTGCGAGGGGCCGACGCCGTTGCCGGTGAAGCCGAACGCGTAGTGCACCGGGCCGTCGTCCAGGGTCCCGATCTGCGGGAGGTGGCTCGGGGAGACGTCGATCGGGCCGCCCCAGGCGTGGGTGATCGCGCGGCCTTCGATCTGCGGGAACATGTCGACGAGGTGGGCGTGGGTCTCGGTCGCGACCTCCGGGTCGACCTCGACCTTGCCGTGCAGGCGTGCCCCGGCCGCGAGGCGTCCTCCACCCCAGCCGAACGCGATCCGGCCGTCGCGCGTCGTGCGGAAGTAGTGCACGAACGTGCGAGCGTCGGTGATGCACTCGCCGCCGGTCCAGCCGAGGTCTTCGATCACGTCCGGGACGGGCTCGGTGAGGACGATGTGGGAGGAGGTCACGCTCAGCCGATGGCGGAGCGGAGGGACGCCGCGCGTGGCCGCGTTCATGGCCAGCACCGCCGCGCCGGCGCGGACGCGACCGCCGCTCGCGGTCTCGACCACGACCTCGCGCGGCCCCGACCGCACCGCGGTCACCCGCGAGCGCTCGCGGATCAC
The DNA here is from genome assembly GCF_027587195.1 of Solirubrobacter phytolaccae. Classification (GTDB taxonomy): domain Bacteria; phylum Actinomycetota; class Thermoleophilia; order Solirubrobacterales; family Solirubrobacteraceae; genus Solirubrobacter; species Solirubrobacter phytolaccae. Next base: position 104,686 of record NZ_JAPDDP010000017.1, on the reverse strand, counting down.
GTCGAGGAGCTTGGCCCGCAGACCCAGCGCGAGCCGCGCGGGCTGGACGGTCGCGTCGTCGGCGACCAGCAGGCCGCGCCGGAAGCGCGGCGAGTCGCAGCGGGCCCGGGTCTCCTCGGCACTCAGCGGCCGTACGCGGTCGCCCGGCGCGGCGGCGAGGATCTCGTCCAGCACCGCGTCGTGCGCGGGCGCCGTCGACGCCATCACGTAGCCGCCCGGCGTGAACCAGGCGTCGACGCCCTCCTCCTCACACCAGGCGCCGATCGAGCGCACGCTCTCTCCCGACGCGAGGCACAGCTCGAGCGCCCGCTCACGGCCGAAGCGCTCCACCAGCGAGGGCAAGTGCGTCCACAGCGTCTCGCAGAAGCCGCCGTTGCGGCCGCTCGGCCCGTGCCCGCACAGCTCGCCCTCGAGCAGCAGCACGGACGCGCCGCGCTCGCGCAGCTGCCACGCCGTCCACATCCCGGTGTAGCCGCCGCCGATGATCACGACATCGGCGCTCGCCTCCTCCTCGAGCGCCGGCGCGGGCGTGACCGGGCCGGCTTCGGCGAGCCAGTACCCGTGGGCCGTATGAACCATCTATCCCTCGTAGAAGCGCTGCGAGGCGTCGGCCAGCACGGCCTCCGTCTTGGCCGCCATCTCCTCGAGCTCTTCACGGCTGGCGGTGAGGGGCGGGGCGAGGTGCAGGACGGCGTCGCCGCGGTCGTCCGGGCGGGCGATCAGGCCCTCCTCGAGCAGCCGGCCGGCGAGGAAGCCGCGCAGCAGCTTCTCGCGCTCCTCCGCGCTGAAGCGGGACTCCTCGGCGTCGCGCACGAGCTCCAGCGCCCAGAAGAAGCCGGCGCCGCGCACGTCGGCGACCATCGGGACGCGCTCCTTGATGCCGTTCAGCAGCTCGCCGATGTACGGCTCGAGCTCGCGGACGTTCTCGAGCACGCCGTCGCGCTCGAAGATCTCGATGTTCCGCAGCGCGATCGCGCTCGCGACCGGATGGCCGGCGAACGTGATCCCGTGCATGAGCATCCGGCCGTCCTCGTAGAGCGGCTCGGCGATCTTGTCGCTCACCAGCACCGCGCCCATCGGCGCGTAGGCGGACGTGATGCCCTTCGCGCACGTGATCAGGTCCGGCGCGACGCCGTAGCGCGAGGAGGCGAACCACTCGCCGATGCGACCGAACCCCGTGATCACCTCGTCGGCGACGAGCGCGATCCCGTACTTGTCACACAGCGCGCGCAGCCCGGGCCAGTAGCCCTCGGGCGGGACGAGGCAGCCGCCGGCGTTCTGGACGGGCTCGGCGATCAGCATCGCCACCGTCTGCGGGTCGGCCTCGATGATCGTGCGCTCGGCGTCGTCGAGCAGGCGCTGGCAGAACGCGGCCTCGTCGTGCCCTTCCGGATCGCGGTAGCGGTTCGTGTTGGCGATCCGCGTGACCGGGATCGGCGCGGCGCCGAACGGCTCCTTCATCGGCCGCACGCCGGTGAAGCTCAGCGCGCCGAGCGTGACGCCGTGGTAGGCGATCTCGCGCGCGATCGCCTTCACGCGCTGCGGCTCGCCCTTGGCGAGGTAGTGCTGGCGAACGATCTTCCAGGCGGCCTCGACCGACTCCGAGCCGCCGTTGGTGAAGAACACGCGGTTCAGGTCGCCGGGTGCGCGCTCGGCGAGCGCGGCGGCGAGCTTGATCGACGGCGGGTGCGCAGTCGCCCAGTTCGTGTTGAACGCGAGCGTCGACATCTGCGCCGACGCCACCGCCGCCATCTCCTCGCCGTACGAGTAGCCGATCTGGCAGCAGAACAGCGAGCTCAGCCCGTCGAAGTACCGGTTGCCCTCGGTGTCGAACACGTAGGAGCCTTCACCGCGCTCGAGCACCAGCAGCGGCTTCCCGCCCGGCCCGAACGCGCCGTTGCGGGTGAAGTGCATCAGCAGGTGCCGGTGTGCCTGCTCCTGCAGCGAGTCGGTTCCCACCATGTCGGGCACAGTCATGCACGACATGCTCGCCCTGGATCGGCGAACGAGGCAATAGGCGGAGCGTCGCATTTCCGCAGACTGCGGCCGACACTCCGTCAAGCTGGACGAAAAGGCCGCTTGTCGCTTTTCCGACGAACGCGCACCATTTGACCCAGTGACGCGATGGATCGCTCTTGCCGTGCTCGCCGCCGTCGGCGCCACGCTGCTGCTCACCTGGCCCGACGTCAAGGAAGAGACGGGGCCGCAAAAGGCCGCCTCGCTCTACGGCTTCAACTGCAAAGCGCCGTGCGCGTACGGCCCGTCATGGGTCGCCTACCGCGTGAGCAAGCTCTACGCCACCGACGTCAAGCCCGGCTCCTGGGCCGGCAAGCCGCTCAACCCGACGCCCGCGATCGGCGCGATCGCCTCGTTCGGCGGCGACCGCGTCGCCTTCGTCGAGGACGTGCTCTCCGACGACGCGATCGAGATCACCGAGCTGAGTGCCAAGACGTTCACGCGGCGCACGGTCACGCGTGGGAACGGCTGGCCGCGTGGCTTCATCCTCGCCGGTCCGCGGCCGTCGACGAAGCCGACGACGCCTCTCGATGATGGTGGCGGGGCACTGATCTAAGACGCCGTTCCGTTTGGGCTCGGCGTGATCGATTTCCGGTCGACGAACGCGTGCTGGGAAGGGGGTGTGTCCCGAAACTCCCGCTATGCGGGAGTTTGTGACCACACCCCCTTTCCTCGGAGCGCGGTCGTGCGCGATCTTGGTCGACCGGACGTGGAGCGGACCAAAGCAACCACGACCGCTCCTCCCCTTCGCCCTCGATGGCCGTTGAACGACGCGCTCACAACCCGAGGCGCGCCAACCGAGGTGCCTACCGCGCCCCCCCACGCCTGAATCGCCGCGCCCGCACGGCCAGGTGCAGCCCGAGCACCACGTCCTCGTCCTCTAAGGACACCCCGAGCGCCTCCTCGATCCGCCGCAGCCGCAGATAGAGCGACTGCCGCTCCAGGTGCAACGCTCGCGCCGCCTCGGCCTTCCTCCCACCCGCGGCCAGGTAGGCCTCCAAAGTTTCCAGCAGCACGCGCGTTCGCGGCGCCCCGTCCCCGATCAGCGGCCCCAGCTGCTCCTCGACGAACACCTCGAGCTCGGGCGTGTCCCGCAGCTCGTGCAGGAGGTCGGTGACGCCGGGCCGCCGCGCGTCGTACCAGCGCCGCACGTCCAGCGCCGTGGCCGCTCCCGCCGAGCGCCGCACGCGCCGTAGCCCCTGGCCAGCCGCCGTCCAGGTGTCCGCGGGCGCGCCGACGGCGAGCGCGGCGTCGGAAGGCCCGAGCCCATGCCGGTCCAGCGCACCGTGGAAGAGATGGGCGACGTGCTCGACGAGCGCCTCATCGTACTCGCGCGAGCCGAGCGCCAGCAGCACGAGCAGGTCCACGTCACGCGGGCCGAGCAGGACCGCGAGGCCGGTCGAGGCGAGCGCGCCGCGCAGGTCACCGGCGAGCCGGGTCCAGGTGACGCCGTCCGCCCCGTCCGAGCGGCCCCGTGTGTATGCCGGGCGCCGCCACGCGGCGACCAGCGGCAGCAGCGCACCGCGACCCGTGCCCGGGAAGCCCAGAGCGTCCGCGCGACGCCGCGCGTCGGCCTCCTCCACGCGGCCGTCCGCGAGCTCGGAGAGGAACGCGCCGCGCGAGCGGGCTCGGAGCTGCTCGTCGTGCTGCTGGGAGAGCAGATCGATGGCAACGGCCAGCGCCGCGCGCTCCACCGCGACGCGGTCGAAGTCGTCCAGCCGGTTCTCGAGCGAGAGCGCCATCAGGCGTCCCCAGCTCGAGTCGAGTAGCCGGACGTCGGCGCTGAAGACGCCCTCGGCCACCTCGCCGCGGTCCTCGGCGCGGTGCACGTCCGTCCAGGCGCTCAGCGCGAGATCGTCGCCCGGGGGCCCGGAGACGTAGTAGACCAGCGCCCCGCCCGCGTCCTCGAGGACGACCGGGTTCCCGACCGCCAGGCACAGCTCGGCGAGGATCTCGGGCACGCCGCGCCCGCGCAGGATCAGCTCGGTGAAGCGCCGGTGGATCTCCTCCCCGCGCGCGAGCAGCGCGTACTGGGCGTTTATGACCGCGGCGTGGACGGCCTCGGTGATCTCGATGAACCGCACCGGGCGGTGGAACGCGATCACCGGCACGCCCGCCCGCGCGCAGCCCGCGACGACGGCCGGCGGGACGTCGCGCCACGTCGACCCGAGCTCCACGGCCAGCGCGGCCACGCCCTGCTCGACCAGCGAGCGCGTCCACGCGGTCTGGTGCGCGGGATCGGTCGCCGGGCCGAGTCCCGTCGTCAGGACGAGCTCGCCGCCCTTCAACAGATCGTCAGGTTGGGGCATCTCGATCACGTGCGCCCAGCGGATCTGGCGGTCCAGAGCGGTATCGCCCACCACGACCTCGGGGAGCGCACGCCGGACCACCGGCAGTTCGAGCACGTCGGCGAGGCTCAACATGACGTTCTGTCAGTCATGATGGCGGAACATCCGACCCACTGTCCATTGCGACGGCTCGACGCAACCGGAAAGGTGGGCAACGGTCAGAGGAAGGGAGCGAGGGTGGCAGCAACTGAGGCCGAGGCCGACATCCATCTGGATGGCGTCAGCAAGCGCTTTGGGGACATGACGGCGGTCGACGACCTCACGATGTCGATCCCGCGCGGGAGCTTCTACGCGATGCTCGGCCCGTCCGGGTGCGGGAAGACCACGACGCTGCGGATGATCGGGGGCTTCGAGGACCCGACGGCCGGCAAGGTCTACCTCGGCGGCTCCGACGTCACCCAGCATCCGCCCTACCGGCGCGACGTGAACACCGTGTTCCAGTCGTACGCGCTGTTCCCGCACCTGAGCGTGGAGAAGAACGTCGCTTTCGGGCTCGAGCGCAAGAAGGTCGGCAAGGCGGAGGCGCTCAAACGCGCGGGCGAGGCGCTGGAGCTCGTGCAGCTCAGCCACGTCGGCAAGCGCAAGCCGGCGCAGCTCTCCGGCGGCCAGCAGCAGCGCGTCGCGCTCGCCCGGGCACTCGTGAACCGCCCCCGGGCGCTCCTGCTCGACGAGCCGCTCGGCGCGCTGGACCTGCGCCTGCGCAAGCAGCTGCAGATCGAGCTCAAGCGGATCCAGCAGGACGTCGGCATCACGTTCGTGCACGTGACCCACGATCAGGAGGAGGCCATGAGCATGGCCGACACGATCGCGGTCATGAACAAGGGCCAGATCGAGCAGGCCGGCTCGGCCACCGACCTCTACGAGCGCCCGCGGACGGCGTTCGTGGCCAACTTCCTCGGCATCTCGAACCTGATCGAAGCCAAGGTCACCGGTGACCAGCGGGTCACCACGCACGACGGCGCCCAGCTCCACGCGCCCGAGTGCGCGGGGCTGACCGGCGACGTGCGGATCGGCGTGCGGCCGGAGAAGATCACGCTGCTCCCGGACGGCGAGCCCGTGCCCGACGGCTACAACGCGCTGCGCGGCAAGGTCGTCGTGGCCGCGTTCCTCGGCGTCTCGATCCAGTACGTCATCCAGGCCGCGGGCGGCGAGGAGCTCAACGTGTTCGCGCAGAACACGGACGGCTCGGAGCCCGAAGGGCTGGCGGTCGGCCGCGAGGTGCAGCTCGTCTGGCGGCCGGAGCATACGTTCGTGGTGGAACGTGGCTGAGCAGACGCGCCGCAAGTTCCTCGGCCGCGGCGGCTCGCTCGCGCTGGCCTACGCGCTGGCGGGCTGCGGGATCGAGGGGACGCTCGAGCGGGCCCAGAAGGCCGCGACGCCGATCCCCGAGATCACCCACAAGAAGGTCCCGATCGGCAACTGGACGTTCTCGAACTGGCCGCTGTACATCGACAAGGACATCCTCAAGGAGTTCGACGAGCAGTACGGCGGGCACGTCAAGTACCTCGAGGACATCAACGACAACGACGAGTTCTACGGCAAGGTCCGCCAGCAGCTCACGGCCGAGCAGCCGATCGGCCGCGACATCGTGACGCTGACGGACTTCATGGCCGTCAAGTGGGTGCGCAACCGCTACGTGCAGCCGCTGGACAAGAAGAACATCCCGAACGTCGTCAAGAACCTCGTGGACAACCTAAAGTCGGTTCCGTACGACAAGAAGCGCGACTACACGGTGCCGTGGCAGTCGGGGGCCGTCGGCATCGGCTACAACCCGAAGAAGACCGGTCGCGAGCTCAACTCGTTCAACGACCTGTTCGACCCGGCGTTCAAGGGCCGCGTGACGATGCTCAACGAGGCCTACGACTCGTCGGGCGTGACGATGCTCGCGCAGGGCGTGGACCCGACCACCGCCAAGATCGACCAGATCCTGGCCGCGATCGAGAAGATCCAGCAGGCCGCCGACTCCGGCCAGTTCCGGCGCTTCACCGGCAACGACTACTCGACCGACCTCGCCAAGGGCAACATCTGGGTCGCCCACGCCTACTCGGGCGACATCGTCCAGCTGCAGAGCGACAACCCGGACCTGAAGTTCATCTACCCGGACGAGGGCGCGATGCTCTTCACCGACAACATGATGATCCCGGCCAAGGCCGAGCACGTGTACGCGGCCGAGACGATGATGAACTTCGTCTACGAGCCCGAGGTCGCCGCCAAGCTCGCGATCTACGTCAACTACCTCTCGCCGTGCAAGGGCATCAAGGAGATCGTCGAGAAGACCGATCCCGATATCGCCAACAACCCGCTGATCTTCCCGTCGGACGAGATCCGCAAGAAGCTGCACCCGTACCCGGCGCTGTCGGACGCCGACGAGCGCACGATGAAGGAAGCGATGGCGAAGGTGACGGGGGCCTGATGAGTCTCAATACCCGTCGCAAGCTGCTCCCCTGGCTGTTCATCGGCCCCGGTCTGCTGTGGCTGCTGCTGTTCTTCCTCTACCCGCTGCTCAACCAGGCGTCCGTGTCACTGATGACCGGCAACCCGGAGCAGGGCTACGACCTGACGTGGGCGTTCCACAACTACTGGGACGCGATCTCCGAGTACAAGGAGCAGTTCGGCCGCTCGATTCTCTACGCGGGGGTCTCGACGCTGCTGTGCCTGATCATCGGCTTCCCGCTCGCGTACTTCACGGCGTTCCACGCGGGTCGCTGGAAGAGCTTCATCCTGCTGCTGATCATCCTGCCGTTCTTCATGAGCTACGTGCTCCGGACGGTGGCCTGGCAGCTGATCCTGTCCGACGACGGCACCGTGGTGAGCTTCTTCCGCACGATCGGCCTGCTCGGTGACGACGGGCGCCTGCTCGCCTCGCGCACAGCCGTGATCGCCGGCATCACCTACAACTTCCTGCCGTTCATGGCGCTGCCGCTGTACGTGGCGCTGGAGAAGATCGACCCGCGGCTGCTCGAGGCGGCGACCGACCTCTACGCCTCGCGCACGACCGCGTTCCGCAAGGTGACCGTGCCGCTCGCGCTGCCGGGCATCTTCGCCGGCTCGCTGCTGACGTTCATCCCGGCGTGCGGCGACTTCATCAACGCGGCGCTGCTCGGCACACCGCAGCAGTACATGATCGGCAACGTCATCCAGTCGAAGTTCTTGAACATCCTCGACTACCCACAGGCGGCGGCGCTCAGCTTCACGCTGATGCTGTTCATCCTGGTCGGCATCTTCCTGTACGCCCGGTTGCTCGGCACGCGCAACCTGACCGAGGCGGCGATCTGATGTCGGCAGTCACGGAAGTCACCCCGCCCGCCCCGGCCGAGGAGACCGCACCGCCGTCGGGCGGCAGCGCGAGGACGCGCGACCGGCTCCGCCACGGCGGGCTCGCCCTCTGGTCGGTGCTCGCGCTGCTGTACCTGTTCATCCCGGTCTTCATCGTCGTCCTGTTCTCGTTCAACGACAACCAGGGCCGGTTCAACTTCACCTGGCAGGGCTTCACCTTCCGCCACTGGGCCGACCCGTTCGCGGATCCGGACCTGGCGAAGGCGCTCACCAACAGCGTGGAGATCGCGCTGATCTCGACGGCGATCGCCACCGCGCTCGGCACGTTCATGGCGATGGCGCTCGTGCGCTACCGCTTCCGTGGCCGCAGCACCGTGGACTTCTTCGTGTTCATGCCGCTGTCCTCACCGGAGGTCGTGCTCGGCGCGGCCCTGCTGGCGATGTTCCTGACACTGAACATCAACACCGGCTTCGTCACGGTCGTGATCGCCCACGTCATGTTCACCGTCTCCTACGTGGTGGTGACCGTGAAGGCGCGATTGGAGGGCATGGACCGACACATCGAAGAGGCGGCCATGGACCTCGGTGCCACGGAATGGACCACGTTCCGAAAAGTCACCCTGCCGATGATCGCGCCGGGCGTCGCCGCCGCGGCGATGCTCGCGGCCGCGATCTCCTTCGACGACTACGTGATCACGTCGTTCAACGCCGGCCAGACGCAGACGTTCCCGCTGTTCATCTTCGGCGCGACCCGCCAGGGCGTGCCGGCCGAGGTGAACGTGCTGGCGACGATGCTGCTGCTGGGAGTGCTGCTCCTGATGGCCGGGAACGTGCTGATCCAGAAGTCACTGGCGCGCCGGGACACGATGCGCGCCGACTAGGAGTCGCCGGCGGACCCGACCACGCACGATTCTGGCGGCCGCCGATCACCGCCTGACGCCACCCAGTGACCGGTCATATGCGCACCGGCATACTCCCGGTCACCGGGCGTCGCCAGCCGGCGCCGGCGACCCCCAGCGATCGCGCGCGGCCGGGTCCACCGACGACATGGGCAGCGCCTTCCCGCTCTCGACATCGAACCCGTGCAGGCGGTCGGGGTCGACGGTCAGCTCGATCTGATCGCCGACCGCGACCGGCGCGCGGGCGTCGAGGACGACCGTGAAGGACGCGCGGTCCTCGTCGGCGAGCAGGACCTCGTCGCCGGAGGCCGCGGCGTCGACCGCGTCGGTCAGCGCCGCGGACCGCAAGCGCGGGGCGTCGATGCCCGCGACCACGTGGGTCTCGGTGCCGAGCCGCTCGACGACCTGGACGACGGCCGGGATGCCCGGGCCGAGCTTGAGGTCGTGCGGGCGCACGCCGAGGATGAACGGGCCGTCGAACGCGCTCGGGACCTGGCAGGAACCGAACCGCGCTGTGCCGTTCTCGCCGTGCGCCTCGACGAGGTTCATGGCCGGCGAGCCGATGAACGCCGCCACGAACAGGTTGGCGGGGTGGTCGAAGAGCTGCTCGGGCGTGTCGCACTGCTGCAGGACGCCGCCGCGCAGGACCGCGACGCGCTGGCCGAGCGTCATCGCCTCGACCTGGTCGTGGGTGACGTAGACCGTCGTCACGCCCAGGCGCTCGTGCAGGCGTGACAGCTGAGCCCGCATGGAGACGCGCAACTTTGCGTCAAGATTACTCAAGGGCTCATCCATGAGGAAGGCTTGGGGCTCACGGACGATCGCGCGGCCCATGGCCACGCGCTGGCGCTGTCCGCCGCTCAACTCCCCGGGCTTGCGCTCGAGCATCTCCTCCAGGCCGAGGATGCGGGCCACGTCGTCCACGCGCTGCGCGATCTCCGCCTTGCTCGTCTTGCGCAGCTTCAGGCCGAAGCCGAGGTTCTGGCGCACGGACAGGTGCGGGTAGAGCGCGTAGGACTGGAAGACCATCGCGATGTCGCGCTTGCGGGGATCGAGCAGCGTCACGTCGCGGCCGCCGATGTGGATCGAACCCGAGGTGACCTCCTCGATGCCCGCGATCAGCTTCAGCAGCGTCGACTTGCCGCAGCCGGACGGGCCGACGAGCACCATGAACTCGCCGTCGGCGACCTCGAGCGACACCTCGTCGACGGCCACCGGCCCGTTCTTGTAGGCCTTCGACACCGCGTCGATCCGGATGCTCAACTTCGTCCTCCCACGCGTTCGCGGCCATCGACCAAGACTTGCCGGATCTCGAGGCGATCGTCGAGCACCACGACGTCCGCCGGCGCCCCGGGGACGAGGCGTCCGAGATCCGGCCGGCCCGCGATGCGGGCGGGCACTGCACTCGCAGCCGCCAGGGCGGCTTCGAGACTCACGCCGAGGGAGTGCAGGTTGCGCACCGCCTCGATCATCGTCAACGCGCTCCCCGCGAGCTGGCCCTCGGGGCCGCGGACGACGCCGTCCTCGGCCTCGATCCGGCGCCCGCCGAGCACGAACTCGCCGTCACCCATCCCGGCGGCCGGGGCGGCGTCGGTCACCAGGGCAAGGCGACCGCCGGCCGCGTTCCAGGCGACCCGCACCGTGTCCGGCGCCACGTGGTGCAGGTCCACGATCATCTGCACCAGCACATCGTGACGCGCGAGCGCGGCGAAGCCAACACTCGGGTCGCGCGACGTGGACGGGCGCATGGCGTTGAAGAGGTGGGTGACCGTGGTGATCCCGCGGTCGAACCCGAGGTGCGCCTCGGCGGCGGTGGCGTCCGTGTGGCCGGCGCTCACGGTGATCCCGCGCGCGACCAGCTCGTCCACCAGCTCGAACGCGCCCGGCAGCTCGGGCGCGACCGTCATCTGGGACACCGGCGCGACGTCGAGCAACCGGCGCAGCAGCGCCACATCGGGAGCCGAGAGGTGCGACGGGTCGTGCACGCCCGTCCGGCGCGGCGACAGGAACGGGCCTTCCAGGTGCGCGCCGAGGACGCGCGCGCCGATGCCGCCCACCGGCATCGCGCGCAACGCGTCCAGCAGCACGGACTCCGGCGCGGTCACGAACGTCGGCTGGAACGCCGTCGTGCCCGTCGCCAGGAGGGCCTCCCCCACCCGCACGTACCCCTCGTGGTCGGTGGCCATCAGGTCCACGCCCGCGAAGCCGTTGACCTGCAGGTCGATGAACCCCGGCGCGGCGATCCCGCTGCCGTTGGACGACGCGAGCCCGACCTCGACGATGGCGCCGCCGTCGATCGCCACGTCGCCAGGAACGAACGTTCTGTCCACCAACGCGGCTGAGACTCCAAGCCTCACGAGGTCCACCTCCCGCGGGGGAATCGCCCCCTGGGCGATTCCCCCAGCTGATGCGAGCGCGCAGCGCGAGTCATCAGCCTTTGACCGCCCCCGCCGTCCGCGCCGTCATCAGATGCTTGCGCGCGAGGACGAACACGATCGCCACCGGCAGCGTGTAGAGCACCGACGTCGCCATCACCGCGCCCCAGTCCGTGTCGCCGCGCCCCACGAACGACTGCAGGACCAGCGGCACCGTCTTGCGGTCCTCGTCGTTGATGAAGGTCAGCGCGAGCAGGAACTCCTTCCAGCCCTCCAGGAACGACAACACCGCCGTCACGGCCAGGCCCGGCGCCGCCAACGGCAGCACCACCCGCCACATCGCCCCGATCCGCGTCGCGCCGTCGATCCGTGCCGCGTGCTCGAGCTCCTCCGGGATCGACAGGACGAACCCGCGCATCACCCAGATCGCCAGGGGCACGCTGAACGCCAGGTAGGTGATGATCAGCGACCAGTACGTCCCGAGCAGCCCGGCCTTGCGCATGGTCACGAACAGCGGGATCACGAGCACGACGAGCGGGAACATCTGCGTCATCAGCACGAGGATCAGCAGGATCCGCGTGATCCGCACCCGGTAGCGCGCGAGCACGTACGCCGCGCCGGCGCTCACCAGCAGGCAGATGACCATCGTCCCACTCGCGACGATCAGCGAGTTCAGCAGCGCCCGCCCCACGTGGCCCTCGCCGAGCACGCGCGGGTACTGATCCCACTGCGGATCGGACGGCCACAGGTCCGGCGTGCGCGTGTAGATCTCCGACCGCGGCTTCAGGGACGTGATCACGACCCAGTACACGGGGAACAGCGCGAACGCCGACACCGCGACCATCGCCGCGTACATCCAGCCGCGCTTGAGCAGCCAGCGCACTAGGAGAACTCCCCCTCACGGCCGACCAGCCGCACGTAGATCAGCGCGAAGGCCAGCAGGATCAGGAACAGCACGACCGCGACCGCGCTCCCGAGCCCGTAGTGCGAGAGCGCAAAGCCCTCGCGGTAGGCCGCGACCGCCGCGGTATCGGCCGACCGGTCCGGCACGCCCGCCGCCATCACGTAGACCTGGTCGAAGATCTTGAAGTCCCAGATCGTCGAGAAGATCACCAGCACGGCGACGATCGGCCGCAGCAGCGGCAGCGTCACGAGCCGGAAGCGCTGGAACGCGTTGGCGCCGTCCACCGCCGCCGCCTGCAGCGTCTCCTTGGGGATCGTCTGCAGGCCGGCGAGCAGCGACAGGGCCACGAACGGGAACGACTGCCAGACGACCGTGACGAAAATCGCCACGTACGCGCTCTCGCGGTCCGCGAACCACGCGTAGTCCTGGAAGCCGTCGAAGCCGACGTTCACCAGCGCCCAGTTGACGAAGCCGTAGCGCGCGTCGAAGAGCCACTTCCAGATCGCGCTCGCCGCCAGCGCCGGCACCGCCCACGGCAGCAGCACGGCGATCCCGAAGAACAGGTTCCCGCGCAGGCGCTGGTTCAGGAGCAGCGCGACGCAGAACCCGAGCACCATCGTCCCGACCACGCACGCCGTGCCGAACACGACGGTGTTGATCAGCGACGTCCGCAGGTGCTCGTCCGCGAAGACCTCCTTGAAGTTCTCCAGGCCCACCCAGGTCGAGCCGCCGTAGATCAGCTCGCCGAGGCCGGTGTCCGTGAACGACAGGTAGACCGTGCGGACCAGCGGGTAGCCGACCAGGCCCGCGATGATGACCAGCGCCGGGAGGAGAAGGAGAACCGGGAGGGTCAACCGGCTCACCAGACGGCGCGCGATCACCATCGCGGGCGGACGCGGGGCGTTCCGTCGCCCCGCCTGGACGGCTGCCGGAGCCGTGCTCACCCGGCGAACTCCTCGTCCATCTTCTGCGCGAGCTCAGCGACCGCGTCCTGGGGGCTGATGTCGTTCTTCATGACCTTCTGGATCTGGCCGTCGAAGATGTTCGCGCCCTCCAGGCCGCCCCACTTGGGCGACGGCGGGTACACCGCGGAGGCGTTGAGCAGCTGCTCGGCGAACGGCTTGCGCTGCGGGTCCTCGAGGTAGCCGGAGGCCTCGATGCCGGCGGTCGTGCCCGGCAGGAAGCCGATCTCGCTCGTGAACTTGTTCAGCTGGTCGGCCTCGAGCATGAAGTCGACGAACGCCGCACCGAGGTCATGGTTGCCGGACTCGGTGAACTGCACGAGGTGACTGCCGCCCGCGAACGCGGTGCCCTTGCCGGACGGACCGGTGGGCGTGAGCGCCGTCCCGATCTTCTCCTCCAGCTCGGGCTTGGTGGCGATGATCGAGTTGTAGCCCCAGCCGCCGGCGATCAGCATCGCGACGTCACCGTTGATGAACGCGGTCTGCGCGTCCGGCTCCTCCCAGCCGATCGAGGCCTTCGGGGCCAGGCCCGCCTTGTAGAAGGACGTGTACCAGTCGATCGCCTTCGCGGCCTCGGGCGAGTTGAGCGCGCTCTTCCAGGTGTCCCCGTCCTGGGTCGCGATCTCGCCGCCCGCCTGCCAGATGGTCGGCAGGTACATGTGCTCGGACAGGCCGGTGAAGCCGACCGGGAACACGCCCTTGACCGTGCCGTTGATGGCCTTGGCCGCGGCGCTCATCTCCTCCCACGTCTTGGGCGGCTCGACGCCGGCCTTCTCCAGGTAGTCCTTGCGGTAGATCAGCGAGCGCGCGCCCGCGTACCACGGCTTGCCGTAGACCTTCTCGTTCAAGGTCGCCGCGTCCACCAGGCTGGAGACGTAGTCGCCCTTGGTGATCCCCGGCTGCTCGAGCAGCGCGCCCTGGTCGGCGAACTCGGGCGTCCACGTCGTGCCCATCTCGGCCACGTCGGGCACCTTGCCGCCTGCGATCGCGGTCACGAACTTGTCGTGCGCCTGTGCCCAGGGCACGAACTGGATGTCGACCTTCGTGCCGGGATGCGCGGCCTCGAAGTCCGTGCCGTACTGGTTCACGACGTCCTGGATCTTCGGTGACCCCGGGTCCATGATCCACACGCTGATTGAACCCTCGAGCTTGGCCTTGCCGCCGTCCGAAGAGGCGTTCTGGGCCGTGCCGTTGTCGTCGCCGCCACCGCATGCCGCTACCACGCCCGCAAGCACCGTCGCGAGCGCCACGCTGAACTTCCTCATGTTCCCCTCTCTCCTTCTCTCTCCCGAACAACCCGCGCGCTATCGCAGCGCGGGGCGCAGCTCCGTCACCAACCGGTACCGGTCCCCGCGATACACGGACCGGACGAACTCCACCACCTCCCCTCCGTCGCTCGTGGTGGTGCGTTCGAACAGGAAGGCGGGCGAGTGCACGGGCACGCCGAGCAGCTCGGCTTCCTCCGGTGAGGTCACGGTCGGCTCGATGGTCTGCACGCCGGAGGCGATCGTGATCGCCTGGCGCTCGCGCAGCAGCTCGTAGTACGAGTGGTCCGAGAGCTCCTCGCGGCGCAGGTCGCCGAGCAGGCGCCGCGGCGCGTGCAGCCACTCGATCGCCATCGTCTCGTCGTCGGCCAGGCGCAGGCGGGTGATCACCCAGACCTCGTCGACCGGCGAGATCTGCAGCCGCTGGCCGAGCTTGGCGCCCGCGGCCAGGCACTGGAAGTCCACGACGCGGCTGCCGGGACGCATCCCGCGGCGCGTCATGTCCTCGCTGAAGGACGTCATCGTCAGCGGGAGCGCGATCTTCGGCTCCGCGACGTAGGTGCCGCTGCCGTGGCGGCGCAGCAGGAGGCCTTCGCGGACCAGCTCGTCGATCACGGCCCGCAGCGTCGGGCGGGACACGCCGAGCTCGGTCGCGAGGCGCCGCTCGCTCGGCAGCGCGTCGCCGACCTGCAGGTCGTCGAGCCTCCCGAGGATCTCGTCGCGCACGAGGGCCTGCTTGTTCCCCCGACCGTTGGTGTTGGCCAGTCCCGTCATCTCTCCGGGGCGGCAAGCTACCAACTGGTCAACTAGTGGTCAAGACCACTTTCGCTCGGATCAAGAAACATCAGGTCCTTCCGATGATCCGGGCATGGCTCGGACACGGCTGCTTCCCGCCCTCATGCTCCTCGCGGCCCTCGTGCCCGTCGCCGCCGTCGCGCTCGTCGGCACCCGCCACGCGATGATGAGCCCGGAGATGCACTTCGGGCTGGTCGTGACGGCCGCCGCGTTCGCCTGTGCCGGCGCGCTCGCGTTGACCATCGCCGGCGCCCGCGGCCGTGACGGCCGTGCCGTGCTGATGGGCACCGCGTTCAGCACGATGACCGCGCTGTTCCTCGTCCACGGCCTGGCGACGCCCGGCATCTTCGCCGAGTTCAACGGCATGCTGCCGCTCGCCGGCGGGCTCTCGGTGCCGGTCGGCGCCGGCCTGCTCGCGCTCACGGCGCTGCCCGCGCTGCGCCGTCCGCTGGACGTGCGCCCGCTCGTCGGGCTGCAGGTCGCGCTGTTCGTCGGCGTGCTCGTGTTCGGGCTCTACGGCCTGCTGAACCCGACGGTCATGCCGTCCGTGCCCAAGGCCAAGTCGCACCCCGCGATCGGCCTGCTGATGGCCGGCGGGTTCTTCCTCATCGTCCTGGTGACGCGCGCCGCGCGCACCTACCTGCTGACCCGCCGCACCGCCGACCTGACCGTCGCCCTCGGCTGCGTGTGGCTGGGCGTCACGCTGATCGCGAACCTCGTGATCGGCCCGATGACGATCGGCTACTACGTCGGGCACGTGCTCGAGATCGCCGCCGTCGCGCTCGTCGGCGTCCCGGTCGTGCTCGACCTGCGCCGCGCCGGCGCCTCGCGCCCGCTCGTCGGCGACCTCACCGCGACCGAGCTCGTCGCCTCCGAGGAGGCCTACCTCGGGCCGCGCGTCCGCGCGCTCATGGTCCAGCTCGAGCGCCGCGACGTCTCGACCGAGGAGCACACCCGCCGCGTTGCCTTCCTCGCCGCCCGCGTCGGCGAGGAGCTCAAGCTCTCCGCGACCTCGCGTCGCCACCTCGCCGTCGGCGGCCTGCTGCACGACATCGGCAAGCTGTCGGTGCCGCTCGAGATCCTCAACAAGCCGGGCAAGCTGACCGACGCCGAGTTCGCTGCGATCAAGCGCCATCCGGACGACGGCCGCCGGCTGCTGGAGGAGCTCGGGGGCTTCCCGGAGACGGTGAAGGCGCTCGTCTCCGACCACCACGAGCGGCTCGACGGCAGCGGCTACCCGCGCGGGCTGACCGCCATGGACATGAGCCTCGAGACCCGCATCCTCGCGGTCTGCGACGTCTACGACGCGCTCGTCTCCGACCGCGTGTACCGCGCGGCCTGGTCGCCGGAGCGCGCGTTCGCGCTGCTCGAGGACGAGGTCGACGGCTACGACCAGCGCGTCGTGGCGGCCCTGCAGCGCGTGATCACGCCGGAGGCCGCGCCGAGCTGGGTCGCCGACCTGAGCGCACGTGCGGCCGAGGCGGCCGGGAACGTCGTCCCGGCCCCTCGCACCACTCCAGCTGGTTAGAGCTCGATCGAGCGGCCGCTGACGAAGCCGTCGCTCTTGGCGATCTGGTCGATCACGGTCTCCGGCACGGGGCCGTCGGTCGTGATCGCCATGACGGCCAGGTCACTGGCCTCGCCCTCGCCCGGAGCCTGGCGGCCCACCGCGGCGGCGGAGATGTTCACGCCGGCCTCGCCGAGGCTGGAGCCGACACGGCCGACCATGCCCGGGACGTCGCTGTAGCGGAACAGCGTCAGGTACGGGTCGTCGATCTGCAGGTTGAAGCGCTGGCCCCACGCCTCGAGCAGGTGCGGGCGGTGCTTCTGGCCGAGCGTCGTGCCGACGACGCGGACGGTGCCGTCCTTGCCGACCAGGGTCACGCGGACGAGGTCCGAGTAGTCCTTGGCCTGCGCCTCACGCGTCTCGGAGATCGTGATCCCGCGCTCCTCCGCGAGCGTCGGCGCGTTGACCAGGTTCACGGCCTCCTCCGTGCGGCCCGAGAACAGGCCGGTGAGGACGGAGAGCGTGAGCAGGCGCGTGTCGCGCTCGGCGATCCGGCCCAGGTGCTCGATCTCGACGCGCTCGACGGAGTCCGCGAGGCTCGCGGCGATCTTGCCGAGCTTCTCGGCGAGCGGGACGAACGGGCCGAGGACCTGCATGTCCTCCGGGGCGATCGCCGGGATGTTCACGGCGGTCGTGACGGAGCCGCCGGTGAGGGCGGCGACGACCTGCTCGGCGGTCTGCACGCCGGCGCGGTCCTGGGCCTCCGCGGTGGAGGCGCCCAGGTGCGGCGTGACGATCACGTTCGCGTAGCTGAACAGCGGGTGATCGGTGATCGGCTCCTTCGTGAAGACGTCCAGCGCGGCGCCGGCGACCTTCCCGGAGTCCAGCGCGGCCTGCAGGTCCTCGTCGACGATCAGCGGCCCGCGGGCGACGTTGATGATGCGCACGCCGTCCTTGGTCTTGGCCAGCGTCTCGGTGTTGATGAAGCCCTGCGTCTCCGGGGTCTTCGGCAGGTGCAGCGTCAGGAAGTCCGCGGCGCCCAGCACCGCGTCGGCGCTCTCGGCCTTCTCGGCGCCGATCTCGCGGTAGCGGCTGTCGGCGGTGAAGGGGTCGAACGCGACGACGCGCATGCCGAAGGCCTTGGCGCGGATGGCGACGAGCTGGCCGATGCGGCCGAAGCCCAGGACGCCGAGCGTCTTGCCGTCCAGCTCGGTGCCGCCGAGCTTGGAGCGCTCCCACTTGCCGCTCGTGAGGCTCGCGTGCGCCTGCGGGATGTTGCGGGCGAGGGCGAGGATCAGGGCGACCGTGTGCTCGGCGGCGGCGACCGTGTTGGCCTCCGGCGCGTTGGCGACGATGATGCCCTTCTTGGAGGCGGTCTGGACGTCGACGTTGTCCACGCCCACGCCGGCACGACCGACGACCTTCAGGTTGTCCGCGCGGTCGAGCACTTCGGCGTCGAGCTGCGTGGCCGAGCGGATCAGGATGCCGTGGAAGGAGCCGATGCGGTCCAGCAGCTCCTCGCGGGACCAGTCGGTGCCGACCTCGACGTCGAAGCGCTCCTTGAGCATGTCGACGCCGGTGGCGGCGATCTTCTCCGCGACGAGAACCTTGTAGGGCTCGGTCAGTGCGTTCATGGGGAGAGGGGTTCCTGACAGTGAGAGGGGGACCCCTCGCAGGGTAGAAGCCGGGATCGTGCGCCGTTGAGCGATTCGGCGCACGAACCCGACGAATGCACTAGCCCTCTTCGAACTCCGTGTCGATCCAGGCCATCATCGAGCGCAGCTCCTTGCCCTCGGTCTCGATGGCGTTGCTCTGGCCCTCGGCGCGCATGCGCTGGAAGTTCTCCTGGCCGGCGCGGTTCTCCGCGATCCACTCGCGGGCGAACGTGCCGTCCTGGATCTCCGTCAGGACGTCCTTCATGTTCTGGCGGGTCTGGTCGGTGATGATCCGCTTGCCGCGGGTCAGGTCGCCGTACTCGGCCGTGTTGGAGATCGAGTGGCGCATGCCCGTGATCCCCTTCTCGTACATGAGGTCCACGATCAGCTTGAGCTCGTGGAGGCACTCGAAGTAGGCCATCTTCGGGTCGTAGCCCGCGTCGACCAGCGTCTCGTAGCCGGCGGTGACGAGCTCGGAGACGCCGCCGCAGAGCACGGCCTGCTCGCCGAACAGGTCGGTCTCGGTCTCGTCCTTGAACGTGGTCTCGATCACGCCGCCGCGCGTGCCGCCGATGCCCTTGGCGTAGGCGAGCGCGAGGTCCTTGGCGTTGCCGGTCTCGTTCTTGTGGATCGCGATCAGCGCGGGGACGCCGGAGCCCTCGGTGTACTGGCGGCGCACGAGGTGGCCCGGGCCCTTCGGGGCGACGAGCGCGATGTCGACCTCCGGCGGGGCCTCGACCTCGCCGTAGTGGATCGAGAAGCCGTGGCCGAAGAGGAGCAGGTTGCCCGGCGCGATGCCGTCCTTGATCGACTCCTCGTAGACGTCATGGTGCTTCTCGTCGGGGAGCAGGACCATGACGATGTCGCCGCGGCTCGACGCATCCTCGATGGTCGTGACTTCCAGGCCGGCGGCCTGCGCGTGCTCGACCGACTTGCTGCCCTCGCGAAGGCCTACGACGACGTCTACGCCCGAGTCCTTGAGGTTGCGGGCGTGCGCGTGGCCCTGGGAGCCGTATCCCAGGATGGCCACGGTCTTGCCCTTCAGCAGGTCCAGATCCGCGTCGTCGTCGTAGTACATGGTTGGCGATCTTAGGCGGTCGCCGTCGCCACCCACGTCCGCGCGGGGATGATCAGGCTGTCGTCCGGCTGGGTGAACGGCTGCGCCGCTTCCTCCAGCTCCGCGAGGACGTCGCTGCGCGTGGCGAAGTCGAGCCGGGCGTCCGCGTCGGCCGTTCGGGTGGACAGCTTGGTCTGCGCGACCCACCAGTCGTCGACGTCCTCGTAGCGCATCGTGAAGTCGACGGCCTCGATGCTCGGCTCGATGAAGCCGGCCGTGGCCATCGTGTCCTCGATGTCGTTCGGGTTGGCCCAGGCGAACTGGCCGGGACCGGGTTGATCGGGGTCGAGGATGCCGCGGTTCTGGAGGATCCGGACGGGCAGGACGCTCCAGAGGTTGTCGTCCGGGCCGGTCCAGGCCGCGAGCGCGACCGGGGCGTCGTGCTTGAGGATCCGCCGGGTCTCCCTGAGTGCGAACTCGGGATCGTCGAGCAGCATGTAGCCCCAGCGGCACAGGACGCCGTCGACCGAGGCCGCCTGGATGTCGATCGGCGCGCCCAGGTCGATCTGCTTGAAGCGGACGTCGATGTTCGCCGGCGCGCGCCGTTGCGCGGCGGTGAGCATCTCGGGTGCGAAGTCGCTCGTGATCAGCGTGCCGCCGGGCTGGATCAGCTCGGCGGCGAGGAACCCCGTGTCGCCGAGTCCGGCGGCCAGGTCAAGGATCGTGTGGCCGGGTTGCGGTGCGATCCGGTCGACCAAGCGCGCGGACACGGGCATCGTGTCGCGCGCCAGCTGGGAGGCGCGTGCCTCCCAGCCTTCGGCCGCTCGGACCCAGCGGTCGCGGGATTCGAGGGTCAGAGGTTCTCCACCACGTAGTCGATGCAGGCCGTGAGCGCCTTGACGTCGTCCGGCTCGATGGCCGGGAACATCGCGACGCGCAGCTGGTTGCGACCGAGCTTGCGGTACGGCTCGGTGTCGACGATGCCGTTCTCGCGCAGCGTCTTGGCCACCGCGGCGGCGTCGACGGCGTCGTCGAAGTCGATCGTGCCGACGACCAGCGAGCGCTTGGCGGGGTCGGCGACGTAGGGCGTCGTGTACTCGGTCTTCTCGGCCCACTCGTACAGGTGGTTCGATGAGGCCGTGGTGCGCGCGACCATGCCGTCGAGACCGCCGTTGCCGTTCATCCACTCGATCTGGTCGGCGAGCAGGATCAGCGTGGCGAGCGCCGGCGTGTTGTAGGTCTGGTCCTTGAGGCTGTTGTCCAGCGCGGTGGTCAGGCTCAGGAACTCGGGGATCCAGCGGTCGGTGGCGCCGATCTCGGCGATCCGCTCCTGCGCCGCCGGGCTCGTCAGCGCGATCCACAGGCCGCCGTCGGACGCGAAGCACTTCTGCGGCGCGAAGTAGTAGACGTCGGCGTCCGCGGCGTTGACGGGCAGGCCGCCGGCGCCGGACGTCGCGTCGATCAGCACCAGGCCGTCGCCGACGCGCTCGACCGGGACCATCACACCGGTCGACGTCTCGTTGTGCGCCCACGCGACGACGTCGGCGGACGGGTCGGACGTCGGCGCGGGCGCGTCACCCGCATCCGCCTTGACGTTGATCGAGTCCTTCAGGAACGGCGCGTCGTTCGTCGACTTGTAGAACTTCGAGCTGAACTCACCGTACGTCAGGTGCAGCGCGCGCTCGCGCACGAGCCCGAACGTCGCGGCGTCCCAGAACGCGGTCGTGCCACCGTTGCCGAGCATGACCTCGTAGCCCTCGGGCAGCTGGAACAGCTCGCTCAGCCCGCTGCGGACCTGGCCGACCAGGTTCTTGACGGGCTTCTGCCGGTGCGACGTGCCCATCAGCGCGGCGGCGTCGCCCTCGGCGAGACGCGCGAGCTGCGCGGGACGGACCTTCGACGGACCGCAGCCAAAGCGACCGTCGGCGGGCTTGAGCTCGGCGGGGATGGAAAGGGACACTTGACTCCTCGTGAGATCGCGTTGAAAGGTGCCCAGGCGCGCGACCATGCCACGCCCGTCGCTCCCCGGTGGTTCTCCACCTAAGCGCCAGTTGCGACGGCCGTTGGTCAATGTAGCGGGGGCGAGTCTTTCCGCCCGTGACCTACGTGTAACGAACGTTTCGCTATGCGAAAGCTTCGTTACATCCGCCACGGAGTCGTCTGTGCACGCGGAGGGTGACGGCACCGCGCTCACCGGGTTCAGTGCCGGCGCGTACTGGAAGATCTCGCGCTTCCGGGAACGCGCGATCCAGGTCGCCGTCCCGAAACGGCGCCGCACGCAGCCGGGCTTCGAGATCGTCCCGGACCGGCTCCTTCTCGGTGAGTCGTTGACCCGTGACGCGATCCCGGTCTGCACCGTCCCGCGCGTGCTGTTCGACCTGAGCCGCGAGTTGAACGTCGAGCAGGTCGCGAACGTGATCCACGCGGCCGCGTTCATCAAGCGCTGGAACGAACGGGCGGTGACGCGGAGGACGCCTGCGCTGGAGCGTGCGATCGCGCTGTACAACAGCGGCAGCGGGGCTTCGAGCTGGACTTCCGCTGGCCGGGACTGAACGTCGAGATCGACGAGGACCACCACGACCGGCCGGGCGAGGTTCTACGCCAGCTCGCGGCGCAGGATCTTTCCCGCGGCGTTGCGGGGTAGCTCCGCTACTTCCTCAATGGCTTTTGGCACTTTGAACGGCGCCAAACGAGACCGGGCGAACTCACGGAGGTCAGGCGCTTCGTCTCGCAGGACGACGAACGCGGTCACCGCTTCACCCCACTCCGCCGAGGGACGGCCGAACACCGCGGCCTCGGCGACTGCGGGGTGCGAGAGCAAGACCGCCTCGACCTCCTGCGGCATCACGTTCTCGCCACCGCTCACGATCGTGTCGACCTTGCGGCCGTGCACGACGAGGCGATCCCCGAGCCACGCGCCGAGGTCGCCGGTGGCGTGCGTGCCGCCGACCACCGACGGGCCGGACACGATGATCTCGCCGTCCGCGGCCAGGTCGATCGTCACGCCCGGGAGCGGACGGCCGCTCGTCTCGAGGTCACCGACGTCGGCCAGCGCGACCGCACTGCAGGCCTGGGTGAGCCCGTAGGACGGTCGGACGGGCCAGCCCGCGTCCCGCGCGCGGACGAGCAACGTGGGGTCGGCGGGCGCGCCACCGAGCATCACGCACTCCAAAGACGACGGCGGCGGGCGGTCAATCAACCGGGCCAGTTGAGTCGGCACCAAAGACGCGACCGTGACGTCCGGCGTGTCGGCGGGCCCGAGCACCGCGGTCGTGCGCGTGAGCCACGAGCGCAGGAGCACCATCAGCCCACCGATGTGCGACAACGGCAGCGGGCAGAGCCAGCGACCAGGCGAGATCACCGACGTCACGGCGTCCGAGTTCGCCTGGATCTGCGCGTGGGAAAGACCAATTGGCCGGGGCGTGCCGGTCGTCCCGCTCGTGTGCACCACGAGGCCGAACCCGGCGCCCTTTTCCTGTCTGCCGTTGTCTATCTGCTCAAGCACCTGGCCCGCTCCGGCGAGCCGCCGCGACGGCTCGCGCAGGTCGACCGGCACCGCCTCGACGCCCGCGAGCATGCACGCGCGCAGCGCGATCGCGAACTCGAGCCCGGGCGGCAGCGCGAGCGCCACCCGCGGCGCGCTGATCCGCACCGCCGACGCGCGTTCGTCCAGCTCGTCGTACGTGAGTGAGCCGGCGGGTGTCTCGATCGCAAGCACGAGAGCCGAGACTAGCTATGGTCATCCGCCGTGAACTGGACCTCCGCCGCCGATTACCAGGACATCCGGTACGAGCTGTCCGGGGACGGGATCGCCAAGATCACCATCAACCGGCCGGAAGTCCGGAACGCGTTCCGCCCCGAGACGATCATCGAGATCTCCGACGCGCTGGAAGTCGCGCGCGAGGACGAGTCGGTCGGCGTGATCATCCTCACCGGCGAGGGCCCGCTGGCCTTCTGCTCCGGTGGCGACCAGAACGTCCGCGGCGACACCGGGTACGTGCCGGGCGGCAAGTCCGTCGGGCGTTTCCACGTGACCGACCTGCACGTCCAGATCCGCCGGTTGCCGAAGCCGGTCGTCGCCATGGTCGCGGGCTACGCGATTGGCGGCGGGCAGATCCTGCACCTCGTGTGCGACCTCACGATCGCGGCCGACAACGCGCGCTTCGGGCAGACCGGCCCGCGCGTCGGCTCCTTCGACGGCGGCTACGGAGCGAGCCTGCTCAGCCGCCTCGTCGGCCCGAAGAAGGCCAAGGAGTTCTGGTTCCTGTGCCGGCAGTACGACGCACAGCAGGCGCTCGACATGGGGCTCGTGAACACGGTCGTCCCGCTCGACGAGCTCGAGGCCGAGACCGTCAAGTGGTGCCACGAGATGCTCGCGCTCTCCCCGTTCGCCCTGCGACTCGTAAAGCTGAGTTTTCACGCCGAGGAAGACGGCATGGCGGGGATCCAGCAGCTCGCCCACGACGCCAACCTGCTCTTCTACGGCTCCGATGAGGCGAAGGAAGGGCGCGAGGCCTACAAAGCCAAGCGCCGCCCCGACTTCTCCCAGTTCCCCAAGCGCTCGTGAATCCGCACATCTGGTTGATGGCCGCGCGGCCGCGCACGCTGCCCGCCGCCGCGGCGCCGGTCTTCGTCGGCACCGCCTACGCCGCCGCGCTCGACACGTTCCAGCCGCTGGTCTTCATCGCGACCCTGCTCGGGGCGCTGCTGATCCAGATCGGCACGAACCTGTCCAACGACTACAGCGACGCCCGCCGCGGCGCTGACACCGAGGACCGCCTCGGCCCGGTGCGCGTCACCGCCGGCGGTCTGGTCCCGCCCAAGCAGGTGCTGATCGCGACCTACGTCGCGTTCGGGCTCGCCGTGCTCGTCGGCGTCTACCTGATCGTGGTGGCCGGCTGGCAGCTGCTGCTCGTCGGCATCTTCTCGATTCTCGCGGGCGTGCTCTACACCGGCGGCCCGCGCCCGTACGGCTACGAGGGTCTCGGCGAGGTGTTCGTGTTCCTGTTCTTCGGCATCGTCGCCGTGACCGGCACGTTCTTCGCCCAGGTCGAGGAGCTGCGGTGGGAGGCGTTCGTCCTCGCGGTGCCGGTCGGCCTGCTCGCGACCGCGATCCTGATGGTCAACAACATCCGCGACCAGGAGACCGACCGCCGGGCGGGCAAGCGCACACTCGCGGTCCGGCTCGGGCGCGACCGATCGCGCGTCGGCTACGCGATCACCGTCTACCTGGCGTTCGCGACCGCGCCGCTGGCGTGGGCCTTTGGCGGCGAGCACCTGACGCCCTGGCTCCTGCTGCCGTGGCTGGCGCTGCCGCTGGCGGCGCCGATCGTCCGCGTCGTGCGCAACAAGGTCGACGGTCCGTCGCTGAACGGCGCGCTCGCGCGCACGGGGATGCTGCAGCTCGCGTTCTGCATCCTTTTGTCGGCGGGGCTGCTGCTGTCCAAGTGATCGCGCTGAGCGTTCGCACCGAGCGGTTCACGCTCGCGGCGCCGCTGCGGGCGTCGTGGGGCGAGTTGCGCGAGCGCGAGGTGTTGGTGGTCCGGCTGGACTTCCCGGACGGGCTCTGGGGCGAGGGCGAAGCGGCGCCGCTCGAACCGTACGACGGGGTGTCGATGGCGTCGGTGCGGGAGGCGTTGGACGCGTACGCGGACGTGCTCCGCGGGCTGGAACCGACCGCGGACGTGCTCGAGGCGTGCCGTGTCGTATCCGATCTCCCCCAGGCTCTGGCCGGAATCGACCTCGCGCTGTGGGACCACGCCTCGCGCCGCACAGGAACGCCACTCGCGCGACTGATCGACCCGCGTGCCGTCGGCGCCGTGCCGGTGAACGCGACGATCGGCGTGTCGGATCGCGCGCGTGCCGCCGAAGCCGCGGCCGCCGCCGCGCGCGAGGGGTTCCGGTGCGTGAAGGTCAAGGTCGGGATCGGCGACGACGCGGGCCGTCTGGCGGCCGTGCGCGCCGCGGTAGGGCCGGAAGTCGGCATCCGGGTGGACGCGAACGGCGCCTGGGGCACGGTCGAGGTCGCGCTGGAGTCGCTGGCCGCGTTGGAGCCGGTCGGGCTCGAGCTGTGCGAGGAGCCGGTACACGGCGCCGAGCTGCTGCGCGCCGTCCAGGCGGGGACGAAGGTGCCGATCGCGATGGATGAGACGCACGCGCCGGGCGCCGGCGGGGTGCGCGCCGTCTGCCTGAAGATCACGCGCGGCGGGATCACCGGCGTGCTGGCCGACGCCCGCGCGGCCCGGGCCGCCGGCGCCGACGTCTATCTGGCCTCGACCTTCGACGGTCCGCGCGGGATCGCGGCGGCCGTGCACACTGCGGCGGCGTTGCGGGTCACGCGCTCCTGCGGACTGGCCACGCTGACCGCGGCCGGAGCCCTCGCGCCGCAGGCCGGCGTCATCCAGGTGCCCCAGAGCGTCGGTCTGGCCTGAGCGGCTTGTAGTGTTCCGGCCATGGCACCCGAATGGCCTGAAACCCCTGATGACAAGGTCGATCCCGCACTCGCACCCCTGATCGAGGCGGGCGAGGGCGAAAGCGAAGGCTTCGAGCTCGCTGAGGGCGATCTGATCGAACACGCCGAACACGGCGATCAGCACGGCACGGACCCGATCACGCGCGACGCGGCCGGGTTCGACTCGATCCTGGAAGAGGACTTCGAGGGCGACGACTACGCGGAAGCCGACGAAGAGGGCGACCCCAACTGGTAGGCGACCGCGTCGGGATCTTCGAGCTGCGGGGCGTGTCCCGTGCCGGGGATCACGACGTGGTTCGCGTTCGGTAGCCGCTCGGCCATCTGCTCGGCGATCGCGCGGAACTTCGCGTCGCGCTCGCCCGTGATGAGCGTGACCGGGACGGTGAGCTCGGGCAGCCGGTCCCAGAGCGGCTCCATGGTCCCAGTCCCCAGGCCACGCAGCGCCTGCGCGAGGCCGTGCGGCGTGTTGCGCAGCCGGTCGGCGTAGGCGGCCGCGCGGACCCGGTCGGGCTGGCCGTCCCACAGCGGCAGCTCCCCCCACTCACGGGCGAAGGCCTCGACGCCGAGCGTCTCGATCTTCGCCGCGAGCGCGTCGTCCGCCTGCTTGCGGGCCTCCCGCTCCTTCGGGTCCGGAATGCCGGGGCTGGCGCCGATTAGGACGAGGCGGTCGAGCGGCAGGCTGAAGGCGGCGTTCAGGGCGATCCGGCCGCCCATCGAATAGCCGACGAGCGTGAACGGGTGCGTTGGGGCGAGCGCTCGGATGTAGGCCGTGACGGCGTCGAAGCTCGGCGTGCGGTCCGCCGCTTGGCCATGGCCGGGCAGGTCCGGGGTGATCGCGCGATAGCGTGGGCGCAGCGCCGTCGCCGTTCGCCGCCAGCTCTGGCGGGTCTGCGTGAAGCCATGCAGCAGGACGAGCGGCGGAAGCATCTCTTGGGGAATCATGCCTGGAACTGACACGTACCTCTCCCTGCGCGCCTTCGTGGACGAGCTCGTCCGCTGCGGCCTACGCGATGCCTGCACCTCTCCGGGGTCCCGCTCGACCCCGCTCGCGCTGACGTTCGCGTGGGCGCCCAAGGTGCGCGCGACGTCGCATCTCGACGAGCGCTGCGCGAGCTTCTTCGGGCTCGGCCTGGCGAAGGCGACCGGCGTGCCGCCCGCGTTGGTGTGCACGTCGGGGACCGCGGCCGCGAACTACGCGCCGGCCGTGCACGAGGCGTACGAGGCGCGGGTGCCGCTGTTGGTGTTGACCGCCGACCGGCCGCCGGAGCTGCGCGAGCTCGGCGCCGGGCAGACGATCAACCAGACCGGGCTCTACGGGCGCGCGGCGAAGTGGTTCTTCGAGGTCGACGACTTCCCGGCCTCCCCCGCCCGCGTGCGCTGGCTCCGGCAGCTCGCGTGCCGGGCGTTCTGGACCGCGGTCGACGGGCGTCCCGGGCCCGTGCACCTGAACTTCGCGTTCCGTGAGCCTCTGGTGCCGGACGGGGAGTCGGGCGTGCCGGCCGAGGACGTCGTGGCCGGCCGGCCGGACGGTCGCCCGTGGGTCGCGCGGACGCGCGTGCCGCGACTGCTCGCCGACGAGCAAGGGCTGGAGCTGCGCGCTGCGGTGCGAGGTGCCGCGCGCGCCGTGCTCGTCGCCGGCCGTTCGGAGCGGGATCCGCGACTCGGCGCGTCCTTGGCGGCGTTCGCCGAGCGGGCGGGGATTCCGCTGCTCGCCGATCCGCTGTCGGGCGCGCGGCGCGGGCCGGCGGCGATCGCGCACTATGACGCGCTGCTGCGGTCCCCGGAGTTCGCGGCCTCGGTCGTGCCCGACCTGGTGCTGCGCGTGGGCGATCTGCCGACGTCGAAGCCGTTGCGGGGCTGGTTGGCGGGGCTGTCCGCGCCGCAGATCGTGTTCGACCCCGAGACGGCCTGGCAGGACCCGGACGGCTCCGTCGAGACGATCGTCCCCGCGAACGTGCGCGCGACGATCGACGCCCTGGCGGACTCGCTGCCCAAGCGCCGCCGGGAGCAGTCCTGGTTGGAGCAGTGGCACAACGCCGACCGGGTCGCCTCGGGCGCGATCATCTCGACGCTGGGGCCGGAGCTCAACGAGCCGCGCGTCTCGGTCGAGCTGGGCTCGGTGCTTCCGGACGAGGCCGTGATGGTCGTCGCCTCCTCGATGCCGGTGCGGGACGTGGAGACGTTCTTCCCGGCGCGGCCCGCCTCCTCGGTGCGCGTGTTGTCCAATCGCGGCGCGAACGGGATCGACGGGACGGTCTCGACCGCGTTCGGCGTCGCCGCCGCGGGGCACGGTCCCACGGTGCTGCTGATCGGCGACGTGGCGCTGGCGCACGACGTCGGCGGGCTGATCGCCGCCGGTCGCCTGGGCCTGAAGCTCGTGATCGTCCTGATCGACAACGACGGCGGCGGCATCTTCAACTTCCTCCCCGCCGCCGGTCAGGGCGAGCCGTTCGTCGAGCACATCGCGACCCCGCACGGCCTGGACTTCGCCCACGCCGCCGACCTCTACGGGCTGGGCTGGGAGCGGGTCGCCGAGGTCCCCCAGTTCCGCGACGCGCTCGCCCGCGCGCTGGCGTCCGATCAGACGACGATCATCTGCGTGCGCACCTCCCGCGAGGAGAACGTGGACCTGCACCGCCGCGTGTGGGAGTCCGTCCGCGCCGCGACGTAGCGTTCTTTCCGCCGTGTCGTCCGACATCCATCAGGTCTCGCTGCTCAAGATCGAGCCGTCCGCGCCCTCGACCAAGCGCACGACCTCCAAGGGCATCGCCCCGGGAGACATCGTCGAGATCGACAAGCGCGGCCGCCGCTTCCACGCCCTGGTCCTCGAGCTCCAGCAGCTCGAGACCAACCGCTTCGAGCTCAACGTCCGGCCCCTGGATTCCCGCATCTCCTACCGAACGGCCAGTGTCCGCGAAGTCGTGGAAGTCTGGCGCCGCGGCGGTCGCTAGCCTGCCCGCCGTGATCGACGACGACGACCACCAGATCGGCTACCAGGCCCTCCCCCGCGGCGTCCCCGTCGTCACCGCCGACGGCGTCCAACTCGGCGTCGTCCACCGCGTCCAGGACAACGCCCGCGAACACATCTTCGACGGCATCGTCGTCAAGACCGACAAGGGCCGCCGCTTCGTCGACGCGCCCGAAGTCGCCCGCATCACGCTCCGCCAGGTCACGCTGAACATCGACCACGAGCAGGCCCTCGAGCTCCCCGAGCACCGCGGCATGCTCGGGTCGGTGGAGACGAACCTGAAGCGCTCTGGGCGGCGCTGGAAGCGCCGCCTCGGCGGTTAGCTGCAGACGACGATCAGGTGGAACCCGGCGCCGACCAGGCTTGCGCCCTGGTAGGTCCGGACTCGCACACCGTCGTTCTCGGAACTGACGACGACGCGATCAGCCTGCGGTTCTCCCTGAACATTCGCAAGCGTTGCCGAATAGACGCACTCGTCTGTCGACCGTGGGAACGTCACCAGATAGTCGCCGCCGTTCCCGACCGCACGATCACTGACGGTCGTCCCAGCTGTGCCTCTCCACACGACAGCGTTAGCGCTCACAGCGGCTCGGAATGTCGTGGCCGGAGCGCCTGGTACCCCGGAGTCGCCTCTGGGGCCTGGAACGCCGGACGCACCGGGCGCTCCTTGAGGTCCTTGCGGTCCCGCGGGGCCGATAGAGCCTGCACGACCTGAAAGTGCCGCTCGGGCAGTGTCTGAGAGGTCGCGAACGTCGATCGAGCCGTTGCGAATGCTGCTCGACGTCACCGCATTCGGCCGTAACTCCGCTGGCCCGACGGACCGCGATCGGAGTTCCCGCGCGCCCACACTGTCGCGGGGCAGTGAAAACGCGGCGTAGCTCGTCCCGCCCAGCGCGATGAAGAGCGCCAGCGATGCACAAACGTTCGCGTACGTGAGGTGTGCTCTGGCTTTGGTCTTCATCATTGGTCTCCACGAACCAACACACTCGTAATGGTCGATGACCCCGAAGCGTAGGGGTAGCTCGACTCTTCGGGAACCACAACGCGGAATCGGTAACGCGACGTAACGGTGGTGCTCAAGAAGCGGTAAGGCACGCTGAACCGGCCGTCGGTCGCGCGAGCGCGGGGCGTCGCGAACGTCCGCCATCCTCGCGACGTTTGCGCTTGCAGTGCGAGAATCTTGCCTGCAGGAGGAATCGGCCCTCCGAGCACACGACCACCGAACGTGATCTGCGCGCCGTTGCGCACACGGCGTCGGCTCGGAATCAGAGTGACGCCCGCCCGCACGCGGAGTTCAACGTCCTGGCTGTGCGGCCGGGTCGTGGCCGTGCCCACGTACTGAAACCGCAGGGCGCGAGCCGGCCCGGGGAGAGCCCGGAACTTGAACGCGCCTCCGCTGCCGGTGCGGACGCTCGCGATCTCTTGCCAGTCGCGACCGGGAAGTCCCACGCGCTCCAGCACCTTGACCTCGGTCCCAGCTCGAGGATTCCCGACTCGGTCAGACAGGGTGCCCTCAATCTCTACGGGGTCGCCATATCGCGTCGTCGGCTTGGGCACGAGCACCGTGCGGTAGCGCTTCCTCTTACCCTTCGCGGACTTCACACGCACCCGTTCGGGGCGACCAACGGCGAGCGCGCTATCTGCTCGAACCGGCAGTCGAATCTCAAGCGACGTTCCGTCGCCGAGCGTCATCGCCGTGCGTTCGTGCCCGGCGCGGTCTCGGACCAACGCGCGCAAGCTGTAGACGCCCTCCGGTAGCTCCGCGTCATTGAGCAGAGCGGTGAACCGACCGTTGGAGTGTGCTGTCGGCAACGAGTGCCACGTAGTCGCTCCCTGTCGCCGCGCCTCGATCTCGACGCCGGCGACTCCCGACATGTCGTCCGCCGCGGTAAGCCACACACGCGCCGGATCGGCCGGGTCGAACGGGAGAAATGAGGCGGACGGAGCATCGCTGTCGAACTCGATCCCTTCGCGGTCCGCCGTCTGGTCCCAGTCGATGTTGCCGGCTTCGTCGCGCAGCGCAATCCTCAACCGCCATGCCCCGGAGTGAGGAACGGCCAGGTCGTCGATCCGTGCGATGTCCGCTCCAGATCGCTCACCGCGGACGCATCCATCTAGGTCGCCAACGTCGTTGTCGTTCGGACACAGCTCGTACTCGGCCGCCACCACCCCCGCGTTCTCTCTTGGCGGATTCAGCCAAGTGACTGCCATCGTGTCACCCGCATGCCATCCGTCGCCCCCGACCACTGTGAGCCTCCGGGGCGCACGCGGAGCCGCACGATCCAACCAGACTGGTATGACCCGGGTCGTCTCGTTCCCACTGGCATCGGCCGCCAATATTTTGACCTCGTGCCGTCCGTCGTCGAGCGACGAGAGATCGAGCGTGGTCTCGACGGTCGGCGCGGTACGAGTGCAGGGCATGCGCAGCGTGTTCATGCCTCCACTGCACTCGCCGGTGGAGGTCGCCTTGGTCGTCGTATTGAGAAGGGCGTTGATCCGAGCCACGCCGACATTGTCGGTGGCATCAACGCTCAGATGCAGTGAATTGGAGCTCGTCCACGCGTGCGAGGGTGCTTGTCGGAGATTGACCGTCGGTGACTCGTCGTCACGGATCGTCAGCGTGATCGAGTGTGCCGCCACATACTGGATGTAGTCCGTCCTGCCAATCCCAGGCCCGTAGGGTCCTGACCAGCCCGGGAACCAGCAGTAGAGGTCGAGACACCGGAGGCCGAACACGACTCGTTCGGCGTTGAGATTTCCGAGCGTCACCGGCTTCTCGCTTCCCTCTATCGCCGCCGCGGCGGCGGAGTCCGGGTCCCATACCCCCCTGAACCAGGGCCGAGCGATCGAAACTCTGGAGTTGCCCGCACTGCTCCAACCGACGGCCGTGAACTTGGTGATGCGAGTCCCGCGTGGAGCTGTAAACGCCCACCCTGTCGACGCGCCGCTGGGCCATACCGCGTCGATCGGCCACGCAGTTGCTCGCATCGGCGTGCCCGTCGACACGCCGGCGCAGTCGCTTCGAACCTCAGTGGAGGGTCCGAGTATCACCGGGTGCCAGCCGTCGTAAGTGGCTTCCCAGCACGCACGCACCGTATAGGTGCCAGCCTGCGCCGGCGAACCGCTGATACAGGCCGCGACCATGGCTGTCGCGACGTATATGACTCGACCGATTCTGCTCACCAATCCTCCCTCGTGCTCCTCGAGACTCGCGCCTCGCAATCAAGGTCGCAACGCGCTCAATGAACGCGCACTGCCGTTCGTCTAGGCCGAGCAGGGAAAAGTTCGCCCCCCAGAAACCGGGGCGTTGTCAGCGCGCTGACTGGTGAGGTCAGCCTGCGAGGATCGGGAGGAGCGCGCCGAGCTTGATCTCGGTCTCGTTGAGCTCGGACGCGGGGTCCGAGTCGCGCACCACGCCGACGCCGGCGTAGAGCCGGGCTTCGGTGCCTCGCAGCAGAGCGCAGCGGAGGGCGACGCAGAACTCGCCGTCGTCGTTGGCGTCGGTCCAGCCGATCGCGCCCGCGTACCAGCCGCGGTCCAGGCCTTCGAAGGCCGGGATCAGCGGGGCGGCCGTGGCGTGGGGTTCGCCGCCGACCGCCGGGGTGGGATGGAGCAGGGAGGCGAGCTCGATCGCGCCGACCGGGTGCGCGAGTTGCGCGCGGATCGGGGTGGCGAGGTGCTGGATGTTCGCGACCTTGATGACCTCGGGCTCGTCCGGGGCGGCGACCCAGACTGCGTGGGGACGCAACGCGCGGGAGATGCGACGCACGACGATCGCCTGCTCTTCGCGGTCCTTGGTGGACCGTAGGAGCTGCTCGCCGAGGTGGTCGTCGACGGCGGGGTCGGCGCTGCGGCGGGTCGAGCCGGCCAGGGCGACCGTCTGGGCGCGGGCGCCCTCGCGGCGGACCAGGAGCTCGGGTGAGGCGGCGACGAAGGCCGCGTCGCCTCGGCCGGCGCAGAAGACGTAACAGGACTCGAAGCCGGCTCGGAGCACGCCGAAGACGGCGGCCGCGTCGTGGGCCGTCGGGGCCTGGACCGTCACCTCGCGCGCCAGCACGATCTTCTCGAAGGCGCCGGCCCGGATGCGCTCGACGGCTCGGGCGACGGCCGCCTCGTAGTGCTCGGGCGGCGCGACGGAGTCGACCCTGAAACGCCCGACCGGCGCCGGGTCGAGCAAGGGGAGCGGTGCCAGCGACAGGCCGGCCGCTCGCGCCGCCAGTCGGGCGGCGACGTCTTCGGCCACATCGTCGGGCGCGACCATCGCCGCGAGCGTGAGGCGCACGTCGTCGCCCCGCCGCGCCAAGGACACCTCGGGCACCACCAGATCGGCCGACGCGAAGCCCGCCCAGTGGGGCGCTTTGCCGCCGTCCGGCGCGAAGGCGAAGCCGCCGACGGCGACCAGGCCGGCACCAGCGGGACCGTCGGGCACGTCGCAGACCGCCTCGGAAGCGAGCTCGCGCCAGGCCGCGGCGATCTGCTTGAAGCGCGACGGTCCTGAAGCCGTCAGGCGCTCGACGATCCCCAGTGCGGCGATGGCGGAGCCGTCGCGGTCCGGCTGCTCGAAGCAGAACCAGTGCTCGTCGGCACCTCGGGAGGCGAAGACGACCGCGCTGGGGTCGACGGACGCCGCCACCCGCTCGGTGTGGCCGAGCAACACGGGCGACCCCGCCTTGCGGGCGGCACGAACCGCCCGCTCGGCGCGTCGCGCCAAGGCGGCCCCGTCAACCGCGAGGCCGCCAGAAGGCGTGAGGCTGCCGACGCTCAGGTCTCGCCCCGTCCTCGGGAGATGGCGATCTCGCCGGTGCGGGCCATCTCGATCAGGCCGAACGGGCGGACCATCCGCTCGAAGGCCTCGATCTTGTCGAAGGAGCCCGTGACCTCGATGATCACGGACCGCTTGGAGACGTCGATGATCTTCCCGCGGAAGATCTCGACCATCTGCATGACCTCGGCGCGGGTCGAGCCGTCGGCGGACACCTTGAACAGCGCCAGCTCACGCGCGACCGTCTCGGACGGCTCGAGGTCGCGGATCTTGATCACGTTGACCAGCTTGTGCAGCTGCTTGGTCACCTGATCGATGGGGTGCATCGCGCCGTCCAGCGTCAGCGTGATGCGCGACAGCGTCGGGTCGTCGGTGGGGCCGACCGCCAGCGTGTCGATGTTGAAGCCACGCCGCGCGAACAGGCCCGCGATCCGCGTGAGTACGCCGGGCTTGTTCTCGACGAGGATCGAGAGGATGTGCTTGCGGCCGGTGCGCAGGCCGACGGAGGCCTCGAGCTCCTCCAGCGACAGGACTTCCTTGGTTCCGGGTTCGCCCATGCGATCAGCCCACCATTTCCCGGGCCGCGGCGCCCGGCGCGATCATCGGGTACACGTTCGCCTCGCGCGTGACCTTGACGTCCACGACCACGGGGCCGGGAGTCGCGAGCGCGGCCTTCAGGTCCTCCACCAGCGTGCCCTTGTCGGTCAGCTGGATGCCGGTGGCGCCGTACGCCTCGGCGAGCTTGACCCAGTCCGGGAACGAGCCCATGTCGACGTTGGAGTAGCGGCGATCCCAGAACAGCTCCTGCCACTGGCGGACCATGCCCAGGTAGCCGTTGTTCATGATCACGCACTTGACCGGGACGTCGAACTGGCGGGCGGTCGCGAGCTCCTGGATGTTCATCTGGAACGAGCCGTCGCCCGTGAGCAGCACGGACGGGACCTCCGGTACGGCGATCGCGGCGCCGATCGCGGCCGGCAGGCCGAAGCCCATCGTCCCCAGGCCGCCGGAGTTGATCCAGCGGCGCGGCTTGTTGAAGTGGAAGTACTGCGCCGCCCACATCTGGTGCTGGCCGACGTCGGAGCTCAAAATGCACTCGCCGTTGTCCGTCGCCTTGTAGAGCGACTCGACCAGGAACTGCGGCTTGATCTCGCTGTCGGCCGAGTCGTCGTACTTGAGCGGGTGCGTCGAGCGCCAGTGGTCGATCCGCTCCCACCAGCCCGTGAGCCGCGCGTTGTCGGGCTCCAGCGCCCGGTACTCGCCCACGAGCCGGGCGAGGATGCGCTTGGCGTCGCCGACGATCGGGATGTGCGCCGGCACGTTCTTGGAGATCTCGGCCGGGTCGATGTCGATGTGGATGAACTTCGCGCGCGGGGCGAACTCGCTCAGCTTGCCTGTGATGCGGTCGTCGAAGCGGGCGCCGATCGCGACGATCAGGTCGGCCTCGTCCATCGTGTAGTTGGCCGCGCGGGTGCCGTGCATGCCGAGCATGCCGACCCACTGCGGGTCGGGCGCCGGGTAGGCGCCGAGGCCCATCAGCGTGCAGGTGACCGGGAAGTTGCCCGAGCGGGCGAGCTCCCGCAGCTCCTCCGACGCCTCCGCGTTGATGACGCCGCCGCCCGCGTAGAGCACGGGCCGGCGCGAGTTGGCGAGCGCCTTCGCGGCCAGGCGGATCTGCTTGGAGTTGCCGTCCAGCGTCGGCTGGTAGCCGGGCAGGTGGACGTCCTCGACCGGCTGGTAGTCGATCTCCGCGCGGGACAGGTCCTGCGGGATGTCGATCAGCACGGGGCCGGGACGGCCGGTGCGGGCGATGTGGAACGCCTCGTGCACCACGCGCGGGATCTCCGCCGGGTGCTGGATCACGAACGAGTGCTTGACGATCGGCATCGTGATGCCGAAGGTGTCGGCTTCCTGGAAGCCGTCCGTGCCGAGCAGCTCGGTGCGCACCTGGCCGGTGAAGGCCACGAGCGGGACTGAGTCCATCATCGCGTCGGTCAGCGGCGTGACGATGTTCGTCGCCCCTGGGCCGGAGGTCGCGAACACGACACCCACGCGGCCCGAAGCCTTGGCGTACCCCTCGGCGGCGTGACCGCCGCCCGCCTCGTGACGAACGAGGACGTGCTTGATCCCCGCGTCCACGAACGCGTCGTAGGTAGGCAGGTTGGCCCCGCCCGGGTAGCCGAATACGACGTCGACGCCTTCGGCCTTGAGGCATTCCATGATGGCGTCGACAGCACGCATCATCGGCGTTGTCAGCTCCTTCCAGAGACTTGCGAGGGGAACGGCGAACAGCCGAGTTTACCGGCGAACAGCAGCCGATTCAGGCTCGACCGCGAAGTCCGGGAAGTCCAGATCGGTCCCACAGCGCATGCACATCTGGTCGTGGAGCTTGATCACCTTGCCGCAGGTGGGGCACTGACGCCGCACCTCGTCACGGTCCGAGCGGTACAGCAGCGCGATAAACAGGCCGATGACCGGCACCACGACGCCGATCACGAACCAGATGAAGAACGAGGATCCGCGCACCCGCCCGATGAGCCCTGTCGCGAGCCCGAACCAGGCGCTCAGCAACAGGTAGATCACAGCTTGCGGAGCAACTTGCCCGCGATGAAGATGACCGCGACGATCAGGGCGAGCGTCAGGAAGAGCTTCACGATGCCGGCGATCGCGCCGATGACGACGTTGATCAGGAAGATCGCGACGAACGCCACGATGGCGACGGCGATCAGCTTGAGGACGATCGAACCGGACGTGTTCTTGCTCATGAGGCGCAATGTAACGCGCCGCGCTGAAGACCGGCTAATCGTGGGAGCGCTTCAGATGCGCGAAGCGCTCGGCGCGAGCGACCTCGCGGTCCTCGAGGCGCAGACGCGCGAGGCGATAACGACGCACCGCGGCGTCACCGCGGCCGGACGTGGGCACCAGAGACAACCGGCGCACGGGCAGCGCGGTGGCGGAAGCAGTCGCGGTCGGGTTGATCATGGACAACATCCTGCTCTTTGCGGGCATCGATCCCCATGGCCCGACTGCTGAAGTTTGGCGGGGTCGAACTATCCACTCTGTCGAGTGGCGGCATCCAGGGCCGCG
This sequence comes from Solirubrobacter phytolaccae, assembly GCF_027587195.1. GTDB lineage: Bacteria > Actinomycetota > Thermoleophilia > Solirubrobacterales > Solirubrobacteraceae > Solirubrobacter > Solirubrobacter phytolaccae. The sequence goes on along the minus strand of NZ_JAPDDP010000017.1, from coordinate 68,338 downwards.
CGCTGGCCCTTGGGCAGGCGTCGGCGCACGCGCCAGCGCGCGCCCGCGAAGGCGTGGTTGGCCACGGTGGCGAAGCCCTCCTCGTCCTCGCGCAGCGCGAGCAGCAGGTGGGCGATGCGATCGGATGACGGCAGCGAGGGCTCCGGGACGCGGACGCACCAACAGTGCACGCGACGGCCACGGACGAGCAACGCGCCCGCCTCCCCCACGAGCCAGACGCCCAGCGCGCCGCGCTCGAGCACCAGCCCGGTCCGCGCGTGCAGCTCGCGCGCCTCGTGGCCGACCAGGTCGCCGAGGAGGCCCAGCGCCGTGCGTTCCGCGTCCTCGCCCGTGCGCGCGCGAGGCTTGACGACCTTCGCGCCGCGGTTGGCATACAGCTCCGGAATCGCCCACGCGTGCGCGAGCAGGATGAGCGCCACCACCGCGGCGACCGGGTGCAGCGTGGCCAGCAGCGCCGCCACGGCGACCATCGGGACGACCTGGGCGGCGGTGGTGACCGTCCACGAGCGCGCGTACGAGGACAGCCGCTCCGGCGTCATCGGCGCGCGCCAGGACACCGACGCGCGCTCGGGGAGAGCTCCAGCGCTCACGCGAAGGTAAAAGGTCTGACCCTTACCCGCCGGCGATCGGCCTGCGCAGGATCACGAGATCGGCGTCCAGCGGCAGCTCGGACACCTGCGTCGCGTGGCCCTCACCCTGCGTCACCACCGCGTAATACCCCTGCTCGAGCGAGCTTCGCAGCTCGGCGGCGGCGTGCTCGGCGTCCTTGGCGGACGTCCATTCCGCCAGCGTGGTGTGCCCCGTCTGATCCATGCGTACGAGCCGTGCCATGCACCCATCGTACGCCCAACATGGTCAAGAAGTCCTTGTGTTTAGCCGATCAAGGAATCGATGGACGAGTCGACGACCCTGCTGCGCCGGTTGCATCTCTCGCCGCGCGAGCTGCTGGTCTGGGCGTACGTGCTCACGTTGACCGTCGCGGCGGTGCTCGCGTGGGCGCTCGTGACCCACAACGCGGTCCCGCACGGGGAGCCGCACCTGCCGTGGTGGGCCGTCGCGCTGGGCTTCGCGGCCGCGGAGCTGTGCGTCGTCCACGTCCGCTTCCGCCGCAGCGCGCACTCGTTCAGCCTCGCCGACCTGCCGTTCGTGTTCGGCCTCGTGTTCGCGACGGGTGACGACTTCATCCTCGGCGCGATCGTCGGCCACGCGATCGTCCTCGGCCTGATCCGCCGGCTGGAGATCGTCAAGCTCCTCTTCAACCTCGCCCAGCTCGCGCTCGCCGCTACGCTCGCCGCCGGGATCCTCAACGCGATCGCCGGGAACGCGAGCGCGATGGAGCCCGCCACCTGGATCGGCCTGTACGTCGCCACGCTCGCTTCGGGCGGGCTGACGATCGTGCTGCTCGGCGTCGCGATGGCGTTCGCCGAAGGCCGCCCGAGCAGCTCGATGCTCGCGCAGATGTTCGCCACCGACGCGCTCGTGACGCTGATCAACGCGTCGATCGCGATCGCCGCCGCGCTCGTGGTCGCGACCGACCCGCGCGCCGTGCCCGTGCTGCTGATCCCCGCCCTGACCGTCTTCGCCGTCTATCGCGCGTACATCTCCGAGCGCCAGCGCCATGAGCGGCTGGAGTTCCTCTACGACGCGAACCGCACGCTCTCCCGCTCCCCCGAAGTGGCCGAGGCGCTCGAGGCGCTGCTCGCCCGCTCCCTCGAAGCCTTCAACGCCGACGTCGCCGAGGTCATGCTCCACACCGCCGACGGCGACCCGCTGCGCACCACGCACGGCCCGGGTGACCTGCGCACGTCGATGGAGCCCGCCGACCGCGCGATCGCCGAGGAGCTCGCCGGCTTCGTCGACGCCGACCACCCGGTCGTCAGCCTCACGCCGCCGTTCGGCTCCCCGCACCTGCGCGCGCACATGCAGGCCCGCGGCATCCGCCACGCGATGATCGCGATGCTCCCGGGCGAGGAGCGCGTGATCGGCACGATCCTGCTCGCCAACCGCGTCGGCCTCGAGCGCTCGTTCGGCGCCGACGACCTGCGCCTGCTGGAGGCGCTCGCCAACAACGCGGCCGTCGCGCTCCAGTACGACCGGCTCGAGCAGGCCGTCAACAAGCTCCAGTCGCTGCAGGACCAGCTCCACCACCAGGCCTACCACGACCCGTTGACCGACCTCCCGAACCGCACGCTGTTCATGGAGCGCGTGCGCACCGAGCTGGCCGACGACGGCTCCGCCGCGGTGCTGTTCGTCGACGTCGACGACTTCAAGACGATCAACGACTCGCTCGGCCATCACGTCGGCGACGCGCTGCTCGTCTCCGTGGCCGAGCGGATGCGCGGCTGCGTCCGGCCCGAGGACACGATCGCCCGCCTCGGCGGCGACGAGTTCGCGGTGATGATCCCGGGCGTCGGCGATCCGCTCGTCGACGGTCGTGCCGTCGCGCGCCGGATCCTGAAGGCGTTCGAGCTGCCGGTCGAGGCCGGCACCGAGCTGGTCAGCGTCCACCTGAGCGTCGGCCTCGCGTCCTCGCACCAGAGCGGCGGCGACGGTGACGAGCTGATCCGCAACGCCGACGTCGCCATGTACCAGGCCAAGGCCAAGGGCAAGGCGCGCTTCGAGCTCTTCGAGCCGCAGATGGCCGCCGCGATCCTGCGCCGCCACGACCTCAAGGAGGAGCTGGCGAAGGCGATCGAGCGCGAGCAGATGATCGTCCAGTACCAGCCGATCGTCGCGCTGGACTCCGGCCGGATCGTCGCCGCCGAGGCGCTCGTGCGCTGGGAGCACCCCTCCCGCGGGCTCATCCCCCCGGGGGACTTCGTGCCGCTCGCCGAGGAGACCGGCCTGATCGTGCCGCTCGGCCGCTTCGTCCTGCGCGAGGCCTGTCAGCAGGCCCGCCGCTGGCAGGACGCGGAGACCGACGCGAACGTCGAGCCCTTGCGCATGCACGTGAACCTGTCCGTCGCCGAGCTGCGCGACCCGGACCTGGTCAAGAACGTGCTGGCTTCGGTGAACGAGGCCGGGATCGACCCGCAGCAGCTCGTGATCGAGATCACCGAGTCCCAGCTGCTGGCCGCCGCCTCGGTCGAGCGCTTCCACGAGCTGCGCGCGCTGGGCGTGAAGATCGCGCTCGACGACTTCGGGACGGGCTACAGCTCCCTCAGCTACCTGCACTCGCTGCCGCTGGACACGCTAAAGATCGCCAAGCCGTTCATCGACGGCCTGACCTGCGGCCGTCGCGAGTCCAGCTTCGTCGGCATGATCGTCGACCTGGCGCGCACCCTCGAGCTCGAGGTGATCTCCGAGGGCATCGAGACCGCGGCGCAGCTGGCCGCCCTGCGCGAGATGAACGCGGGCCTCGGCCAGGGGTTCTTCCTCGGCCGGCCCAGTGCCGCCGCGCCGCGCCTGGCGCGGACGACGTACTAGCTAGAGGTGCTTGTACGCGAGGCGCGTGATCGCCCAGGTGACGATGAGGCCGGCGACGCAGGCGACGGCGGAGCCCAGGTGCGACGTGGTCGTGTAGCTGAAGGCGTAGATCGCCAGCGCCGGGCCGACGATGAAGAAGCCGAGCAGGAACGTCAGGGCGCTGAGCCCGGTGATCAGAGCGTGGCGACGCTCCGTGGTGACCTCGACCTTGCGGTCCTTCTCGAATGCGATGACCTGACCCATGAGGTCATGATGCTTGAGCCGGCCCCCCACCTGAATAGGACGAGTGTCCATTCGGACTACACTGGGGTCTTCACCCCATGCCAGGGCTCCCTGGTCGTGGCCTACCGCGCTGCTAGGGTGGACGCGATAATTTCGAACGCAGTAGGAGACCATGGGGCGTTATACCGGACCAGTTGAAAAGCTCTCGCGCCGCGAGGGCGTCGAGCTCTTCCTGAAGGGTGAACGTGCCCTCAACGGCAAGTCCGCTCTCGAGCGTCGTGGCGACAATCCGCCCGGCCAGCACGGCGCGAACCGCCGCCGCAAGCAGTCGATTTACTACACGCAGCTGCGTGCGAAGCAGACCGCGAAGCGCTACTACGGCGTGCGCGAGAAGCAGTTCCGCATCTACGTGGACAAGGCCAACCGCGCCCCGGGCGTGACGGGCGAGGAGCTCCTGCGTCTGCTGGAGCGTCGCCTGGACAACGTCGTGTACCGGCTCGGCTTCGCCGGCACGCGCGCGCAGGCCCGCCAGTTCGTGAACCACGGCCACGTGCTCGTGAACGGCAAGAAGGTCGACATCGCCTCCTACCTGGTCACGCCGGGCGAGGCCATCAAGATCAAGGACAAGGTCCGCGAGAGCGCCTCGCAGGCGACGGAGCTCACGGGCTCGGTGGCCGGCTGGCTGCAGACGGACTTCGACGCCCTCGAGGGCAAGGTCCTGCGGTTCCCGGAGCGGATGGACATCAACGCGCCGGTCAACGAGCAGCTCATCGTCGAGCTCTACTCGCGCCTCTAAGCCTTAACGCGAAAAGGGCCCGCACGGATTCGTCCGTGCGGGCCCTTTTGCGTTTAAGCGACTACGCCGCGCGGATCTCGCCCTTGACGATCCGGTAGAGCCCGACCGCGAGCGGCAGCGCCAGCCACACGAGCAGCGAGACGCCGAGCTGGGCCCACTCGGTGCCGGTCATCCCCGGCTCGGTCAGCGGGCCGGTCGTCTCGATCAGGTTGACCCACTTGCCGATGTCCTCGACGGCGGGGATCGCGGCCAGCGCCGTGAAGACGAACGGCAGCACGAAGTAGAGGACGATCGCCGTCGCGGAGTTCATGAACGCCGCGCCGAAGGCGACGCCCTGCAGCATCCCGGTGACCACCAGCAGGCAGATCTGCCCGAACACGGCGGCGCCCATCGTCCACGCCCCACCGACGGCGGCGACGGCCACGACGGCGACGACGAGCGCGATCACCAGCACGGCCACGCCGAGCACGATCCCGGCGGCGACCTTCGCGCTCATCACCCGCATCCGCTTCGGGACGAGCGTGAACGTGATCAGCGCGGTCCGCTGCGACCACTCTGAAGAGACGAGCAGGATCCCGATCACGGGGAGCAGGATGCTCGCGGGCAGGATCGCGAGCGCGAACATGTCGCGGAAGACGAAGTCCGAGGTCTCACCAAAGATGCAGACCAGGATCACGATCGCGAGCGTGAGGATCGCGACGATGAGCTGCAGCCAGAAGCCGGCGCGGGTGTCGACCATCTTGCGCAGCTCGACCAGCGTGAGCTTGGGGAATGAGATCGCGGGGTTCATGCGGGGGTCTCCGTGAGCTGGAAGAAGAGCTGTTCGAGCCCGGCGCCCTCGGACGGGGCCAGGTGGGTGAGGACGACGCCGCCGTTGAGCGCGGCGCGGCCGACGGCCTCGGCGTCCGCGTCGACGACGTAGGCGCCGTCGTCGATGCGCTGCGCGGTGAGGCCGGCGCTGTGGAGCGCGTTCTCGAGCTCGCGCGGGTCGGTGGCCTTGACCAGCACGCCCGTGCCGGCCAGCAGCTCGTCGCGCGTGCCGTCGGCGACGATCTTGCCCTGGCCGATGATCAGCATCCGGTCGGCGACCGCGTCGACCTCGCTGAGCAGGTGGCTGGAGAGGAACACGGTGCCGCCGCGGTCGGCGAAGTCGCGCAGCAGGCCGCGCATCCAGCGGATGCCCTCGGGGTCCAGGCCGTTGGCGGGCTCGTCGAGGATCAGCACCTGCGGGTCGCCCAGCAGCGCGTTGGCGAGGCCGAGCCGCTGGCGCATGCCGAGCGAGTACTGGCGCACGCGCTTCTTCGCGGCGGACTTGTCCAGGCCGACGAGCGTCAGCACCTCGTCCACGCGCGCGTCGGGCACGCCCATCATCCGCGCGCTGATCACCAGCGCCTCGCGGCCGGAACGGCCCGGGTGCTGCGCGGAGGCGTCCAGCAGCACGCCGACGTGGCGCCCCGGGTTGGGAATCGCGTGGTAGTCGCGGTCGAGCACCGCGGAGGTGCCGGCGTCGGGCGTGGAGAGGCCGACCAGCATCCGCATCGTCGTGGTCTTGCCGGCGCCGTTCGGTCCGAGGAAGCCCGTGACGGTGCCGGGCTCGCAGCGGAACGAGACGTCGCTGACCACGGCACGCCCTCCGAGGCGCTTCGTCAGTCCTGTCGCTTCGATCATGGGTGGAGCATCGACGCGCTGAGCCGGTTTGCAATCGGTCCGTCGTTCATGGTGGGACCGACTTCGGTAGGGGGTGTCGGGCCCCGCGCGTGCGTACGCTGACGCTCTGTGAGCCGGCAGATGCTTCCCGGGGCGCTCCTCCAGGAGCCAGGCAGCAAGCGCACCGCGCGCGACTGGCTGGTCGACGTGCTGATGACCTTGATCGCGCTGACCGTCGGCGTGCTGGTCTACACCGAGTCCGAGCAGGCGCACTCGGACTTCGAGGACCTGATCGACCTCACGCTCGGCGTGACGTCGCTGATCGCGCTCTGGTGGCGGCGGCGCTGGCCGGGTGCGATCGGCATCCTGATCACCGCGGCGAGCGCGTTCTCGGCCTTCTCGGCGGGCGCGGCGCTGATCGCGCTGTTCAACGTCGCGCTGCGCGGCACGCGGCGCCAGATCATCACGGTCACGGCCGTCGGCATCGCCGGCGGAATCGTCTACACAGTGATGTACCCCACCGAGGACGACGTCCCGCTCGCGATCGAGCTGGCCTTCGCCGTCCTGATCACGCTCGTCGTGGTCCCATGGGGGCTCTTCACGCGCACGCAGCGCGACCTCGTGCACACCGAGCGCGACCGGGCGAAGAAGGCCGAGGCGGAGCAGCTCGCGCACGTCGAGGCCGCACGGGAGGCCGAGCGGCGCCGGATCGCCGGCGAGATGCACGACGTGCTTGCCCACCGGCTCTCGCTGCTCTCCGTGCACGCCGGTGCGCTGGAGTTCCGCCCCGACGCGACGCCGGCCGAGATCTCCGAAGCCGCCGGCGTGATCCGCGCCACGGCCACCGAGGCGCTGCGCGACCTGCGCGACGTGATCGGCGTCCTGCGCACGAGCGACGGCGTCACCGCGCCCCCACAGCCGACGCTCGACGCCATTCCCGCGCTCGTGGAGGAGTCGCGCGCGGCGGGCATGCACGTGCGCGCGCGGATCGAGGCCAGTGGCGGCGAGGTGATGGTCGGCCGCACGGCCTACCGCGTCGTACAGGAAGGCCTGACCAACGCGCGCAAGCATGCCCCGGCGGCCGCCGTGGAGGTCACCGTCGGCCCGTCCGACGCGTCGCTCGTGGTCGAGGTGGTCTCGCGCAAGTCCGCGCTCGCCCCCGAGGCCGGGCCGGGCGGGAGCGGGCTGATCGGCCTCACCGAGCGCGTCGCGCTGGCCGGCGGCTCGCTCGAGCACGGGCCGAACCGGCGCGGGGACTTCGTCCTGAGGGCGGTGCTGCCGTGGACGTGATCCGGGTCCTGCTGGTGGACGACGACGCACTGGTGCGCAGCGGGCTGCGGATGATGCTTGCGGGCGCGCCGCAGGTCGAGGTGGTCGGCGAGGCCGACGACGGCCGTGGCGTGCTCGCGGCGGTCGACAAGCACCACCCGGACGTCGTGCTGATGGACATCCGCATGCCGCTGCTGGACGGGATCGAGGCCACGCGCCTGCTGCGCGCGCAGCCGTCGCCGCCCGAGGTGATCGTGCTGACGACCTTCGACGCCGACGAGCTCGTGCTGCGGGCGCTGCGCGCGGGCGCCGCCGGCTTCCTGCTGAAGGACACCCCGCCGCCCGAGATCGTGCGCGCGATCGAGCACGTCCACGCCGGCGAGGGCACGCTCTCCCCCACCGTTACCCGGCGGCTGATCGCGCTGGTCGCCGACGACGGCGGGCGGCGCGAGAGCGCCCGCACGAAGCTGGAGTCACTCAGCGCCCGCGAGCGCGAGGTCGCCTGCGCCGTCGGGCGCGGCGCGTCCAACGCGGACATCGCGGCGGAGCTGCACATGAGCGTCGCGACCGTGAAGGCGCACGTGTCGCGGCTGCTCGTCAAGCTCGAGGTCGAGAACCGCGTGCAGGTCGCGCTGCTAGTGCAAGACGCCTCGTAGCGCCGCGTCGGCCAGGCGCTCGGCCTGGTCCGGGCCGGCCGCGCGCCAGATGCAGCTCATCAGCAGCAGCACGTCGCTCTCGTCCAGGCCCGCGCGCAGCTCGCCGGACCGCTCGCCCGCGTCGAGCAACCGCCGGATCGCGCTGAGCACCGGCGCATAGGTCCCGTCGATCACCTCACGGGCGGCGGCGGAGTCCAACGCCTCCCCCAGGCCGTGCTTGATGTGGATCAGCTCGGCGAGGCGCAGGAACCACGTGCGCAGCGCCTGCGCCGGCGGCTGCTCCTCCAGCAGCGGGCCGACCGCGGCGCTGAGCTGCTCCACCTCGTGCCCGTAGACCGCCAGCACGAGGTCCTCGCGCGTCGGAAAGTGGCGGTACAGCGTGCCTGGGCCGACCTGCGCACGCTTGGCGATCTCGTTCAGCGACGTGCCTGGATCGTCCGCCAGCGACTGCGCGGCGACCTCGAGAATCCGGAGGCGGTTGCGTTGGGCGTCTGACCGTGGAGGCATAAACGGAGAACTCTCCGCTATCGTCAAGCGGAGACCTCTCCGCAAGAGCATAGGAGCATCCGCATGGAGTACATCAAGCTGGGCGCGACCGGCCTCGACGTGTCCCCGATCGCCATCGGGGCGATGACGTACGGCGAACCGGACCGCGGGCACCCGATCTGGTCGCTGGACGAGGCCGACGCGCGACCGCTGATCCGGCACGCGCTCGACGCCGGCATCAACTTCTTCGACACCGCCAACCTCTACTCGCTGGGGTCGAGCGAGGAGATCCTCGGGCGTGCGCTCCGGGACTTCGCCGACCGCGACAGCGTCGTGATCGCCACCAAGCTGCGCCACCCGATGCGGTCCGGTCCCAACGGCAAGGGCTTGTCGCGCAAAGCGATCCTGACCGAGGTCGACCACAGCCTGCGCCGGCTCGGCACCGACTACATCGACCTCTACCAGACGCATCGCAACGATCCCTCCACGCCGATCGAGGAGACGCTCGAGGCGCTCAGCGACCTCGTCACCGCCGGCAAGGTCCGGTACCTCGGCGCGTCCTCGATGCCCGCCTGGGAGTTCTCCCGAGCGCTGCACACCCAGCGTGCCCACGGTTGGCACCGCTTCGTGTCGATGCAGGACCACTACAACCTGCTCGCGCGCGAGCAGGAGCGCGAGATGCTCCCGCTGTGCGCCGCGGAAGGCATCGGGACGGTGGTCTGGAGCCCGCTCGCCCGCGGCCGGCTCGCCCGCGCGTGGGACGACGCGAAGGCCACCGCGCGCGCCGAGACCGACGGCGGGTACGCCGACCTGCTGTACACGTCGGCCGGCAGCGACCGCGCGATCGTCGCCGCCGTCGGTGCGATCGCCGAGGCCCGCGGCGTCTCCCGCGCACAGGTCGCCCTTGCTTGGCTGCGGTCCAAGCCGGTGGTCGCCGCGCCGTTGGTGGGCGCGAGCAGCGCCGCGCAGATCGACGACGCCGTCGCGTCTCTCGACCTCGTGCTGACGCCCGACGAGATCGAGGCGCTCGAAGCGCCGTACACGCCCCGGCACGACTTCCAGGGAATCAGCGACGATCGCGAGCTGGCCGCGATCGCCGCGCGGATCCCGCAGATGACGGCGGCCTGACTCGGACCTGCGACTGTGGGGGTCGTGAGCGAACCTCAGACATCCGACCCCGTGGCGACGAACCGGCACGGCATCGGGCTGCTCAACGAGGGACGGTTCGCCGAGGCCCTGACGGTCTTCGAGGCCGGGCTGCAGGACCATCCGCGCAACAAGATCATGATCCGGCGGGCCGCGGAGGCGCGTGCGGCGATCGAGCAGGAGGCGGCGCCGGTGGGCTCAGCGTCGTCGGGCGGCGCGCTCTGGACCGACTTCGAGCCGGCGGAGCTCGTCGAGCGGGCGCTCGCCGGTCCAGGTCGGGACACGTCGATCCGGTTCTGCGCCGCCGCGCTGCGTGCGAGCGAGGCGATCGACAAGGACCGGACCGTCGTCACGCCGATCAAACACGGCCGGCGCTTTCAGATCATCGGCGGCGTCTTCACGGGCGTGGCGCCCTACCAGGACAAGCTGACCGTGGCCATCCCGATCGCCCTGCGCGGGCTCATCGACGACGTGGTCTCCCTCGGCGGGTTCGCCTGGGACCCCGCGACCGCGGTGCCCTGCGTGCAGGTGGCCGTGCCGCGCGACAAGCTGGAGCTACTCGCCGGGCCGCTGCTGGAAGCGCACACGCAGCATCTGCGCCTCAGCCTGGCCGCGGGGCCGCCGGAGCACCTCCGAAGCCACCATCAGGGGCTCCGGAGGTACCTGCTCAAGCACGGCCACGCCGCTCGCTGATCGCCCAGCGGGACTATCGCCCCCTGGGCGATAGTCCCAACGACGCGAGCCGCCAGGCGAGCGTCGTCAGACGCCGAGCTGCTCGCGTAGGAGGCGGTTGACCTCGCCGCCGTCCGCGCGGCCCTTGGTCTCGCGCATGATCGGGCCGACCAGCGCGCCCATCGCCTTGGCGTTGCCGCCACGGATGCGCTCGACGACATCCTGGTTCTCGGAGATGACCTTGGCCACGATCTGGGAGAGCTCGCCGGAGTCCTCCATCGCGGTCAGGCCCTCGGCCTCGGCGATCTCGGCGGGGTGATCGCCGGTCTCGACCATCTTGTCGAGGACCGTGCGGGCCGCGGCCGCCGTGACCTTCTTGGCGGCCGCGAGGGCCGCCAGCGCCGCCAGCTGGGCCGGGACGACCGCCGACTTGTGCGGGTCCGCGTCGGCACCGAGGCGCGTGCGCAGCTCGGTGACCCAGATCCCGGCCGCCTTGGCGTCACGGTCGCCCTCGACCGCGACGCGCTCGAAGTACGTGCCCCAGGTGGGCTCGTAGGCGAACAGGTGCGCGGTGTCCTTCGGGAGGCCGAAGTCGGACTCGTAGCGGGCCTCGCGCTCGGCCGGCAGCTCCGGGATCGCGGCCTCGGCGGCCGCCATCATCTCCGGCGTCGGGACGATCGGGACGAGGTCGGGCTCCGGGAAGTAGCGGTAGTCGTGCGCCTCTTCCTTCGAGCGCAGCGAGCTGATGCGGCCGCTGACGGGGTCGAAGTGCAGCGTCTCCTGCGTGACCGGCTCGCCGGACTCCAGCAGGGCCGTCTGGCGCGCGATCTCCGCGTTGATGCCCTGCGCCACGAACCGAAACGAGTTCATGTTCTTGAGCTCGGTCTTGGTGCCGAGCGCCTTCGAGCCCTTCGGGCGGATGGAGACGTTGGCGTCGCAGCGCAGCGAGCCCTCCTCCATGTTCACGTCGCTGACACCGAGCTGGCGCAGCGTCTCGCGCAGCAGGGTCAGCCAGTCGCGGGCCTGATCGGCGCTGTAGATGTCCGGCTCGGTGACGATCTCCGCGAGCGGCGTGCCGCCGCGGTTGTAGTCCACGACCGACGCCTCGGAACCGTGGATCCGGCCGGAGGAGCCCACGTGCACGAGCTTGGCCGCGTCCTCCTCCAGGTGGATCCGGTGGATCTTCACGTCACCCAGCTGGCCGCCCAGGCACAGCGGGATGTCGTACTGGGAGATCTGGTAGCCCTTGGAGAGGTCCGGATAGAAGTAGTTCTTGCGGTGGAAGATCGACCGCGGCGCGATCTCGCAGCCCAGCGCGAGGCCCATCATGATCCCGTACTGGACGGCCTGGGCGTTGGTCACCGGCAGCGTGCCCGGCAGGCCGAGGCAGACCGGGCAGGTGCGCGTGTTGGGCTCCTCGCCGAAGCTCAGCTCGCACCCGCAGAACATCTTCGTGCGGGTCTTGAGCTGGACGTGGATCTCCAGCCCGATGACGGGTTCGTATTCGGTGCTCATGCGTACGCCTTGCTTCCGTCGAAGCCGATGGCCTTCTCGAGGGCGAGCGCCGCGTCGAGGATGCGGTTCTCGCTGAACGCGGGACCGGCGATCTGGAAGCCGACCGGCAGCCCTTCGGAGAGCCCGTTCGGGATCGAGATCGCAGGGATGCCGGCGAGCGACATCGGCACGGTGCAGAAGTCGTTCAGGTACATGGCGAGCGGGTCGGAGGTCTTCGAGTTGAGCTCGAACGCGACACCCGGCGCCGTCGGCGTGACGATGAAGTCGAAGTCGCCGAACGCGTTCTTGAAGTCCTGGGCGATCAGCGTGCGGACCTTCTGCGCGCGACCGTAGTAGGCGTCGTAGTAGCCCGAGGACAGCGCGTAGGTGCCGAGCATGATCCGGCGCTTGACCTCCGCGCCGAAGCCCGCCTCACGCGTCTGGTTGTACATGTCCAGGAGCGTGTCGGCCTGCTTGCGGAAGCCGAACCGGACGCCGTCGTAGCGGGCGAGGTTCGAGGAGCACTCGGCCGGAGCGATCAGGTAGTACGCGGCGAGGCCGTGCGGCGCGTGCGGCAGGTGCGTGGTCTCGACGGTCGCGCCGAGCTGCTTGGCCAGCTCCAGCGTCTCGTTGAACGCCTTCAGCACGCCCTCCTCGATGCCCTCGCCGGAGAGCTCCTCCGGCACGCCGAGGCGGATGCCCTTGAGGCTGTCGGCGGTCGGGAGGCGGACGGGCTCGGGCAGGCCGAGGCTCGTCTGGTCGCACGGGTCGGCGCCGACCATCGCGGACAACAGCATCGCCGTGTCCGTGACGTCGCGCGTGAACGTGCCGGCCTGGTCCAGGCTCGACGCGAAGGCGATCATCCCGTAGCGGGAGATCGCGCCGTACGTGGGCTTCAGCCCGACGATGCCGGTCAGCGCAGCGGGCTGGCGGATCGAGCCGCCGGTGTCCGTGCCGATCGACCACGGGGCCGTGGCGCCCGCGACGACCGCCGCGGAGCCGCCGGAGGAGCCGCCCGGGACGCGCGTGGTGTCCCACGGGTTCAGCGTCGGGCCGTAGGCGGAGTTCTCCGTGGAGGAGCCCATCGCGAACTCGTCCTGGTTCGTCTTGCCCAGGAGCGTGCTGCCGGCTTCCGTCGTGAGCTTCTTGACCGACGTCGCGCTGTACGGCGGGCGGTAGTCCTCGAGGATCTTCGAGCCGGCCTGGCTCGGGATGCCCTCGGTGCAGAAGAGGTCCTTGATCGCGATCGGCACGCCGGCGAACGGCTTGCTCGTGTCGATCTCGGCCGGCGTCTCGTCCGCGACCCAGACGTAGGAGTTGTACGGGTCCTTGGCCGCGCGCTGGCGGTAGAACTCGAAGTACTCGGCGGCGTCGAGCTCGCCGGACCGGATGGCGTCGGCGGCCTGCTTGGCGGTCAGCTCGATCATGACGCGCCCGGGCTCGGAACGCGGAAGCCGCCGTCGGCGGCGTCCGGGGCGCTTGCGAGCGCCTTCTCGACGGGCAGCGACGGACGCGGCACGTCCGCGCGCAGCGCGTTCTCGACGTCGATCACGTGCGAGGTGGGCTGGACGTCTTCGAGATCGAGCTGACCGATCAGCTCGATGTGATCAAGGACTTTGGAGAGTTCGCCGCCGAAGCGCTCGACCTCCTCGGGGGTGAGCTCGAGGCGGGCAAGGCGGGCGACATGGAGGACCTGGTCGCTGCTGAGCATTCCCGCGCATGTTAGGCGGCGGCGCGTTGCGGTACCCAGGTGGCCGCCCAGGCCAGTGCCGCCGCTGCCAGGGCCACGTATGCGCCGTAGGCCAGCTTCGTGTCGTCGGGTTCGAACACGATCCGCGCCGCGACGAGCACGATCGCGAGCCAGCCGACCGCGCGGGCGACCGACTGCACCGTGGCCGAACGGGTCAGCGCGACGCCGAGCACGAGCAGCGCCAGCGCGGCCAGGGCGAGGTCGACCACCAGCAGCGCGTCCCACCCGCTCCGAGGGACGATCAGGAACCGGTCCCAGTCGCTCGGGGGAAACTCGATCCCCGACTCGTTCGGCCAGGGCGCCAAGTACCAGCGGGTGGAGAGCGAGACGAGCAGGGCGACGCCTCCCGCCCCGGCCGCGAGCACACGCCAGTCGCGCGTGCTCGGCCAGGCGGCGAGCAGCGCGCCCGCGAGCCCGATCCAGGCGCCGTAGACCGGCGGCGCGAAGCCCTCTTCCGGCCGGTCGAGCAGGAGGTGGGCGACGACCACGAGCGCCGCGAGCCCCACCAGCGCGCGGCCGCGCGGTGTGAGGACGACCGCGACCGCGAGCACCGCCAGGACGATGTCGAACCCCGAGAACGCCTCCCAGGCCGTGCCGAAGCCGCTGACCAGCACGTGGATGCCCTGCTCGGTCCCGACGACGGCCGCGTGGTTGCCGTACCACGGCAGGAAGAGCGAGACGAGCAGGATCAGCCCGCCGAGTCGCTCAACGCGTGGCATCGGACCTCGGGAGCCACGCGAGGATCGCGGCGAGCAAACCGCCGGCGAGGGCGAGGAGCGCGCCCCAGCTGGGCTCGAGCCCCTCGGGCGGCTCGACCATGCGGAAGGCGACGAGCGCGAGCGTCGCGGTGGCGAGCAATCGCCACGCCCAGACCGCGGCGGGCCGGGTCGTGACGACGATCAGCGCGACCGACAGCGCCGCCAGCGCGAGGTCGACGAGCGTGAACAGGCGCCACGCCGTGTACGCCTCGTCGTCCTCGAGGCTCAGCTCGATGCTCTCACCGCTCTGGGCCACGACGTCCGGCGCGAGGCCGTACCAGACGAGCCACAGGGACCCGAGGACCGCGAGCGCGCCGACCGCGATGAGCGCCCTACGTGCGCGCACCGATCCCGCGCGCGGCGACGAGGGTGGCGAGCGAGGCGGCGAGGGCGATCCACACGCCGTAGGTCGTACCCCAGCCGTCCGGGCGCCAGACCAGCTTCAACGCGATCAGCACGGTTGCGAGGGCGGCGAACGCGGTCGCGGGTGCCGCGAGCCGGCGGAAGGCGAGCAGGACGGTCGCGATCGCGAGCGTCGCCAGCAGCACGTCGAAGACGGCGAATGCCTCCCAGGCCGACACGATGCCGCCGTAGGTGCTCGTCCCGTCGGGGCCGATGGCGGAGACCACGAAGCCGGCGTCGTACCAGGGCATCAAGAGCGAGGCGAGCAGCACGAGGCCGCCGAGCGCGGTGAACGCCCTAGCCGGCATGGGGCGCGGTGCGCCGGGGCACTTCGGGGACGGTCGCTCCGGGCGTGGACTCGTCGCGCAGGGACAGCCACGAGCCGACCCAGCCGACGAGCGCGGCCAGCGGCGACACCCAGCCGCCGTCGCCGAACAGCAGCTGGAGCACGGTGATCAGCAGCGGGATCCAGCCGAACGCGCTCGCCAGGACCGCGGCGGCGACCGCCTTCGTCGGCCCGGAGGTCGCGACGCTGACGATCGGCACGGCCAGGAACAGCAGCGCGAAGGCGATCAGGACGACGGCCTGGACCGCCCCCATGTCCTCGCCCCAGTGCAGGATCGCCGCGACGAGCAGCGCGGCGCCGCCGAGCCCGGCTATCGGCTCGGCTTTGCGCATCAGGCCGCCGCAGCCGCCTTGGCGGCCTGGAGCGTGTTCCGGAGCAGCATCGCGATCGTCATCGGACCCACGCCACCGGGCACCGGCGTGATCAGCCGCGCGCGCTCGGAGGCGGCCTCGAACTCTACGTCGCCGGTGAGCTTGCCGTCCAGGCGGTTCATGCCGACGTCGATGACGACGGCGCCCTCCTTGACCCAGTCGCCCTTGATCAGGTGCGTGACACCCACGGCGGCGACCAGCACGTCGGCGCGACGGCACACCTCCGCGAGGTCCTTCGTGCGCGAGTGCGCGGTGGTGACGGTCGCGTTGGCCTGCAGCAGCAGCGCGGAGATCGGCTTGCCGACGAGGTCGCTTCGACCCACGACGACGGCCTCGGCGCCCTGCAGGTCCACGTCGTGGCGCTTGAGCAGCTCCATGCAGCCGAGCGGCGTGCACGGGCGCAGACCCGGGAGGTTCTTGTGCAGCAGGCCGGTCGAGATCGGCGTGAGGCCGTCCACGTCCTTGCCCGGCGCGATCTCCTCGGTCAGCTTCGGGCCGTCGATGTGCGGCGGCGGCGGGAGCTGCAGCAGGATGCCGCTGACGGCAGGGTCCTCATTGAGCTGGTGCAGCAGCCGCTTGACCTCGTCCTCGCTCGTGTCCGCCGCGAGGCGATGGTCGAACCCGCGCATGCCGACCTCGGCGCACGCCTTCTGCTTGCCGCCGACGTACACCGCGGACGCGGGATCGTCGCCGACCAGGACCGTCGCCAGGCCGGGAGCTTCGTGCCCCGCGGCGACCCATTCCGCGACTTCGGCGCGGATCTCGTGGCGGACTTCCTGGGCGATGGCCTTGCCGTCGATGAGCGTCATTCCGGCTCGGCAGGCTAGCGTTTCGCGTCCATGGGATTCACGACCCGGCCTGAGCTGAACGGTACCTTCGGGATGGTGGCCTCGACGCACTGGCTCGCGTCGGCGGCGGGGATGGCCGTGCTCGAGCGCGGCGGGAACGCGTTCGACGCCGCCGTTGCGGCCGGGTTCGCGCTCCAGGTCGTGGAGCCGCACATGAACGGGCCGGGCGGCGACCTGCCGCTGCTGCTGTGGGACGGCTCGCGCGTGCGGGTGATCTGCGGGCAGGGGCCTTCGCCGGCCGGCGCCACGATCCCCGCTTACCGCGCGCTGGGCTACGACCTGGTGCCCGGCGTCGGGCCGTACGCGGCGTGCGTGCCGGGTGCGTTCGACGCCTGGTGCACGCTGCTGCGCGACTTCGGGACGTGGGAAATCGCCGACGTGCTCGCGTTCGCGATCGGGTACGCGCGGGACGGGTTCCCGGCCACGCCCGGGATCGTCGGCGCCATCGCGCGGATCGACCCGAGCTGGGACGTGTCGGCCGCGATCTGGCGCGTGCGCGACGGGCGGTTGCGCAACCCGATGCTCGCGGACTTCTACACGCGGCTGGCGGCCTCGCCCGGCACGTCACGGGAGGCGCGGATCGACGCTGCGCGGGACGCCTGGTACCGCGGCTGGGTCGCGCCGTCGCTCGCCGCCGGTTTCCTTACCGCCGACGATCTGGCGGCCTACCGCGCGGTGGTGGAGGAGCCGGTGTCGCTGCGGTTCGGCGACTGGACCGTGTTCAAGACCGGGCCGTGGGGCCAAGGACCGGTGCTGCTGGAGCAGCTCGCGCTCCTCGACGGCGTCGAGCTCGGTCCGTTCCTCGGCTCCCGCCACGTCCACACCGTGATCGAGGGGGCGAAGCTCGCGTTCGCGGACCGGGACGCCTGGTACGGCGACTCCGCGCCGGTGCCGCTCGACCTGCTGCTCTCGCGGGAATACGCGGATGAGCGCCGCTCGTTGATCGGCGGCGAGGCCTCGGGCGAGCTGCGGCCCGGCGGGCCGTCGCCGCGCTACCCGTCCGTGCGGGCCGGCGCGATCGGCGACGCGGAGCCGACGCGCGGCGACACCTGCCACCTGGACGTCGCGGACCGCTTCGGCAACCTGGTGAGCGCGACGCCGAGCGGCGGCTGGCTCCAGTCCTCCCCCGCGATCGACGGCCTCGGCTTCCCGCTGGGCACGCGCGCACAGATGTTCTGGCTCGAGGAAGGGCTGGCCTCGTCACTGAAGCCGGGCGTGCGGCCGCGCACCACGCTGTCGCCGAGCATGGCCGTCCACGACGACGGCACCGTGCTCTCCTTCGGGACGCCCGGCGGCGACCAGCAGGACCAGTGGCAGCTCGAGTTCTTCCTCGCCCACGCGGTCTTCGGCCTCCCGCTGCAGGCGGCGATCGACGCGCCGATGTTCCACACCGACCATTTCCCGAGCTCGTTCCACCCGCGCGAGGTGGCGCTGCGCGCGGTCACGGCCGAGGGCCGGTTGCCGGCGGAGACCCTCGCGGCGCTGCGGGCGCGCGGCCACGAGGTCGACGTGACGGATGACTGGTCGCAGGGACGGTTGAGCGCCATCTCGCGCGGCCCGGACGGGCTCCTGCGCGCCGCCGCGAACCCGCGCGGCATGCAGGGCTACGCCGTCGGGCGCTAGGCCGTGGCGGGCCGGCGCAGGCCCGACGTGCGCAGGATCGCGAACGCCGCCACGCACACCGCCGACAGGACGAGGTAGGCGACCTCGTCGCCCGCGACCTCGCCGAGGCGGGAGCCGCCGATGTCGCCCATCGCCTGGCCTGTCGCCCAGGTGAGGTTCATCAGCCCGAACGCGAGGCCCTGCTCGAGGCCGACCTCGTCGGCACCGTCGGACAGCATCGCCATCGCGGGCGCCCACAGCAGACCGATCACCGGCGAGCCGAGCACGATCGCGATCCCGAGCAGCACCGCGGTGTTCGGCCAGGGCAGGATCGCGAACGTGATGGCGCCGCCCACCAGGCCGGCGAGCAGCGGCGCGAGCCGGCCGCGACGGTCGCTGAACCGGCCCGCGAGCGGGCTCACGATCGCCTCCAGGCCGGCGGCGATCAGCCACACCAGCCCGATCGCGGCGGCCGTGGCGCCGAGGTCGTCCATCCGCAGCGGGCCGAGGACGGACAGCGTGCCGAACAGCAGGCCGGGGACCGTCACCAGCAGCAGGCCGGTGCGGACGCTCCCGTTGCTCAGGCTCCCGAGCAGGCCGCGCAGCGACCCGTCGCCGAGTGGCTTCGCGGCCGGCGTGGCGAACGTCCAGATCATCAGGCCGACGCCGATCGCGCCGACCGTGCAGAACACGAGCTCGTAGCTGGTCAGGTCGGCGAGCACGCCGATCACGGGGCCGAACAGCGCGCCCGCGATCGCCGCGCCCATCGCGGTGCCGATCATCTGGCCGCGCTGCTCCTTCGGGGCCGCGCCCGCGATCCACGCCATCGCGCCCGCCCACGACGCCGCGCCGCCGACGCCCTGCACGAACCGGGCGATGTCGAGCAGCACGACCGTGTGCGCGAACGCGAACCCGACGCTCGCGAGCGTCATCAGCATCAGGCCGGCCAGCACGGTCGGCTTCACGCCCACCCGGGCCGCCATGTAGCCGCCCGGCAGGCCGCCGACGAACGTCCCGATCGGGTACGCGGCGGCGAGCAGGCCGGCGCCGGACTTGCTCAGCCCGAACTCCTCCGTGAGGTCGGGCAGCAGCGGGGTGATGGCCGCGTAGAACGAGGTGTCGACGAGGACGACGGCGGAGGCGAGAAGCAGCAGGGCACGCATGGACGCCGTCGACTCTAGGAGCCGGGCCGCCGCCTCACGAGGCGGCTAACCCCACGGGCCAGGTCAGCGTTTCCGAATGGGCGCGACGTCGGCCATGAGTGACCGATCGCGCCCTTCACCCGCGAACCGGACGACCACGATCCCGCCGGGCTGCAGCCCGGTCACGACGCCGTCGCCCAGCTGGGCGTGCACGACATCGTCGCCGACCCGGAACAGCTGCGCGTCGTTCGTGTCGCCGCCCGCGTACTCGGCGGACGCCGCCGCAGCCTGCGACCACGACGCGACCTGGCCCGCGCCCGGGAAGCCGCGCGAGATCCGCGCCGGCTGGTCGGTCAGCTCCCGCGGCAGCTCGTCCAGGAAGCGCGACTTGATGGTCGCGCTCGCGCCGCCGCCGTAGCCCATCCGCCGCCGCGCATACGTCAAGGTCAGCTGCCGCATCGCGCGCGTCAGCCCCACGTACGCGAGCCGCCGCTCCTCCTCGAGGTTGCTCTCCTCGATCGAGCGCGAGTGCGGGAAGGTGCCGTCCTCCATGCCGATCATGAACACGATCGGGAACTCGAGGCCCTTGGCGTTGTGCATCGTCATCAGCGTCACGAGGCCCTCGTCGTCCCGGAGGTTGTCCGAGTCGGCGAACAGCGACGTCTGCTGGAGGAACTCGTCGAGCGAGCCGCCGTCCTCCGCGTTCATGTCGTACTGCGAAGCGGCGGTCAGGAGCGACTCGAGGTTCTCGATCCGGCCCTGGGCCTCGATCGTCCGCTCCGCGTGCAGCGCATCCAGGTAGCCGGTCTGGTGGAGCACCGCGTCCAGCAGCTGCGCGACCGGCGGGTTCTCGTCGGCCCGCGCCTTCAGCTCGGTCATCGACTCCATGAAGCGCCCGAGCGCGTTCCTGGCCGCCTTCGCGAGCCCGGTCTCGTCGCTCTCCGCCGCCTCCCAGACGGTCACGCCCGTGCTGGCCGCGTACGCCAGCACGCGGCTCAGCGACGTCTGCCCGATTCCGCGCCGCGGCGAGTTCGCGATCCGCGTGAAGGCCGTCGCGTCCTGCGGGTTGATGAGGAACGTCAGGTACGCGATCGCGTCCTTGACCTCGGCCCGCTCGTAGAACTTCGGCCCGCCGATCACCTGGAAGCCCACGCCGGCGCGGGTGAGCATCTCGTCCAGCACACGCGCCTGCGCGTTCGTCCGGTAGAAGACCGCGATCTCCGACTTGGAGACGCCCTCGTCGACGAGCCGCTGGATCTCGGCCGTGACCCAGCGCGCCTCCGAGTGCTCGTCGGCCATTTCCCGCACGCGCACGGGGTCGCCCTCCCCCAGGTCCGTCCACAGGTGCTTGGGCATCTGGCCGCGGTTGTGGGCGATCAGCGCGTTCGCGGCGTCCAGGATGGTCTGCGTCGAGCGGTAGTTCTGCTCGAGCTTGACCACGTGCGCGTCCGGATAGTCCTCCTCGAACTCGAGGATGTTCCGGATGTCGGCCGACCTGAAGCTGTAGATCGACTGCGCGTCGTCACCGACGACCGCCAGGTTGCGCGATTCGGCCGTGAGCAGCTGCAGCCAGCGGTACTGGACCTTGTTGGTGTCCTGGTACTCGTCGACCATGACCCAGCGGAACTGGCGCGCGTAGTTGTCGCGCACGTCCTGGTGCTTCTGCAGCAGCTCGACGGAGTTGACGAGCATGTCGTCGAAGTCCATCGCGTTCATGCGCAGGAGCTCGCGACCGTAGTCGTGGTAGATCTCGGCGACGATCTCCTCGAACGGGGAGCCGACCGTCTCGCCGTACTCGAACGGGCTGATGAGCTGGTTCTTCAGGTTGCTGATCTGCGACTGCAGCGCACGCGGCGTGTAGCGCTTGGTGTCGTAGCCGCGGTTGTCCAGGCAGTGCTTGATCAGCCGGCGCTGGTCGGCGGTGTCGTAGATCGTGAACTGGCGCGTGAAGCCGAGCTTGTCCGCGTGCGCGCGCAACATCCGGGCGCACGCGGCGTGGAAGGTCATCACCCACATCGCCCGGGAGACGCGACCGACGAGCAGCTCGACCCGCTCGCGCATCTCGGCCGCGGCCTTGTTGGTGAACGTGATCGCGAGGATCTCGGACGGGCGCGCCTGGCCGGTGCGCAACAGGTAGGCGATCCGGTGCGTGATCACGCGGGTCTTGCCCGACCCCGCTCCGGCGAGGATGAGCATCGGCCCCTCGCCGTGCGTGACAGCGTCGCGCTGCGGCGGGTTGAGGCCTTCTAGGAGATCGTCGATGACGGCGTCGGCGGGCATAGTTATGGCCCTTAGGACGCTAGCGGTCGTCGAGGACGGCTCCGGTCACCCCGGGGTGACCGCGCGCCCAGGCCCGAATCGTCCGGGGTGAACGGCGCGAAACGCGTTGCTCGCGCCCCTCGCTCCGAGTCCAATCGGCTCCCCTTCAGACGATTCAGAGGAGCAGCGGTGTCACTAGCAGGACGATTGGTGGGCTCACTCGTGGTGGTGGGCTGCGTGCTCGGGCCGGGAGACGCGCTGGCCGCCGCGTGCAGCGGCGACGACAGCTACACGGGAGCCTGTGGCCCGGACTTCGTGATCCCGAGCTGGACGGACACCGCGGGCTGGGACGACCCCTCGCACTACGGGACGATCCAGCTCGGCGACGTCAACGGCGACATCCGCCAGGAGCTGATCGCGCGCGCCGACGACGGCATCGAGATCTTCTGGTTCGACACGGACACGGGTCAGTGGCGCCCGCAGGCCGACGCCGAGGGCAACCGCCAGGCACTCACCGACTTCGCGACGCCGCCGCCGGGGAAGGCGAGCACGGCGCAGAACCCCGCTCTGCCCCAGTACGCCTCGACGATCCAGCTGGTCGACGTCGACGGCGACTACCGGGATGAGATCATCGCCCGCTTCTGGGACGGGATGCGCGTGTACAAGTACACGCCGCCGGCGGGTGGCAACGCGATCGACGGCGGCACCTGGACGCGGGTCGGGTACAAGGGCCCGTTCAGCGATGCCGAGGGCTACGGCGCCGCCTCCATGTACTCGACGATCAAGGTCGGCAGCTACCAGAAGCTCGACCCGCCCGTGCTGACCGCACGCCAGCGCAGCACGCCCGGCGCGCCGACGATCGCCATGTACACGTTCGCCAACGGCGGCTGGACGCCGGTGAGCCTCGACCAGCCGAGCTCCATCCTCGCCTTCGACGACCAGGCCTGCAGCCAGCCGTCGTGCTATCTGGACTTCGGGCTCGGCTACTTCGACGAGTACACGATCGCGAGCCTCTACGGCCGGACCGCGGCCGGGTTCGCCGAGGCGAACATCCGGGTCGGAGACGACAGCGACTACGTGCTCGACGCGGACACGCTCGGCAACGTCTTCGCCGACACGCCCGGCACCGCCGATTGCCCGTTCTCCGCCGCCAACGGCTACTCCGGCCCCGGGGCCGGCGACTGCGCCGGCTCCAGCCCTTCCTACTACGAGACCCTGCGCACGGGGGACATCAACGGCGACGGCTATCAGGAGCTGCTGATGCGCGCCGCGGACGGGATGCGCGTCTGGTTCCCGAACCCGGACGAGAGCGATGGGCCGATGGTGAGCGGCACGACGCTCGGCGAGCTCACGGGTGGCCCGAACATGCCCGCCTCGATCTGGGGGTCGATCCGCGTGGGTGACGTCACCGGCGACTTCAAGGACGAGGTACTCGCGCTGGAGGGCAACGGCCTGATGGCGTGGACGTACGACCCTGGCACCGCCACGTGGAGCGCGCTGGAGGACAAGACCACGCTGCAGCTCGGCGCCCCCTGGTCGACGGACCCCGCGTACTACTCGACGCTCCAGCTGGGCGACGTGGACGGCGACGGCCGCGACGACGTCGTCGGCCGCGGCCCCAACGGCATCCGCACCTGGTTCTACAACCGGAACGGGACCGGCGGTTGGGGGCGCTACTACGACACCGGCGAGCTGGACTTCCAGGACGGGCAGGCGACGGCCTACGCGGCGCTCAACACCGCCATGTCCGGACACACGATCCCCAAGAACAGCGCGGTCCGCGACTACTGGTCGCAGGAGGAGCCGCCGGCGGATCTCACCGGCCTCGCGAGCGACCTCGTCACGTACGGCAAGTGCGACGCGAAGAACGCGCTCCCGACCAGCCCGGTGACCTACTCGACCTGCACCCCACCCGACGGCGTCTCCGCCGACGACTGGACAGCGGTGGTCAACGAGCTGCTCGGCGAGACCGACGACGCGAGCAAGGTGCTGGGGTTCATCGGCGACCTGAAGACGATGCAGACCAACATGCTGATCGCCGACGGCGCGGCGCTGCCCGCGATCGGCGCCAACCTCGGCCTGCAGGCCGGCTCGAGTGCGACCGCCGAGTTCAGCCCGCAGCAGCTGTGGAGCCTGATCTTCGGCATCGCCGGGTCGATCGCCGGCCTCGTCCAGCCGGAGGTGGGCGCGGGGCTCGCGGTGGCGAGTTACATCGCGTCCGCGATCCCGGCCGCCTCGGACACCGCCGGCGGCAGCGCGTTCAACACGACGTACGCCGGCCTCGCGGACAAGTTCGCGACGATGGCGGACGAGACCACCAAGGCGATCGAGGACCAGAGCCAGGCGATCCGGTCCGACACCGGCCTGCTCCAGGTGGTCGGCGACCTGCGCCGCAACGGGACCTGGACCCTCGACACCGTCGGCATGGAGAGCGCCGCCGAGCAGGGCTTCGCCACCTGGGTGTACCAGAACCTGCTGCCGACGCTGTACATGCGCTACGACATCACCAACTGCAAGAACCAGGGCTGGAGCGACCCGCCGAACTCGGTCTTGAACTGCACGGTGCCGTCGGGCCCGGCGGTCGTGGCCAACGGGACGAGCTTTCAGGCGATCGCCGAGACCTACAACGGCGAGAACAAGGGCATCCCGTGCGGGGTCACGATCGGGTTCTTCTCAGACACCTACACCTGCACGTGGACGACGCCGCCCTCCGACATCGTCAACCGCGTGTGGGCCACCAACGAGAGCCTCGGCAAGGCGGGCAGCTGCGACTACGTGCCCGGGCAGGCCAAGACGAAGTGGACGTACGGGTGCTCGGTCGAGGTCGACCCGCAGGCGACGATCGCCGTCAACGGCTGGGGCTTCCCGAACAAGGTCGGCTCCCCGAAGCCGTTCGACGACACGCTGGTCCGCGCGTCCAAGCTCGGCCCGCCGGCGCCGATCAGGCTCGGCAAGCGCGGGCGTGCCCGGGTGCGCACCGACGTCGCGCTCCCGCCCGGCACGCGCCTCGCCGGCGCCGAGATCAGGCTCGACCGGCGGCTGTTCGAGCGCGGCGGGCACGGCGAGCTGACGCACCCGCGCGGGAAGGCGACCACCCGCACGGCACGGCTGCGCTGGGTCGGAGGCGGGCGCTACGTGGCCACGACGCCCGCTGGCACGCGCGTGACCGTGCTGCGCTCGCACGGCCGCGCGCGCGTGACGCTCGACATCAGGGCGGCCTCGCTGCGTCCGCCGCGGGCGTGCGTCAGCCTGCCCGCCAGCGTGCGGATGGACGCCGACCCGTTCTCGCTCGAGTCGCGGCTGAGCGTCGCCGGCGTGCCGGTGCGGATGACGCACGAGCTCGAGTGCCGGCGCGACGCGCGCGGGAACGTCGACCGGCTCGTGCACCGACCGCGCGGGTGAGGAAGTAGGGTCGGCCGCGGATGGCGCTGACCGACGAGATCAAAGAGAAAGCGGCGCGGGTCGCCCGGAAGGCGACCCGCGTCCGCATCGACGAGGACGCGATCGAGGCCTACGCCCGTGCGCTGCCCGCCGAGTCTCCGCCCGCGCCCGACCTGGCCGGTGCCGACGACGAGACCCGCGCCGCGTTCAGCCTCCAGCTCAACGCGATCAATTTCGGCAGCGGCTGGTTCCCGACGCTCAACAAGCCGCCCGGGCTGTCCGGGTTCCGCACGATCGAGGCGGGTCTGCGCCGACACGGCCCGTGGACCGCCAACGAGCTCAAGGTCGTCACCCGCAAGGAGCTCGCGGCGACCTTCGGGCAGGACCCCGACCACCCGCTGATGGCGCTGTTCGAGCGCCACCTGCGTGACCTCGGCAAGCGGGTCGGCCCGTCGTTCGCCACCTTCGCCCGCTCGGGCAACGCCACGGACGTCGCCGCGGAGCTCGCCACGTGGCCCACCTGGTACGACATCTCGCCCTACCACGGCGCCGCGATCCCGTTCTTCAAGCGCGCCCAGATCGCCGCCGCCGACCTCGCGCTCTCCGGCCTCACGGACCCCAAGGGCCTGGACGAGCTGACGCTGTTCGCCGACAACCTCGTCCCGCACGTGCTCCGGATCGACGGCGTGCTGCGCTTCGACGAGCAGCTGGTCGCCCGCATCGACGACGGCGAGCTGATCGAGCACGACTCGCCCGAGGAGGTCGAGATCCGCGCGGTCGCGCTCCACGCGGTCGAGCTCCTCGTGCAAGCGCACGGGGCCACGACGGCGACCGCCGTCGACAACGTGCTCTGGCTCCGGGGTGCCGGATCGGAGTACAAGGCGCACCCGCGTCATCGCGCCCGTACAACGGCGTACTAGGTGTTGAGCCGACTCAACGCAAAAATCCCACTGACCTACTCCGGATAAGCGATCATCAGCCCTTGAAAGTACGCGCCTGAGGAGCGCGTGCTCTGAAGAGGGGGTTGTTCTTGAGGTTTAGGTTGCTCCCCGCGCTTGCATGCGCGGGGGTCCTGTGTACGGCGCCGAGCGCCTACGCAGCGACACTGACGGTCGACGACGACAAGGCGGACTGCCCCGCAGCCACCTTCACGTCGGTCCAGGCCGCAGTCGACGCCGCCGCGTCCGGTGACACGATCACCATCTGCGCGGGCGACTATGCCGAGGGCAACGGCGCCCCCGGCACGAACGCGCTGACCATCACGAAGAGCCTGACGCTGAAGGGCGCGGGCGCCGATCTGGTCTCCATCTCGCCGAAGGCGAACCCGCTGGTTCGCGGCAGCATCATCGAGCCGGGCACGCCCGACATCCGCAACGGTGTCGGCGACATCGTGGCCATCGTCGGCACGCCGACGCAGCCGCTCACGGTCAACATCTCGGGCCTCACGGTCGACGGCTACGACCCGCAGGGCCGTGAGATCGCGGTCGAGGCGGGCATCCTGTTCCTCGACGCCAAGGGCTCGGTCGTCCGCTCGCGCGTGACGAACGTCGTCACCTCCGAGGGCGACAACGCCTACACCCGTGTCGGTGGTTACCGCGGCACGCAGCCCGGCATCGGCATCGTCCAGACTTCCAACGCGCTGCTCGCCCCCGTGGACGGCGCGCGCAAGCTGATCATCGACCGCACGCGCGTCGACAAGTACAACAAGATCGGCATCCTGATCGACGGCTCGCAGAACGACGCGGCGCCGTTCGTCCCGTCCGGCACGGTCAACTGGGGCGTCATCACCGCCAGCCAGATCGTCGGCCGCACGCAGTGCGTCAACTACGCCGGCACGGGCAACTGCGCCAGCGTCGGCTTGCTCACCACCGGCCCGCTGTTCGGCCAGGACGGCCTGCGCGTCACCAACGGCTCCTACGCCACGGTCGACAGCTCGCTGATCTCGCAGAACCTGGTCAACGGCACGGGCGCCCCGGCGCGCAACTCCGCGACCAACAACGAGAACCTCTCGCTCGGCGCGGGCGTCCGCTACGCGGGCGCGAAGATGACGACGTACGCGGGCGCGACCGGCCTCGTCGTGTACTCGCGCATCGACCGCAGCAACATCGTCGACAACGCCTACGGCGCGATCAACGTCCAGGCGGACGGCACGACGGCCAACGCGGGCTTCCCGATCCCGGTCATCACCGGCAACCCGCAGCCCGGCTACGGCAACCTGCTGATCGCCGAGGGCAACTGGTGGGGTCTGCGCTTCAACTCCACGACGAACCCGGGCCCGGCGATCTCGCCGACGACGAACCCGCAGACGCCGGAGAACCCGGTCAACGGCGTGACCACGGCCAACGCCACGGGCTCGACCGACCAGACCTCGAACGCGGTCGACTTCTTCCCGTACCGCAGCGGCCCGCAGTCTGACCCGACCAACGGCCAGCTGCCGGTCCTGACCGCGCCGATCCCGGTCGACGACGCCGCTCCGGCCATCTCCCTGGCCGGTCCGGCGAGCGCCGCCCGCGGTGCCACGATCACGCTCAGCGCCGCCGCTTCCGACGACTTCGGCATCAAGCGCGTGCGCTTCGCCGAGGGCCTGACGACGCTCGGCACGACCACGCTTCCGCCGTACGCGCAGACCGTCACCATCCCGGCCGACGCCGCCTGCAACAGCGTCAAGACCTACAGCGCGGTCGCGACCGACTCGCTCGGCCAGACCAAGTCCGCCACGGCGCCCGTCACGGTCACGTGCGGCGCCGGCCCGGAGCCGACCCCGACCGCCACCCCGACGGTCACGGCGACGCCGACGGCCACTCCGCCGGGCCCGCCCGGCCCGTCGCAGAACGTCACGGTCGGCGGCTACGTCGACCAGGACTACGACCCCAGCAAGCCGAACACGGCCACGAACGGCTCCGGCCCGACGGCCGCGCTCGTCTCCTGGCCGCGTTCGATCGCCGGTAAGTCGAAGGTCGTCTTCCAGGCGAGCTCGGAGGCCGGCATCAAGTCCGCCGCCGTCATCCTCGGCTCGCGCACGCTGTGCGTCGTGACCAAGGCGCCGTTCGAGTGCTCCTTCTCGCCGAAGGGCTCCGACGTCGGCGGCCAGTCCCTGCGCATCGTCGTCACCGACAACGCCGGCGCCACCACCGAGCTCACCCGCAACGTGGTCGTGTCGCGCTTCGTCGCGGCGCTGAAGGTCAGCGTCTCCAAGAAGGCCGTCAAGGGCGGCTTCAAGCGCACGCTCACCGGCAAGGTCAGCTTCCCGTCGGCCGTCACCAAGGCCCAGGCCTGCTCCGGCAAGGTCCTGCTGACGATCAAGAGCTCCGGCCGCAGCGTTCTCAACCAGGAGGTCAAGCTGTCGAAGGGCTGCACGTTCTCCCGCTCCGTCACGTCCAAGTCCGCGAAGCAGTCGTTCACGGCCGAGGTCAAGTTCGGCGGCAACAACGTGCTCAATGCCGTCGGCAAGAGCCGGAGGTTCTCGTGATGTCCCTGCGTAAGAGCCTCTCCGCAGCCGCGATCGCGCTCGCCGCGGTCGCTGCCGCCCCCGCTGTCGCACAGGCGCAGGCCCCCCTGCCCCCGTGCACGCAGACGCTGGGCTACAACAACACCATCCCCACCTGGGATCAGTACTGGGCGGGCAAGGGTGACCCGGACGCGGTCCTCCCGCTCGGCCAGGGCACGACCGGCGCCGGTGGTGGCGCCCCGACCAACGGCTCCGGCGCTCCGACGCCGCGCGGCCGCAACCTCACGCGCGTGCTCAACCAGTACTGGGACGCGATGGTCGAGGCGACCAAGAACAACACCGAGGGCCAGCCCAAGCTGATCCGGAAGTACCTCGGCAAGTCCTATCTCGGCCGGGACTTCTCGTTCTACGTCGCGGGCACGGCGGCCAACCTCGCCGACCTCGACACGCCGGGCGGCGACGCCGAGTTCTGGCGCGGGGTCCGCGCGGGCGACATCCCGACCGAGGTCGGCGTCGAGGCCGCGGGCGAGCGGCCCGCGTTCGCGTGGGTCACGGCCACCCCGCACGGCGGCGAGGCCGCCGGCGCGGAGTCGATCACGCGCTCCATGTACGAGCTCCTGGCCCGTACGGACTGCGAGAACAAGAAGCGGCTGGAGAGCCTCGACGTCTTCTACCAGCCCGTCCGCAACCCGGACGGCCGCGACGCCGTCCAGCGCACGTCCGCGTTCGCCTTCGATCACAACCGTGACTTCGGCACGCAGAACCAGATCGAGAACAAGTTGATGCTCCCGGAGATCAACAAGTACCCCGGTCTGTTCTTCATCGACGCGCACCAGCAGTCGAGCGGGTACTTCTTCCCGCCGAACGAGGACCCGGTCCACCACGAGATCTCCAACTTCTCGCTGGACTTCATCCAGAACGGGATCGGGCCGGCGCTGCAGCGGGCGTTCAACGACCAGTCCGCGCAGTACCAGAACTACAACTCCTACGACATGTTCACGCCGGAGTACGGCGACACGGTGCCCTCGCTGATCATGGGCGCCGCGGGCATGACGTACGAGAAGGGCAACAGCGAGGTCTACGGCAAACAGGTCTACGACCACTACCTCGCGATCGACACGACGATCAACGTCACGACCGAGAACAAGGTCCGCCTGCTGTCCGACTGGGTCCGCCAGTGGGGCGAGGCCGTGCACCAGGGCGAGACCTGCGCGCTGCAGGAGAACAAGCTCGTCAGCCCGCTGCACGACACGATCAAGCAGGAAGTGCCCGCGTCCGCGAAGGTCTGCGGCTACTTCTTCAAGCCGGGCCAGCACACCGCTGACACGGCGGCGCTGCTCAAGCACCTCCAGAGCACGGGCGTGAAGGTCTTCACGCTCGACACGCCGGTCGCCGTCAACGGCTACCACGAGTTCGGCAACACGACCGCCGGCGGGTTCCCGCAGTCGGTCAACGGCCAGACGCTCCCCGCCGGGACGTTCTACATCCCGATGGCGCAGGGCATGAAGCACTGGATCCAGGCCGTCCTGGGCGAGAACCCGTTCATCCCGTACGAGTACTACTACGACGTCGTGACCTGGAGCTACCCGCTCCAGCGCGGCCTCTCGGGCTCGGGCTTCCTGATGCAGCCGCTGTCGCCGGGCATCACGATGACGGCGCTGCCGACGGACGCCAACTTCGGCACCGTCCCGACCGGCGTGAACGCGGTCTACGCGTTCAACACCGACTCGGCGCGCGGGCTGTCGCTGGCGATCGACCTGCTCGACAAGGGCGTCAACGTCTACCGCGGCGCCTCCGGGTTCACCGCGGCCGGCAAGCAGTTCTACTCGGGCGCTGCGCTCGTCGACGGCGCTTCGCTGGCCGCGTCGGGCGTCAACCTGAGCACGCTGGCCCAGAAGCGCAACACCCCGGTGACGGGGCTGTCGAGCTTCCCGGTGGCCCGCAAGCAGCTCGTGAAGCCGAAGATCGGCCTCTACACGGGCGCGACGACGATCCCGTCGAACCCGCTGTTCATCTCGGGTCCGAACGTCAACGGCACGTCCGGGCACTGCGCCCTGACCGGCCCGACGGGCTTCTGCGAGGCGCTGCACTCCCTCGCGGTCAAGAACGAGATCCCGCTGTCCACGCTGATCCCGGTCACCCAGACCGACATCATCGACGGCAAGCTCGTCTCGCAGGGCTTCACCGCCCTGATCAACCCGGGCCTGTCGATGCCGACGACGACCAGCACGGGCACCCCGCCGGTGACGTCGATCTCCACGCTGGGCACGAACCTGCTGGCGTTCATCAACGGCGGCGGCAACTACGTCGGCAACAACGCCAACGGCGTCAGCGCGGCGCGCACGATCGGCGCCACCACGCTGAACACCGTGGCCTCGAACGTCACCACGGGTCTGCTGACCCCGGGCTCGACGTTCGACGGCACGTACGACTCGACCAACCCGGTCGCCTGGGGCTTCGACCTCGGCGGCTGGATCTACCGTGACGCGACGGGCAACCCGGTGTTCGACACCGGCACGCTCGGCAACGGCACGTCGGTCGTGACCTACGGCGCCACGCCGGACGAGAAGTACGGCTACGAGTCCAACGCGACGATCCTGACCGCGCGTCCGGCCGTCGTGGACGTGCCGTTCGGCTCCGGCCGCAGCGTGCTGATCGGGTTCAACCCGTTCTACCGCTCGTGGAAGGAGCAGGACGAGCGCCTCGTGCTCAACGCGGCGCTGTACCCCAAGGGCGCCACGATCGGCGGCCCGTCGGCCGCTCCGCAGGCGGCAGCGCCGTCCCCGGAGTCGGCCGCGCCGGCGCCGTCGCTGGAGCAGGTCGAGGCCGTCGCGGCCCCGATCGCGGAGGCCAAGCTGACCGAGACCCCGCGCGCCGCCGTGCGGCCGGTCTCCAAGGCCGACCGTGACGTTCGCATCACGGTCAAGCGCTCCGAGGCGAGCAAGCTGAAGACGGCCGTCAAGGTGGCCAAGCTCAGCAAGTCCGTCAAGAGCAAGGTCAAGTACACGAAGACCAAGACCACGTACACGCTCGTGGTCAAGGGTGTCCGCACGTCGGACGAGCACGGCCGCAAGGACTGGGTCTCGCGCGTCACGATGGCGCTGGACAGCCTGAAGGTGCGCCCCGTCTCGGCGCTCCTGTAGCTCGCAGCCGTGGAACCCCGGGGCCGGAGACGGCCCCGGGGTTGGCGGTTCTCGCGACCTGGGTAGGGACCTCTTGCCAGCGGCAGGAGGAGAGACGGCGTGTACAAGCAGGTGCTGGACCCGGTCGGCGACTCGCTGTTTCTCAGCGCGCTCGTCGCGATGCTCCCGCTGTTGACGCTCTTCGTCCTGCTGGGCGGGCTCAAGCTCAAGGCCCACGTCGCGGGCCTCGCCTCCCTGGCCGTCGCGATGGTGATCGCGATCGCGGTCTGGGGCATGCCGGTCGACACGACCTTCGCGGTCGCCACCGAGGGCGCCGCGTTCGGCCTGTTCCCGATCATCTGGATCATCTGGAACGCGATCTGGATCTACAACATGACCGTCGAGACCGGGCACTTCGCGGTGCTGCGACGGTCGTTCGCGACGATCTCCGACGACCAGCGGATCCAGGCGATCATCGTCGCCTTCTGCTTCGGCGCGCTGCTCGAGGCGCTCGCCGGGTTCGGCACGCCGGTGGCGATCACGGCCGTGATGCTGATCGCGATCGGCTTCAAGCCGATGAAGGCCGCGGCGATCGCGCTCGTGGCCAACACGGCGCCGGTGGCGTTCGGGGCGATCGCGACGCCGATCGTCACCCTGGCCGAGCTGACCGACCTCCCCCAGGCCGACCTGGGCGCGATGGTCGGCCGCCAGACGCCGCTGCTCGCCCTGTTCGTGCCGCTGATCCTCGTCGGCATGGTCGACGGCTGGCGCGGTGTGCGGGCCGTCTGGCCGGCGGCGCTCGTCGGTGGCTTCACGTTCGCGGTCGGCCAGTTCGTCTCCTCGAACTACATCTCGGTCGAGCTGACCGACATCATCGGCGCGCTGGCGAGCGTCGCCGCGATGGTCCTGTTCCTGCGCGTCTGGAAGCCCGGCGAGCCGCTGCTGGTCAAGGGTCAGGGCCCGGCGATCGCGGGCGCGGCGACCCACGACGCGGAGTTCGAGCGCGACGTGCGCGACTCCCGCGCCGACATCTTCAAGGCCTACGCGCCGTACCTGATCATCATCGTCGTCTTCGCGCTCGCCCAGTGGGGCCCGCTGAAGGACTTCCTCGCCAAGGGCGCCGCCGAGTTCACCTGGCCCGGGACGGGTGACATCCAGAACGCCGACGGGGAGGCGCCGAGCGCGACCACGTTCAAGTTCGGCTGGCTCGCGGCTGCCGGCACGCTGCTACTGCTGAGCGGCTTGATCACCATGGCCGTGCTGAAGGTGTCGCCGGCGAAGGCGCTGAAGGCCTACGGCGCGATGCTCGACCAGCTCAAGTGGGCGACGCTGACGGTGATGGCGGTGCTCGCGCTCGCCTACGTGATGAACCTGAGCGCCCAGACGCTGTCGATCGGCAACTGGCTCGCCGGCGCGGGCGGCATCCTCGCCTTCCTGAGCCCGATCATCGGCTGGCTGGGCGTGGCGGTGACCGGCTCGGACACGTCCTCGAACTCGCTGTTCGGCGTGCTGCAGGTGACCGCGGCGAAGGAGGCCGGGCTGGACCCGACGCTGCTCGCGTCCGCGAACTCCAGCGGCGGCGTGCTCGGGAAGATGATCTCGCCGCAGAACCTCGCGATCGGCTGCGCGGCGGTCGGGTTGGACGGCGAGGAGGGCGAGCTCTTCCGCCGTGTGGTGGGATGGAGCCTCGCACTGCTGTTGATCATGTGCGTGCTCGTGTATCTGCAATCCACGGCGGTGTTGTCATGGATGGTCGTGTAGTCGAGGAGCTGAGCCGGATCGTCGGGACCGAATGGACCTACACGGCCGAGCATCAGCTGCGCACCTATGAGTCCGACGGGCTGCTCCAGTACCGGGGCACACCGGCCTGCGCGCTGCTGCCGAGCACGGCGGAGGAGGTCCAGGCGATCGTGCAGGTGTGCGCGCGGGAGTCGATCCCGTGGGTGGCGCGGGGCGCCGGATCGGGCTTGTCCGGCGGCGCCCTGCCCGTCAAGGACGGCGTGCTGATCGTCCTCACGCGGATGAAGCGCATCCTCGAGATCGACCTCGACAACGGGCGCGTGTGCGTCGAGCCGGGCGTGACCAACGCGAACGTCAGCGCCGCGGTCGGGCCCGCGTTCTTCTATCCCCCGGACCCGTCGTCGCAGATCGTCTGCTCGATCGGCGGCAACGTCGCCGAGAACTCAGGTGGCGCGCACTGCTTCAAGTACGGCTTCACGACGAACTACGTGACCGGGCTCGAGCTGGTGCTGGGCGACGGCGAGCTGGTCCAGATCGGCGGCTACGAGCTGGACTCCCCCGGCTACGACCTGCTCGGCGCGTTCGTCGGCTCCGAGGGCACGCTCGGCGTCGCGACGAAGATCTGGCTGCGGGTCGTGCCGTCGCCGGAGACGGTCAAGACGCTCGTGGCGTTCTTCGACTCCACACACGCCGCGGGCGAGGCGGTGTCCCAGATCGTGCAGGGCGGCGTGGTCCCGGGCGCGATCGAGATGATGGACGCGCGCACGATCGAGGCGAGCGAGCAGATGGCGCACGCCGGCTACCCCGTGGGCCGCGCGGCCGCGCTGCTGGTGGAGCTCGACGGCTCCCAGCACGAGTGCGACGCGCGGTTCGACGAGGTCGTCTCGATCTGCGAGGGCTGCGGCAGCGACGACGTGCGCGTGGCCCGCGACGAGGCCGAGCGCGCGCTGTTCTGGAAGACGCGCAAGGCCGCGTTCCCCGCGATGGGGCGCATCTCCCCCAACTACTTCGTGCAGGACGGCGTGATCCCGCGCACCAAGCTGCCGGAGGTGCTCGAGCGGATCGAGCAGCTCGGCGAGGAGTACGGGCTGATCGTCGCCAACGTCTTCCACGCCGGCGACGGCAACCTGCACCCGCTCGTGTGTTACGACGGGCGCGTGGAGGGCGAGGCCGAGCGCGCGGAGGAGCTGAGCGGGCTCATCCTCGACGCGTGCCTGGACGCCGGCGGGTCGATCACCGGCGAGCACGGCGTCGGGGTCGACAAGAAGAAGCACATGCCGAAGATGTTCGCCGAGGCGGACCTGGACGCGTTCCAGCGCCTGCGCTGCGCGTTCGACCCCGCCGGGCTGGCGAACCCGGGCAAGGTGATGCCGACGCCGCGGCTGTGCGGCGAGGTGCCGGGCCCGTACCGCGTGCATCCCCTGGAAGCGGCCGGGCTGGCGGAGCGGTTTTGAGGCCGGAGTCCGTACAGGAGGCGGCGGCGATGCTCAAGGGCTTCCAGCGGCCCGTGCGGCCGGTCGGCGGCGGTACCAAGCGCTGGCTGCCCGTCCGTGAGGAGGAACCACTCGAGACCGGCGCCCTCAACCGCATCCTCGAGCACAACGTCGGCGACTTCACCGCGGTGCTGGAGGCGGGCGTGCCGTTCGCGGAGGCGCAGCGGACGTTCGCCGAGCATGGCCAGCGGATCGCGTGGGACCCGCCGGACCCCGGCGGGGCGACGGTCGGCGGGATCGTGGCGACGGCCGATTCCGGGCCGCTCCGCCACCGCTACGGCGGCGTCCGCGACCTCGTGGTCGGCATCAACGTGGTGCTCAGCGACGGCACCGTCGCCAAGGCCGGCGGCAAGGTGATCAAGAACGTCGCCGGCTACGACCTGGCGAAGCTGTTCGCGGGCTCCTTCGGGACGCTCGGCCTGATCGGGAGCGTCGCCGTGCGGCTGCACCCGCTGCCGGAGCGGACGGCGTCGGTCGTGATCGAGCACCACAACCCGGATCAGCTGCTCGAAGAGGTCCTCACGCTCTCCCGGCGCCCGCTCGAGGCGGACAAGTTCGACGTCACGTGGTCCGGCGGCCATGGGCGCATCCTGCTCGAGTTCAGCGGCGCCTCGGCGGTCGATCAGGCCGGCCGCGTGGGCCAGGTGAGCGACGTCGACTGGGGCGAGGTGCGCGGGCTGCAGCGCGGCGCCGTCGTCGTCAAGGTCTCCGGCCGCCCGACCGACCTGCCGAAGGTGATCCGCGCCGCGGACGACCACAGCGGCACCCTCGTCTCGCGCGCGGGGCTCGGGCTGACGTGGATCGCGCTCCAGAGCGCGGACTCCGTCGCCGCGATCCGGGCGGAGCTCGCGCCCCGGCACTGCACCGTGCTCGACGGCGCCGACACCGGGCAGTGGCCGCAGGACGTCCCCGGCCATGTCGTGATGGAACGGCTGAAGGCACGCTTCGATCCCGCGCGGATCTTCCGCCCGGGCAGCTTCGTGGGAGGCATTTGATGAGTGCTGCTTGGGACACCGAACGGCCGGCGCCGGAGCTGGACCTGATCCGCGACTGCGTGCACTGCGGGTTCTGCCTGCCGACGTGCCCGAGCTACGCGGTGTTCGAGGACGAGATGGACTCGCCGCGCGGGCGGATCGTGCTGATGCGGGTCGGCCACGAGGAGGGCGAGACGATCTCGCCCGAGATGGTCACGCACATGGACCGCTGCCTCGGCTGCATGGCGTGTGTGACGGCGTGCCCGTCCGGCGTGCAGTACGACAAGCTGATCGAGCGGGTGCGCCCGCAGATCGAGCACTCGGAGGCGCGGTCGTGGCAGGAGCGTGCGTACCGGAAGGCGATCTTCGCCCTCTTCACGCACCCCGGGCGGCTGCGCGCGCTCGTGCCCGGCTCGGCCCTCGCGCCCAAGCTCGCCCCGCTGCTGCCGAGCGCGCGGCTGCGCTCGATGCTGGAGCTCGCCCCGCCCGCGCCACCGTCGGCGATGGTGCGGCGGCTCCCGAAGGTGCGCGGAACCAAGGCGCCGGTGAAGCGCGGGAAGGTCGCCTTCATGCAGGGTTGCATCCAGCGCGTGTTCTTCGGCGACGTCAACGTGGCCACGCTCAATGTGCTCTCCGCCGAGGGCTGGGAGGTCCACTCCCCGCGCTCCCCGCGCTGCTGCGGCGCGCTGCCGATGCACGCGGGCGTCGACGAGGAGGCGATCCCGCTCGCCGAGGCGACGATCGCCGCCTACGAGGGCTTCGACAAGATCGTCACCAATGTCGCGGGCTGCGGCTCGGTGATGAAGGACTACGGGCACATCCTCGACACGGATCGTGCCCGGGAGTTCTCCGCCAAGGTCGTCGACATCCACGAGCTGCTCGCTTCCGAGGAGCCGCAGGCCGTGCGCAAGCCGATCGCGCTGAAGGCCGCCTACCACGACGCCTGCCATCTCGCGCACGCCCAGGGCGTGCGGGTGCAGCCGCGCGAGCTGCTGCGCGGCATCCCCGGCCTGGAGCTGCTCGAGCCCCAGGAGTGGGAGCTGTGCTGCGGCTCGGCCGGCATCTACAACCTGCTCCAGCCCGAGGCCGCCGCCACGCTCGGCGAGCGCAAGGCTCGCAATCTGAAGGCGACCGGCGCCGAGGCGATCGCCGCGGCCAACCCGGGCTGCGCGCTGCAGATCGCCAAGCACCTCGAGCTTCCGATCTACCACCCGATGACCCTGCTCGACATGTCCCTCCGAGGAGTGAAGCCGTGAGCAACGTGAAGGCCGCCGCGCCCCCGACCGACGCCGCCGCGCAGATCCTGACCGACGACGCCATCGCCTTCGTGGGCGAGCTGCAGGAGCGCTTCGGCGCGCGTCGCGCCGAGCTGCTCGCCGCGCGCAAGGGGCGTGGCAAGCCCAGCGGGTTCCTGGAGGACACGCAGGAGATCCGCGACGGCGACTGGCAGGTCCCGCCGCCCCGGCCCGACTACGCCGACCGCCGTGCCGAGATCACCGGCCCGACCGACCGCAAGCTCGTCATCAACGCGCTCAACAGCGGCGCGAAGGGCTTCATGGCCGACTTCGAGGACGCGAACTCGCCCACCTGGCAGAACCAGGTCGAAGGCCACCTGAACCTGATCGACGCGGTCGAGGGGACGATCACCTACGACTCGTCCGAGGGCAAGCACTACGAGCTGGTCGACAACCCGGCGACGCTGCTCGTCCGTCCGCGCGGCTGGCATCTGCCCGAGAAGCACCTGACGCTCGGCGGCGAGCCGGTCGCCGGCGCGTTCATGGACTTCGGGCTCTACGCCTTCCACTGCGGCAAGCGGCTCGCGGAGCGCGATCGCGGGCTCTACCTGTACCTGCCGAAGATGGAGCATTACGAAGAGGCGGCGCTCTGGAACGACGTCTTCCTCTTCACCCGCGAGGCGCTGGGGCTGCCGCCGGGCCTGATCCGCGCGACGGTGCTGATCGAGACGCTCCCGGCCGCGTTCCAGATGGCCGAGATCATCCACGCGCTCGGCGAGCACTCCTATGGCCTCAACGCCGGCCGCTGGGACTACATCTTCTCGATGATCAAGGTCTTCCGCGACGACCCGGACTTCGTGCTCCCGGACCGCAACGACGTGAAGATGACGGTCCCGTTCATGCGGGCCTACACCGAGCTGCTGGTGAAGACCTGCCACGCGCACGGCGCCTTCGCGATGGGCGGCATGGCCGCGCTGATCCCCTCCCGCAAGGACGAGGAGGCCAACCAGCGCGCGCTGGACGCGGTCAAGGCCGACAAGGAGCGCGAGGCCAAGGCCGGGTTCGACGGCACCTGGGTCGCGCATCCGGACGTGGTCGACGTGGCGCTCAAGGCCTTCGACGACGTGCTGGGCAACCGCCCGAACCAGATCGACAAGCAGCGCTACGACGTCGACGTCTCGCCCGAGCAGCTGCTCGACGCGGGCTCCACCCCGGGCGAGATCACCGAGGAAGGGCTGCGCAGCGACGTCAGCGTCGGCTTCCAGTACATCTCGTTCTGGCTCGGCGGCCGCGGCGCCGCCGGCATCAACAACCTGATGGAGGACGCCGCCACCGCGGAGATCTCCCGCTCGCAGATCTGGCAGTGGGTCAAGCACGGCAAGTTCGACCGCGACCACGTGCGCAAGGTCCTCGACGAGGAGATGGAGCGGATCCGCGCCGACGTCGGCGACGAGGTCTGGCAGAAGGGCCGGCCGGAAGAGACCAAGAAGATCTTCGAGCAGGTCGCGCTGAGCGACGAGTTCCCGGACTTCCTGACGCTCCCGGCCTACGAGTACATCGACTAAGGCCGGGTGTTCCAGAGCGGGCTCGCCGCGATGTCCTCGCAGGTCGAGCCCGCCGTGCCGTAGTAGTCGTCGCGCCCGACGTCCAGCGTGAGGTTGTTCCAGTCGCGGGCCAGCGGGCCGTTGTAGAGCAGGTCGCGCGGATCGTCGGTCACGTGGCGCGTGCCGTCGGCGTGCGGCGCGCAGTCCGGCACGGCGCCGAACAGGTGCGCGAGCTCGTGGGCGAGCAGGTAGGTGCCCTCGACGGGCCACACGGCCGGGGCGACGGGCACGATGCCGCACGCGAGCTCGGGCAGCCAGACGATTCCGTCCGAGTGCGAGCCGCAGGCCGGCTCGGGATGCCGGGTGCGTGTCCACGCGACGTAGCGCTGCGTGGCGGTCGGGAGCGGCGCGGCGGTGCGCAGGTCGGCGTTGAAGCGCGCGAGTCCGCCCGCCGCCTCGTACTCGGCGGTCGTGCGGGCGAGCTTGACGACCTGGACCTCCGGCGCGCCACTCGCGTCGCGCAGCCAGCGCGGGGCGACGCCACCGTCCGTCTGGGTCGCGAACCAGCCGTCGACCGCGTCGATCGTGGCGACGATGCCGGCGGCGTAGCCGGGCCGCTCGGCCTGGTCGGCCGGCAGCGCGTACACGGCCCGGAGCGCGTGCTCGACGGGCGGCGGGCCGGCGGGGGTCGGCGTCGGCGTCGGCGTCACCAGCGGCTTGCAGCACGGCGGCGTCGGCGCCGGGAACACGTCTCCGCTCTGATCCCCGCCGCCACCCGGTGCGGTCACCGTGGTGATCTTCGTCCGGACCAAGCGCTTGGACGTCCCGCGACGGCCCTTGGCCTTCGTCACGGTCAGCCGCAGCCGCTTGGTCTCCGCGTCGCAGCGCAGCGTGAGCGTGTACCGCCCGGGGCGTGCCTGGGACGAGATCGCGAACGTGAAGTGCACCACCGGCGAGCCCGTGGTGCGGACGGTCGCGGACGCGGAGCCCTTGCCGGTCGTCAGCCGGCACCGACGGACCCCGTCGAGGCCGACGATCACCGTCATCTTCGCGCCGGCCTTCACGCGCTTGGGCGCCTTCACGGAGGTCACGTCCGCGAGCGCCGGGGACGCGAGGAGCCCGGGCGCGACGAGCGTGGCGGCGACGAGCGCCGCGACGGTGAGTCGGTTCATCGCCGCCCATCCAACCAGGCGGAGCGGCACCGAGGCCAGTACGAACATCCAGGCCCGGGTCCGTAGACTCGCGAGGTAATGGCAACGATCCACTTCACGACGGTGACCACCGCGACGCCCGAGCAGTTCGTCGCCGCCGTCACCGACTTCGGGCCGGGCCGCTCGCAGATCTTCGGCAACACCGACGACGGCCAGCTCAAGGTCCACGACCAGGGCGCCGACTGGGCCGACGTCACCGAAGGCAAGGGCCCGGCGTGGGAACGGCTGCGCTACGACTGGTCGGACCCGAACCGCGTCGTAATGAAGACCACCGACTCCAACACCTGGGGCGGCGCGTCCTCGCACACGTACACGTTCACCCGGCAGGCCGACGGCAAGACCGGTGTCGACGTGGTCGTGGTGCGCGAGGGCAAGAACCTCAAGGGGCGCGTGGTCGGCGCGCTGCTCGGGCTGATCGGCAAGCGGTTCTTCAGCGGCCAGTTCGAGAAGACGGTCAAGGCGGTCGAGGCGCGCAGCGCCACGACCACCCCCGCGACCTAGTCCTCCGGGCGCTCGCCCGCGTCGGCCATCCGGACGATCCGCGGGTCGAAGCGTCCGATCACGTCGACGAGGTCGGTCTGCTGGGCCATGACCGCCTCGATGTCCTTGTAGGCGAACGGGTTCTCGTCGATCCCGGCCGAGAGCAGCTCGACGCCGCGCTCGGCGAGCACCGGGCGCACCATCTGCCAGTTGAACTGCTCCGTGGCGGCCTTGCGGCTCATCCGGCGCCCCGCGCCGTGGGACGCGGAGTCGATGCTTTCCGGGCGGCCCTTGCCGCGCACGACGAACCCGGGCGCCGCCATCGAGCCGGGGATCACGCCGAGCTCGCCCTCCGCGGCGGGAGTGGCGCCCTTGCGGTGCACGACGACCTCGCGGCCGTCGCGCTCGGAGGTCCACGCGTAGTTGTGGTGGTTCTCGACCCCGGCCAGCACCTCGGCCTTCAGGTGGCCGACGACCCGCTCGTGGATGACCGCGTGGCACGCCGACGCGTACTCGCCCATCAGCCGCATCAGCGCCAGGTACTCGCGGCCGGAGTCGTGGTCGAGATCCAGCCAGGACAGGTACGAGAGCTCCTTGGGCAGCTCGGGACGCAGCTCACGGGCGAGCTTGGAGTAGTGCCCGGCGATCTGCGCGCCCGCGCCGCGGCTGCCCGAGTGCGAGAGCAGCGCCACGTAGCGGCCGGCCTCCAGCCCGAGGTCGGGCGCCGGCAGCGTCAGCAGGCCGAACTCGACGAAGTGGTTGCCGGAGCCGCTGGTGCCGAGCTGCTCCCAGGCGCGATCGCGCAGGCGCCTGGCCAGCGGGGTGAGTGCCCAGCGGTCGTCGTCCATCGCCGCGTGATCGGCGCGCTTGCGCAGCTTGGCGCCCGTCCCGAACTGGGTCTGCTTGAGCAGCGCGTCCTTGAGCCGGCCGCCGTGCTCGTCCAGCGCCTCGGGGGCGACGTCGAGCACCGACAGCTTCATCCGGCAGGCGATGTCCACGCCGACCGCGTACGGGATCACGGTGCCCTCGGTCTCGAGCACGCCGCCGATCGGCAAGCCATAGCCGCGGTGCGCGTCGGGCATCAGCGCGCCGCGGACCGCGCTCGGCAGCCGCAGCGAGTTGCGCATCTGCTCGAGCGCGCCGGGGTCGGCGTCACCGCAGTAGTTCACGTACGGGGCGGGCGCGTCGCGCTCCACGAAGCGACGGTCGGCCTCGCGCGCGTCGGCGATGAGGCGCTCGGCGAGCGGCGCGAAGTCGGCGTCGTCGGTGTACCGGTCGGGCGCGGCCGCGATCTCGGCGAGACGCTGCAGTGCGACGTCACGCCCCAGATGCTTGACGGCGCGCGGGATGCAGCTCAGCGCCACGCCCATCGCCGGTCCATCCGGAATCCCGGCCGCACGAATGTCTCCACCACGGATCTTGCTCACGACACCACCGTAGTTAGAGGGGTCAGACCCCTTTAGGGAAGAACCGCCGCAAATCGGCGGGTTCGAGTCTCGCGGCGAACCTAAAGGGGTCAGACCCCTTTAGGTTGCTTTATCTTCCTGCGATGCGCTCGCGGGCGGTGGCGATGGCCGCGAGGCCCTCGTCCAGCGCGCGGTTCGCGCCCGCCTCGTCGCCGCGGCGGTTGAGGTCGTTGGCGCGGGTGTAGGCCTCGAGCGCGCGGTCGTAGTCGGGTCGGCCCGCGTCGCCGAGCGTGATGTCGAGCTCGAGCGCGCGGATCTGGTCGCCGAGGCGGACGAAGTCGTCGGTCTGGTTGATCTGCCCGACCTCGGAGCGGCCGTCGTTGCGGGCCTTGCGGTCGCGACGGCGGTTGACGACCAGCAGCGAGCCGCCGATCACGACGCCGACCAGGATCACGCCGACGATCACCGCGCCGATCGCGCCGCCGGAGCCGCTGCCGCTGGACTCGGCCTCGTCGATGAACTGGGTGAGTGCGGCCTGGAGGTCGTCCGGGTGCGCCGCGCGCGCCTTCTCGCCCGCGTCGGCAGGGAGCGTGCGCAGGTCGTCGCCGACGACGAGCGCGTAGCGGCCCTTCTCCCCCACGGCCTCGCGCAGCGCGATCAGCGTGCGGCCCGCTGAGCCCTCGACCGCGCTCTCCGGGAGCACGGCGACGAACACGGGCTCCTCGCCGATCTTGCCGCGGAGGGCACCCGCGTCGACCTGGCCGGCGAGCTCGGCGCCGTCGGCGACGTACACCGGGTCCGAGCGCAGGGCGCTGGCGGCTTCGCTGACGCTCTGCGCGGCGGCGCTGGCCGGGAACGCGAGCAGGGTGAGCAGGACCGCGAGGACGCGCATGGCCTAACCCTCCAGCAGGGTCTTCAGGCGGTCCAGGTCGCCCGTGAGCTTGCCCTCGAGCCGGCCCTGGACGATCGGGATCAGCATCTTGGCCGTGAACCCGCTGGCCTTGGCCTCCATCGTCTGGGTGACCCGCGTCCCGCCGCCGACCGGCTCCAGGACGTAGGCGCTCTCGACCTTCACGCCGTTGGTCTCGAACGCCGTCGCCGCGCCGCTCGGCGGGTCGTACTGGACGATCTCCATCGCGAGCGCGAGCCCGCCGGCGAGCGTCAACTTCTGCGTGACGCGCGTCCCGACGCCCAGCGCGCCGTCGACGTCGTAGCGCTCCAGGTCGGACGTCCACTGCGGGACCTTGTCCTCCTCCAGCAGCCACGGGAAGACTTCGGACGGCGGCTTGGAGACGTCGATCGAATGCGAGAAAGAGGGCACGAGGCCCGAGGTTACCCGCCCGCGGGACTTGGGCCACGCGCCGGGCGCAACGGCACGACCGCCGCGACCTTCCCCGGGTCCTCGCCGCGGAGCGTCGCGACCTCGCGCTCGAGGTCGGCGATCCGCGCCGCCATCTGCTTCAGGGCATCCGCGATCGGGTCGGGGAGGTGCACCCAGTCGGCGTCCGGGCCCTCGGGCTTGCGACCCTCGACGCGCACGGGATGCCCGGGGTTGCCGACCACGGTCGAGTTCGGCGGCGCGTCGTGGATGACGACCGTGTTGGCGCCGATCTTCGCCCCGTGCCCGATCGTGATCGGCCCGAGGAGCTTCGCGCCGGAGCCGATCGTCACGTTGTCCTGCACGGTCGGGTGGCGCTTGCCGGTCTCGAAGCCCGTGCCGCCGAGCGTCACGCCCTGGTAGAGCGTCACGTTGTCGCCGACCTCGGCCGTCTCGCCGATCACGACGCCGATGCCGTGGTCGATGAACATCCCGTCGCCGATCTTGGCCCGCGGGTGGATCTCGATCCCCGTGAGCGCGCGCGAGAAGTACGCGATCGCCCGCGGCGCGACCGGCACCTCGGCGGTCACGAGCGCGTGCGCGACGCGGTGCATGAGCAGCGCGTGCAGGCCGGGCCACTGCGTGAGGATCTCCGCGGTCGACACCTCGGCCGCGGCGGGGTCGCGCTCGCGCACGGCCTTGATGTCGCGGCGAAGCTCCCCGGACACCTTTCGGATGGCGCTCAGACCCAGCATCTGCCCGGAATCTACCCCTCGCCGCAGTCTTCGCAGTCGGCGCGCCGGTGCACGCTCACGCGCGTGAACTCCATCGACGCGAGGTCCACGCTCAGGAACGCGTCGAGCGTCGGCGGCTGCGCGCCGCTCAGCAGCTTGATCGCCTCGAGCGCCTGCAGCGAGCCGAGCGTGCCGGCGACCGGCCCGAGGATGCCCGCCTCCGCGCACGAGCGCGAGTCCCCCGGCTCGACCGGGAACGCGCAGCGGTAGCAGGCGGTGGCGAAC
Source organism: Solirubrobacter phytolaccae (assembly GCF_027587195.1). Lineage (GTDB taxonomy): Bacteria > Actinomycetota > Thermoleophilia > Solirubrobacterales > Solirubrobacteraceae > Solirubrobacter > Solirubrobacter phytolaccae. The sequence goes on along the minus strand of NZ_JAPDDP010000017.1, from coordinate 24,675 downwards.
GGGATGATCGTCATCACGAGCCCGATCCAGCCCACGGCGCCGCCCTCGATCAGGTCCACGCGGGCCTCGCAGCAGGCCTTGTTGACGGCGTAGCGCGTGGCGAAGGAGTCCGAGCAGTCGATCACGAGGTCCTGGCCCTCGACGAGCCCGGCGGCGTTCTCGGCGTCCAGGCGCACCTGGTAGGGCTCGATCAGCACGTCCGGGTTCAGGAAGCGCAGCTTGGCGGCCGCGCTCTCGACCTTCGGGACGCCCAGGTCGGGCGTGAAGTGCAGCGGCTGGCGGTGGAGGTTGGAGATCTCGACCACGTCGGAGTCCACGAGCCCGATCCGGCCGACGCCCGCGCCCGCGAGGTAGGCCGCGACCGGCGAGCCGAGCGCGCCGGTGCCCACGACCAGCACGGACGCGTCACGCAGCAGCGTCTGCGCGTGCTCGGTCCACTCGGGGAGCACGAGCTGGCGCGAGTAGCGCTCGACCTCGGCGTCCGAGAGCAGCGGCGGCGCGACCGCCTCGATCGCCGGCGCCTCGTACTCCTCCTTGGCGCGGATCGCGGCCCGCGCGGCCGACTGGAACGCCCCGCGCAGGAACGTCCGTCGCGAGTTCTCGGTCATGCCCTCACGATCCTGATCGTCGTGCCGTCGCCGTCGACCGCGTGACCGGCCTCGCGCGCCGAGCGCGGCACGTTGGTCTCGGCCTCGCCCGGCGGGAGCGTGACCTCCAGCGTCTCCCCCGCCGCGAGCCGCTCCAGAGCGAGCTTCGTGCGCACCCACGTCATCGGGCAGCGCAGCGAGCTGACGTCGAGGGTGTGGGCCACGTCGGCTACGGTAGCGGCCCGCATGTCACGCCCTTCGTATCTGATTCTGCATGGCTATCAGGGCTCAGGACCGGGACACTGGCAGTCCTGGCTCGCGGGCCGGTTGCGCTCCGGTGACGCCGCGGTGCACTTCCCCGATCTGCCGGACGCCGACGAGCCGCGGCTGGAGGCCTGGCTCGACGCGCTCGAGCGCGAGCTGGACCAGTTCGACACGCCGCCCGTGGTCATCTGCCACAGCGCCGGCTGCCTGCTCTGGCTGCACCACGTCGCGCGCGGCGGCAAGCCCGCCGAGCGCGTGCTGCTGGTCGCGCCCGCGTCCGCGGACGCCGTCCCGGACAGCCTCGCCCACTTCTTCCCCGCGCCGGACGTGCAGCTCGACGACGCGCGTCTGGTCTGCAGCGACAACGACCCGTACTGCCCGGCCGGCGCCGCGACCGTCTACCCCGGGCTGCCCACCGACCTGCTGCCCGGGGACGGCCACATCAACCCCGACGCCGGCTACGGCCCGTGGCCGGCGGTCGAGGCGTGGGCGCGCGAGAACGTGACGCCGGTTACGGCTCGAGAGCGGTGACGAGCTCGCGGATCGCGTTCGGGTACCGGTACGTGAGCCGCGCGTGCGTGCCGTCGAACAGCTCGCACGTGTAGTCGACGCCGATCTTCGCCAGCTCCGCCGCGAAGGCCTGGGCGCCGAGGTCGAGGAAGTACTCGTCGCGGCGCCCCGCGTCGACGTAGATGCGCTTCATCGAGCGCAGCGCGTCGGCGTTGCGCGGCGCCATCCGCACAGGGTCCTTCTCCACCCACTGCGCCCAGATGTGCGCGATCAGCCGGCCGTTGGCGTCGAACGGGATCAGCGCGCGGCCCGGGTTGGCCGGGTCGGGCGAGTAGGCCGCCGCGTAGCCGTAGAGCTCGAGCAGCTCGATCCACTCCCACTTGGGCGGGTCGGTCACCTTCACGCGCTCGAAGAACGTCTCCCACGAGCCGTCGAACTCGTCGCGCAGTTGGCGCGCGCGGGTCGGGAACTCGTGCAGGTAACAAGCCTCGAAGAGCGCGTCGCCGGCGTGTGAGGCGAACGCGCCCCACACGTCCGGGCGCAGCATCGGGACGACCATCGCGCCGTACCCACCGCTCGACTTGCCCGTCAGGCCGCGGTGGTCGCGGTGGTCGAGCGTCGGGTAGCGCTCGTCGACGAAGGCCACGACCTCGTCGCACAGGTAGTCCTGGTAGCGGCCCGTGCCGGACGAGTTCAGGAACTGGGAGCCGCCGAACGACGTCCACGCGTCGACGAAGACGATGATCGCGTCCGGGCACTCGCCGGTCGCGAACAGCGCGTCGATCCGCTCGATCATGTTGAGCTCGAAAGGTGTCCGCGAAAACCACATGTCGAGCTGACCGGTGTAGCCCTGGATCACGTACACGCTCGGCAGCAGCTTCGGGTGGTCGAGCTCCACGCCGGGCGGCCGGTAGACGTACAGCGGCCGCCGCGACGGGTCGCCGAGCGGGTTCGTTGCGAGCGCGTCCGACTCGACCACGAGCCGGTCCAGCGTGCCGTGCAGCGGGCGTTCCCACGGCGCGCCCGCGGGCCCTTCGACCTCGCGGATCATGAGGACTGGGCGGCGGGCGGCTCGGGTGCGAAGAACGGCAGGGACACGTAGCGCTCGCCCGAGTCGGGCAGCACGACCGCGATCCGCTTGCCCTTGGCCTCCGGGCGCGCGGCGACCTGCAGCGCGGCCCACAGCGCGGCGCCGCAGGACACGCCGACCAGCACGCCCTCGCGGCTGGCGGCCTGGCGGGCCGTCTCCAGCGCGTCCTCGTCGTCGACGGTGATGATCTCGTCGAGCACGCCGCGGTCCAGCACGGGCGGGATGAAGCCCGCGCCGATGCCCTGGATCTTGTGCGGGCCGGGCCGGCCGCCGGACAGCACCGGCGACGTCAGCGGCTCGACCGCGACCACCTGGATGTCCTTGTTCTGCTCCTTGAGGAACGTGCCCGCGCCCGTGATCGTGCCGCCCGTGCCGACGCCGGCGACCAGGTAGTCGATCTTGCCCTCCATCGCCTCCCACAGCTCGGGCCCGGTCGTGCGCCGGTGCACCTCGGGGTTGGCGGGGTTGGAGAACTGGTCGGGCAGGAAGTAGCCGTCCTCGCTGGCCATCGCCCGCGCGGCGGCGACGGCCTCGCCCATGCCGCCCATCGACTCGGTGATGTGGACCTGCGCGCCGTACAGGCGCAGCAGCCCTTCGCGCTCGCGGCTCATGCCCTGCGGGAGCGTGAGGATGAGGTCGTAGCCCTTGGCGGCGCAGACGAACGCGAGCGCGATGCCCGTGTTGCCGCTGGTGGCCTCCACGATCGTGGTGCGCCCCGGCTCGATCCGGCCCTCGGCCTCGGCCGCCTCGATCATGGCCACGCCGATGCGGTCCTTGACGGAGCCGCCCGGGTTGAACATCTCGAGCTTGCCGAAGACCTCGCCGCCGTTGGGGGGCGCGAGGCGCTTGAGCTGCACCATCGGGGTCCGGCCGACGTGATCGGCGATGTTGCTCGGAATCATCGGCGCCTTAGTCTGGCAGCGGCTTGTGGTAGTCGTCGATCCGCCAGCGCTGGGTCATGCCGACACGCTCGTACAGGCGCAGCGCGTTGGGGTTGTCGGAGGCGACGTTGAGGACGACCTGAACGTACCCGTTCGCGCGCGCGGCCGCGAAGACGGCGGTCAGCAGCGTGCCGCCGAGGCCGCGGCCCGCGTGGTCGGGATGCACCGCCAGCAGCTCGACATAGGCGACGCCGTCCTCCCAGCGGCGGACGAGCGCGAAGCCCTTGCCGGGCTCGACCCGGGTCGTCTCCGGGTCGACGTTGTGGCCGTGCAGGCTGCGCTGCCGCCACGCCTCGGGATCGCGCGGCGTGTAGTCGGCGTTGCGGCTGAACGCGGCCTCGTACACCGGGTAGAGGTCGTCGCTCTCCTGCAGCGCCCGGAACTCCGCGTCGCCTTCGTCGCCGAGCGCCCGCTCCAGCCGGTAGTAACTGCGGGCGACCGACCAGCCGTTGGCCTCCAGCAGCGTGCGGGCGGTGGTCGCGCGGTCGCCGACCGCCTGGCGCAGGAACGGCTCGCCGCGCTCGCGTCCGCGCGCCTCCGCCCAGCCGAGCAACGCCGTGCCGGCGCCCTCGCCCTGGCGCTCCGGGTCCACGGCCACCAGCAGGTCGCCGCTGCGGAAGTGCGCGTAGCCGATCGTCTCGCCGCCGGACTCGGCGACCATCGCGTCCTTGGCCAGCGCGAAGCCGGGCTCCGCCCACTCCTCGCGCAGGTCCTCGAGCGAGTAGTCGGGCTCCCCCACCTCCGCCACGTCGACCGCGATCACGATCTCCGCGGCGCGCGGGGCGTCGGCCTCGGTGGCGGGACGCAGCCGGATCACGCGGTGATGTCCCGCTTCCGGAGCATGAACATCCCCGCGGCGACGAAGAGCGCCGCGTAGAGCGTGAGCAGCAGCCCGGCCGGCAGTTGCTCGAGCAGCACGTCGTCGTCGGGCGAGACGCCCGTGAGCCAGTTCGAGACCGCGCCGAGGCTGTACTTGGGCAGGATGTCGTCGAGCGAGTCGCTCAGCGACAGCAGCCCCGTGGCGAGCGGCTCGAGCACGAAGACATACACGAGCGCGCCGACGATCGCCCCGACCTGGTTGCGCACGAGCGCGCCGAGGCCGACACCGAGCGCGGCGAAGAGCCCGCACGTGAGCGTGCCACCGATGATCAGGCTGCCGCGGCCGATCTCGTCCGTCGGGAAGTCCCGCGCCGAGCCGAACGCGGCGACGATGACGACGATCAGCACCGTCGAGACGAGCCCGATCGCGAGGCCGGTCAAGGTCCCGGCGATCAGCTTGGACGTCATCAGGCGGATCCGGTTGGGGACCACGAGCAGGCTCGGCGTGATCGTGCCGTGGCGGAACTCGGTCGTGGCGGCGAGGATGCCGATCAGCAGCGAGAACGTCTGGATCAGCGAGCCGATGAAGTACAGCAGCGGCTCGATCGGGTCGTCGTCGAAGGTGGCGAACGCGCAGATGAGGATCGTCGGCACGAGCACCAGCGCGGCGCAGGCGGCCAGGAAGGCGTAGAACGTCCGCGTGGTGCGGAGCTTGAGGAACTCGGCGTTGGTCAGGCGAAGCATCAGGACGGGCCTCCCGTGGCGCCGGTGAGCTCGAAGTAGACGTCCTCGAGCGAGCCGCCGAGCGGGACGAGCTCGGAGATCACGATCTGGTGCTGGGCGATCACGCGGCCGACCTGCTCGCCCGTGCGGTCGGCGACGGTGATCTCGTGGGCGTCGCCGCTCACGCGCGCGCCGTCGGCGTACAGAAGGTCGCCGAGCTTGCGCACGTCCGGCCCGGCGACGCGCACGCCGCCCTGGCGGCCGGAGCGGGCCATGATCTCCTGCAGCGGGCCCTGCGTGACGCTGCGGCCCTTGGCGATCACGACCACGTCGTCGGCGGTCTGGGAGACCTCGGCGAGGACGTGGCTGGAGACGAGCACCGCGCGGCCCTCGCCCGCGAGCCGTCTCAGGAAGTCGCGCAGCCAGCGGATGCCCTGCGGGTCCAGGCCGTTGGCGGGCTCGTCGAGCACGAGCACCTTCGGGTCGCCGAGCAGCGCTGCGGCCAGGCCGAGGCGCTGGCGCATGCCGAGCGAGTAGCCGCCGGCGCGCCGGTTCGCGGCTTCCCGCAGCGCGACAAGCTCCATCAGCTCGTCCACGCGCCGGTCGCCGATCCCGGACGCCCGCGCGAGCGTGCGCAGGTGGTTGCGGCCGGTGCGGCCCGGGTGCAGCATGCCGCCGTCCAGCACGGCGCCGACCGTGTGGACGGGGTCGCTGAGCGTCACGAACGGCTGCCCGTGCACGGTCGCGCTGCCGGACGTCGGGTTCACGAGCCCGAGCAGCATCCGCAGCGTGGTCGTCTTTCCCGCCCCGTTCGGGCCCAGGAAGCCGGTGACGCGCCCCTCGTCCACCGTGAACGAGAGGTCGTCGACGGCCTTGACGGGCCCGAAGTGCTTCGTGAGGCCCGTCACCTCGATCGCGTGTGCCATCGGTGAGAGAACCTAGCGTGATTGAGCCGAGACGCGCTCACTGGAAGAATCCCGCCCGTGAGCCTTCCCGAGCGTGAGCTGCACGGGCTGCTCGAGGTGCTGGGCGAGGTCCACCACGCCGAGGACCTCGACGGCTTCCGCGGCGCCCTGCTGGACGTGCTGCCGCGCGTGATCCCGGCCGCGTACACGTCCTACAACGAGGTCGGCGCCGACGGCGCGCCGCTGGTCACGCTCGTCTCGCCGGAGCCGGCGACGCAGATCCTGGCCAGCTGGGGCCGCGTCGGCCACCAGAACCCGCTCGTCCAGCATCACCTGGCCAGCCGCGACGGGCGCGCGCTGCGCCTGTCCGACGTGACCGACATGGCCGCGTTCCGGGAGCTGGAGCTGTACACGGACGTGTTCGTGCCGCTGGGCGTGGAGCACCAGCTCGCCGTCACGCTGCCGGCGCCGCCGACGCTGTTGATCGGGCTCGTGTTCGCGGACGCCGACGACTTCACCGACGCGCAGCGGCGGATGCTCGACCTCGCCCGCCCGCATCTGATCCAGGCGCACGCGAACGCGGCGCTGCGGGAGCGCATGCACGACGTCCTGGCCGCGGTGGAGGCCGGGCTCGACGACATCGGCGAGGCCGTGGTGGTGAGCGACGCGCGGGACCGGATCGCGTTCGCGACGCGGGCGGGCCGGGCGGCGCTGGAGCTGATGGGCTCCCGCGGCGACCGGCTCCCGGCGACGCTGCGGGACACGCCCGCGCCGGCCCACGCGGTCGTGCCGGTGGACGGCGGGCCGCTGATGGTGCGCCGGATGGCACCGCGCGGCGGGGCGACGGTGTTCATGTTCGAGCGCGGGTCGCGCGGGGCGCCGCTGTCGCTGCTGGAGTCGCTCGGGCTGACGCCGCGGGAGGCCGAGGTGCTGCAGGCGATGATGCGCGGGCAGTCGACGGCGGCGGTCGCCGAGACGTTGAAGGTGAGCCCGCGGACCGTGCACAAGCACACCGAGCACCTGTACGCAAAGCTAGGTGTCACCGACCGGCTGGCGGCCGTGAGCGCCGCGTGGGCCGCGCTGGAGAGCGGAAAAGGCAGCAGTACGTAAGTCTGCGTATTGCTCTCGCCGGGCGTTCGGCGAGAGATTGGCGGGCGCCATGGTCCGCACTTTCCTGCTCGCGCTCGTCGTCACCGCCTTCCTCGCCCCCGCCGCCCAGGCGGCCTGCACGAACACCTACTCGGGCCCGTCCGGAGGTGAGTGGCAGGTCGCCGCCAACTGGTCGCTCGGGCACATCCCGACGTCCGCCGAGGACGTGTGCGTCAGCAGGGACGTCGTCATCGTCGAGCGCGGGATCGCGACCGGCAGGCTGGCCACGATCGCGGCCGGCGCGAAGGTGACCATGCGCACCGACCCCGGGTTCGCGCACACGCAGGCGTCGTTCGCCGAGGTCGACAACGCGGGCACGTTCGAGTTCGTCGCCACGGGCACGGCAGCCGACAACGACAGCAACGAGCTGACGGTCGGCACCTTCAGCAACCGCGGCACGCTGCGCACCGCCCAGAACGAGGGCTACACGGCCATCCGCGGCAACGTCACCAACACGGGGACGGTCGCCGTCACGAGCCGCCTGCGCCTGCTCGACAACGGCGCGCCGATCACGTGGCTGAGCTCGGGCACGATCACGGTGACGGGCGAGCTGTGGATGGAGTCGGGCCACGGCGGCACGCTCCGCCAGACCGGCGGCACGCTGACCAACGCCGGCGACGTGACGTTCTGGGGTTCCTCCGACCAGCTCGCGGTGAGCGGCGGGACGTTCCTCGGCAGCCCGGTCACGCTGCGCCAGGGGTCCTTGGCGCTGACCGGCGGGACGGGCACCGCGCGCATCCACTGGGGCGCCGCGTCGCTCGCGACCGACGTCGCGGCGGGCTGGACGATCCGGATCGAGGACCGTAGCTCCGACTGGGTGCGGCTGCGCGTGCCCGCCGGCCAGACGCGCACGAACGCGGGCACGATCGTCTTCGCGCGCGACCCGATCGCGGACACGACCAACCGCGTCGGCGTCGCGATCGACGTCCTCGACGGGGCCAAGCTGATCAACACGGGCACGATCCGCGCCGACGCGAACGTCGTCGCCGAGCAGCGGATCATCGCCCCGTACTCGAGCGGGCAGAGCTACCCCAGCCCGACGGCGTTCGTGCAGAACGGCGTGCTGGAGGTCCACCACGCGCTGGCGGTGCCGCCGTTCACGCAGGGTGGCGGGACGACGTCGGTCGACGCGGGCGTGCGCTTCACGGTCGGCGCGCCGCTCCAGAACACCGATCCCGGGCTGACGTTGAACGCCGGGACGATCACCGGCGGCGGGCGCGTCTCGGCGCGACGGGTGACCAACCGCGGCGGTGTGGTCGCCCCCACGCCGGCCCTGGACTTCTCCTACAACAACATCTGGGAGACCGAGACCCAGGGCGGCGACTACGTCCAGGAGGCCGGAGGGACGCTGCGGACGCGGCTCTCGGCGGCCGGGAGCGGGCTCTCGGTCGGCGGCGTCGCGACGCTCGGCGGCGCGTGGGACGTCGCGCCCGCGCTCGGCCACACGCCCCCGGCCGGGCAGACGTACGCGGTCGTGCGGACCTTGACCCTGGGGTCGCGCCGCGTCGGCACGTTCGCCCACGTGGTCGGCGCGTACGCGCCCACCTACGAGCTCGACGGCGCGGACGTCACAGTGCCGGGCGGCTCCGCGTCGTTCTCGGTCGACGACGTGGCGGTGCGCGAGGGCGAGACGTTCACGTTCACGGTCCGGCGCTCCTCCGGCGCCGGGGCCGCGGCGGTGCGCTGGTCGGCGCGGGACACCGGCTCCGCGCAGCGCGCGTCCGACTACCCGGAGATCAACGGCGGCTTCCCGCTGTTCGGCGACCTCACGTTCGCCGCGGGCGAGACCGCCAAGACCGTGACGACGGTGTGGACGGCCAACGACGGCGCGCCCGAGCCCGACGAGACCTTCCAGTTCCATCTCTCGCATCCGACCACCGTGCCGATCTCCCGCGCCACGGCGACCGCGACGATCCTCAACGACGACACGAGCCTGACGAGCGTCGCGCCGAACGTGCTCTCCAACGGCGGGCCGGCGACGGTCACGCTGCGCGGCGAGGGCCTGACGAGCCAGACGAAGCTGCTGCTGCGCCGCGGCGGCCGACCGGACATCGCGCCGCTGAGCTTCGTGCCCGCCGACGACGGGCGCTCCGCCACCGCCGTGTTCGACACCACGACCGCGACGCCGCTGGACGCCAGCTGGTTCATCGAGGCGCGCACCTACGGGATCGGCGGCGGGTCGCGCCTGGTCTCGCTGCAGGCCGCGACCGGCGAGGCGCGCCCGTACGTGCAGGCCACCGGGCCGGCGTTCGCGCGCGGCGGGCTGCCCTCCGACGACTACCTGTACTTCGGCAACCTCGGCGCGGTCGCCTCGCGGCCGGCCGCCGTGCGGCTGTCGGGCTACCCGGTCGGGGCCGACCTGGCGGTGGACCACCTCCCGCCGGGCGCGACGGCCGGCTTCTACGACGGCGTGAAGGGCCGCACCGTGGTGGTCTCGCTCGGGCGCGTGCCGGCGCGGAGCAGCGACTTCGTGCGCATCCGCTACACCCCGACGACCACGATCGCCGGGCACACGAAGCTGAACCTGCAGGCGGCGATGACGTTCACGGACGCGATCCCGGCGCTCACCGACGCCCGCACGTTCACCGGCGCCACGCTGCTGCCGCCGAGCGCGGGGTCGCTCGTGCGCGCGGACCTCACGTTCAGCGGCGGCGGGTCCCTGCGGATGACGTACTCACAGGCCGCGGCCGACGGCGCCGCGCCAACCGTCACCCACACCGGCACGAGCTGGACGTTCGCGGGCACCCTGCCGGTCGCGGCGGCGCCCGCCAAGGCGGTGCGCGCCAGCGTCGACGATCCCACCAAGGGCCTGCTCAAGGTCGACTTCAACGGCGGCGAGTTCAAGATCACCGGGCCGCTGCAGCAGGTCGAGGGCGCGTACGAGCTGAGCATCCAGCGATTGCGCCTGACCGAGTGCATGAAGGACCTCGGGTTCCTCAACGGGACCGACTACGAGGACCTCAAGCGCCTCGCCGAGGGCGCGGTGGTGATGAAGGGGATGGTGAGCGCCGCGGGCGCCTCGAGCGAGCTCGGCAACTTCTCGCTCCAGCTGGGCGCGCTCGACGCGGTCATGAGCGGCGCCTGGGAGATGCGCGTCGCGGGCGGCCCCTCGGCGGTCCTCGACAACATCGCCAACACCAAGTTCAACCTGTATCCCGAGCAGGACGACGAGTGGCAGCTGCTGTGGATGATGCAGCTGTGCACCGAGCACGACAAGCCGGTTGAGGCGCCCGATCCCCAGTACGACAAGGATGGGAACTTCATCCCGCCGCCGTTCGTGAAGGAGCTGCTGCAGTCGCACGACCCGAACGAGAAGGCCGGGACGCCCGGCGGCGGCGCCGCGCACGCCGTGCGCTCGGACAAGCCGCTGCACTACCGGGTGAGCTTCGAGAACCTGCCGGCGGCGAGCGCGGCCGCCCAGACCGTGCGGGTGACGGACCCGCTCGACCCGGCCAAGCTGGACCTGTCCACGTTCGCGCTCGGCCCGATCGACTTCGGCGACGTGCTGCTGACGCCGCCGGCGAACGCCCGGTCGTGGACGACGACGGTCGATCTGCGGCCGGCGACGGATCTGCTCGTGCGCGTCGAGGCGGGGCTGGAGGGGTCGAGCGCCGTCTGGAAGTTCACGTCGCTGGACCCGGCGACGCTGACGGCGACGACCGACGCCGTCGCCGGCTTCCTGCCGCCCAACAAGGTCGCGCCGGAGGGCCAGGGCGGCGTCAGCTACTCCGTGGCGCCGGTCGCGGGGGTCGCGACCGGGACCGTGGTCGGCGGTGACGCGTCGATCGTGTTCGACACGAACGCCGCGATCGTCACCAACGTGTGGTCGAACCTGCTCGACGACACGGCGCCCGCCGCGGCCGTCCAGTCGGCCGTGGTGCGCGACTGTGGCGTCGACGTGGCCTGGGGCGGCACGGACGCCGGCTCCGGGATCGCGTCCTACGACGTCTGGATGAGCGAGGACGGCGGCGCCTGGCGGCCCGTCGCGATGCGCACGGCCGGCACGTCCGCGCGGGTTCCGGCGGAGGCGGGGCGCGCGTACCGCTTCGACGTGCAGGCGCGGGACTTCGCCGGCAACCTGCAGGCCGCCGAGCGCGGCGACGCGCGCGCCGTCAGCGCCGACTGCAGCGCGCCGGTGGTCGACCCGGGCGACGGGCAGATCATCGTCGAGCAGCCCGGGCCGCCGTCCGGGCCGGGTCCGGGCGGCGGCGGCGCCCCGCAGCCCGCGCCCAAGCTCGCCTTCGGCCGCACGCCCGTGAGCGTCAAGCTCGGCAAGGTCACGCGCCGCGCGGTGACGGTCACGCTCACGAGCCGCGAGCGCTTCGCCTTCACGGGCACGGCCACGCTGCGCGTCGGCAAGGCGCTCTCGAGGGCGGCGAAGTTCTCGCTCGGCAAGCCCGCCAAGGTCACGCTGCGCCCGAAGGCGCCGCTCAAGCGCGGGCGGACGAAGGTCGTGCTGCGGCTCGCCCTCGTCGCGCCCGGCGGCGTCAAGAAGACGGTCGACGTGAAGCTGACGGTGCGCGTGCGCTAAGCGACGAGCGCGGCCTTGGCGGCGCGGCTGATGTCGTCGGCGAGCACCTCGGTCTCGCCGGCGCGCAGCGCCTCGAGGGTCGCGTCCACCACCTGGCTCGTGGGGATCTTGCTCTCGGGCGGGACCGCCGCGGCCAAATCGGTGTCGATGAACCCGGCATGGACGCCGACCACGAGCGTCTCGGGCAGCTCCTCGCGCAGCGCGGTCGTGATCGACCAGGCCGCGGCCTTCGTCGCCGAGTAGGTGCTCAAGCTGAGCAGCGGGCGGAACGAGGCGACGCTCAGCACGTTCACGAGCGCGCCGCCGGACAGCTGGGGCGCGAACGCCTGGGAGACGCGCAGCAGGCCGAAGTAGTTGACCTCCATCAGCTGGCGGGCCTCGTCCAGGTCGGCGGCGAGCGGCGTGTGGAGCGCGCCGATCCCCGCGTTGTTGACGACGAGGTTGACGTCGGTGAGCTCGGCGGCGGCCTGCGCCACGTGCTCGGCGTCGGTCACGTCGAGCCGGACCGGGATGACGCCCTCGCTCGTGACGGCGTCCGGGTTGCGCGCGCCTCCGTAGACCTTCGCGCCGGCCGCGACGAGCGCCTCGGCGTAGGCCTTGCCCAACCCTCGGTTCGCGCCGGTGACGAGCGCGACTGCCCCATGTAGTTCCATGGATTTGAAACTAGCAGCGTGGGTTGCATGAAACAACCCACGCTGCTTCCTAAAGAGGGTCTGTCCCTCTTTAGCGACAGATGTCGCGTTTACGCCGGGGTGAGGCGGAAGCGCGCGACGACGCGCTCGAGCTCCTCGGCGGTGCCGGAGAGCGACTGCGCGGACGCGGCGATCTCCTGCGCGGCGGCGGAGGTCTCCTGCGCGGACGCCGAGACCTGCTCGGTGGCGGCGGAGGAGCGCTCGGCGAGGTCGGTGACCGCGCCGATGTCGTTCTGCACCGAGCCGGCGCCGGTCGCGATCGACTCGACGATGGTCGCGATGTGGCCGACGCGGTTGCTCATGTCTTCGACCGAGGCGCCGATCTGCTCGAACGCGCCGCGGGCCTGCTCGACCGTGGCAGCGCCGGCCGTCGTGCGCTCGTTGGTGCGCTCGACGACATTGACGACGTTGTAGGTCTCGCGCTGGATCTCCTCGATCAGGCCGGAGATCTGGCCGGCCGCGCCCTGGCTCTCCTCGGCCAGCTTGCGGACCTCTTCGGCCACGACCGCGAAGCCCTTGCCCTGCTCGCCGGCGCGGGCCGCCTCGATCGCGGCGTTCAGCGCCAGCAGGTTGGTCTGCTCGGCGAGGGTCGTGATCGTGGCGACGATGCCGCCGATGGCGTCGGACTTGGTGCCGAGCGCCTGGATCGCACCCGCGACCTCCTCGGAGGACTCGCGGAGCGCGTGCATGGCGCTGGTGGCCTCGTTCGCGGCCTCCACGCCGGCCTGGGCGACCGCGCGGGCCGCGTCGGCGGCGTCACGCGTCTCGCGGGCGGTGCGCGCGGACTCCTGCACGTTGACGGACACCTCGTCCACGGCGACGCGAGCGTCGGTGACGGAGCGGACCTGGCTCTCGGCGCCCTCGGCGATCTCACCGATGGCGAGCGCGATCTCGCCGACCGCACGGCCGGTCTCCTGCGCCGTGCCGGCCATCTGCGACGAGGCGCTGGCGACCGTCGCGGCCGAGTCGGCGACGTCGCCGATCGTGGTGCGCAGACCGTCGACCATGCCGTGCAGGGCGATGCCGAGCGCGTCCTTGTCGCCGCGCGGGGTCACGTCCGAGACGAGGTCGCCCTGGGCGATCCGGTCTGCGGAGGCGACGCTGTCGCGCAGGTAGTCGACCATGCCCGCGAACGCCTTGCCGGCGTCGCCGAGCTCGTCGTTGCTGTTGAGCTGGATGTCCTGGTCCACGTCGCCCTGGGCGATGTGGTCGGCGGCGTCGACGAGGCGGCGCAGGCCGCTCTTGATCGAGCGGATGATCAGGAACGCGATCAGGCTGCCCGCGAGCAGACCGCCGGCGAGCAGGATCAGCGCCAGGTTGCGGGTGGACGAGGCGGCGTCCGCGACCTGCTTGACCGAGTCGGCGGCGGCAGCGGCGTTGGCCTTGTCCCACGCGGCGATGGCGGCCTTCGTGTCCTCCCACGCCTGGTCACCCTCGCCGGACGAGATGATGCTCGTCACGCCGTTGATGTCGTTGGCCGGAAGGGCGAAGACGCCCTGGGTGACGTCCTGGTACTTGGTCCACGCGGCCACGAAGGCGTCGAGCTGAGCGCGGTCGGCGTCGCCACTGACGTACTGGGCGCGGTAGGTGCTGAGCGCGCTGGTGACGTCGGCGAGGTTGCCGTCGAGCTCCTCCTTGTCGGACTGGCGGACGACGAAGAGGATCTGGTTGCGGCGGTACTTGCCGGTCAGGTCCTTCAGCTCGCCGATGGTGCGCGTGCCGGGCACGACGTTCTCGCCGATGTTCTCCGTGTCCTCGCGCATGGCGGAGGTGCGGGAGACCGAGTAGAAGCCGAGTACGGCGATCAGGGCCAGCAGGCCGGCGAACGCCGCGATGAGCTTTGTAGAGATGGTGAGGCGCAAGGTGTGTCCAGAGGGCAGGGGGAAGACGGAAACGGTCCCCCTGGGCATCGGTCACCCTGGACGAATCTTGCGCCGCTGTGAGCTTTGACGCTCTAGATGTAATACATGGTCGCGCCCGCGGCCTGGTTCTCGCGCTCGAGGACGTCGCTGATCGTCGTCTTGGCCAGCACCGCGCGGGCGGCGGCGGCCGCCTCGGCGAAGATGCCCTCGGCCTCGGCGCCCAGGCGCCCGTCGAGCAGCTCGACGACCTCGAGCACCGTGACCTCACCGGGCTCGCGGGCGAACGCGTAGCCGCCCTTCACGCCCCGCTGCGAACGCAGGATGCCCGCGCGGCGCAGGACGGCGAAGAGCTGCTCGAGGAACTGCACCGGCACGTCGCGCCGGCGTGCCAGCTCACCGATCGGGACCGGACCGGCCCCACCGGTGCGGGCGAGCTCGGCCAGGGCGCGAATCGCGTACGGCGATTTGGTGGTGATCGAGAGCACGCGCCAATGCTGACACGTGGCCCGGCGCGGCGACGCGCGAACTGGCCGGGCGGGCAGGCGAGCGCGCTCCGCGCCCGCCGTAGGGCTGCTTACAGCCAGCCGCGTTCGGTCGCGTGCAGGACGGCCTGCGCGCGGTCCACGGCGCCGAGCTTGCCGTAGATGTTGTGCAGGTGCGTGCGGACCGTGCTGGTGGAGAGCGAGAGCTCGAGCGCGATCTGCTTGTAGACCATGCCCTGGGCGAGGCGCTTGAGCACGTCCAGCTCACGCGAGGAGAGCGGGCAGGGCTCGACCGCGCGGGGGCGGTCCTGCGACGGGTAGGGCAGGTCGTAGAGCACCGAGCGCAGCTCGGACGGGCCGAAGCCGACCGTACGGGCGGCGCGCAGGAGCTCGGTCGAGGAGACCGGGGAGCCCTGCGAGTAGTGCGCAAGCATGTCCGCGAGGCGCACGAAGGCGGCGTCGCCCTGCGCGTCGTCGGAGTGATGGCGCTCGATCGCGGACGCGACCGCGTTCGGAAGGTTCCAGCGGCGGGCGAGGACGCCGCCGACCAGGGCGTGGTCCACGCCGAGCTCGCGGCGCTCGTAGTGCAGGCGCTCCTCGGGCGTGCGCGCGGGCCCGTGGACCTGCTTCGGGTAGCCCGGGTAGGCGTGCATGAGCACGAGCTTGCCGACGTCGTGGAGCAGGGCGGTGACGAGCAGGCGGTCGCGATGCGCGTAGCCGGCGGCCGCCGCGAGGCGGTCCGCGGCGCGCTGGACGGCGACGGCGTGCAGGCGGAAGCGCTCGGGAGCGGCGTCCCAGGTTTTCCCACGCTCGAAGAACTCGAAGGTCTCGGCGTTCGCGGCGAGGCGCTGGACGGCCTCGGGCGAAAGCACCTCGACGGAGGAGACGACCGACTCGACCTGACCGCGCTTGGGCGAATCCAGGCCGTTGGCGAGGCGCATCACGGAGATGACGAGCGCGACGTCGGACTCGATGGCGCGGACGACGTCACCCGTGGACGGGTTCTCCTCGGCGATCAGCGCGAGCAGGCGGTTACGCGACTCGGCCAGCGCCGGGAAGACCTCGAGGGCCTCGAAGGCAGCCGTGAGCCGCTTGCCGTGCCCCTCGTTACGGGGTCGGCCGACGACGGCGTACGGCGCGTCGCCGCGGGGGCGGGGCCGTACGGCGGCCGGTGCGGTTGCGGTGCTCATGAGTGAGTCATCGACCGCAGGGAGCTGTTCTGGAGTGTGGCCGGTAGTCACGGGCAAGTCACCTTGACCCGGTATCGGCAATTGTCGACCGATGGTTGAGGCCCCCGCCACGTTGTCCTCCTCATTCCCCGCCTACGCCTCGCGCGCACGTTCCACCCTCTTGAGGGTCACTTCGCGCTCCAGCAGCGCGACCGTTCCGAAGATACTGGGTGAAACGGCCGTCCTGGTCAAACGGAGCGCGAAAGACCGAGAATTCCGCCCAGGTTGGCGCACAGTGCGGCTTGTGTGCACGCGCGTCGCGTCATTGGTCGGACCGAGCTCGCGCCGGATGCTGGAGCATTGTGCCTGAGAGTCGTGCACTGATTCTCGTAGATACCCCGTTTTCCGGAGATCCTGAACCGAAGCCGGTTCGCGGCACTTCGAAAGCGTTTTTCCGTCCGGACCTTCTGGTACTGACGGAAGCGCTCGGATACGACGTTCAGCGCCCATCACGTCATAGATTCGCAGGCCGGTCGGCGTATCGGGGAAAAGCAGTCAAGACCTCTCACAATGTGAGCCTTGTTTGCGGCGGGAAAGCGGCCGCCGCCGGTTGTACAGTCCCCGTCCGCGCGCTCGTCTCGAGCGCGCTCTGAACGGCGACGAGAAAGCGAACCGCGCATGGCCAGCAGCCAATGTTGATCGGCGCCCACGTCTCCCCCGCGGGCGGCCCGGCGAACGCCGTGACCCGAGGGGAAGAGCGCGGCTGCCGGTCGATCCAGATCTTCAACCAGTCCCCGCGCATGTGGAAGGCCCGCGTCTACAACGACGAGGAGGTCGCCGCGTTCCACGAGGCCATGGAGGCCTCGTACGTCGTGGAGGCGCTGGTCATCCACGCCGTCTACCTCCTGAACTGCGCCTCCGAGGATCCGGAGATCCGCTCGAAGTCGCTGGAGTCGCTGAAGGTCGCGCTCAACGCGGGCGCGCAGCTCGGCGCCGCCGGCGTCGTCCTGCATCCGGGGTCGGCGCTCAAGGACGGCGGCCCGGCCGAGGACGCCATCAAGCGCGCCTCCGAGGTCATCAAAGAAGCGCTCGACGAGTCAGAGAAGTGTCCGTTGCTGCTCGAGGACACGGCGGGCGCGGGCGGCACGCTCGGCCGCTCGTTCGAGGAGCTCGCGGCGCTGATCGAGGGCGCCGGCGGCGGCGAGCGCCTCGGCGTGTGCCTGGATTCGTGCCACCTGTTCGCCTCCGGCTACGACGTCCGCACCGCCGAGTCGCTGGGCGGGGTGATCGACGAGTTCGACAAGGTCGTCGGCTGCGACCGCCTCGGCGCGCTGCACGTGAACGACTCGATGACGCCGCTGGGCTCCAATCGCGACCGCCACACCAACCTCGGCGACGGCGAGATCGGCCTGGAAGGCATGATCGCGTTCCTGTCGGAGCCGCGGTTCGAGGGCCTGCCGGTGATCTTCGAAGGCCCGGGGCGCCTCGGCAAGGGCGTCGAGGCCGTCGACATGGCCTGGGCGCACGACCTGCGCTCGCGTGGGCTCGCCGCGCAGCTCAAGGGCTAGGACTCCCAGTTGGCTCCCAGGAACGCGCGCGATCCTGGGGGCATGTCGCACCATGACCACGACCTGGGGCTGAGCCACGACCTTCCCCGTCTCATCAGCCGCCGCCGGGCGCTCGGCGTGATGCTCGGCGGCCTCGGGTCGGCGGTCGTGGTCGCCTGCGGCGGCTCGGACCCCGCCGGCTCGCCGACCGCCACGGCAACGCCGGCTTCCGGCACGAGCGGCGACCGGATCCCCGAGGAGACCGCCGGTCCGTTCCCCGGCGACGGCTCCAACGGGCCGAACGTCCTGGCCGAGAGCGGCGTCGTCCGCTCGGACATCACGCGCAGCGTCGGTGACGCGTCCGGCGTCGCCGCCGGCATCCCGACCACGGTCGACCTCACGCTGCTGGACGTCGCGGGCGGCGGCGGGCCGCTCGCGGGCGCGGCCGTGTACCTCTGGCACTGCGACCGCGAGGGTCGCTACTCGCTCTATGACGAGTCGGTCGCGGGCGAGAACTACCTCCGCGGCGTCCAGGAGTCGGGCGCCGACGGCAAGCTCAGCTTCCAGACGATCTTCCCGGCCGCCTACCAGGGGCGCTGGCCGCACATGCACTTCGAGGTCTACGAGAGCCTCGACGCCGCGACCGCCGGCCAGGGCAAGCTCCGCACCTCCCAGCTCGCGATCCCCCAGGACACGTGCGAGGTGGTCTACGCGACGGCGGGCTACGAGCAGAGCGTCCAGAACCTCGCCGGCACGTCACTGGACTCCGACATGGTCTTCAGCGACGGCTACAAGAGCCAGCTCGCGAGCGTGAGCGGCAGCGTCGAGGACGGCTACACGCTCACGCTCAACGTCGGCGTCTAGCAGCGGCGGTAGGTGAACGACTGCGTCGCGACGCTGCCGTCCTTCAGCGTGACCGTGACCGCCACCTCGGTGCGCCGTGCCTTGAGCTTGAGCTTCGCGGCCCGGCCGGCGCTCGCGCTGGTCCGCCGCGCACCGGCCGCGAGCCCGAGCTTCGCGACCTGCTTGCCTGGCTTGACGGTCAACGTCCCGCCCCGCACGCACCGAGCGCGCGCGGGCAGCGCGACGTGGTCACGTACGCGCGGCGTGAGGCGGGGCTGCGGCGTGGGCGGGGCCACCGGGAGCGGAGCCACGCTGTCGGTGATGACGCCCTGGTTGGCCGGGATCGGCTGGACCCCGTACTCCACTCGCACGAGATCCCCGTATGGAGCCACGAAGGCGTCGCCCGTGACGCGGTTCTCCGGAGTGTCCGGGAGCGTGAACTGCACGCGGACGCGCACCGCGCCCTCCCCGCACACCGTACCCCAGCCGATCAGGTACGGCGTCTGCGCCAGGCGCGCGCTCAGGTCCTGGTAGACGCCGTCGAGCTGCGCCTGGCTGTACGGCGTGGGCGAGAAGTAGATGCGCTCATCGAGGTACGCGGCGTCCTCGGCGCTCACCTTCGTGGCGATCGCCTGCGTGAACGCCGCCTCCGCGGCCGCGGCATCCAGCGGCCCAGGCGAGAACGCGACGCCGTACCCCTGGAGCGAGGCGTCGAAGAAGTGGAGCACGTACTGGGCCCCGAGCGCCTCCTTCGCCGCCGCCTGCGCCTCATCCACCAAGTGGTTGAGCCGCGGTTCAGTGAACACGCCCGGATTCGGTGGGCACAGCGGAGTGTCCGCGCGGGCCGCCGCCGGGAAGGCAGCGACCGCGCCGAGAACGAGTAGACCAGTCAGCGCTCGCATAGTGGCGAGCGTAGCGCCGACTATGCAGCTGCGGACGCGGCTCCGCCCAGAATTCCGTCCAGTTCCGCTCGCAGGCCCGCGTCACGCGCCTGGACGCGGTAGCCGGCGCCGAACTTCAGCCGCCGCAGGCCCGTGCGGGTGTGCATCTCCAGCACGAACTCGGTCTCGCCCGGGTAGCGCTCGAACAGGTCTCGCAGGTCGTCGATGACGGTGGCCGGCAGCTGCGCGGCGTGCACGCGGCGCTTGAGCGCCGTCGGCGCCGTCGCGGCGACCTTGGCCATCTTCTCCTTGGCCTTCTCGATCTCGGCGTCGCTCGGATCGAACTTCTCCACGCTCGAGACGACGAGGGAGACCTTGCCCTGCTCCTTCTGCTCGACCTTGCCCTTGACGAGCATCGTCGAGTCCGTCGCGATCAGCTCCTCGAGCGACTGCATGACCTCGTCGAAGATCACGACCTCGACCGAGTCCTCGAGGTCGGCGAGCGTCGCGAACATCATCATCTTGCCCGAGCGCGTGCGGATCTTCTTGCTCTCGGTGATCATGCCGCCGACCTTGCGCCATTCGCCGTCGCGCGTGCCCGACAGCTCCGCGATCGTGCAGTCGGCCTTGACCTGCATCGCCGCGGCCACGCGCTTGAGCGGGTGCTCGGAGATGTAGACCCCGACCGAGTCCTTCTCCATCGAGAGCAGCTCGTTGGGCTCGAACTCGTGCGTCGGGACCGGCGGGTGGCTCGGCGCGGCGGTCTCGGTCGCGCCGCCCGTGTCGAACAGGTCGAAGATCGAGCCCTGGCCCATCTGCGCGTCCTGCTGGGCGCGCTGGCCGGCCGACTGCGCGGCGTCCAGGACCTCGAGCATGCCTCGCCGGGTCGCGCCCGTGGAGTTGAACGCGCCGCACTGGATGAGCGCCTCGATCGAGCGCTTGTTGACGGCACGGCCGTCCACCCGCTCGCAGAAGTCCCAGATGCTCGTGAACTCGCCCTCTTCGCGGGCGACCTTGATCGCCTCCACGGCGGCGTAGCCGACGCCCTTGACCGCATCCAGGCCGAAGCGGATGTTGCCCTCGACGACCATGAACTCGTGGTCGGAGAGGTTCACGTCCGGCGGCAGGATCTCGATCCCCATCTGCTCGGCCTGGTTGACGAAGAACGGGACCTTGTCCTTCGTGTCCATGACCGAGGAGATCAGCGCGGCCATGTACTCGGCCGGGTAGTTCGCCTTCAGCCACGCCGTGCGGTACGAGATGAGCGCGTAGCAGGCGGCGTGCGACTTGTTGAACGAGTAGTCGGCGGACTTCTCGTTGGTCGCCCACAGCGACTCGATCACGTCCGGCGACACGCCGTTGGCCTTGCAGCCCTCGATGAACATCGGCTGCAGCTTCGCCATCGCCGCGCGGTTCTTCTTGCCGATCGCCTTGCGGAGGTCGTCCGCCTGCGGGCCCGTGAACCCGCCCAGGGACTTGGCGATCTGCATCGCCTGCTCCTGGTAGAGGATCACGCCCTTCGTGGACTCCGTGATCGGGATCAGCCGGTCGTCGATGTACTGGATCGAGTCCGGGTTGCGCTTGCCGCGCGAGTAGGCCGGGATCTGATCCATGGCGCCCGGGCGGTAGAGCGCCACGAGCGCGACGAGGTCCTCGAACTCGGTCGGGTTGACTTTGCGCAGCGACTCGCGCATGCCTTCGGACTCGAACTGGAACACGCCGACCGAGTCGCCGCGGGCCATCATCTCGTAGGTCTTGAGGTCGTCGAGCGGGATCGCCGCGATGTCCGGGCGCGCGCCCGTGGAGCGCTCGATGATGTCCAGCGCGTCCTCGATCACGTCGAGGTTGCGCAGGCCCAGGAAATCCATCTTCAGCAGGCCGATCTCCTCGATCGGCTTCATGCTGAACTGCGTGACCGTCCGGTAGACCTTGTTGCCGGCCTCGTCGGTGGTCCGCGCGTCCGCGAGCTGCAGCGGGATGATGTCCGTGAGGCTGCGATCGGAGATCACGACCGCGGCCGCGTGGATCGACGCGTTGCGGACGATCCCCTCGAGCCCCTGCGCGACCTCGATGACCTGCGCCGCCACCGGGTCTCGCGCCACTTCGCTCGCGAGGTCCTCGCCCGGCTCCAGGCACTCCTTGAACGACGGCGAGCGGCCCATGATCGGGTCCGGAATCAGCTTGGAGAGCTTGTCGCCGACGCCGTAGTCGTGGCCGAGCACGCGGGCGGCGTCCTTGGTCGCGGCGCGCGGGAACATCCGGCCGAAGGTGATGATCTGGGCGACACGGTCGGCGCCGTACTTGTCCTTGACGTACGCCATCACGCGCTCACGGCCGCGCACCGAGAAGTCGATGTCGATATCCGGCATCGACACGCGCTCGGCGTTCAAGAAGCGCTCGAACAGCAGGTCGTAGGCCAGTGGATCGACGTCCGTGATCCGCAGCGTGTAGGCGATGATCGAGCCCGCCGCCGAGCCACGGCCCGGGCCCACGGCCACGCCGTTGTTCTTGGCCCAGGCGATGAAGTCCCAGACGATCAAGAAGTAGGCGTTGAAGCCCATCTTGTCGATGACGCCGAGCTCCATCTCCATGCGCTCGACCGCGTGCGCCGGGAGCGGGACCCCGTAGCGCTCGCGCATGCCCTCCTCGACGAGCTTGCGCAGGTAGTCCTTCTCGGACAGACCCTCGGTCCACTCGAAGCGCGGGATGAGCTGGCCGCCGAGCGCGATCTCCACGTCGCAGCGCTCCGCGATCTCCAGCGTCGACTCCAGCGCGCCCGGGAAGTCGGCGAACGCGTCCGCCATCTCCTGGGTGGACTTCAAATAGAACTCGTTCGTGGAGAACGACATCTTCGGCGCCGCGAGCGTGGACTTCGTCTGCACGCACAGCAGCGCGGCGTGGTTGCGGAAGTCCTCCTTGCGCAGGTAGTGGACGTCGGCGGTGCCGACGAACGGGCGGCCCGTGTCCTGCGCGAACTTGCGCATGCCCTCGTTGACCTGGTCCTGCTCGGTCAGCCCGTTCTTCTGGACCTCGAGATAGACGTCCTCGGGCCCGAAGATCTGGATGAGCTGATCCAGGTGCTCGCGCGCCTCGTCGTACTTGCCGTCCATGATCCGCTGGCTCGTGCGCGACGCCAGGCAGCCCGTGAGCGCGATGACGCCCTCCGAGTGCTTGGAGAGCAGCTCCAGGTCCACGCCCGGCTTGCCGCGGTGCAGGCCCTCGAGGAAGCCCTTCGAGGACAGCGTCGTGAGGTTCTTGAAGCCCTCGTTGTTCGCCGCGAGCAGCGTGAGGTGGTTGCGCTCGACCTTGCGGTCTCGCACCGTGCGGTCGTCGACGAAGTACGCCTCGAGGCCCAGCAGCGGCTTCACGCCGTGCTTCTTGGCCGCCTTGTAGAGCTCCACCGCACCGTTCATCACGCCGTGGTCGGTCAGCCCGATGGCGGGCTGGTCGTAGGCCGCCGCGCGCTCGGCCAGCTTGTCGATGTTGCAGGCTCCGTCGAGGAGCGAGTACTCGGAGTGGACGTGGAGATGCGCGACGGATGGGGTGCTCACGGGGAGGGAACCATAGGTGTCGCATCGGACCGAATCGACGTCTCCCCCGCTCCGTGCGGAAAACTGCGGGCCATGGGGTTCTACTCGTCGCTCGGTGTGCGCCGCGTGCTCAACGCGTCCGGCATCTACACCGACCTCGGTGGCTCGTCGCTGTCCCCGGCCGTGTGGGCCGCCGCTGCGCACGCGAACGCCACCTGGGCGTCGATGGACGAGCTGCTGGAAGCGTCCGGTGCGCGGATCGCGTCGTTGATCGGCTGCCCGGCGGCGCGGGTCGTGCCGGGCGCGTCGGCGGGGATCGCGCTGAGCGTGGGCGCGTGCGTGGCGCGCGGCGAGGGCGCCGTGATGGAGGCGCTGCCGGCGGTCGAGTCGGTGGTGGTCGTGCAGCGCGCGCACGCCGGCTACGTCTACGCCCGCTGCGCCGCGCTCGCGGGCGCCCGGATCGAGTGGGTGGACGACGTCGTGGCGGCGCTCCAAGCACGCCCCGTCCTGCACCCGGCGCATCTCGACGACGCGGGCCTGCCACTGGCCGCGGTGGCGTCGGCGGCGCGCGCGTGCGGCGTGCCCGTGATCGTCGACGCGGCGTTCCAGTGCCTCCCGGTGGACGCGTTCGGGCGCTGGGCGGGCGCCGGCGATGTGGCCGTGTTCTCCGCCAAGTACTTCGGTGGGCCGAACGCGGGTGGGTTCGTAGCGGGTGGGGCGTCGGTCGTGGGGGACGTCGCCGCGCTGGACTTCGTCGGCTACGAGAGCGGGCCGTGGCGGACGTTCGGGCGGGCGTTCAAGCTCGACCGGGCGGGCGTGGTGGCGGTGGTCGCGGCTCTGGAGGAGTGGCTCGCGTGCGATCACGCCGCGCGGCGCTCGCAAGAGGACTCGCGGGCGGCACGGCTGCAGTCGCTGGTCGGCGGGACGCTGTGCCGGTTCACGCTGGACGAGCGCGTGCTCGACGCGGCGCCGTTCAACGCCGTGCGCGTGCCCGGAATGGCGGCGTCGGCGGACACGCTGGCGGCGGGCGATCCGAGCGTCCGCGCCGTGGTCGACGGCGACGCGCTCGTGTTCAACGTCGAGGCGCTGTCGTCGCCGGAGGTTGACGAGCTCGCCGCCGTTGTGTCCGCACGCTGCCCAAACTGAACCAATGGCCGGGTCTTCGAGGGGTCAGACCGGTCAGACGTTTGTCCGTTGACACTGTGTTACTTGACAGTTCCACGCGATCCTCAGAGCATCGTGCCAATGCAGGTCATCGTCGTCTCCTCGGCGCGCCCCAGCGCCATCGCGCGGATCGGCCACGTGCCGTCCGCGCCGCTCGTCGCGGGGCGGAACCAGGTCCGTGCTCGGACCTCGTACGCGCGTGCGGTGTCCGCACGACGACCCACCGGTTCTTGGAGCGGATCTTGACCCTGCTGCCGCTCGAGCGGACCTCCCCCGCCGACACCGTCACGGAGACGCTGCGCGACGAGATCCTCGCCGGCCTGTTCCCGCCCGGCACCGGTCTCTCGGACGCCGACGTCCAGTCGCGGCTCGGCGTGTCACGTGACCACGCCCGGGCGGCGCTGGGACGCCTGGAGCGCGAGGGCCTGCTGGTCCACTCGCTGCATCGCGGGCTCGAGGTCGTGCGGCTGTCCGTCGAGGACATCCGCGACCTCTACGCGACCCGCCGCACCCTGGAGCTCGCCGGTCTGGAAGCGATGATCCGCAAGCGCCCGGCCGACGACGTCTGGCTCCAGGCCGCGGTCGTCTCGATGACCGAGGCGGCCAAGGCCGCCGACGGCCGCGCGGCGGTCGCCGCCGACAACGCGTTCCACCTCGCGATCGTCGCCTCGGCCGGCTCCCGCCGCCTGCGCACGGCCGCGGAGGCCGCGTTGCGCGAGCTCCGGATCGTCCTCGCGGTCGCCGACCGTGTCTCGTCCGACCTGGACGACCTCGCGGCCGATCACGCGGGCCTGCTCGACGCGCTCGTCCACGCCCCGCCGCCCTCGGCGCGAGCCGCGCTGCTCGACCACCTGCGGCGCGGCGAGTCCCGTGCCCTCGCGGTCACGCACGGCGCCTAGTCCCGCCCGCGCCGCCTCGCGCCCTCGCGCTGCGCCGCCTCCCGCCCGCGCTGTCCGCCTCGCCTCGCGCCGCCTCGCCGCGCCTCG
>NZ_JAPDDP010000016.1 GCF_027587195.1 Solirubrobacter phytolaccae | reverse complement strand
GCCGGGCCCGGCGCGGGCGTGCCGGCGGCCGGAGGCACGGTCGTCGGGCTCGCGCTGGGCGGCGTGACGCGCGTGCGCGCTGTCGGCGCCGCACCCGCCGGCGCCTTGCCGCCCTTCGCGCCGCTGAGCCCGCTCTGAACCTTCTGCTTCTCCGCTTCGACCTGCTGGCCGAGGGCGCGGGCGATCGCGGCGGCCGTGGCGCGCAGCACCGGATCCTCGCTCGTCACCGGCGGGCCCGAGGACGCGGTCGCGGTCGTCTTCGGGTAGTTGGCCGAGCAGCCCGGGACGGGCTGGACCGCGTACGTCGTGCACGCGTTCACCAGCAGCCCGGCACGCAGGTAGTGGCCGACCGCGTCGTAGCCGTTGATCGCGGTGGTCTGGAAGAAGATGTAGTCCATCAGGCGCTGGATGCCTTCCGTGTCGCGGAAGGACTCCAGGACGTCGCGCAGGTTCGTGCCGACGGGCTTGATCGCGCTCGCCAGCGAGCGCAGGTCGGCGATCACGGGCCGCGCGTCGGTGACCGCGGGCGTGCCGGTCTTGGCCGCTTCGCCGAGCGAGTCGATCGCCGGGATCGCGGCCTCCGAGAACGGGCCGAGCCGCCGGACCATGTTGTTGATGTCCTCCGCGCGGGCGCCGAGGTCGTTGAGCACCGGCGTCGACTCGTCCGCGAGCGACCCGAGGTCCTCCATCGTCGGCTCGAACTCGTCCAGGAACTCCGGCAGCGTCTGGATGTCCTCCGCCAGCGCCTCGCGCCGCTCGGCCGTCGCCTTGGCGACCTCGCTCGAGTTGCGGATCGCGCCGGACACGCGGGTGCGGTCCCGCGCGAGCGGGGCGAGGATCGTGTCCGAGTTCACGGCGAGCTGCTCGAGCACCGTGTTCTGGCGCGCGAGGATCTCCAGCACCTCGTCGGTCTCCTTGAGCGCCGGGTTCGCGCGCCGGATGACGTCGTTGAGGTCACGGCCGCGCCCGGCGAGGCCCGTGCCGAGCTCGTTGAGGATCAGCGACAGCCGCTCGCGCTCGGGCGCGCGCATCGTGTTGCCGATCAGGTCGATGTCCACGGACTGCGTCGTGTTCTCGACCGGCAGCAGCCGCTGGCCCTTGCCCGGACCGCGCTTGATCTCCGCCAGCTCCGGCGGCGCCTGGGCGTTGGCCGAGCGCACCTGCGTCGGCTTGCACTCGACGAAGCGCTCGCCGATCAGGTTCTGCGGGCGCACGATGCAGCTCGCGTCGCGCTTCCAGCTCGCGTAGCCCGGCTCGGTGATCTCGAGCACCACGGCGGCCTTGAAGTCCGGCGTGACGTCGATCGAGTGGATCTTGCCGACCTTGACGCCGGAGATCTTCACGTCCTCGCCCGGGATCACGAACCCGGCGTTGTCGAAGATCGCGCGCACGCGGTAGGCGTTTTCGTCCTCCTGGCCGGCGACCAGCAGGAAGACGCCGACCACGACGGCGGCGAGGATCGCTCCGATGGCGATGACCCGGATCACGGGCCTGACAGCCTCTGGGTCGGGTCGCAGTCGAGGTTGCCGCCGGAATCCCGGAACGGCGCCGAGCCGTCCGGCGGGGCCTGGCTCGCCGAGCCCGGGCAGCGCTTGAGCATGCCGGTCTGCAGGCCCGCGAGGCGCTGCGCGACCGGGAGCGGCACGAGCTGCGGCGGGCCGACCGGCAGGTCGTGCACCTGGAAGGCGTTGAAGATCGGCTGGATCCGCGCGTAGTGGCCGTTGGCGTCGTAGTTGGCGGCACCGACGCCGAAGTCGCGGAACCAGCCGACGAGCTCCGGGACGTACGGGCGGATGAACTCGAGCACGGGCTGGCCCTTCTGCAGGGCCTGCGTGTTGCTCTTCAGGGCGGGGCTCGCGACGCGCTGGAAGCCCGGCAGCTTGCGCGTGGCCTCGACGAGGTCGTTGTCGGTGCCCGGCCGGCGGACGAGCGTGGAGAGGTCGTTCACCGTCGGCTTGGCGTCGCGCACGAGCGGGCGCAGCTCACGCAGGAACGGCGCGAGGTCCTTCGTCGCGACCTTCGAGTCCGCGACGAGCGGGTCCAGGTCGTCCAGCGTCGAGCGCAGGTTCACGAGCGTCGAGTTGCCGCGCCGGAGCGTGGTCGGCAGCAGCGCCAGCGCCTCCTGCAGCGCGCGGTTCTCGGCCGCGATCGCGCCGGTGGTGGCGTTCGCGTTGCCGACGAGCGCGGACAGGTCGTCGCGCTTCTCAGCGATCGCGGTGACCGTGCGCGAGGAGTTGACGATGAGCTCCGTCAGCGCGCCCTCGTCCTCGGTCGCCTCGTTCACCAGTCGGCGCGCGCTGGAGAGCATCGGGTTCAGGTACTCGGTCGCCTCGGCGGCCTGCTCGCCCTTGCCGTCCAGCTGCGTCTTGAAGCCCGCGATCAGGTTCTGCAGGTCCTTGCGCGCGTCCGGGTCCAGCGTGTTGAACAGCGCGTCCAGGTCGACCGCGGTGGTCGTGCTGGCGGTGCTGATCGTGCTGCCGGCGGGCAGGATGCGGCTCGCGTCCGGGCCGGGCGAGATCGCGACGTAGCGGTTCGCGATGCCCGACAGCGACGTGAGCCGGATGACGGCCTCGGTGCCCTGGCGCAGCGGCGCGTACGGCTCCTCGACGGTGACCTTGATCGCCGCCTGGTTGTTGTCCGTGAGCTGGATGTCGCGCACGGTGCCGACCGCGCGGCCGCCGATCTGGACGTTGTCGCCCTTCACCAGCTGGCCGGCGTTGTCGAAGATCAGCGTGTACTCCTGGCCGCTCGCGCGGAAGGCGAACAGGTAGACCGCCAGCGCCGCCAGGAGGGCGACGCCGAGCAGGACTGCCGTGCGAGCGAGGGCCACGAGCGCGCGCTACTCCATCCCGAGCGGGCCTTGCGAGGCCCCCGACAGGAACTGGCGCACGAACTGGTTGTCGGAGTCGAAGAGCTCCTCCGCGGGGCCGGACTCCACGATCCGTCCCTTCCACAGCACGGCGATGTACTCGGCCACGCGCTTGGCGCTCATGATGTCGTGGGTGATGACCACGTAGGCGCCGCCGTTCTGGTCGTGGATCTCCTGGATGAGCTCGCACAGCAGCGCGGTGCGGACCGGGTCCAAGCCCGAGTCCGGCTCGTCGAAGAGCACGATGTCCGGGTCCAGCACGAGCGCGCGGGCGAACCCGGCGCGCTTGCGCATCCCGCCGGACAGCTCGTTCGGCATCTTGTCGCTGGAGCCCTCGAGGCCGACCTCACGCAGGCGGCTGTTGACGATCTCCTGGATCTCGTCCTCGCCCTTGTCCGTGTGCTGGCGCAGGGGGAACGCGACGTTGTCCCACAGGTTCATGGAACCAAAGAGGGCGCCGTCCTGGAACAAGACACCGAATTTCTTCCGCATCTCGAACAGCTCGTCGTCGACCATGCCCGGCACTGACTCGCCGTGAACCAGAACGTCGCCCTCGTCGGGATAGAGCAATCCGACCATGTGCTTGATACATACGGACTTCCCCGTGCCCGACGGGCCGAGGATCATCGAGATCTTGTCGTTCGGGATCCCCATGTTCAGGCCGCGCAGGATCTTGTTGCGGCCGAACGCCTTGTGGACCTCGACGAACTCGACCGCGTCCTCGACGCCCGAGGGCCGTTTCTTGCCGGTGTGCCACTTGTACTCGTCGTCGTGCTGCTCAGTGCTCATTGGGCTCACCCCCCGATCGGTGCGCGTGGATTCGCACCCCAGAACACCTGGGTGCCGAGCATGCCGATCAGGTGGACCAGCACGATGTTCAAGACCATGGACTTGGCCGTCGCGGTGCCCACGCCCACCGGGCCGCCGCTCGCCGTGTAGCCGTAGAAGCAGCCGACGAGCACGATCGCGGTGGCCATGACCATCGCCTTTATCAAGCTGAATAAGAGGTCCGGTGGGTTCTGGAACATCCAGAAGATCAACCCGTACCCGCCTGACGAGACCTCGCCGATCTGCTCGACCACCGCCAGATACGACGCGAGGAAGCCCGCCCCGATGCCCGCGAGGTAGACGAACGGGAGCACGAGCCAGCTCGCGAGCAGGCGCGTGGCGCACAGGAAGGTGATGCTGCTGATGCCCATGACCTCGAGCGCGTCGATCTCGTCGGAGATCCGCATCGAGCCCAGCTCGGCGACGATGCCGGTGCCGACCTTCGCGGCCATCATGTAGCCGAACGCGTACGGGATCAGCTCGCGCAGGTCGCACCAGGCGGCGAACACGCCCGCGTAGGCGGGGGCGCCGGTCGCGCGGTTGAAGTACGCGGCCTCGATGCCGCACTGCAGGCCGATGATGAACGTCAGGCCCCAGATCACGAGCGTGCTGGACAGGATCAGCACGCCGGCCTGGCGCAGCGCCTCGCCGAAGTAGCGGAAGACCTTGAGGCCGTAGACCTCGCCCATGACGCGCCCGCTGAAGCGGACGATCTCGCCGAAGGTGGCGAGCCAGTCCTTGGGAACCGCCAACCAGCCGCTCATTGCGCCACCGTCGCTGAGGTCTTACCTGACGGCACGTTCATTTCAGGTTGATGATCTCCGGGTTGGTCGCCAGCAACGTCTGCGTGAAGACGTAGTTGAAGGCGAAGACGCCGAGCGTGGAGATCACGACCGCCTGGTTGACCGCGCGGCCGACGCCCGCCGCGCCGCCGCTCGCCGTCATGCCCTTGTAACAGCAGACGACGGCGATGATCGCCCCGAACATCGTGCACTTCAGGACGCTGCCCCAGAGGTCCGGGATGCTCGCGTTGGTCAGCAGGTTCGCGAAGAACGGGCCGACGGGCTGCTGGTTGACGCCGTTGGCGACGAGGCCGCCGAAGATGCCGAACAGCACCGCGAACACGTCGAACATGCCCGTGACGAGCATCAGCGCGAGGAACCGCGGCACGACGAGGTTCTTCACCGGGTCCACGCCGAGCACCTGGAGCGCGTCCAGCTCCTCGCGGATCTTGCGCGCGCCGAGATCGGCCGTGATCGCGGTGCCGGCCACGCCGGCGAGCACGATCGCGGTCACGAACGGCGCGAACTCGCGGATCGAGGCCAGCACGAAGAAGCCGCCGAGGCGGTCGTTGGCACCGAACAGCGTCAGGAAGTTGGACGCCTGCAGACCCGGTGCCGCATATCCGAACGCGATCGTGGACACCATCAAGGGGAACCAGCACAGGCGCAGCGCGAACAGGAACTGCTGGACGAACTCTCCGCCGTACGGGTACGGCGGCCTGAGGGCAGACACGATCGTCTTCCCGGTCAGGATCATCATGTCGCCTACTTCTTCCAGCAGTCCCTTCGCTGGCAGAAACAGCCGATCGGCGGCGCCTCGAACCAAAACTCTCCTCTTTTTGACGCCGCGTAACGGCGTGAAGGCGCGAAGGTTATGCCACCGCCCCTCGCGGGCTCAAACGTGAACCGTCCTTGTTACTTGCGTAGTCGGGCCAGGAGGACGACATCGACGCGTCGTCCACGCTCCAAGTTTCGGGCCACCATCACCCCCTCCTGCGTGAACCCGAGCGATTCGGCGAGCGCCCGGGCGGCCGCGTTGTCAGGGGTGGTGGTGATCTCGATCCGGTCCAGCTCGAGGGTCTCGAACGCCCAGTCGACCAGGAGGGAGACCGCCGTGTGGCCGATCCGGTGCCCGCGCGCGGCCGGCACGAGCCAGTACCCGACCTCGGCGCGCTTGTGCCGCCACGCGAGCGTGTGGAGCATCACGTGGCCGAGGAACGGGCGGCGGCTGGAGTCCGTCACCGCGAGGCCGAGGAACTCGCCACGGGCTCGCAGGCCGGGTTGCCGCGCGATGAAGCGACGCACCCCGTTCTCCGTCGGGTCCTCGTCGGCGCCGATCAGCACACCCAGCCGCGGGTCCTCGCGGAAGGCCTGCGCGAACGGCGCCGCGTCGCGGGCACGCAGTCGGCGCAGCGCGACGTCCTCGCGCGCGAGACCCTCGGGGATCGGAAGGCTGGGCACTGCGGCGCGAGCCTAATGGGCGGTGGTAGCTTCCGCCTCGTGATGCGCCGCGCGCTGCCGATCCTCGCTGTCCTCGTCGTGGCCGGCTGTGGCGGTGACGCGCGCCAGGACGCGGACGAGCCGTCCGGCGAGTTCAAGGTCGAGGTCGTCGACGCGTCGTTCCCTGCTCGTCAGCACGTCGCCGAGAACGTCGAGCTCAAGGTCAAGGTGCGCAACAGCGAGTCCGACGAGTCGCTGCGCAACGTGGCGGTGACCGTGGAGACCAAGCCGCGGGGCTCCGATGCGGCGCTGGCGTTCGGCCAGAACAAGCGCGGCGCGGGGCTCGCGGACGCCGGGCGCCCGGTGTGGGTGCTCGACGAGGGTCCCAAGGGCGGCGAGACCGCCTACGTGAACACGTGGCTGGCCGGCACGCTCGGCCCGGGGCGCGAGAAGGAGCTCGTCTGGAAGCTCGTGCCGGCCAGGGCCGGCACGTACGACATCTCCTACCGCGTCTCACCCGGCTTGACCGGCAAGGCGCGCGCCGCCGAGGGCGACACCGCCGGAAGCTTCACGGTCGTGATCTCCGGCGATCCCGTCCCCGCCCGGGTGGGCGAAGACGGGGAGGTCGAGCGCGGCGTCGAGCCGGGCTCGACGCTCGGCTCCGACTAGACGGCGGTGACGTTGACGGCCTTCGGGCCCTTCGGCCCAGGCTCGGAGTCGAAGCTCACACGCGCGCCTTCACGAAGCGTGCGAAAACCGTCGGAGTTGATCCCCGAGTGATGCACGAAGTGGTCGGCACCGGAGTCATCAGGCGTGATGAATCCGAATCCCTTGTCGTCGTTGAACCACTTCACGGTGCCAGTAGCCACGGGCCGTTCTCCATACTTGGTTAGCGAGCGCGTGAAGGTACCATGATTGGGCGTGTCAGCGTCTGTTTACACGCTCGCAGCTCACCAATTTGTCACGACGGTCTGCTCGGACCGTGTCGCGACCGGATCCGCAGTCGACCGTGTCCCGCACGCCGTCGCGCACATCGATCGTGTCGTTCCCCGGTCCGGACGCGATGTCGTCCCGGCCTGAGCCCCCGTCGATCCGGTCCCGGCCGGACGCCGACTCGATCTGATCGTCGCCCGATCCGCCGTCGATCCGGTCGTTCCCGGACTCCGTCGCGATCAGATCGTCGCCCGCCCCGCCGTCGATCGTGTCCGACCCCGCCCCGGTCGCGATCCAGTCGTCCCCGGCACCGCCCTCGATCCGGTCCAGCCCGGTCCCGCCGTCGACCTCGTCGTCGCCGTCCCCACCGTCCACGCGGTCGTTGCCGGCGTCCGCCGAAAGCGAGTCGACCCCGGCGCCGCCCTCGAGCACGTCGTTCCCGCGCCCGCCGAGCAGGACGTCGTCCCCGTCCCCACCGCGCAGCGTGTCGTCCCCACCCGTGCGGTCGTCGTCGTCCGTGCACGCGTCGGGCCGCTCCGCGCCGGGCGGGCACACCCCGTCGCCGTGCAGCACGTCCCGCCCCGGCCCGCCGTCGATCCGATCGTCGTCCCCGAGCCCGAAGACGATGTCGTCCCCGCCCTTGGCAAGCACCTGATCGGCGGCCGGCGTGCCCTTCAGGAAGTCCGTGAGATCCGTGCCCTCGATCGTCGCGGGCGCGGCAAGGGCAAGCGTCGCGGCCGCGGCCGCCATCCATCCAGTCACGGGCATTAGAACCCAGGATGGCGCGTGGTGTTGCGGGCAGCGTGGGTAACGGCAACGGCTGACCACACCCACGGGCGCCGCGTCAAGCAATTCATGCCCGGGACGCCGAGGTTTTCGACGCGGTCGTCAGGAATTGCTTGACCCTTCGCGGCGGGCGTGGTGTGGGCAGGTGAGGAGGGTTCCCCTCACTGAGTGAACGCTCAGGCGTTCACCTCGACTCGATCACGAAGGACCAACCGTGACCGTTCGTGGAGGGGGTGCCGCAATTGGGCGCCACCTGTCGGCGGTCAGTTGCTGCACTCCCCTCGAACGGCGTGATCGAGGGGGTGCAGCAATCTCGTCACTAGGGGCGTGACGAGATTGCGGCACCCCCTGCGAAACCGGCCCTCGCTAGCGGTGCAGACGAGGAGCGATGATGCGGTAGGCCTTCAGGCCCAGGCCCAGCCGCTCGCGGTCCTCGGACAGCAGCGGGTCCAGCCCCGTCAGCTCCTTCACCCGCTCCAGGCGGTAGGCCACCGTGTGCCGGTGCGCGTAGATCGCCGAAGCGGTCGCGTTCATGTTGCAGTTGCGCTCCAGGTAGGCCGACAACGTGCCCACCAGGTCCGTCGAGTACTGGCCGTCGTAGGCGACCAGCGGCGCGACGGTGTCCTCGTAGAACGACCGCACCTCTTCGGGGTGCGAGGCAAGCACGCGGAACAGCAGCCGGTAGGTGCCGGTGCCGATGTCCTCGTCGATCGGGACGTCCGAGCGGCGGAGCACGTCGAGCACGAGCTCCGCTTCCTGGATCGCGCGCCCCAGGTCCGCCACGTCCGCGTAGAACGACGACACGCCGACCGTGCCGTGGCGCTGCAACCGCGCCGCCAGGCGGCGTGCCGCCGCCAACGTCGCCGACGCGTCCGCGCCGCCGACCGCCGGCAGGAGCGCATAGACGCGGCCGGAACCGCCACCGCCGTCCATGTGCTGGGCCAGCGCGCCGGGATGCTCCCCGGCGATCGTGGCCACGACGTGCCGCGGGCGGTCCGAGGACAGCTCCGCGCACAGGGCGACTGCGCCCTTGGAAAGATCACAGCCCAGACGCGCTGCCCGCCGCAGCACCTCGTCGGGTTCGATGTCGTCGCGTCCGCGCAGCTCCTCCAGGAAGGACCCGCGCAGGTTCTGCTCGACCTCCAGCCGGGCCTCTTCGACCGCGACCTCCGTCAGGCAGGCCACCGCCGCGACGTGCAGGAACTCCATCGCCTCGGGCGCGGGGGCCTCCTCGCCGAGCAGCAGGACCGCGCCGAGCTGCTCGTCACCGGAGACGATCGGCACTTCGGCCAGGATCCCGGGTGGCACGGCCGCCGCACGGTTGCGCGCCCGCTCACCCACGTACCGCCGTAGCGCCGGCAGCTCGGCCACCGGACCCGACGCGGCCGCCGCACCAAGGCGCGGGACCACGATCGCCACCACGCCGCCGGTCTCGCCGGCCGCAAGCGTCGCGACACCCTCGAGACCGTCACCGCTGAGCACGGCGTCAACCATGCGCAGGTGGATCGCCCTGACCCGCTCCATCACGGTGGCCCCGCGATCTTCGTTGGGGGCCTCCATCGCCACGTTCAATACGCCTCCTTCGCACGCGGGGCGGCTCTGGAGCCGCCCCGCGCAAGTCCGCCGTCTCTTAGATCAGCGCCCGCTAGGACGCCGGCTGCGCGACGCCCGGGTGGGCCTGCAGGGTCTCTTCGCCGGACTCGCCAGTGCGAATCCGGTAGGCCTCCTCGACGGGCAGGACGAACACCTTGCCGTCGCCGATCGAGCCGGTGCGAGCGTGCTTGAGGATCGCGTCGACGACCGTCTGGACGTCGCCGCTGGCCACGACGCACTCGAGCTTGACCTTCGGCCGCAGCCAGTTGGTCAGCTCCGCACCGCGGTAGCGCTCGGTGATGCCCTTCTGACGCCCGGAGCCCTTCACTTCCGAGATCGTCAGGGACGGGAACCCGAGCTCGAGGAGCTCGAGCCGGATCGGCTCGAACGCCTCATGTCGGATGTACGCCTCGATCTTTTTCACGCGGGAACCTCACGGGTCGTGGCCTTCGGAGACGCGGCGCCCGCCGGCGAAGCGGCCGGCGAGTAACCCACGAGCTCCGGGGCCGGGATGAACTGCTCCGGATACCCGTACATGCCGTGCTCCGAAATGTCCAGACCCGCTTCCTCTTCCTCGGCCGTAACGCGGAGGCCGTAGGTCTTCTTGATCAGCCAGAAGGTGACGAAGGAGGCCGAGAAGACGAAGACGAAGGCGACGACGACACCGACCGCCTGGTTGAACAGCTGGCCCGGGTCGCCCGAGTAGAACAGGCCCGGGTCACCGACCGCCGCGAGGCGCGGGGAGGTGAACAGACCGCAGGCGAGCGTGCCCCAGATGCCGGCCAGGCCGTGCGCGGAGAGCGCGCCCACCGGGTCGTCGATCCACTTGTCGATCGCGAGGATGCCGTAGACCACGATGCCGCCAGCCACGAGGCCGATGATCGGCGCCGCCCACAGCTCCACGAAGCCCGACGGGGCGGTGATGGCGACCAGGCCGCCGATCGCGCCGTTGCCGGCCATGCCGATGTCGATCTTCTTGACCTTCAGCCACATGATCGCGACCGCGGCGAGCACGCCACCGGCGGCGGCGAGGTTCGTGACCGCGGCGATCTCCGGGAACCGACCGTCCAGCGCGCCCAGGGTCGAGCCCGGGTTGAAGCCGAACCAGCCGAGCCACAGGATCAGCACGCCGAGGCCGAACAGCGGCATGCTGTGGCCCGGGATGGCGCGCGGCTTGCCGTCGTTGCCGTACTTGCCACGGCGAGCGCCGAGCAGGAGCAGCACCGCGAGGCCGCCGGTCGCACCGATCAGGTGGACCACCGTGGAGCCCGCGAAGTCCTGGATGTTGAACTGCTCGGCGACCCAGCCGCCGCCCCAGATCCAGTGCGCGCCGATCGGGTAGATGAGCGACGAGAACACGATCGCGTAGATCACGTACACGCCGAACTTGACGCGCTCGAGCGTGGTGCCCCAGACGATCGCCAGCGACACGGCGCAGAAGACGAACTGGAAGAAGAACAGCGTCTCGACCGTGACCGTGCCTTCGGCCACGTTGATGAGCGGGAACGAGGCGCTGGCGTTCTCGCCGGCCACGAAGAAGCCGCTCGTGCCGATCAGTGACCCTCCGTCACCGAACGCGAAGGCGAAACCAACGGCCCAGAAGCAGATCGCGGCGATCGAGAAGTTCACCAGGATCTTCGCGATGATCGTGCCCGCGTTCTTGCCGCGGGAGAACCCGATCTCCAGGAAGGCGAAGCCCGCCTGCATGAACATCACGAGGACGGCCGCAACCATCACCCAGATCGAGTTGATGCCGACTTCGATCGGCAGCTTGCCGTCGCCGGCCAGGCCCTGCGTCATGCCGTCTGCCATCGCTACCGCGGGCACGGCCAGTAGTGCGAGCAGCCCGGCCCCCATACCGGTCGCCCAACGGGTACTACGCATCGATCCTCCTCTGTGGAACAGCATCGACGAGCAGTCTCCGCGCTGAGCCCTAAACCGACATTGTCCCCGTGTCGAAGATTCGTTCGCCGCACTTCTCCCGACGGTCGATAGCCATCTATACGACCTGTCCAACGAGGACGGCGACGTCATCGCGCGCGACCCCGCCCCCGGCGCGAACCGCGGCCTCCAGGCAGTGCTCGGCGGTCTCGGCCGCGGTGGGCGTACGGACGGCGCGCAGCAGGTCCGCGACCTCTTCTGTGCTCAACGTCACCGCCGGTGCGCCCGCCTCGGTCAGGCCGTCCGTGTAGAGCAGGAAGGTGTCGCCGCGCTCGAGGTCGAGCTGCACGTCCTGCACGTGCGGGTCGTCGAGCACGCCGAGCAGCGTGCCCTTGACGTCGAGCGGCTTCGTCGCCCCGGACGCGGACAGCACGACCGGCGGCGGGTGCCCGCCGCACGCGACGGTCAAGGTGAAGCCCCCGCCCTCGCGCGCCGTCACGCGCGCGAAGATCGCGGTCAGGAACTGCCCCGGGCGCCCCTCGGCGAGCACGGCGCCGTTGAGCGCGGTCAGCACGGCGCTCGGCGCGAGCCCCTGCGCGGCCGCGGCGCGCACGGTGTGGCGCGCGAGCGCGGTCAGCGCGGCGGCGTCGACGCCCTTGCCGCACACATCGCCGATCGCGATCCCCCACGTGCCCTTCGCGATCGCGAACGCGTCGTAGAAGTCGCCGCCGACCTCGATCCCGGGCGCCCCGGCGTTCAGGCGCGCGTCGAGGTCGAGCCCGGGGATCTTCGGCACCTCGCGCGGCAGCAGCGACGCCTGGAGCGTCTGCGCGACCGTGTGCTCGCGCTCGTAGAGCTGCGCGCGGGCGAGCGCGACGGCGCACTGCGTGGCGAGCGCCTCCAGCAGCGCGCGTTCGCCGGTGTCGAACCGCATCGGGCGGTCGAACGCCAGCCCGATCACCGCCATCACGACGCCCGAGGCATCCGTGAGCGGCAGCACCGCGAGCGCCTGCGGGGCGTCGTCGTCGAGCTGCGGCCAGCGCCGCTCGATGTCGTGGCGCCCGCCCGCGTAGACGGGCTTGCCGAGCGTCACGGCCTCCGTCACCGGCAGCCGCGCGTGCAGTTGCACGGTCGCCCACCGGACCTCGTCGGCCGCGGACAGGCCGCGGTGGCGCAGCAGCGCGAGCTGCTCGCCGTCCAGCAGCATCACGGCGGCGCTCGCCGCCTCGCTCGCCCGGCGGGCCTCGTTGGCGGTCGCCTGGCCGACGTCGTCGACGGTGACGGTGGCGGCGAGCGCGGCGGTGGCGTGCTGCAGACGCTCGCGGGCCTCCTCGGCACGCCGGCGGGCCTCGATGTCCGACACCGCGGCGCCGACCGCCACCGGATCGTCGCCACCCGCCCGGACCGGGAAGTAGCTGGCCTCGAAGCGCCGTCCCTCGACGGCCACCTCCACGTCCAGCACCGGCCTCCCGGTGGCGAGGACGCGCTCGAGCGCGGCGACCGCGTCCGGGTGCGAGACGCGCTCGCCGATGTGCTCGGCCGCGGGCCGGCGGTTCATCCGGGCGAGCGCGTCGTTGACGCGCAGGTAGCGCAGCTCGCGGTCGACGAACGCGAGCCCGAGCGGCGCCTCGCGGAACACGGCGTCCAGCTCGGCCAGGTGACGCTCGCCGATCCGGCGCAGCTCGGACTCCGCCGCCTCCAGGCTCACGGCCGTGGCGTTGAAGGCCTGCGCGAGCTCGACGGTCTCGGGCGGGCCGGACTCCGGCAGCGCGCGCCGTAGCGGCGGGCGCCGAGGGCGCGCGCGAACCGCTGCAGGCGGCCGACGGGGATCACGACCGCGCGCACCGCGCCGTAGGAGATCAGGCCGATCAGCCCCAGCAGGACCGCGAAGCCGATGCTGGCGGTGATGATCGAGCGCTCGCGCAGGTCGGCGCTCTGCGCGCGGCGGCGCAGCAGCTCCTCACGCTCGGCGGCGTCGAGGTCGGCGAGGCTCTTGCGGACCGCGTCGAAGCGCTGCCGGCCGTCGACCGCCGTGGGCGCGCTGTTGTCCCCGCGCGCGACCACGTCCGCGAGGAACGCCGTGTACGCGTCCAGCTGGCCGCGCAGCTGGTCGATCCGCCTGCGCTGCGCGCCCGTCGCCCGGACCGCCGCGAGCCGGCGCAGCACGGCCGGCAGCTCACGCCGCGCGGCGTCGTAGGGGTCCAGGAACGTCTCCTCCTGGGTGAGCAGGTAGCCGCGCGCCCCGGTCTCGAGGTCCTGAGAGAGCCGCTGCACGTCGCCGATCGCGTTGCGCGCCTCCGTCACGGCGCGCGCGGGAGCCGCCGCGCGGTTCTGCGCGAGCAGCGCGTTCAGGAGCAGGCCGAAGGTGACCGCGGCGACCACCGCGATCGTTCCCGCCGCGGCCAGCACGCGGAATCGCAACCCCCAAGGTCGCCGCATCGGCCGCGAGTCTATGGCGTGAGGCGAAGCGGGCACAGCTCGATTTGGACACGTGGACAAAGAGTCATGCCTCGCGTGCGCCTAGGTTAAGAGCCGCTGTCTCGATCCTGAGGAGGACCACGCCCGACATGCCGACCCATTCCCGCACGCCAAACGTCGCCGCCGCTCAGTGGAGCCCGAACGGCGGCGCTCTCGGCCAGGCGGACCTGACCCAGCCCAGCGCCAACGTCTACGGAGCGAACGTCTTCTCGATCGCCGTCCAGCGCCAGCGGCTGCCGAAGGCGGTCTTCCGCCAGCTCGAGGCGACGGTCGCCAAGGGCAACCCGCTCGAGCCGGCGCTCGCCGACGCCGTGGCCTCGGCCATGCGCGAGTGGGCGATGGAGCGCGGCGCGACGCACTACACGCACTGGTTCCAGCCGCTGACCGGCTCCACCGCCGAGAAGCACGACTCGTTCTACGGCCCGACCGGCGACGGCAACGCGATCGCCGAGTTCTCCGGCAAGGAGCTCATCCAGGGCGAGCCGGACGCGTCCTCGTTCCCGTCCGGCGGCATCCGCTCGACGTTCGAGGCCCGCGGCTACACCGCCTGGGACCCGTCCTCGCCCGCGTTCATCCTCGAGAACCCGAACGGCGCGCTGCTCTGCATCCCGACCGCCTTCACCTCGTGGAGCGGTGAGGCGCTGGACAACAAGATCCCGCTGCTGCGCTCGATGGACGCGCTCTCGCGCAGCGCCATCCGCGCCCTCGGCCTGCTCGGGGAGACCGCCGAGCACGTCTTCACGACGGTCGGCGCCGAGCAGGAGTACTTCCTGATCGACGAGCAGTACTACTTCGAGCGCCCCGACCTGCTGACGACGGGCCGCACGCTGTTCGGCGCCAAGCCGCCGAAGGGCCAGGAGCTCGACGACCACTACTTCGGCTCGATCCCGGAGCGCGTGCTCGCCTACATGCTCGAGGTCGAGCAGGAGCTGGCGAAGCTCGGCGTGCCGATCAAGACCCGCCACAACGAGGTCGCCCCGGCGCAGTACGAGGTCGCCCCGATCTTCGAGAACTCGAACATCGGCGCCGACCACCAGCAGATCACCATGCAGGTGCTGCAGAACGTCGCCCGCCGCTACGGCCTCGTCTGCCTGCTGCACGAGAAGCCGTTCGCCGGCATCAACGGCTCGGGCAAGCACAACAACTGGTCGATGGGCACGGACACGGGCATCAACCTGCTCGATCCGGGCGACACGCCGCACGAGAACCTGCTGTTCCTGTTCTTCTGCAGCGCCGTGCTGAAGGCCGTCAACGCGCACCAGGCGCTGCTGCGCGCGTCGGTCGCCAACGCCGGCCAGGATCACCGCCTGGGCGCCAACGAGGCGCCCCCGGCGATCATCTCGATCTTCCTCGGCGCCGAGCTGGAGAAGGCCTTCGGTGCGATCGAGAGCGGCTCGGGCGACGCCGCCACGCCGCAGGCCTACCTCGAGATGGGCGCCTCGGTGCTGCCGCGCCTGCCGCTGCACGGCGGCGACCGCAACCGCACCTCGCCGTTCGCCTTCACCGGCAACAAGTTCGAGTTCCGCGCGCTCGGCTCGTCGATGTCGCTCGGCATGCCGAACACGATCCTCAACACGATCGCCGCGCAGGCCATCGACCAGCTCGCCGACCTCCTCGAGGAGGCCACCTCGGGCGGCACCTCGATCGAGGAGGCCGTGCTCGCGATCGTCAAGCAGACGTGGAGCGACAACAAGCGCATCGTCTTCTCCGGCGACGGCTACTCCGACGACTGGCACGCCGAGGCCGAGGCCCGTGGCCTCATCAACCTGCGCCAGTCCCCCGACGCGCTGCCGTGGCTCGTCGAGGAGAGCACCGTCTCGGTGTTCTCCAAGTACAACGTGCTCTCCGAGCGTGAGCTCGAGGCCCGCTTCGAGGTCGCCGTCGAGCAGTACGTGACGACGATCAACATCGAGGGCGAGACCGCCGCCGCGATCGCGCGCACGTCGCTCCTCCCGGCCGCCGTCCGCTGGCTCGGGACCCTCAAGGAGGTCGGCGTCGAGAAGCTCGTCGCCGAGACCTCCAGCCTCGTCGACGCGTTCATCGACGCGATCTTCGCGCTCGAGACCGCCAACCGCGACCACCCCGAAGGCGGCGAGGGCCTCGAGGAGGCCAAGTACGTCCAGGGCACCGTCCTCCCGGCCATGAACGCGGTCCGCGAGGTCGCCGACAAGCTCGAGAAGATCGTCCCGGACGACCTCTGGCCGCTCCCGAAGTACTCGGAGATCCTCTTCATCAAGTAGTCGAGGCGCTCCACCAGCTGTTCCCGAGGGCCCGCCATCGCGCGGGCCCTCGGTGTTTCCGGGAGTTCGGCGCGTCCACCCCCCACCATTGGTCCAAAAGTCGGACAAAGCCTCGGGGTGCCGGTAGGGTCCGGCGCCTCGATGTTGGTCGGACGGCTACGGATGGCTGTGGGGACGTTGGCTGCGCTGATCGCGTTCCAGGCGGCCCCGTCGGCCCAGGGTGCGACCTTCGCCGACCCGTTCGGCTCCTACGCCGAGACCGTGCTCGCCGACGCGCCCGCCGCGTACTGGCGACTTGGGGAGCGCGCGGGCACCAGCGCCGCCGACGCCTCGGGCAACGGTCGTACCGCGACCTACTCGGGCGACGTCGAGAACCACTCGCGCGTGGGCGCCCTCGCGTCCGACGAGGACCACGCGGTCGACGGCTGGAGCGAGGAGACGACGGTCGACCTGCTGACGGGTCCTGCCGCCGGGCTGCCCGCCGGTGACCGCACCGTCGAGGCGTGGGTCACCGCGAGCGCGCCGGGCACGCGGGTCATCGGCTACGGCGACTTCACCGTGGAGGTGGAGGACCGGGCGCTCGTCGCCGCCGGCCGGCGCTTCAGCCTCGGCGCCCACGAGAACCGGTTCCTGACCGA
Organism: Solirubrobacter phytolaccae; assembly: GCF_027587195.1. GTDB lineage: Bacteria > Actinomycetota > Thermoleophilia > Solirubrobacterales > Solirubrobacteraceae > Solirubrobacter > Solirubrobacter phytolaccae. Next base: position 103,990 of record NZ_JAPDDP010000016.1, on the reverse strand, counting down.
CTCGCGCTGGCACCAGGTGGTCGTCACGTACGCCGCCGACACGCTGACCGCCTATCTGGACGGCGCGCCGCTCGGCACGCCGCAGCCGGTCCAGCTCGCCACCGAGACGACCGGCGCCTTCCACGCCGCGGGCGTTCCCGCCGGCGCGGGCGCGAGCTTCGACGAGCTGGCCGTCTACCCGCGCGCGCTCGACGCCGCCACCGTCGCCGCCCACTTCGCCGCTTCGGGCAACGTCCGCCCGTCCGCGGTCGTGGCGCTCGCGGCCACCGCGCCCGAGCCCAACCGCGTGCGCGTCGAGTGGGACCCCTCGGAAGGCGCGCACCCGGTCAACCAGCCGCTGGTCGACGACTACATCGTCGAGGCGTGGCAGGGCGACGTGCTGCGCGCCGCGCAGACGATCGATGCCAACCCGGTGACCGAGTCGTCCCCGACCGTGCGTACGTCCCGGACCGCACGCCCTGAAGGCGCGTTCGCCGCCGAGCTCACCGGCGTGCCCGCCGGGACGACCCGGGTGACGGTCCGCGCCGCCGGCGGGTTCGGCGAGAGCCCGGACGCCACGACGACGGTCGACGTCAGCGGCGAGCAGGCCACCTACCCGACCGCGGTCGCGGCCGATGCACCCGCGCTGTACTGGCGCTTCTCGGAGTCCGGCGGGCGGGTCAGCGACTGGTCCGGCCACGGTTTCGTCGCCCGCTACGGCAGCAAGGGCAACGCGTCGGGCGCGCTGGCCAACGACCACCGCGACGGGGCGCTCTCCTCCGGGCGCAACTTCGGCGGCGAACTCGTGTGGGCGCCGTCCGCCACCGGCCTGCCGACCGGCGCGCGCACGGTCGAGGCCTGGGTGGCGACCGACACACCCGGCACCACCCTCGTCGAGTACGGCGACTTCGACATCCAGGTCGAGGAGCGCGCGATCGTCGTCTCCGGCGAGCGCATCGCGTTGCCCGCGAGCGACCACCGGCGCCTGACCGACGACCGCTGGCACGCGGTCGCGGTCACCTACGACGCCGGCACGATCACGGCCTACGTCGACGGCGTGCTGTTCGGCACCGTCGCCAAGACGCTCGCGACGACGACGGAGGGCGCGCTGCGCGCCGGGCGCGTGCCCGACGAGACCCGGCTGCGCCTCGACGAGCTCGCCGTCTACCCCCGGGCGCTGGCCCCGGCCACGATCGCCGCGCACTTCGCCGCCTCCGGCAACGCCGTCCCGCCCGCGCCCGCGCTCCTCGGCACGTCGGTCGACGCCAACCTCGTCAGCCTCGGCTGGACGATCCCGGAGGGTGTCGCGCCCGACGGGCAGCGCTTCATCGAGGACTTCTGGGTCGAGGCGCACCGGGACGGCGTGCTGAAGGCCACGCGCGCGATCCGCGCCTACGAGGGGCCCAGCCTCGGCATCCAGCTGACCAGCCTGCCGCCGGGCCACTACGTGCTGAGCCTGCGCGCCCGCAACGCGTTCGGCGAGAGCCCGGCGACGACGGTCGAGGCCGACGTGGAGACGGGCACTGCGGACACGTACGCCTCGCGCCTGCTCGCGGACGCGCCCGCGCTGTACTGGCGGCTGGGCGACTACGAGAGCCCGCTCGTCCGCGACGTCTCCGGCCACGATCACCTCGCCTACGCCGTCGAGGACGTCTGGCCGGGCTCCGGCGCGATCGTCGGGGACGAGGACCGCTCGCTCAGCGCCTCGACGAACTGGAACGCCGGCCACGACCTGCTGCGGGCGCCCATCGCGGAGGGCCTGCCGACCGAGGACCGCACCGTCGAGGCGTGGGTGAAGACCGACGCCCCCGGCGCCCGTGTGCTCAGCTACGGCGACTTCAGCGTCGAGGTCGAGGACCGGGCCGTGCTCGTCGCCGGCACCCGCATCGGCCTGCCCGCGGGGGACCGGCGCCGGCTGACGGACAACCACTGGCACCACGTCGCCGTGACGTACACCGCGGGCACGGTGGAGGCCTTCCTCGACGGCGCCAAGCTCGGCGAGGGCACCGCGACGCTCGACACGCAGACGACCGGCGACCTCCGCGCGGCCTTCAGCCCGTCGGGGGCCGCGGTCAGCTACGACGAGCTCGCCGTCTACCCGCACGTGCTGGACGCGGCCACGATCGCGGCGCACTTCGCCGCGTCCGGCAACGTCAAGCCGGCCACACCCGCCGACCTCACCGTGACTCCCGGGGCGAACACGGCGACGCTGAAGTGGGCGGCCCCGGACAGCGCCACCGCTCCCTCCGGCACCGACCCCGTCGATCACTACCTGGTCGAAGCGCCCGGCGCGGCCCAGGCCGTCGCCGGCACCAAGACCGAGGTCACCCTCACCGGCCTGCCCGCGGGCACGACCCACGTCACGATCCGCGCCGTCAACGGCTACGGCGAGAGCGCCCCGGCCTCGATCGACGTGGACGTCACCGGGGCGGCCACCACCTACGCCTCGCTGGTCGCCACCGAGCAGCCCGCGCTGTACTGGCGCTTCGGCGAGAGCGCCGGCAAGGTCGCCGCCGACGCCTCGGGTCACGGGCGCGCCGGCGACTACACCGAGGACAGCAGCTGGGCCTCCCGCGCCGGCGCGATCGGCGGCGACGCCGACCGCGCGCTCTATGAGCCGTACGCGTGGAACGAGCGCGACCTCGTGACCGCCCCTTCCGCCGCCGGCCTACCCACGGGCGACCGCACCGTCGAAGGCTGGGTCATGACCGCCGCTCCCGGCGCGAAGCTGATCGGCTACGGCGACTTCAGCGTCGTGGTCGAAGCGCGCGCGCTGCTCGTCGCCGGGCAGCGCCTCGACGCCGGGCGCAAGCTCACCGACGACGTCTGGCACCACATCGCGGTCACCTACGCCGACGGCACCGTGACGGGCTACGTCGACGGTGCCCGCATCGGCGCCGCCCCCGCGACCCTCGCCACCGACGACACCGGCTCGCTCACCGCCGGGAACTCGTCGGACGAGGCGCCCACCGGCTTCGACGAGCTCGCCGTGTACCCGCGCGCGCTCCCCGCGGCCACCATCGCCGCCCACTTCGCGGCCTCCGGCAACGGCGTGAAGAGCGTGAGCGCGCTGCGGGCGACCGTCGCCGCCAACGCCGTCACGCTCACCTGGACCGCGCCCGCCGGCGCCCCCGCTTCCGGCACCAACGTGGTCGACCGCTACGTGGCCGAGGCCTGGCAGGGCACGACGCTGCGCGGCGCCCAGGCGACGGCCGGCGGCGTCACGACGGTCACGCTCGCCGGGCTCCCGGCGGGCACCTACACGTTCAAGCTGCGCGCGGTCAACGGCTACGGCTCCGGGGACGCCACGGTCGCGGGCACCGTCACCGGGAAGGCGACCACCTACGCCGGCGCCGTCACCGGTGACGCCCCGGCGCTGTACTGGCGCCTCGGCGAGCAGAGCGGGACCATCGCCGCCGACGCCTCGGGGCACGACCGGGTCGCCACGTTCGAGCGCCCCACGCTGCAGCGCACCGTGGCGGGCGCGGTCACCGGCGACGCCGACCGCGGCATCACCGCGACCTCGCCCTGGTACCGGTTCTACCTGCTGCGCGCGTGGGACCTCGCCGACCTCCCCACCGCCGAGCGCACGATCGAGGCCTTCATCTGGGCCGATCGCGCGGGCGGGACGATCGTCGGGCAGAGCACGGGGGACGTGAGCATCGAGGACCGGGCGCTCGTCGTCGGCGATGCCCGCCTCGAGCTGCCGGCCGACGACGACCGCCGCATCACCGACAGCAAGTGGCACCACGTCGCCATCAGCGCGGCCGCGGGCACGCTCACGCTGTTCCTCGACGGCGAGGCCGTCGCGTCCGCCCCAGGCACGATCGAGACGCCCGAGGACGGCATCCTCACCGCCGGCGAGGTCCCGCCGTACGGCGTCGCCGCCTTCGACGACCTCGCGATCTACCCGCGCGCGCTCAGCGCCGCTCAGGTCGCCGCGCACTTCGCCGCGTCCGGCCTGCCGTACCCGAACGACAAGACCGCTCCGAGCCCCGTGGTCGACGCCCCCGCCGCGGGCGCCACCACGACGACCCGCCCGAAGCTGCGCGGCCGCCTCGGCACCGAACCCGGCGACCTCGAGAGCGCTTCCGTCCGCATCTACAAGGGCACGGAGCTCCTGCTGGTCCGCGACGTCGACGGCGTCGGCGGTGCCTGGTCGTGGGACGTCGGGGTGGCGCTGCCGGTGGGCGACCTGACGGTCGAGGTCGTCCAGGCCGACAGCGCCGGCAACGTGGGCAGGACCGCACGGGCGTTCACCGTCGCCAACCGCGCGCCCGCGACGCCGACCCTGACGCTGGACAAGACCGACGGCGCGCTGCCGCTGGCCGTGCGTGCCGCCGTCGCCGGCACGGACCCGGACGGCGACCCGCTCACCTTCCACCTCGAGTTCGGCGACGGCGGCTGGGTCGACGGCGTGCTCCCGGTCTCACCGGTCGCGCACGTGTACGCGACCGCCGGCACGCACACCGTCAAGCTGACGGTCAGCGACGGCACGACCGAGGCGACCGCGTCCACGACCATCGCCACGCGCCTGGCCGAGCCGCTGAAGGCGGATGCCGGGGGCGATCGTATCGTCGAGGCCGGCACGTCGCTCACGTTCGACGCGAGTGCCTCCCGCCCGACGGTCGGGATCGAGCGCTACCGCTGGACCTTCAGCGACGGCACCGCCGCCGACGGCGCGGTCGTCCGCCACACGTTCGCCACGGCCGGCGCGCACACCGCGACGCTCGAGATCGGCAGCGGCACTCAGAGCGCCGCGGCGACCGCGAAGGTGACGGTGCTCCCGCAGGCGCCCGCCGTGACCGCGCGCGTCGTCAACAAGGGGAACCCGATCGCCGGGGCCGACGTGCTCGCGATCCTCGCCGACGGCCGCCGGATCTCCGCCACCACCAACGCGCAGGGCAGCGCGCGCCTCGCCGGTCTCCCCGACGGTCCGCAGACGCTCTACGCGTGGGCGCCCGGGATGCGTCCGCGCACGGCCGAGGTGACCGTCAGCGGCGGTGGCGGCAGCGCGAGCATCGCGCTCGTGGAGGGCGAGGTCGCCAGCGCGACGCTCGAGTCGCACCCGATGACGCACGCGGAGATCGTCGCCGCGGGCATCAATCCGAACACGCCGGGCAACCAGCAGGTCTACAGCTTCGAGGCCCAGATCCTCGTCGCCGGGCAGCCGCTCTCGCTGTCGGGCAGCCTGTCCGCGAACGGCATCTACGGCTGTGGCGCCGGCGCCCAGACCGGCTGCCTGGTCTCCAGCGGCGGGGGTGGCGGCACGGGCGGTGGCGGCGGCAGCTACGCGTACGCCTACCCGAGCTTCCAGAACGGCGTGCCGCTGCTGCAGTGGCTGATCCTGCCGGCGCGCGTCGGGTTCCTGAAGGAGTTCTTCCAGGTCTCGATGGTGGTCCAGAACCTCGCCGGGCCGGAGTTCACGCTCGAGCAGGGCAGCGCCTCGATCGACCTCCCCGCGGGGCTCTCGCTCGCGCCGACCGCGACGCCGCAGCGGACGACCGTCGCGCTGCCGGACATCGAGGGCGGCTCGGACGCGAAGACGAGCTGGATCGTCCGCGGCGACGCCGAGGGCGACTACCTCCCGCACGCCCGCTACTTCGGCACGCTGGACCCGATCGGCCTGCCGGTCTCGCTCGACGCGAAGCTGACCGAGCCGCTGCACGTCTACGGCTCGTCCGCGATGAAGCTCGTCGTCGACGCCGACGAGGAGCTCAGCGCGCGCCACCCCGGCCACGTCCGCGTCGGCATCCACAACGTCTCGCCGGTGCCGATCTCCAACGTGAGCCTGCAGGTGCCGGCCGCGGGCGCGGAGAACTTCGTCGCGCAGCCCCAGCAGCGGCGCGCGTGGACGGCCGCGAGCATCGCCCCCAACACAACGTGGTACCCGGACGCCGCCGCCGACCCCGACGACGACTTCATCATCGTCCCCAACGCGCACGGGGCGGTCGACCTCTCGAAGTCCTTCGTGACGTTGGCCGCCGGCGAGCAGTCGACCGTGCCCGCCGACTTGAAGACGCACCCGCGCGTGCAGGCCGCGGCGGACACCCCGCGGCTGGAGGCCTCGCGCCGCGGCGACTGGATCGCGCTGTGGTGGGAGACGGCGCCCGGCGACGGCTACCAGGTCTTCGGCGCGCCCGACGACACGACGGAGTTCGGCTCGACGCCGCTGGAGACCGTCGATCCGGCGAACCCGGGCGGCGCGACGCGCACGACGGTCCCCGCCGGTACGCAGCAGGTGCTCGTCCGCGCGGGCAACGCCAAGGAGATCGCGGTCTCCACCGTCAAGGGCACGCGGCTCGTGCTGCGCCATCAGGTCGCCGAGGTGGAGGACAACAGCGACCGCGGGCCGCTCCTGGGGATCGACAACCACCAGGAGTTCTGCAGCCAGAACGGTGGGACGCTGCGGGTGACCGGCTTCGACCGCGACCTGCCGATCAGCGAGCTGCAGGTCGACTGGGCGGGCGCCACCTACAAGCGCACCGTCACCGCGGACTACGACGTGGCGGCGACCTTCACCCTGCCCGTCTCGCCGTCGACCGAGACCGTGACGCTGCGCGCGGTCTACGCCACCGGCACCGTCGGCGAGGGCCGGACGATCACGCTGCGCAAGCGCGGCGACACCAACTGCGACGGCGTGATCCGCGCGGCGATCATGGGCGACTCGTACATCTCCGGCGAGGGCGCGTACAGCTACCTGCCGAGCACCGACGTCCACGCGGACGACGGGAACCTCTGCCACCGCTCGACCAACTCGTGGGCCGCGCGCGTGGCGACCTCGCTCGGCGCGACGCTCTGGGACCCGATCTACTCCTCCGCGCCCAGCGGGGATGCGGTCGCGTTCCTGGCCTGCAGCGGCGCGGTGACCAAGAACTTCCTCTGGGACACGCAGGCCGGCGACAAGAGCCCGCAGCTGAAGAAGCTCAGCGAGGACTACTGGCGCAGCGTCGACCTCGTCTTCATGTCCATCGGCGGGAACGACGCCGGGTTCGCCGACGTGATCAAGATGTGCACGGCGCTGGACTGCGCGACCGCGCTGCCCACCAGCCCGGTGATCGACGCGGCGATGGTCGCCTGGCGCAACTCGATGCTCGGCGGGCTGACCGAGGTCGGCCGCAAGATCGCCGGCGCGGAGCAGCTCGTGCGCGCCTTCGCGCCGTACGCCGAGGTCTACCAGGCCAACTACATGAACCCGCTGCTCCCGCTGCCGACCGTCACGTGCAGCTCGCTGAGCCCCTGGATCGCGCTCCAGGAGACCGACATCCGCTTCTACCTCGGCGACGTCCTCGGCATCCCGCAGTCGTTCATCCACCCGCTCATCCCGGACACCGGGTTCATCTCGCTGACGTTCGCCGAGCGTGAGTGGCTGGCCAACTCGTTCCTTCCCGGCCTGAACGCCACCGTGGCCAGCGTGGCCGCGCAGAACCTCGGGTCCTCGCACCTGCTCGACGCCAGCGGCGCGTTCGCGGGCCATCCGATCTGCTCCGCCGATCCCTACATCAACGGCTTCACGCTCGGCGACGACCAGCTCGGGATCCTGGGCAACGAGTCCTTCCACCCCAATGAGGCCGGCCACGCGCGCCTCGAGTTCCTCGCGAACCTGTACTGGGGCACCAAGTACGGCCAGAACCCGAACGAGGCCGGCTCGCTGAAGCGGGTCGCCGCCGCGCCTGCCGCGAGCACGGCGCCGCTGGGCCGGCTGACGCTCGACGCGCCGGCCTACGCCGCATCGGGCACCGGGACGTTGACGGTCGCGGAAGGCCCGCCGAACGCCGACGTGCGGGTGACGCTGGAGCCGTTGGCGACCGTCGTCGGCAGCGCCCGCACGGACGCCGACGGCAACGCGCGGATCGCGATCCGGATCCCGGCGACGGCCGCGCCCGGCTACCACCTGGCCACGCTCTGGAGCGGTGACGAGCGCGTGGGCCTCACCGCCGCGCTGATCGGCACGACGACCACCTGCGCGACCGGCGCTGACCTCGACGGCGACGGCCTGGCCGACGGCTGCGACGGCGACCCGCTCGACGGGCCCAAGGCCGACATCGACCGCGACGGCGTGACCAACGCCGGCGACAACTGCCCGCTCGTCGCCAACGCGGCGCAGGCCGACGCCGACGGCGACTTCGAGGGCGACGCCTGCGATCCCGACCAGGGCGCGGCCCGCACGGCGACGACGTTCCGCAACGGCGGCACCCAGACGCCGGCGGCCGCGCTCGCGCCGCGCAACGTGCAGGCCCGCGGCGACGGCCCGGGCCGCGCTGCGGTCACGTGGGACGCGCCCAACGGCGGAGCGACCGTCTCCGGCTACCGGATCAGCGCGGCGGGCCGCTCGACCGACGTGGGTGCGGATGGCCGCTCGGCCGCGCTCGACGCGCTCCCCGCCGGGGACGTGCGTGTGAGCGTGCAGGCGCTCACGGGCGCCACCGCGGGTGCGGTCGCGCTGTCGGACGCGATCACGATCACGGTCCCGCCCGCGGCGACCCCGACCCCGACCCCCGAGCCGTCCTCCACACCCGCGCCGTCCGCGGCCACCCCCACGCCCGTGCCGCCGGTCGCCACGCCCGTGCCCACCCCGGCCGCCAAGCCGTCGATCGCCTTCAAGGGCACGGCCAAGACGGTCAAGCTCGACCGCCGTGGCCGCTTCACCTTGCGGTTCACGGCCACCCCGCGCCTGTCCGGCACCTACACGATCACGGCCACCAAGAAGGGCGCGCTGAAGACGCTCAAGGGTCGCTTCACCGCCGACGCGAAGGGCAACGTCACGCTCACGCTCAAGCCGGCCAAGCCCCGCAAGCGGCCGGTGAAGCTCAAGCTCACCACGACGAGCGGCGCACTCCGCGCCACCCACGCCTTCACCCTGCGCTGAACCTAAAGCAACCTAAAGGGGTCTGACCCCTTTAACTTCGTTTAGGTTGCGTTCTAGGGGCGTGCGAGGCCGCGGTTGTGCTCCCAGCGGCCGCCGGCGCTGCCGACCAGCGGCGGCTGCGCGAACGTGTTGCGCAGCACCGTCCAGTTGTCCGGGGCCGCCGGCACCTGCATCGAATAAGACCCGCGCACCCGGCCGAAGGTGTTGCCGATCAGCGTCAAGCGGTCCGGGACCTTGCTGCTGAACAGGTGCCCTGAGCCGGCGTCGGACCCGGGCTTGAACACGCTGTTGCGGACGGTCACGTCGTCGGTGTCCTCGAGCCGAATGCTCTCGAGGTGCGGGAGCCCGTCGTTCTCGCCGCAGCCCGGGAGGTCCGGGGTCGGCGTCTGCTGGATCAGCCGCTTGCGGAAGACGACGCCGTCGATCACGGCGCCGTCCGCCTCGTCGAACAGCCACAGCGGCTCGCCGCCGCCCTCGGAGCAGGTGGTGCGCGGGAGGCCGTCGTCGTCCTCGCCGATCTCGCCGCCGAGCCACTTGAACCCGGGCGCGTTGACGGCGACGAACGGCTGATCGCCGTGGCACTTGAGGTCCTTGACGGTGACGTCGGTGGAGCCGGACGGGACGCGGAAGCAGCTCGAGAGCCCGGACACGTCTTCGCTGTCGAGCGTGACGCGGGCAAGCGTGAGGTGGTCGGCATCCAGGACGCAGAAGACGCTGATTGCGCCGAACACCTGCTCGCACTCGTGCGTGCCGACGAAGCGCACGCAGCCGGGCTCGCCGATCACCTTGGTCTCGCGCTGCTTGGGCCCCGACGCGCCCTGCCAGCCGTAGGTGCCGCAGGCTACGCGGATCGTGTCCCCCGCCTCGGCGACGGCCCACGCCTGCTCGACCGAGCACGCCTTCGCCGAGCCGGAGGCCGCGAGCGTCGTCATCACACGCGCGCGCGAGGGCGTCGTGTCGCAGTCGCCCTGGGCGACCCACACGTGGGCAGCCGGCGCGGTCGGATCGGCGGCGCGGTCGCCGCCGGACGCGCATCCGCTCAGGGCGCCGGCGAGGAGCAGGGTGGTCAGGCAGCGGCGCACGGGTGTCCTCTAGCCAATCACGCCACACGCGGTGCTCCCTCACCTTTCGTTCAGCTAGCTGAAGATCGCGTAGACAAGCAGTGGAGACCTCCTTAGCGTCGGGCGCATGTCCAAGGGTCATTCACTGGTCGCGATCCTTGCCGCGACTTTGATGCTGTTCAGCGCTTCGACAGCGCGAGCGGATAACAGCGGTCTGGTAGCTGCCTATGGGTTCGAGGAGACGTCCGGCGCCGCGGCGGCCGACGTCACGGGGACGAATCCGGGAACCATCACGGGCGCGACGCGCTCGACGGCCGGGCGCCATGGGTCCGCCCTGAGCTTCGACGGGATCAACGATCGCGTCGACATCGCCGACTCCGCCTCGCTGGACCTCACGTCCGGCATGACGCTCGAGGCCTGGGTGAAGCCGACGACGTCGAGCGACTGGCGCACGGCGATCCTCAAGGAGCGGGCCGGCGGGCTCGCCTACGCGCTGTACTCGAGCACGGACAACAGCCGTCCGAGTGCTGAGATCAGCCGTGGCAGCATGGCCGAGACGCGCGGCCCGTCGGCCCTGCCGGCCGGCACCTGGACGCACCTCGCCACCACCTACGACGGCGCCAACCTGCGCCTCTACGTCAACGGCACCGCCGTCTCCAGCGCCGCCGCCCCCGGGGCGATCACCGTCTCGACCGGCGCCCTGCGCCTCGGCGGCAACAACGTCTGGGGTGAGTTCTTCTCCGGCCTGATCGACGAGGTCCGCGTCTACAACCGCGCGCTGTCGGCGAGCGAGTTGGCGACCGACATGACCACGCCGGTCGCGGTCGACGCTGAAGCGCCCACGGCGCCGGCGCTCACCGCCGCGGTGCAGACCGGCAACGACGTCCTGCTCACGTGGACGGCCGGGACCGACAACGTCGGCGTCGCCCGCTACGACGTCTACCGCGGCGACACGCTGCTCACCCAGCGCGCCGCGAACCTGTCCCGCCAGTGGCTGGACTTCGACCGGCCCGCCGGCACGGCGAGCTACCGCGTCGTCGCGGTCGACGCCGCGGGCAACCCGAGCCCGGCCGGCACCGCCGAGGCGACGATCGCGGCGGACATCACGCCCCCGGCGGTCGAGCTGCCCGGCGACTGCACGGGCACGAAGCTCGCGCACGACCAGATCGAGCTCGCCCCGCTGGTCTCCGACGAGTTCGGCACCACGCAGGTGCGCCTGGAGCTCGACGGGCAGCCGCTGCACACGTACTCCGGCGGCGGCCTCTCCTACGGGTGGAACACGCGCACCGCCACCGACGGCGTCCACACGATCAAGGCGATCGCACGCGACGCGGCCGGCAACGAGGGCAACGACACCTGCGAGTACAAGGTGTTCAACCCCACGATCAGCGTCGCGATCATCGCCCCGGAGGCCAACGCGACGGTGCACGGCGACGTCGACTTCCGAGCGGAGGTGCGGGGCAACGGCGAGCCGCTTCCCACCGACGGCTGGTACGGCGGCGGCACGCCAGTGGACTACGTCGACTTCCGCCTGAACAGCGCCGCCCTCCGGCGGGTCGCCGAGGCCCCGTACGCGTTCACTATGAGCATGGTCCCGCTGACGCCCGGGACGTTCCCGTTGACGGTGACCGCGACCATCAACAGCGCCTGGGCCCCGAGCGCCCCGGTCACGGCGACCACGACGATCACCCTCGCCCGGCCGCCGGCGCCCACCGGGGTCACCGCGACGGTGGTCGACGACAACGACGTCAAGCTGACCTGGGATGCCGCCCCGGCTGGGTACGGCATCCAGTACTGGCGGGTCTACCGCGACGGCTGGCAGATCAGCTCCAACGTCTCGGGCAGGACGTTCACGGACACGGACCGGCCGCCCGGCACGTACCGCTACACCGTCAACGCCGGCAACGGCTACTACGGCGGCTTCCACTCCGAGCCGATCGACGTGACCGTCGGCGCCGACGCGACGCCGCCGACCGTCAGCCTCCCCGGGGACTGCACCGGTACCAAGCGGCTCTTCGGGACGCGTGAGCTCGCGCCGCAGACGTCCGACAACGTCGGGGTCACGCAGGTGCGCTTCGAGCTCGACGGCGCGCCGCTGCACACCGGCTCCACCTACCAGTGGGACACGAAGACCGTCGCCGACGGCGTCCACACGATCAAGGCGATCGCGCGGGACGCGGCCGGCAACGAGGCCAGCGCGAGCTGCCAGTACAACACCTACAACCCGGACTACTCGATCACGGTCACGCCCGCCGAGGGCTCGACCGTGCGCGGGATGGTCACCCACACCGCGACGGTCCTCGGAGACGGCGAGCCGCTCCCGGACGACGGTTGGCTGGACGGCAGCCCGGTGCAGGACGTGGAGCTCACCCCACCGTGGCCCGGCGCGAGCCCGGTCACCGACTCGACCGCGCCGTACGCGCTGACCCCATGGGACACGAGCGTCATGGGCTCCCGCCAGCAGCTGACGATCCGGGCGACGGCCAATCTCGTCGGCGGCGGCACGGTCACGGTCGCGAACACGTTCGTGGCCGACAACAGCATCCCGGCGCCGACCGGTCTGACGGCGACCGTCGTCAACGGCGACGACGTCAAGCTCACCTGGGATCCGTGGCCCTCGGGGTACGGCATCGCGTATTGGCGCGTGTACCGGGACGGCGTGATGCTCACCACCACGACGCTCACCCCGACGTTCACGGACGCGAACCGGGCACCCGGCACGTACCGCTACCAGGTCAACGCCGGCAACGGCCGCTTCGGCGGTGACTTCGCCACGGTGGACGTGACCGTCGCGGGCGACACCACGCCGCCCACGCTCTCCGGGCTCGCGTGCAGCCCGACCCCGGCGCAGAACACGATCACGTTCCGTCCCACGTACGCCGACGAGAGCGGAGGCGTGACGCTGACGATCAAGGTCGACGGCACGACGATCTACGAGGGCAGCGGGGGCGGCTCGCCGCTGTTCAACTGGAACTCGCGCACGGTGGCGAACGGCACGCACACGCTGTCGGCCGTCGCGCGGGACACGGCAGGCAACGAGACGCCGTTCTCGTGCAGCTTCTCCGTGCAGAACCCGGTGCTCTCGATCCCGTTCACGGCCCCCGCGGACGGGGCGACCGTGAGCGGGCAGGTCGTGGTCAGCGCGCAGCCGCGTGAGGACAACCAGCCGATCCAGTTCGTCGGGTCGGTCGAGTTCACCGGCGCGAGCGGGCTCGGCACGGCGACCTCGTCGCCGTGGCAGCGCACGTGGGACACGACGCAGGTCGCGAACGGGTCGTACACCCTGACGGCGAAGGCGTACCGCGGCACGGCGACGACGGCATCCGCGACGAGCACGCGCCAGGTCACGGTCGCCAACGTCGTGCCCAAGCCGACGGGCCTGGCCGCGACGATCATCGACGGCAACGACGTCCGGCTCACCTGGAACGCCGCGCCGGCGTCCTCCGGGGCGCTGGTCTATGACGTCTATCGCGGCGGGTCGTTGATCGGGATCGCCAACTCGACGTTCCTGGACCTCGACCGGCCGGCCGGGACGCACCGCTACACGCTCGTCGCCCGTAACGGCGGGGGTGAGGTGAGCGTGGTCTCCGACGAGCTGGCGGTGACGATCGATCCGCCCGCGCAGGCCACCGGGCTCGTCGCCGAGTACGCGATGGACACCGCCCCTGGCACGGCGACGGGCGCGGTGCCCGCGGCCGGCGGCAAGTTCGGCGGCGCGTTCTCGTTCGACGGCAACGGGGACTTCATCACGATCCCCGACGCCAACCCGTTCGACCTCCAGCCCGGCATGACGCTGGAGGCGTGGGTGAAGCCCGCGGCGGTCAGCGACTGGCGCACCGTGCTGCTCAAGGAGCGGCCTGGCCAGCTCGCCTACGCGCTCTACGCGGCCGCCGACGGCGGTCCCTGGGCCGAGGTCACGGCGGGCACCCAGCGCCAGGCGAACAGCGCGACGGCGATCCCCGTGAACGCCTGGACGCACCTCGCCGCAACGTACGACAAGAGCACGCTGCGGCTCTACGTGAACGGCACCCAGGTCGCGAGCGCGGCCGTCACCGGGAACCTGTTCAACTCCGCCGGGCCGTTGAAGATCGGCGGCAACGGCATCTGGGGCGAGTGGTTCAGCGGCCTCATCGACGAGGTGCGCGTGTACGAACGGGCACTCACCGGGGCAGAGATCCAGAGCGATTTGGCTCGACCGGTCGCTGCCGGGTAGCGAGCGGATGCCCGCCCTGGCCCATCGGCCAGGGCGGGCGCGCTCGCGCTCGGTTTAGGTCGGTGCATGAACGCAAGACGCCGGCTTTCGTCAATCACCGCTCTGTGCACCTGCACCATGTTGCTCGCCGCCCCGTCGGCCCTGGCCGCCAACGGCCTCGTGGGCGCCTTCGGCTTCGAGGAGGCGAGCGGCTCCGCGGTGACCGACGCTTCCGGGACCGGGAACAGCGGTTCCATCTCAGGCGCGACAAGGTCCGCGTCCGGACGTTTCGGCAAGGCCCTGACCTTCGACGGCGTCAATGACCGGGTCACGATCCCCGACGCCGCTTCACTGGACCTCACGAGCGCGATGACGCTCGAGGCGTGGGTCCGCCCGACCCGCGTCGACGACTGGCGGACCGTGCTGCTCAAGGAGCGCACGAACGGCCTGGCCTACGCGCTGTACGCGGGCGCGAGCTCCAACCGCCCGTCGACCGAGGGCGCCGGCGTCGAGTCGCGCGGCCCGTCCGCGCTCCCGCTCGACACGTGGAGCCACCTGGCCGCGTCCTACGACGGCGCGAAGCTGCGCCTGTTCGTCAACGGCACCCAGGTCGCCAGCAAGAACTCGACCTCCGGCCTGACGACGTCGTCAGGCGCGCTGCGGATCGGCGGCAACGCCGTCTGGGGCGAGTACTTCAAGGGCCGCATCGACGAGGTGCGCGTCTACAACCGCGCCCTGACCGCGACCGAGATCGCCGCGGACCTGGCCGCGCCGATCGTCGACACCCAGCCGCCCAGCGCGCCCGGCACGCTCACGCGGACCGTCGAGGGCGACGACGTGCAGCTCAACTGGGGCGCGGCGACCGACAACGTCGGCGTCACGAGCTACCGCGTCTACCGCAACGGCGCGCTCTACGACGAGACGCCCGAGACCAGCTACCGCGACATCGACCGCCCGGTCGGCAGCGCGACCTACAAGGTCGTCGCCGTCGACGCCGCCGGCCTCGCCGGCCCCGCCTCGAACACCGTGACGGCGACGATCACCCCCGACACCACGGCACCGACCGTGTCGCTGCCGAACGCCTGCAACGGCGCCACGATCCAGGGCTTCAGCTACGCGCAGGTCGCCTACAGCGACAACCGCGGGCCCGTCACGCTCACCGTCAAGGTCGACGGCGCCACGATCCACGGCCCGGTGACCAAGGGCGTCAGCGGGACGGAGCTGGTGCCGTGGAACACGCGCACCGTCGCCGACGGGCCGCACACGATGGTCGCGATCGCGCGTGACGCCGCCGGCAACGAGACGGTCAGCGCGCCGTGCCAGTGGACGGTCGACAACGTCGCGGTCGGCGTCTCGCTCGCCCAGCCGCTCAACAACGCGACGGTCGGCGGCACCGTGACGCTCAGCGCCCAGCCGACCGGCGACGGCCAGCCCGTCAACGGCTCGCCCGTGGACTTCGTCCGCTTCCGCATCGACGGGCAGGAGATCGGCGCGGCCTTCTGGGCGCCGTACGAGACCCAATGGGACACGACGACGGTCCCCGACGGCACCCACGAGATCGCCGTCGAGGTGATCTGGAGCGGCTACTTCACGCCGCTCGCGACGCAGACGATCACGGTCAACGTCGACAACTAGCCACCGCCGCCGGCCGCAACCTAAAGGCCCTGGGCCTTTAGGTTCGGTCGGCGAGCACGTTCGCGATGTCGCGGCGGAGCGCCATGGAGCGCAGCATGTCGAGGCGGTCCGTGTCCTCGGCCGCCTTCTTCTCGGTCTCCGTGTCGCCGCGTTTCTCGCGCTTCGCCGCGTTGGTGACCGGGTCGTTGTTGCGGACGGGAACGGCCTGGAGGCCGATGCGTGTGGCTGCAGCCATGTCGCGCGCGGTCAGCTCTTGCGCCGCGGGCGGGGTGGGCGGCGTGAAGCGCGCCGGGGCGAGGCTGGAGCCGTTGATGTTGAGGCTCATTCCTCCATCCCATCGGGTGCGCGCGTCACGATGCTGAGACGAGCGGGGACTGAGTCGACAACTGTTGGGTAAGACGCCCGCCGATGAAGACGCTCGCCGCCCGCGCCTGGATCACGCTCAAGCGCGCCGTGGTCGAGTTCGTCGACGACCGTGGCCACCGGGACGCCGCGCAGATCGCGTTCTTCGCCGTGCTCTCGTTCGTCCCGCTCTCGATGCTGCTCGTCGGTGGGTTCGGGCTGTTCTTCGACGACCGGGAGATCCGCGAGCGGGTCGTGCGCGCCGTGTTCGAGAACGTGCCGCTCTCGCAGGACACCGACCGCGCGCGGCTGGAGTCGACCGTCGGCGACGCGCTCGACAACACCGGCCGGCTCGGGCCGGTGTCCGTGCTGCTGCTGATCGTCGCGGCGAGCGGCGTGATGGGCGCGCTGCGCCACGCGATCAACCAGGCGTGGGACATCCACACCCGCCCGCCGCTGATCCGCCGCAAGGCGCTGGACCTCGCGCTCGTGCTCGGCGCGTCCACCGTGCTCGTGTTCAGCGTCTCGTTGAGCGCCACGCGCGAGGCTGCCGACTGGCTGGGCGACGCGGGCTGGGTACTCGACCTGCTCGGGGACGTGCTGCCGTTCGCGTTCACCGTCGCGGTCGTGCTGTTCCTCTACCGCGTGCTCCCGAGCCCGCGCCCCAAGACCAAGGAGATCTGGCCCGGCGCGGTCGTCGCGGCGCTGCTGATCAGCATCACGCGCGGGGCGCTGGAGATCTACTTCGAGCACCTCGCGGACTTCGGCGCGCTCTACGGGTCGCTCGGTGCGCTGATGGCGCTCCTGATCTTCGTCTACGCCGTGTCGATGATCCTCGTCTTCGGCGCCGAGTACGCCTCGGAGTGGTCGCGGCTGCCTACTGCTGAAGCTCGCGACGATCGCTGACGCCGAGCTTCTGCATCGCGCGGTAGATGTGCGACTCGACCGTGCGGACCGAGAGCGCGAGCCGCTCCGCGATCTCCGCGTTGGAGAGCCCGCGTGAGGCGAGCCCGACGAGCTGTGTCTCGCGGGGCGTGAGCTGGGCGGGCATGTCGTCCAGGCCCGTGATCACGATCGGCGCCGCGCCGTGCCCGGCGACCTGCAGCTCGCGGCAGCGCGCCGCGGCCCGCTGCGCGGAGTCCTGACGCCCCGCGGACGCGAACGCCTCCGCGGCGTGCGCGGCGCACTCGGCGGCGTAGCGGTCCGCGCCCATCCCCGCCAGGTGCTCCGCCGCCCGCATCAGCGGCGCCCCGTCGCGTGCCGCCAGCGCGGCCGCGTGCGCCGCGAACGCCGCGGACAGCGGCCCGTCCGAGCGCGCGGCCACGGCCACGAGCGCGTCGCAGGTCTCCCGGCCGTGCGAGCCCAGCCGGAGCGCCTCGTAGCGCAGCCGGCAGGCGTAGGCCGGCATCCAGTCCAGCGCCTCCGCGTGCGCGAGCAGGTGCCGCTGCGCGCGCAGCCCGTCGCCGCGCGCGACGAACGCCCACGCCTGCCCCAGCGCAAGGTACGGCAGCAGCGGTTCCGTGATCGGCAGCGAAGCGGCCGTCGCCTCGAGCCGCTGACCGGCCTCCACGCCGGCCTCGAAGGCGCCCGTGCCGAGCGCGGCCGCGACCTGGAACGCGCGCACGGGGACGAGGCTGCCGAACGGGTCCTGGCGCTCGAAGTGGGTGGCTGCCTCGGCCAGCCAGCGCGCCGCGTCCGCGTACCGCCCGGCGACGAGCGCGACGTCGCCGACCGTGACCGCGCACATGCCCGCGGCGGCGTGGTCGTTGGCCGCCACCGCGATCGTGAACTGCGCCTGGGCGATCTCCTCCAGCTCGGCCAGCCCGCAGCCGGAGACGGTGTTGACGATCGACCAGGTCGCGAGCGCGAGCGCGTCGTACTCGTCACGCAGCGGCAGCGCGGGCCGCAGCGGGTCGATCAGCGCCTGCGCCGCGCGCACCCGGCCGGAGTACAGGTGGTCGGCGGCGAGCGTGCGCTCCAGCCAGTGGCGGCTCTCGGCCGCAAGCGCGGACGACGCCAGGATCGCCTCCGCCTCGGGCGCGATCGTCCCCGGCGCGGTCGTGAGCGCTCCGAACTGCAGCCGGAGCGGCGCGAGCCGGACCTCCCACTCCGGGCGTGGCCACCAGCCGCGCGCGGTCTCGACCAGCGCGACCGCGTCCGCCGCGCGGCCGAGGCCCCAGAAGAGCACCGTCGCGCGCTGCTGCACGTACTCGTACGCGTCGTCCTGGTCGTCCAGCTCGCCCTCGACCGTCGCGAGCACGGCCTCGGCCGCGTCGTAGCGCTTCTGGATCGCGTGTGCGCGGGCGAGGATGAGCGCGGCCTCGACGCTCGCGCCGCCGTCCCGCGCGACCTGCGCGAGGTCCGCGGCCAGCTCGGGGTCGGCGGAGCGGCTCGCCGCGCGCGCCGCCGCGAGCGCGAGCAGCGGGTCCACCGGCGCGCCCGCGTCGAGCTGCCAGCGCGCGATCCGCAGCGCGTCGTCGGCGGTCAGGCTCGGCCGCTCGGCCAGGGCCTCCGCGAGCTTCAGCCGCAGGGAGCGCGCGAGCGTGATCGGCAGCGCGGCGCGCACCACCTCGCCGTAGAGCGGGTGCGCGAGCCGGAACTCACCCATCGACGCCGTCACCAGGCCCTGGGTCTCGAGCGCGATCAGCGCCTCGGGGTCCATCAGCCGCAGCACCTCGGCGAGCCCGAGCGGCTCCCCCAGCGAGAGCAGCTCCAGCGCGAGCCGCTCGGCGTCGTCCAGGCCCCGTAGGCGATCGGAGATCAGCTCGCGCAGCGGCTGGCTCGGCGCGGGCCGGCGGTGCAGCGCCCACAGCCCGCCCGAGTGCACGAACGCGCCCTCGGCGAGCCAGCCCGAGACGATCTGGTGCAGGTAGAGCGGGTTGCCGCGGCTGTAGGTCCACGCCCACCCGTGGGTACGTGCCTCGACCGGGCCGCCGAGCGCCGCCTCGACGAGCTGCTCGGTGGCCTCGGCGGTGAGCGGCTCCAGGTCCAGCCGCATCGACGCGCCGTCCTTCCACAGCGCCGTGACCGCGTCCGGGCACGGCTCGCCCGACCGCACGGTCGTGATCACGAACGCGGTGCCGCTCAACTGCAGGTGCAGCAGCAGCGCGGCCGACGTCGGGTCCAGCAGCTGCGCGTCGTCGACGCCGAGCACGAGCGGGCGGCCGCCGCTGCGCTCGGCCAGCGCCTCGGTGGCGCCGCGCAGCAGCGCCAGTCGGTCGTCGGAGCGCACGTTCGTGGGCAACACGCCGGCGAACGCGCCGAGCGGGAGCGCGGCGGCGCTGCGCGTGGCCTGCACCCAGACCGCGAGCGCGCCGTCGGCCTCGGCGTCCAGCAGCGCCTGGCGCGCCAGGCGGGACTTGCCGACCCCGGCGCCCGCGTGCACCGTCACGCCCCGCGCGCTTGCGAGGGCGCGCGCCTGCGTGATGTGCGCCAGCTCGCGCTCGCGGGCCACAAAGGGCCAACTCTGCGGCGGTGCGGTGGAATCCGCCATGTCGTGAGCGTATCCGTGCCAGTACCGTCTCGCGAGAAGAGATGCCACACCGGTTGTCATCTACGCAATGGCCGCTCGTCGGACGAAGCGATGAGCTGGACCGCCTCACCCGTCTGCGGACCGCCGCGTCCGGGGTGGTCCTGAGCGGGCCGGCGGGGATCGGCAAGTCACGGCTGATGCGTGAGGCACTGGCGGTCGGCCGCGAGTCCGGCGTGCACGTCGAGTGGGTCCAGGCCACCCGCAGCGCGGCCGCCGTGCCGCTCGGCGCGCTCGCGAGCCTGCTCGACGCGGAGGCCCGCTCGACGAGCCCGCTGCACGTGATGCGCTCGACCGCGGAAGGGCTGCGAGCCCGGGCCGGCACCCGGCCGATCGTGCTCGGCGTCGACGACGCCCAGCTCCTGGACTCGGCGTCCGCCGCGCTCGTGCTCCAGCTGGTCACCACCCGGACCGCGTTCGTCCTCGCGACGCTGCGTTCGGGCGAGCCGGTCCCGGACGCGATCGTCTCGCTGTGGAAGGACGCCGGCGCGGTGCGGATGGACCTGCAGGCGCTCGACGAGGCCGAGACGGGCGCGCTGATCGAGAGCGCGCTCGGCGGGCCGGTCGAGCAGGCCGCGAAGCGCTGGCTGTTCGAGAGCAGCTACGGCAACGTGCTCTACATCCGCGAGCTGCTCGTCGGCGCGCTCGAGGGCGGCGCGCTGGTCGAACGCGACGGGCTCTGGCGCCTGCCTGCCCATCCACCGCTCAGCCGCTCGCTCACCGAGCTCGTCAACGAGCGCATCTCCGGGCTCGACGACGCGACGCTGCGCGTGCTCCAGACGCTCGCGCTCGGCGAGCCCTTGACGCTCGCGGACACGGTGGAGATCGCGGGCGAGTCGGCGCTGATCAGCGCCGAACGTGACGGGCTGGTCACGGTCTCGGCTCCCGCCGACGGGGACGCGGTCCGCCTCGCGCATCCGCTCTACGGCGAGGTGATCCGCGCCGCGCTGCCGCTCGTGCGCGGGCACGAGCTGCGGGTGCGACTGGCGGCGATGGTGCAGGCGCGCGCCCCGCTGCGCGGCCGCGACGCACTCAAGGTCGCGCGCTGGCTGCTCGACGCGGGCGAGGCCGTGGGTCCCGACCTGCTCACGGACGCGGCGCGCGCCGCCAACGCGGCCGGCGACCCCACGTTCGCCGCCCACCTCGCCCAGCGCGCGCTTGCCGGGGGAGCGTCCTCCCGCGCGGCGCTCGCGCTCGCCCGCGCCCACATCGACGCGCGCAACTTCGAGGCCGCCGAGGCGGTGCTCGCGCCGCTCGAGGGGCGGCTGGACGGCCAGGACGCGGCGCTCGAGTACCTCGAGCAGCGCGTGATCGTGCTGTTCTGGGGCCTGCAGCGCCACGCCGAGCTGCCGGCGTTGCTCGAGCGCGCGCAGACGTGGTGGCCGGGGCCGGAGTGGTACCGCCGGCTCGTGTTCCTGCGCATGCACGTGACCGCGCTCGACGGCAACTACGAGCGGATGACCGAGGTGACGGCCGCGGCGCTCACCGACCCCGAGCTCGACGACGCGTCACGCCAGCAGATCGCGCCCTTCCACGGCCGCAACCTGCTCTATTCGGGCCGGACGCGCGAGGGCTACGAGTGGGCGCGCGCCCGGCGCCCGCAGCTCCCCCTGCGCGACTTCAGCGACGAGGTGGCGTTCGCGGTCTGGATCTCCGCCGCCGTGCAGTGCGGCTACGACTGGCCGCAGCTCGAGGCCGAGCTGCCGGGCGCGCTGGTGGAGGCCGTGCGCGCCGACGACCACGCGGGCGCCGGCCTCGCCGCGTTCGGGCTCGGCGGCATCGCGATGGGCGCGGGCCGGTTCGCCGACGCCGCGCGCTGGTTGACCGAGTCCGAGCTCCACTTCGGCCACCACGACGCCATCGACATGCTGCCGATCGCGATCGTCATGCGCGTGAAGGCGGAGGCGGGCGCGGGCGAGGTCGACACGGCGAGGACCGCGCTGCAGCGGTTGCGGGTGACGTTCGCGAGCCGCGAAGGGCTGGCGCGGGACGCGCCGCACTTCGCGGCCGCCGAAGCCGCGGTGGCCGCCGCCGACGGGGACCGGGCCACAGCGCGCCGGCTGCTCGCCGAGGCCACCGAGCAGGTCCCGCACGTGGCGCTGTGGGGCGCCCAGTTCACGCACGACGCGCTGCTCGAGGGCGCCGAGGCCGACCCCGCCGCCGTCGCGCTCGAAGCGCTGCGGGAGCGCTGCGACGCGCCGCTCGTGGTGGCCTTCGCCGACCACGCACGCGCCCGCGCCGACGACGACGCCGCCGCACTGGTCGCCACCGCCGACCGCTTCGAGGCGCTCGGCGCCCAGCGCGCGGCACTGCTCGCCAGCGTCGATGCCGCCCAGGCGTTCCTGCGCGCTGGCGATCAGGACTCGGCGCGCCGGGCGGCCGTGCGCGCGGACGCGCTGCACGTCGCCGGCCAGGGCACCGAGCCGCCGCAGATCGAAGGCCTCGGCGCCGTCGCGCTCAGCCCGCGCGAGCGTCAGCTCGTCGACCTCGCCGCGCAGGGTCTGACGAGCCCGGAGATCGCCGAGCAGCTCGTGCTGTCGGTCCGCACCGTCGAGTCACACCTGTACCGGGCGATGAACAAGCTCGGCATCAGCGACCGGCGCGAGCTCGCGAAGCACCAGTCGTAGGGGTCATTTTTTCGACAATTGTCGGAAGCGCGAAAAATCGCTCAAGGTTCTGAGAGAGCTGCCCGATGTAGGGATTGAGCCCGCCAACCCCCCTCTCGTCGGGCTCACCCTCCCCTCAAAACCCCGGCTTATCCGGCCTCGCCTCCCCCGGCGGGGCCGGTCGCCGTTAAGGGGTGCTTTCTTCGTCGTCCGAGACGAGCCCGCGCGTGGCCGCCCAGTGGCTGACCTCGTGGCGCGAGGTGAGCTGGAGCTTGCGCAGGACGTTGCCGACGTGGGTCTCGACCGTGCGGTCGCTGATGCCGAGCCGCGCCGCGATCCGCTTGTACGCGTAGCCGCGCGCGAGGTGGTGCAGGACCTCGCGCTCGCGTGGCGTGAGCGCCTCCAGCTCGGACTTGGGCTGGACCGGCGCCGAGAACGCCTGCAGCACGAACGCCGCGAGCCGCGGGCTGAAGTACGCGTCACCCGCCGCGACCGTGGCGAGCGCGACGAGCAGCTCGCTCGTGTCGATCGTCTTGGTGACGTAGCCGAGCGCGCCCGCGCGGATCATCGGCACGACGTCCTCGGCGGCGTCGGAGACCGACAGCGCGAGCACCTTCGGCGCACCGTCGCCGGCCAGCGCCTCGAGCACGGCGACACCGCCGCCGTCGGGCAGGTGCACGTCGAGCAGGACGACGTCCGGCTTGGCCTCGGCGATCACCGCGACGGCCTCGGCCGGCGTGCCCGCCTCCCCCACGACCTCGTGGTGCGGCGTGAGCTCGGCGCGGACACCCGCCCGGAACAGGTGGTGGTCGTCGACGACGACGATCCTCATCCCGTCACCCCGATCCGCAGCGCGACCTCGGTGCCTTCACCCGGCACCGAGTCGATCTCCGCGCGCCCGCCGACCGCCTGCATGCGGCCGATGATCGAGTCGCGCACGCCACGGCGCTCGGTCGGGACGGTGGCGAGCTCGAAGCCCGGGCCCTCGTCGCGCACGAACACCTCCGCGCCGTCCGGCGACGCTTGCGCGAAGACGAAGATCGGCGAGCCCGCGTGGCGCGCCGCGTTGCGCAGCGCCTCCCGCGCGGCGGCCGCCAGCGCCTCCGCCTCACGGTCGAGCACGCGCTCGCCCAGGATCGTCACTTCCACCGTCGCCTCATAGTCGTCTTCCACCTCGGCCACAGCCTTGCGTAGCGCCGCGCCGAGCGTCTCCGTCCCGAGCTCCACCTCGCCCGCCATCCAGGCGCGCAGCTCGTGCTCCTGGCGGCGCGCGAGCCGCTGCACCGCGGCCGGGTCGTGCGCCTGGCGCTGGACGAGCGCGAGCGTCTGGAGGACGGAGTCGTGCAGGTGGGCGGCGACGCGGCGGCGCTCGTCCTCGCGCGCGGTGGTCAGTCGCGCGCGGTCCGAGCGGGCCAGCCCCGCGATGAGGAGGGGCACGGCGATGATCGCCGCCGCGCCGCCGCCCAGCACGAGCAACAGGACCAGGGACAAGAGGTCACTGCTGCCACTGGCGCCGATGTAGCCCAGCCCGAGGATGAGGGCCAGACCCACCAGCGCAAGTCCACCGACGGCCCGCCAGGGCGCCGGCAAAGGTCGCTGCGCCGTGCCCGTCAGCCGCTGCCACGGCGTGAGCCCGCGCTGGGCGAGCCCGAAGCGGGCACGGAGGTCGTCCGCGATCAGGATCAGCCCGCCGAGCGCGGCCAGCGCGATGATCGCCAGCGGCACGAGCGCCACGACCAGCTCCGGGATCATCCAGAGCGTGCGGCCGTCGGCGAAGTAGCCGAAGAAGACGGTCATCGCGAGCGGGAGCGCGGCGAGCGCGACGCCGATCAGCAGCGCCGGGTGGCGGCGGACACCCGCGATCGCGCGCGGGACGAGCACGAACAGGCCGAGGACGGTGCCCGCGCCGAGCAGCGAGAGCGGCAGCGTCGAGCTGCCGCCGTCCAGGGACACCGCGAGCGCGGCGACGAGGAGGGCGCCGGCGACGGCGGTGATGCGCCCGGCGGGATCGGTGACGGCGTTCATCGGGCCTTCTTCCGCCGCTTCTTGGTCGCCTTCTTCGGCTTCGCCTGCTCAGCCGGCTTCGCGCACGGGCCGGCGATGTCGCGCTCGACGCGCGCCTTGTCGACCTCCTGCTCGGCGCGGCGCACGCGCCACTCGGCCAGCAGCTGCTCGCGCTCCTCGGCGAGGAGGCCGGTGGTGTCGGGCCGCTCCTCGGGATAGACCATGTAGCCGGGCCAGTCCGGGTTCCGGCGCGGCTCGACGTCGTCCGGATAGTCGCGGACGACCAGCTCGCCGCCCATCGTCTCGTAGTCGATCTCGAGCGTCGGGCCGGGCGCGGTCACGGTGGCGGTGGCGGGCGCGAAGCCGACGCTGTTGCTGCGGGTGGCCGCCTCCTCGTCGGTGACGGCGCCGTACTGGCCGAACAGGACCGGCGTCGGGCTCGCGAGGTTGCCCTCGCCCAGCAGCGCGGCGCCGACGCGCAGCGCCAGCGGCGGCTCGCGCTGGTCGATCTTCACGTGCACGCAGCGGTCGTGGGGGAGCGCGACCAGCGTCCGGCGCAGGCCGGCGTCGATCTTCAGCTTCACCGTCCCGCTCGCGGGCAGCGTGGTCTTGCGCAGGTCGAACGTGAGCAGGCCGAGGCCGCTCGTGTACTGACCGATCTCGGTGTAGGAGCCCGGCCTGACGGTCACCGAGTCCGTGCTCGGGTCCACGCGCACACCGCCCAGGGCGAGCGCAGCGCTGGGCAGCACGAGCGCGCCGATCGGCAGCAGCGCCCACGCCGGGCCGAGCTTGGCCCAGCCCGCGAGGGTGCCGACGAGGATCGCGCCGGCGAGCGTGACGATCACCCACCCGAAGCCGAACACCGTGGCCAGCGCGCCCGCGACGGCCAGCGTGCCGAGGCCGAGCAGCGTGCCGCACGCCTGGGCGAGCAGCACGATGCCGCGCTGGCCCGGCGTGACGCCGTCCTCGCTCTCGGCGGGGAAGATCAGCCAGGCCGCGACGTACACCATCACGCCGAGGCCGAACAGCACGCCGGCGACCGCGAAGCCGAGCCGCACGCGCGCGGCCGGCACGCCCCAGCGGGAGGCGAGGCCGGCGCACACGCCGCCGAGCCAGCGGCCACGGCGGGGGCGGGTGATCGGTGTGGGAAGTCCTTCGTCCATCGAGGAGCATTGTGTGCCGGGGATGCGGCCTTCACCAGTCGTGATGGCCCGGAACCTCCCTCCGGGATTTCACGGATACTTCGGACGATGGAGCGTGTGCTCATCACCGGCGCGGCGGGCGCCATCGGCACCGTGCTGCGCGAACCGCTGCGCTCAGGGCTGGTCGAGCTGCGGCTGTCCGACGTGGTCGACGTGACCGACCTGGCCGAGAACGAGACGTTCGTGCGCGCCGACCTCACCGACTTCGACGCCGTGCTCGCGGCGGTCGAAGGCGTCGACGCGGTCGTGCACCTCGGCGCGGTCCCGAACGAGGCGGCCTGGGACGTGATCGCCGGCCCGAACCTGCACGGCACCTACCACGTGTTCGAGGCCTGCCGGCGCCACGACGTGTCCCGGATCGTCTACGCGTCCTCCAACCATGCGACGGGGATGTACGACGTCGGCCTGCCCCTCGACGGCGAGGTCGCGCCGCGGCCGGACGGGCTCTACGGCGCGTCGAAGGTGTTCGGTGAAGCGCTCGCGCGCATGTACGTGGACCGCTTCGGGCTGAGCGCCGTATGCCTGCGCATCGGATCGTTCAAGCCACAGCCGGAGGAGGAACGCGAGCTGTCGACGTGGCTATCGCACGCGGACGGCGTCCGGCTCGTGCAGGCCGCGCTGACCGCGGACGTGGACTTCGCGATCGTGTACGGCGGCTCGCAGAACACGCGCCGCTGGTGGCCGGCGGACACGCTGATCGGCTTCGCGCCGGAGGACGACGCCGAGGCCTTCGCGCCGCTCCCGTCCAGTGCCTGGACCCGACAGGGCGGCCCGAACACCGACCGCGACCACGGTGGCTGGGTCGCATGACTCGCGCTGCGCGCTCGCATGCTTCGGCGAGAGCTCGCCTGGCGGCTCGCTCTCGCGCCGTTGCGAGGGGCATATGAGGTCCGTCGACGCGCTGCGCGCCCGGTTCGACGCGCCGGACACGATCGGCTACGGGATCGAGGAGGAGCTGTTCCTCGTCGACCACGAGCGGCTCGACGAGCTCCCGCTCGCCCGCGAGGTGCACGAGCGCGCCGACGGCGACCCGCGCTTCAAGCTCGAGCTGATGGCGGCGCAGTTGGAGATCGTCACGCCGCCTTCGCCGGACGTGGAGACCGCGGTGGAGGCGCTGCGCGTCGCGCGGCGCGACCTCGCCACGCTCGCCGAGCCGATCGGCCGGCTGATGAGCGCGGGCGCGCACCCGATCGCGCCCGAGCTCAGCGTGCTCACGGACGACCCGCGCTACCAGCACACGCTCGACGACTACGGCGAGCGCGCGCGTCGCCAGCTGGTGAGCGGGCTCCATCTGCACATCTCGCTCGGCGGCGCCGACCGCACGCTCGCGGTCTACAACGCGCTGCGCTCGCACCTGCCCGAGCTCGCCGCGCTGGCCGCCAACGCGCCGTTCCACGCCGGACGTGACACCGGGCTCGCCTCGATCCGCCCGACGATCGCCGTCAACCTGCGCCGCCAGGGCGTGCCGCCGCCGATCCCGAGCTGGGAGTGGTTCGCCGAGGCGCTGCAGTGGGGCCGCGCGTCGGACACGGTGCCGGACACGCGCCGCTGGTGGTTCGAGCTGCGCCTGCACGCGCAGTACGGGACGCTGGAGCTGCGCGCGCCGGACGCCCAGGCCAGCATCGCCGACGTGCACGGGGTCGCCGCGTTCGCCTTCGGGTTGATCGAGTCGCTGGCCGCGCGGCACGACGCCGGCGAGCCGCTGCCGGTGCACGACTCGTGGCGGATCGACGAGAACCGCTGGTCGGCCATGCGCGACGGCGTCGAGGGCACGCTCGCGGACCTCTCGACCGGCGAGCGCACGCCGACGCGCGAGCTGCTGCGCTCACGGCTGCCGTCGCTGCACCCGGAGACCGAGCGGCTGCTGGAGGCCAACGGCGCCCTGCGCCAGCGCGCGGCCGGCCTGGACGGCGCCGCCGCGTACCTCGTCGACGCCTACAACAATGCCGCGACGTCAGCGCCGTCCAGCGGGCGCGCGAAGTGATAGCCCTGCGCGAGGTCGGCGCCGAGCGCGCGTAGCCGGTCCGCCGCCTCGGCGGTCTCGACGCCCTCGACCAGCGCCACCAGCCCCATCGCGTCGGCGAGGCCGAGCAGGCCGCGCATCACGCTCGTGTCCTGGAGCCGGGCGGTGAAGGAGCGGTCGATCTTCAGCATCGCGACGGGGAGCCGGTCCAGCCGGGAGAACGACGAGTAGCCCGTGCCGAAGTCGTCGATCGCGAGCCGGATGCCGAGGCGCTGGAGCGCGGCGAGCGCGGTCATCACCGTGCCGGTCTCGTGCGCGAGCGCGGACTCGGTGACCTCGACCGTCAGCCGGTCGGGCGGGAACCCGGTGCGCTCGAGCACCTCGTGCACGCGCGGCACGTAGTCGGGGTGCTCGAGCTCGCGCACGGACACGTTGACGCCGAGCTCCAGGTCCCAGCCGACCGCGCTGCGACACGCCTCGGCGAGCACCCACGCGCCGACGTCGACGATCGTGCCGGTCTGCTCGGCCGTGGGGATGAAGTCGAGCGGCGGGACCAGCCCGCGCTCCGGGTGCGCCCAGCGCACGAGCGCCTCGACGCCGACCACGCGGTCGCGGCGCAGCGACACGACCGGCTGGTACTGCAGCCGCAGCTCGCCCCGTGTCGTCGCCCCGCGGACGTCCTCCGCCAGCGCGAGCCGGTCGACCGCGCGTTGGTGCATGGTCGGCCGGTAGGGCGCCCAGCGACCTTTGCCGGCGCGCTTGGCCTCGTACATGGCGAGGTCGGCGTTGCGCAGCAGCTCCTCGTACGTGCCGCTGCCCTCGTGGCCGGCGACGCCGACGCTCGCGCCGACCGTGAGCGAGCGGCCCTCGACGCCGACCGGGAGATGCAGCACGTCGAGCAGGCGCTCGGCGGTGACGTCGGCCTCCGCCGCGGACGCGCCGCGCAGCAGCACCGCGAACTCGTCCCCGCCGAGCCGGGCGACGACGTCCTCGGTGCGCAGCGAGCCGCGCAGCCGCTCGGCCATCTCCGCCAACAGCGCGTCCCCCGCGACGTGGCCGAGGCTGTCGTTGACCGCCTTGAACTCGTCGAGGTCGATCAGCAGCACGGCGATCCGTTCCTCCGGCGCGTGCTCGAGCGCGGAGACGACGGCGGCGGTGAAGCCCGCGCGGTTGGCGAGGCCCGTCAGCGGGTCCTCCAGCGCGCGCCGCTCGTGCAGTCGCGCGAGGGCGCTGAAGAGGTCCGCGACGGACACGCTGCGCACGCGGTCGCCCGGGCCGGTGACGAGCAGGTCGTCGTAGCGCCAGCCCGTCGGGCGCTCGAGCGCGCGCTGGCCCGCGGTGGTCAGCGGGGTGGACGCGTCGACCGCGAGGGTCGCCGCGCCCGTGAGCAGCTCACCGACGGGGCGCCGCGCGTGCAGCGCCCGGCCGAACCCGAGCCGGCCCGCCATGTGCAGCGAGAACCGCCGCAGCGTGAGCATCTCCAGCCGGCCGTCGGGCCAGCGCACCACGAAGCACGACAGGTCCGGCCGGCCGCCGAACTCGAGCTCGACCTCGGGACAGCGCATGTCGGCCTCGACCACAACGGCATCGACGGCCACGTCTTCAACGGCGGAGGCGGATTGCACGCCTTCGTTGTCGACGATGGCCGGGCCGTTTCGAGGATTCGTTCACGGCCCGGCCACAAATTTCGGTCAGTCGCGGGACGGCGCGAACCAGTCGTTCACGCGCAACCACGCCTGCGCGGCGGCCTGCGCGTTGAAGCGCGCGGGGTTCGTGTCGTTGAAGAACGCGTGCTGGGCCTCGGTGAACGTGAGGATCTCGTAGTCCACGCGCGCGGCCTCGAGCGCGCCGCGGGCCGCCTCCCGCGTGGCGTTCACGCGGTCGTCGACGCCGGCGAACACGCCGAGCACGTCGGCCTTGATCCCGCGCACGTCACCGCCGGTCGGGAACGGCCCGTAGAACGGCGCCGCCGCCGACAGCCGCTTCTCCTTCGCCACCAGCAGGCGCCAGATCATGCCGCCGCCGAAGCAGAAGCCGATCGCCGACAGCGGCGTGTGGCGGCCGACCCGCTTGGCGATCTCGGTCAGCGCGGCCTGCATGTCCTCGTCGAAGCGCCCTGGGTTGTTCGCGGAGATCTCCGACAGCTTGGCCATGATCGCCGCCTCGTCCGGGAACGCGGGCGTGCCGCCCTCCTCGGAGAGCAGGTCCAGCGCGAGCGCGGAGAACCCGTTGGCCGCGAAGCGTCCCGCCACGTTGGCGATGTGCGGCGTCAGCCCGCGGTTCTCGTGGATGACCAGGACGCCGCCCTTGACCTTCGGCGTCGCCGGCTGCGCCCATGCGCCGAGCAGGTTCCCGCGCGGGCCCGCGAACGTGATCGGCGTGGTCGCGACCGGCGCCCACGCGGTCACCGCGCGGTCGGGGTGGCCGTGCCCGCCGCCGCCGTGGCCATGCCCATGGCCGGGCTTGTCCCCGCCGCTGTTCTTGCCGCGCGTGCGCGCGTCGGCCTCCGCCGTGATCATCCCGGCCGCCGCCGTGGCGCCCACGCCCAGCATGGCGAGGCGCCGCATGGCCTCCCGCCGCGTGATGATCCCGTCGACATGGTCCTCGGCGATCTCTTCCGCCAAGTACCGCTCCAGCTCAGTCATCCGACCCTCCCGTCTCGATTGACCAACCTCGGCAGAGGTTGCCAGATGGGATACGCATGAGAACGCGTTCGAACGCGCCAAAACCCTGAACGGTCTGATTATTCGCGTTCGCGCCAGCGTGCCAGCAGCCCGGGGAGCTCGTCCCCGAGGAAGGCGAAGAACGAGGCGGAGTCCTGCAGACGGTGGCCGGCCGGTGTGTCCTCGCCGACCGCGGCGACGCCGTCCGACAGCGCGCGCTCCCAGCGGGTGATCAGCGCCTCGCGCCGGTAGATCGCCTCGTACCACGGGTCGTCGCCGAGCCGGTAGACGTCGCGGCGGGACCCCGGCTCGCGCTCGCGCTCGACCAGCTGCGTCTGCACGAGGTACCGCACGGCGCCGGAGACCGCCGCCGGGCTGACCTGGAGCTTGTCGGCCAGCTCCGCCGCCGTCAGCCGACCGCCGTCTGAGGCGAGCAGCGCGGTGAACACCCGCGCCGGCATCCGCGGCATGCCGCCTTCGACGAGCACCCCCGCGAACCGCTCGATGAACCGCGCGACCTCGTCCGGCACGGCACGGACTTTACATCCTTCACAAGATTCACGAAGTTGTGTATGTTCCGAACGGTGTCGGCGATCGCGATCTCCGGGCTGGTCAAGACGTTCGGTGCGTCACGTGCGCTTGACGGGCTGGAGCTCGAAGTGGCCGAGGGCGAGGTGCACGGGTTCCTCGGGCCGAACGGCGCGGGCAAGTCGACGACGATCCGCGTGCTGCTCGGGTTGCTGCGCGCGGACGCCGGGTCGGTGTCGCTGCTCGGCGGTGATCCGTGGGGCGAGGCGACCGCGCTGCACCGGCGGCTCGCGTACGTGCCGGGCGACGTGACGCTGTGGCCGAACCTGAGCGGCGGCGAGGTGATCGACCTGCTCGGCCGGCTGCGCGGCGGCCTGGACGAGGAGCGCCGCGCCGCGCTGCTGGAGCGCTTCGAGCTCGATCCGGCCAAGAAGGGCCGCGCCTACTCCAAGGGCAACCGCCAGAAGGTCGCGCTGGTCGCGGCGTTCGCGAGCGACGTCGAGCTGCTGATCCTCGACGAGCCGACGTCCGGCCTGGACCCGCTGATGGAGGAGGTCTTCCGCGCCTGCGTGGCCGAGGAGCGCGCCCGTGGCCGCACCGTCCTGCTCTCCAGCCACATCCTGTCCGAGGTCGAGGCGCTGTGCGACCGCGTGACGATCATCCGCGCCGGCCGCACGGTCGAGTCGGGCTCGCTCGCCGAGCTGCGCCACCTGACGCGGATCACGATCGAGGCCGAGACAACCGCCGGGCCGGTCCACGAGCAGGTCGAGCCGGGCGAGCTGCCCGCCACGCTTCAGCGCCTCGCACACGCGGGCGTCACGAACCTCGTCGCGCATCCGCCCACGCTCGAAGAGCTCTTCCTGCGCCACTACGGTGCCGCGCCCGAGGAGGCCGGACGGAGCGAGTGACCGGCCTGCGCATCCTCTTCGGGCTCGCCCTGCGGCGCGACCGCGTCATGCTGCCGGCGTGGGTGCTCGGGCTGGGCGCGGCCGTGCTCGTCACGTCCACGTCGTACGCCGACCTGTACAAGGACCCCGCTTCGCGGCGCGAGGTCGTCACGACGCTCGGCGAGACGCCCGCGACGCTCGCGCTGTACGGGCGCATCTACGCGGACTCCGTCGGCGGGCTCGTCGGCTGGCGGCTCGGCGGGATCGCGCTCGCGCTGGCCGGGCTGATGACGATCCTGCTCGTCACCCGACACACGCGCGCCGACGAGGAGACCGGCCGCGCGGAGCTGCTCGGCGCGACCGTCGTCGACCGCCGCGCACCACTGGCTGCCGCGCTGCTGGTCGCGACCACAGCGTCCCTCGCCCTCGGCGTGGTGGTCACGCTCGCCGTGCTCGCGGCCGGCGGCGGCGACGCCACCGCCAGCGCGCTCGTCGACGGCGCCACGCTCGCCTCGGCGGCGACCTCCGGCGGCACCACACTCGCCGACACCGCCGCCCTCGCCGCGGCAACCACCGGCGGCACCGCGCTCACCGACACCGCCGCGCTCGCCTCCGCGGCGACCACCGGCGGCACCGTGTTTGCCGACGGCGCGACGCTCGTCTTCGCGCCCGCCGCGAGCGCGGGGACCGGCATCGACCTCGCCGGGGCGCTCGCGCTCGGCGCGACGTTCGCGGCGGTCGGGCTCGCGTTCGCGGGTGTCGCCGCCGTCACGGCGCAGGTCACGGACTCCTCGCGCTCCGCGAACGGGCTCGCGGTCGGCGTCCTCGGTGCGGCGTTCGCGATCCGCGCGCTCGGCGACGCCGGGCCGCACTGGCTGTCGTGGCTGTCGCCGATCGGCTGGGGCCAGCAGGTCCGGGCGCTCGCCGAGAACCGCTGGCCGGTCCTGCTGCTCCCGCTCGCCCTGGCAGCGATCCTCACCGTCGTCGCCACCGTGCTGCACGCCCGCCGCGACCTCGGCGCGGGCCTGTTCCCGCCGCGCCCCGGCCCGCCGCGCGGGGCGCTCGCCACCCCGCTGCAGCTCGCGTTCCGCCTCCAGCGCGGCGCGCTGGTCGGCTGGGCGGCGGGCTTCGCGATCCTCGGCGCCGCGTTCGGCAGCATCGCGCAGGACATCGGCGACGTGATCGGCGACAGCACCGACGTCAAGCACGCGCTGCAGACGCTCGGCGGCCAGCAGGACCTCGTCGACGCCTACCTCTCCGCCACCTTCGGCATCCTCGCGCTGATCGCCGCCGCCTACGCGATCCAGGCCGTCCTACGCCTGCGCGGTGAAGAGACGAGCGGCCGCGCGGAGCCGATCCTCGCCACCGCCACCAGCCGCACCCGGTGGGCGCTCAGCCACGCGAGCATCGCCTTCGCCGGCGTCGCGCTCCTGCTTGCCGCCGCGGGCCTTGCCGCCGGCCTCGGCCACGCCGCGCAGACCGGCGACGCGAACGAGATCCCACGCCTGACCGCTGCCGCGCTGACCCAAGCCCCAGCCGCCTGGGTCCTCGCCGCCCTCGCGCTCGCCCTGTTCGGCGCCATCCCCAAGGGCACCGCCGCAGCCTGGGGCGCGCTCGCCCTCGCGCTCGCGTTGGTCGAGCTCGGCCCGCTCGCCGACCTCCCGCAGACCCTCATCGACGTGAGCCCGTTCGCCCACTCGCCGCAACTGCCCGGGGGCGAGCTGGGCGCCGGCCCGATCCTCAACGCCACCCTCGCCGCGGGGCTGGCCGCCGCAGGCCTGTACGGCCTGCGGCGGCGGGACCTCACTTCGTCTTAGCCACCAGCGCGCCCTTCGCGGTCTTCCCGACGCGCACGGTGAACCGCTTCTCAGCCGTCCCCGACGACACGGTCACGACGAGCTTCTGTGTCTTGCGCAGCCGCTTCGCCGCCTTGAACTTGACCTTCACCGCGCCCGTGCCCGACCGCGTGACGGTGCGCGACGTGTTCTGCACGCGCACCGCGCTCTTGAGCTTCGCCCCGTCGCCCGGCGGGACCGCGGTGATCGTGCAGCTGATCGACCGGCCGTCACCGGAGAGATCGCACGTGATGCGCACGTTCGGCGCGTCGCCCTTGTCGCCCTTGGGCCCTTGAGGACCGACCGGCCCCGCGGGACCGGGCGGACCCGGGACCTGGACGGGCGTGGCCGTGGGCGTGGGGGTCGGGATCGGCGGCGTCGTCGGTCCCGTTCCGCCGCACGGCCCCGCGGCGCTCCAGTCCAGGTCCACGCCCGCGCAGCCACCCGCGTCCTTCTGCGTCTGCACCATCTTCGCCACGTCGGCGAGCAGCGCCTTCGCGTCGTAGACGACGCCGTTGCGCACCGTCCACCGCACACCACCGACCCGCTCGAGCTTGCCCGTCGCGTCGTTCAGGCGCCCGGTGCCGGTCCCGTAGAGCGTCTTGAAGTTCGCCAGCGGGTTCTCCGGAGCGATCACCAGATCCGCGATCTGCCCGACGCGCACCATGCCGAACTCGGGGTCGGTGATCCCTTTCGGCTCCATCAGCGTCCGGGCGGCCTGGCGCGTGTAGGCGTTGATCGCCTCGTGCGCGGTGAAGCCGGCCTCCTGCATGAGCTCGAGCTCGCGGATCGCCGCGAAGCCGTAGAGCGAGTAGATGAAGCCCGCGTCGGTGCCGCCGGCCACGCGCCCGCCGATCGACTTGTAGTCGTTGATCAGCTGCATGTAGCGGTGGATGAAGCGCTTCCAGGACACCTCGTCCGCGGTCGTCCAGTCGTAGTAGAACGACCCGTGGTTCTCGCGGTTGGGCTCCCAGAACTTCCAGATCGACGGCATCGCGTACGTGCGGTGCCACTCCTGGGTGCGGGCGCGCATCAGGTCACGCCCGGCCTCGTAGACGCTCATCGTCGGGCCGAACGTGACGCCGTTGGCCTTCTGCTCGTTCAGGTACGCCCACCACTGCGGCGAGCCCGGCTCGAACGTGTAGTCGATCACCTTGGCCACGTGACGCCAGCGCGACTGCTCGTCGGCGTAGTTGTAGTCGTCCGGGAACGGGTGCGTCCGCCCGCTCTTGAGGATCGACTCGAAGTGCCCGTAGAAGTGCGTGACGGTGCCGAGCCCCATGCGCCCGGTCTCGACCGCGTTGACCTCCGGATAGACCGGCGGCGAGTGGTGCATCGTCGTGCCGAGGCCCAACTTCTTCGCCTCGTCGATCATCGCCGCCAGGATCCGCTTGTCCTGGTCGACGCCCGTGCCGGCGAACTTGACGCCGTCGACGCCGTTCACCGACGCCCAGCGCACCCACTCGCGCGCCTTCTCGGGCGTGTTCGGCGATCCACCGCTCCAGCCCGCCCCGGGCCGCTGGTAGTTGATGATGCGCGGCGCGACGATCGTGTTCGCCTCGGAAGCCGCCTTGTCGCGCACCGCCGCGGCGTTGCCCGTCAGGTTCACGCCACGCACCGTGGTCACGCCGTGCGCGAGCCACAGCTTGTAGGCGTACGTCAAAGGCGTGCCGCCCTGCTCGGCGTGCACGTGCTCGTCGACCAGGCCCGGCATCACCCACATGCCGGTCGCGTCGATCTCGTGGTCGAAGTCGCGCGGCGGCCGGTTCGGCTGCATCGGCAACCCCGGTGTCCCCGCCGACCGGATCTCCGTGATCCGGTTGCCCTGGATGACGATGTCGCGCGGCCCCTGGACGGTGCCGCCCGAGCCGTCGATGACGTTCACGCCGCGGATGACCAGCTTCGTGAACGGACCCTTGCCCTCGTCCGGCCCTCGCGGCGGCGTGGCCTGCGCACCCGCCGCAACGGGCACGGCGCAGGAAACGAGCAACGCGGTGGCGACCGCGCGCATGCGGAACCCCATGAATCCCCCCTGTTCTGACCCCCCGCACGGGCTTGTATCAAACGAGTCCTACGCGGCGTCGTCGCCCAACCTTGCCAAACTTGTGTCAAGGTTGCGCTAGCCTGTCTCGCAATGCGCGATTTCCTTGCCGCCACTCGTGACCGCGTCATCGTCTTCGATGGCGGTATGGGCGCGACCCTCGAGCAGTTCGACCTGTCGCTCGAGAAGGACTACAAGCTCCCCGGCCGCTGCCACGAGGCCCTGATCCTCAACCGGCCGGACGTCATCGAAGGCGTCCACGCGTCGATGGTCGAGGCCGGCGCGGAGGTCGTGGAGACCGACACGTTCCAGGCCTCCCGCCTGAAGCTCGAGGAGTGGGGTCTCTCCGAGCACACGCGCGAGATCAACGTCAAGGCCGCGCAGATCGCGCGCAAGGCCGTCGGCGAGGACCGCTTCGTGGCCGGCTCGATCGGCCCGACGGGCTTCCTGCCCGCGTCCGAGGAGCCCAGCCTCGGCCAGATCCGCTTCCGCGAGCTCGTCGCGATCTTCGCCGAGCAGGCCCACGGCCTCCTGGACGGCGGCGTGGATCTGCTGATCGTCGAGACCGCGCAGGACATCCTCGAGGTCAAGGCCTCGATCTTCGGCATCCGCGAGGCGTTCAAGCTCGCGGGCCGCTCCGTGCCGATCCAGGCGTCCGTCTCCCTGCTGCCCAACGGCGGCAAGATGCTGCTGGGCACGGACGTCAACGCCGCGCTCACGACGCTCGAGGCGCTCAAGGTCGACGTCATCGGCCTCAACTGCTCCACCGGCCCCGAGGACATGCGCGACGCGATCCGCTTCCTCGGCGAGCACTCGCCGGTGCCGGTGCACTGCATCCCGAACGCCGGCATCCCGCACCAGGGCCCGGACGGCGAGACCGTGTTCCCGGAGGAGCCCGGCCCGCTCGCCGAGAGCCTCGGCGAGTTCGTCGAGCGCTACGGCGTGAGCATCGTCGGCGGCTGCTGCGGCACCACGCCCGAGCACATCCGCGCGATCGCCGAGCGCTGCGCCTCGCACACGATCTCCAAGCGCCCCGCCGCGCGCCCGCCGCACGTGTCGAGCATGATCGCCGCCGCGCCGCTCGTGCAGGAGCCGGCCCCGACGATCGTCGGCGAGCGCGTGAACTCGCAGGGCTCCCGCAAGGCCAAGGAGCTGCTGCTCGCCGACGACTACGACGGCCTGCTGCAGGTCGCCGAGGACCAGGTCGAGGGCGGCGCGCACGTGCTCGACCTGTGCGTGGCGCTCGTCGAGCGCACGGACGAGGACGAGCAGATGCGGCTCGTGGCGAAGAAGGTCTCGCTCACGCAGCCCGCGCCGATCCAGGTCGACTCGACCGAGCCCGACGTCATCGCCACCGCGCTGGACCAGATCCCGGGCCGCGCGATCGTCAACTCGGTCAACCTCGAGGCCGGCGAGGACAAGCTCAACCAGGTCACCCCGATCGCGATGGCGCACGGCGCCGCGCTGATCGCGCTGACCATCGACGAAGTCGGCATGGCGAAGACGCGCGAGCGCAAGCTCGAGATCGCCAAGCGCATCACGGACCTCGTCTGCAACCAGCACGGGATGGACCCCGAGCTGCTGATCTTCGACGCGCTGACCTTCACGCTCACCACCGGTGACGAGGAGTGGAAGCCGTCCGCGGTCGAGACGATCGAGGGCATCCGCCTGATCAAGCAGGAGCTGCCGGGCGTCAAGACGTCCCTCGGCGTCTCCAACGTCTCCTTCGGCATCGGGCTCGCGGCCCGCTCCGTCCTGAACTCCGTGTTCCTGTCGCACTGCGTCGAGGCCGGCCTCGACCTGGCGATGGTCAACCCGAACCACATCACGCCCTACAGCGAGATCCCGGACCTCGAGCGCGAGCTCGCCGACGACCTCGTCTTCAACAAGCGTGAGGACGCGCTCGAGCGCTTCATCGCGCACTTCGAGTCCAAGGGCCCGGAGACCGAGGCCGACAAGGCCGACCCGACCGCCGACATGGAGCCGGAGGAGGCGCTGCACTGGCACATCCTGCGGCGCAAGAAGGACGGCGTGGAGGCCCAGATCGACGCGGCCGTCGAGAAGCTCGGCGCCGTCCCGGTCCTCAACGACGTCCTCCTGCCGGCCATGAAGGAAGTCGGCGACAAGTTCGGCGCGGGCGAGCTGATCCTGCCGTTCGTGCTGCAGAGCGCCGAGGTCATGAAGCGCGCCGTCGCGCGGCTCGAGCAGTACCTCGACAAGCTCGAGGGCTACACCAAGGGCACGGTCGTCCTGGCCACGGTGTTCGGCGACGTGCACGACATCGGCAAGTCGCTCGTGAACACGATTCTCACGAACAACGGCTACACCGTGATCGACTTGGGCAAGCAGGTTCCGATCCAGACCATCCTCGACGCGGCGAAGGAGCACGACGCGACGGCCATCGGCCTGTCTGCGCTGCTCGTGTCCACGTCGAAGCAGATGCCGCTCGCGATCCAGGAGCTGCACTCGCAGGGGCTCGAGTACCCGGTCCTGCTCGGCGGCGCCGCGATCAACCGCAAGTTCGCGCTGCGCGCCCTGTATCCGAAGGGCAAGGAGGACGACACGGTCTACGAGTCCGGTGTCTTCTACTGCCAGGACGCGTTCGACGGCCTCGCCGTGATGGACCGCCTCATCGACGCCGAGAAGAAGCCCGCGCTCGTCGAGGAGGTGCTCGCCGCCGGCGCCAAGCTGCGTGAGACGGGCGAGGAGGAAGAGGTCCTCGACACGACCGACGACACCGTCCGCTCGGCCGTGCGCACCGACGTCCCGGTCCCGACGCCGCCGTTCTGGGGCGTGCGCGAGATCGAGGTCGACATGGAGGAGCTCTACACCCAGCTCGACACGCACGTGCTCTTCAAGCTCCACTGGGGCGGACGTGGCGTGAAGGGCGAGGAGTGGCGCAAGCTGCTGGAGGAGGACTTCCGGCCGCGCCTGGAGCGCATGTGGGCGAGCGCCGACTACCTGCACCCGCGCGCGCTGCTGGGCTACTTCCCGTGCTACTCCGAGGGCAACGACATCGTCGTGCTGGACCCGGAGGATCGCGAGACGGTCCTGACCCGCTTCACCTGCCCGCGCCAGCCGAAGAACGACCGGCTGTGCCTGGCCGACTTCTACCGCCCGAAGGACAGCGGCGAGCTGGATGTCGTCGCCGTGCAGGCCGTGACCGTCGGCGACGACGTCACCGAGCTGATGGCCAAGCTCGAGCAGGAGGGCGAGTTCGCGGAGCAGCTCTTCACGCACGGCCTCGGCGTGCAGACCGCCGAGGGCCTGGCGGAGTGGCTGCACTGGCGCATCCGCCAGGACCTGGGCATCCCGGTCACGCAGGGCCGCCGCTACTCGTGGGGCTACCCGGCCGTCCCGGACCAGTCCGAGCACCTCAAGGTCGAGAAGCTGCTCGGCCTGGAGTCGATCGGCATGACGATCTCCGACGGCTTCGCGCCGGTCCCGGAGCAGTCGACGTTGGCCGTCGTCGCGCACCACCCGCAGGCCACCTACTACGGCATGCGCAACGGCCGTCTGCTGGTCGACGGCTCGCCCGATGACGTCATCCGCGGCACCGACCGCGATCCGTCCTCGTTCGCGGATGCTGAAGCGCTGGCGAACTGAGCTCATCGCCTTCGCCGTGGCCATCGGCCTCGGCGTCGGCGTGGCGCTGGTGTTCGGCGTGGGTCGCACGTCGGAGGAGGACAAGGTGCAGGACGTCGCCGCGACCTATCTGGCGGCGTTCGCGGACAACGATCCGGTCGCGCTGTGCAACGCGATCAGCCCGGTCGCGCGCGTGCAGTTCGAGTTCGCCTCGTCCGACTGCGCGACGAGCGCCAAGACGGCGATCCTGAAGGTGCCCGAGCAGGAGCGCGCGGCGTTGCGTGAGCCGTCGATCACCGTCGAATCGGTCAACGATGCCGAAGCGCGTGTACAGTTCTCGCCGAAGCTCAGCGGCTCCGGCGACATGCACCTCATCAAGCGCAACGACACCTGGTTCGTCAGCCCGTGACCCGGGCGCTGGCGATCGACGGCGGAGGGATCCGCGGGCTCATCCCTGCGCTGGTCCTCGCCGAGGTCGAGCGCCGCACGGGCCGCGGGATCGCGTCGCTGTTCGACCTCATCGCCGGCACCTCGACGGGCGGCATCATCGCCTGCGCGTTGACGAAGCCGCAGCCGATGTCCGCCGAGGAGGTCGCGGACATCTACGTCAAGGACGGGCCGAAGATCTTCAACCGGACGCTGCTGAAGACGATCAAGTCGGTCGGCGGCCTGCTCGACGAGGTCTACGACAAGCGCGGGACCGACGAGGTCATGGCGCGGCACTTCGGCGCCGTGAAGCTCGGCGAGGCGAGCACGCGCGTGCTCGTCACCGTCTATGACGTCGAGGCCCGTGAGCCGCTCGTGCTGCGGTCGACGACCGACCCGGACGTGACGATGGCCGAGGCCTCGTACGCGACGTCGGCGGCGCCGATGTACTTCGAGCCGATCCGCGTCGGCGAGCGCACGCTGATCGACGGCGGCATGTTCGCCACCAACCCGGCGATGTACGCCTATATCGAGTCGAGCCCGCGGCCGGAGCTGCTGCTCGCGCTGGGCACGGGCCGTCAGACCCGCCCGCTCCCCTTCGCCGACGTCAAGGACTGGGGCAAGTGGGAGTGGGGCAAGCCGCTCGTCGACATCGTCTCCGACGGCTCCGCGGGCGCCGCGGACACGTACCTCGCCGCCCTGGCCGGCGACACCTACGTCCGGATCCAGAACCGCCTTCAGCACGCGAGCGACAACCTCGACGACGCGAGTGCGGGCAACCTCGCGAACCTGCGCCGCGACGCCGAGCGGATGATCGCCGAGCACGACGCGGTGCTCGACCGTGTCTGCGCGCAGCTCGTCTCCTAGAAGCCGAGCGGGAACTCCTGCGTCCAGGTCTTGCCGCCGCGCAGGTGCGCGGTGACCTTGAGCTCGCCGTCGATGAAGTCCCCGTCGTAGACCGCGAGGAACGCGCGCCCGACCTCCGACGGCACGAGCGTGCGCACGTCGCGCGGGGTCTGGAGCGTCACGCGCTCGACCTCGGCGGAGCACTGCCCGTTGACCGTGGACCGCCCGGACTGCAGTCGGC
Source organism: Solirubrobacter phytolaccae (assembly GCF_027587195.1). GTDB lineage: Bacteria > Actinomycetota > Thermoleophilia > Solirubrobacterales > Solirubrobacteraceae > Solirubrobacter > Solirubrobacter phytolaccae. The sequence goes on along the minus strand of NZ_JAPDDP010000016.1, from coordinate 63,556 downwards.
GCTCCGAGCGGGCCTGGGCGAGGAACGCGTCGTTGCGCTCGAGCTCGACGTCGGCGCGGTAGCCCCAGCCGATGTCGCACGGCGTCTTGGCGTCCGGGCGAGTCTCCAGCGGGCGGCAGTACTGGCCGTTGGGGCGAGACTCGGTGAACAGGCCGAGCGCGAGGTCGACGTCGCCGGCGCGGTCTTCCACGACGCGCGCGGGCTGGCCGACGCACGGCGTTCCCTCCTTCGTCCGCGCGACCGGGAGCGCCCAGCGGGGGCCGCCACCGGGGTCGGGCGCGGGCGCCTCCGCGAGCTGGGCGCCGGGGAGCAGGGTCGGGAACGTGATCCGGCGGCCGACGGGGAACTCGGCGATCGGGTTGATCTCGTACGTCTTGCCGCCGGCGGTGATGCTCCCGCCGGGCCGCGCGTTCGGTCCACCGACCTTCAGGAAGACGCCGTCGCGCGTGGCCGCCGCGCCGTCGGCGGCGCCGGTGCCCGTGACGGTGACCGACGACGCGCCCGGGAGCAGGCCGTACACGACCGAGCCGGCGAGCTTCGGCGCCGCCGGGTCGGTGATCGCGAGCGTGCTGCGCAAGCTGACGATCGTGGCGGGGCGCTTGCGGCTCGTGCACTGCATCAGCCGGTCCTCGATGCCGGTGCGCCGGAAGACGCCGTCGCCGTAGACCCAGCCGAACGTCTGCCCGTCCAGCCGGCCGAGCTGGACGCAGCGGTTGCGCCCGATGACGTGCGCGCCCTTGAGCGTCCTGGCCGGAGCGTCGAGCGTGAGGCGGTCGGCCTCGAACGCCTTCACGACCCACGGGAGACCGCCGGCCGGGTCCTCGACCCGCACCGGGTAGCTGACGTTGCGCACGCGGTAGTGCGTGTAGGACGAGTCGTAGCGGCCGTCGGCGGTGCGGCCGCGCGGAGCGGCGGTCGGGACGGGCACGGGCGTGGCGGTCGCCGCGGCGATCGGGGCCGGTGCCGGCGCGGCCGGTTCCTGGGCCTGGACGGCCGCACCGGCGGCGCCCGCGAGCGCGCCGGCCACCAACGCGGAGATCAGTGCGGAGCGCTTCATCGGACGATCCTCGGTGGCTTGACGGTGGCGTGCTTGGGCCCGAAGCGCTTGCCGTCCACGGTGACCGTGACGGCCTTCGCGTCGGTGCCCTCGGGGAGGAAGACGAGGAACCCGCCGTTCAGGCGCGGCTTCGTGGTCGCGGAGAACGCGCCGCTGCGCACGACGACCGCCTTGCGTCCGGTCGCGGCGCCCCACACGGCGGTGCGCCCGCTGAACCGGCGCGTGGCGAAGAACAGCGAGTCGTGCTTCACGCCCGCCCGGGCCGGGGCGAGCCCGCAGACCGGCGGGGAGACGTTCGGCTCGGGCGTCACCCGGCCGCCCGGCTCGTGGCCGGTGGGCTCGGGCCGCGCCGGCTGGATGGTCACGCACATCGGCTGCAGCCGCGGCGACCGCTCGCCGGGTTCGACGGTGCCGTAGACCGTCCCGGAGATCCTCCACGCGGGCCCGCCGTCGGGGTCGACGACCGTGTAGCCGCTGCCGCCCGCGAACGCGTAGCGCCGCGGCTCGCCCGTCGCGTACGTGATCGTCACGACGGGAGCGAGGTCCTCGGGGTAGCTGCGCAGCGCGAGCACGAACGCGCCCTCGGGCGAGTGCGGCACGACGCGCGGCTCGCCGCCGCGCACGGAGACCATGACGCGCTTGACGCCCTCACCGGCGACGCCGTTGATCACCGTGCGCACGTCCTCCCGACGGTCGGCGGCGAACACGCGCGTGCCCAGCAGCACCCCCTCACCGCAGGAATCGGCGTTGGCCTCGGGCAGCGCGCGGAACGTCCCGTCGAGCCCGACGAGCCCGAACTCGCGGTCGCGCACCTGTCCGACCGTCGTGCACACGAGCCCCGTCCCCGAGCGGCTCACCCGCACCGCCCACGGCGCCAGTCCGCGTTCGGGGTCGGCGGCGCGCGGTTCGAGCACCCGGCTCGTCCCGGGCGCGACCCGCTGCTCGGGCGTGACGTCGGCGGCCGCGAACGGCGCGATGCTGCTCGCCCGCAGCGCGAGATAGGTGCCGCCGGCCGCGGTCCCGGCTACGCCCAGCGCGAGCGTGCCCGTCAGCGCGAACGCGGCGAACCGCCGCCGTGGCGAGCGCACCCGCTTGGCCGCCGCGCGCACGAGATCACGCTCGACGTCGTCGAAGAATCCGCGGCTCATCGCCCCACCTCGCTTCGTCCGGCTCCGTCGCGCACGTCACCCGCGCGGCTCATGCCACCACCCCCAGTCGGCGGCGCAGCGCCGACAACCCTCGTGCCACCCGCTGACGGACGACGGCCTCCGAGCAGTTCCACTCGGCCGCGAGCTCGCGGTAGTCGCGCTCCTCGACGATCCGGGCCTGCAGCGCGGCGCGCTGCTCGTCCGGAAGCTCGGCGAGCAGGGCGTCGAGGTCGCCCGCCATCCGCTGCGCGTCGATCAGCTCCTCCGCCCGTTCGAGCTCGGGATCGGTCACCGCGCGGACGGGCATCCCGAGCGCGCGCCGTGAGCGGTCCACGACCGCCCCGCGCCGCGCGGAGTCGCTCAGCTTGTTCGAGGCGATCGCGAACAGCCACCCGCGCGCCGAGCCGGTCGGCTCGAACCGCGACAGCGACTGCAGCGCGCCCGCGAACGTCTCCGCCGCGAGGTCGGACGCCAGGTCGGGCCGCCCGGTGCGGTGCACGAGGAACGCGAGCACCGCGCGCAGGTGCCGCCGGTAGAAGACGGCGAACGCCTCGGGGTCGCTCGCGGTGGCCGCGAGCAGCGCCTCATCGGTGCGTGGGTCCTCGGTGTCCACGCCCTATAGATCGCACGACCCGCCAAGCTGTGACCGCGTGCCCCGCGAAGCGCTCCCACCGATCGTCGGCCCGGACCTGCGGGTGCTGTTCGTCGGCATCAACCCGGGGCTGCGCTCGGCCGAGGTCGGGCACAACTTCGCGCGGCCCGGCAACCGCTTCTGGGGCGCGCTGCACGCGAGCGGGTTCACGCCCCGGATCCTCGAGCCCGAGGAGGACGGCACGCTGCCCGACTACGGGCTGGGCATCACCAACATCGCGCCCCGGCCCACCCGGGCGGCGGCCGAGCTGTCAGCCGATGAACTGCGCGAAGGGGCGGCGACGCTCGAGCGCCTCGTGGCGCGCATCACGCCGAAGCTCGTCGCGATCGTCGGCGTCACCGCCTACCGCACGGCGTTCGGTCGCCGCCGCGCGCAGCTCGGCCTGCAGGAGGACACGATCGGCGGCCGTCCCGTGTGGATCCTCCCGAACACCAGCGGGCTCAACGCGCACCACACGCCCGCGAGCTTCGCGCGCCTCTTCGCCGAGGCGCGCGAGTACGCCGAGGGTCTCTAGTAGCTGCAGTCCTTCGCGCCGCGCACCCACTGCAGCGGCCCGAACTGCTGGTTCGGCGGCCCGGACTGCGGCGAGCGGCCCGGCCCCCAGTAGCGCCCGTAGGCGACGCCCTGGTTGGAGACGCTCCAGGAGTAGAAGACCGTGTTGCCGTACGAGGACAGGTAGTACTCGACGCCCCACGAGCCGTCCGCGCCGTGCTCGGCGCCGCTGATCTGCGAGATCTCGCCGACCGAGCGGATGTCGCTGCCCGACGTCGGCGTGAGCCGGCAGTAGTAGTGCGAGCCGTCGGCGAAGTGCGAATAGCGCTCCTCGACCGCGCAGTTCGGCCAGCTCGCCGGGCAGTCCGTGAACCGCGAGTCGGCCAGGTAGGTCTTGATCTCCTCGAACGCCTGGTTGCCCGTGGTGGCCGCCGCCGGCGGTGGGAAGAGCGTCGTCGGCGCGGCCGGTGTCGGGGCGGGCGCGGTGGCCGGTGGCGCGGTGGGCGCGGGAGCGGGCGGCGTCGGCGCGGCGGGGACCTTCACGCTGATCGTCTTCGTGGCCCCGCGCGCCGGACGGACCTTCACCTTCACGGTCGTCCCGGCGATGCTCGGCACCGGCGTCAGTACCTTCGTCCGCCACTTCGAGCCGCTCTTGCTCAGCGTGTGGCGCTTCCCGGCCACGACGAGCGTGACCGCTTTCGCCTTCGTGCCCTTGACGGTCACGACCAGGCGGGAGCCGCTCACGGCGACCGTCGCAGTGACGGCGGCCTGCGCGGGAGCGGCGAGCAGCGCCGTGAGCAGCACGGCGACGGCGGCGAGGCGAACGAGCATGCCGCATGCTCCGCGCTCCACCCGCGTGTGACAACCGCAGTGTTACGTAACACGCGCCGAAGCGATAGGTGCGGACTAGTCTCCAGGCATGCGCCGCCTGATCGCGCTCGCCCTCCTGAGCGTCGCCTGCGTGGCCTGCGGCGACAGCGCGGCCGACGAGCGCCAGATCCGCGCGACGCTCGACGCCAGCCAGCGCGCCTGGATCGCTCAGGACGTGACGAAGGCGTGCACGCTGATGACCGCGCCGGCCCGGCGCGCCGAAGCGCCGTGCACCGAGCGGGAACCGCAGGAAGCGGCCGTCGTCCTTCTCGTCGGCAAGGCCCCGCCGATCACCGACATCGACGTGGACGGCGACACCGCCGAGGTCCACCGCGAGACCGGCGACCCGACCCGCATGCGCAAGCTCGACGGCCGCTGGCTGATCGACTGAACACCCAGTGCCCAGGCTCCGTCATCTCCCCGTTCTGGTCGCCCTGGCGCTGTCAGCGACGAGCTGCGGCGCCTCCGAGCCCCAGCACATCCAGGCCGCGCTCACCGCCTGGGACCTCGCCTGGGAGACGAACGACTATGCGGCGGCGTGCGCCCTCATGACGAAAGCGCGCCAGCGGCAGGACATGGGCTCCCGCGCCCACCCGCGCGATGCGACGTGCACCGAGGCCCTCACGGCCGTGTACGAACCCCTGGAGGACGACCCCTATTTCGACTCCACGTCGCCCGCCGAGGACCCGTACGCCACGTCGCCCATACGCACGACCGGCATTCGCGTCACCGGTGACGCCGCGGTCGTCGCCTACTCAGACGGCTACCGCGAGCGAATGGCGAAGGTCGACGGTCACTGGCTGCTCGACGCGCAGCGCTAGGCCTCGACCGGCTCGGGCTTCTTCGGCGCGGGCACGGATAACGAGACCGGCGCGCTGTGCATCGCGCGCAGGCGCACCTCGCGCCAGCTCAGCCCTTCCTTGACCAGCGCGGGCGCGCCCATCACCAGCGCGGTCACGACCTCGACGGCCTGCAGGATGATCCCGTAGCCCAGCGCCTGCGCCGGGGCGACGCCGTACGCGCCCACGAGCACCGCCATGCACGCCGCCTGGAAGACGCCGACGTTCGACGGGGTGACCGGCAGGACCGCGGTGACGTTGACGGCGAACAGGATCGCCGCCGCGGCGCCGAGATCGGCGCGGTGCTCGAGGCCCAGCGCGACCAGCAGCACGTAGCACGACACCCACTGCAGGGCCCACGCCCCGAGCTGCATGCTGATGGCGACGAAGCCCTCGCGCGGCCGCTTGAAGACGACGAGGCCGCTCCGCACCCGTGCCACCGCCGACCGGGCCTGCGCGACCCAGCGTGACCGCGCGGGCCGGCGCGACCGGATGAGCGCCGGAGCGACGAGCACGACCAGCAGCAGCGCGAACGGCGCGACCGCGTACCAGAGCAGCGCGCGCTGCTTGCCGTCGAACAGGCCGATCGTGGAGAACATGACCGCGCCGAGGATCACGAGCGCGAGCACGTTGATGAGCGTCTGGGACACGATCGTGCCGAGCACGACGGGCAGTCGGTCACGGGCGCGGCCCAGCCGGCGCGAGACGATGAGCGCGCGGGAGGGCTCGCCGAGGCGCGCCGGGAGCGTCGCCGACATCAGCACGCCGATGTTCGTGCCCTGAACCGCGTCCGCCAGCTTCGGGCGCGCGCCCGGGAGCGCGGCCTTCAAGATCGCGTGCCAGGAGACCGCGCGCAGCAGCATCGAGGCGCACATCAGCGCCACGCCGAAGAGCACCCACGGCGGGCTGGAGCGCACGAGCGCGTCGCCGATCCGCGCCGGGCCGATGTGCTCGACCGCCGCGACCGCGCCCGCCACCGTGGCCAGGCCGGCCAGGCCGATCGCGCCGCGGCGCAGCGCCGCTCCGCGACGGCGCTCGGGCGCCGGCTCCAGCGAGGGAAGCCGCTGCGCGGGCACGCGCGGGCGCCCGTCACGCGGCGTCGCGCCGACCTTCACCGCCGCGCGGGCCACCCGACCGCCCTCCACGGCAGGCACGACCTGCGCGTCCTCGTAGGCGCCGACGACCTGCTCGGCGACCCGCGGCCACGCGTAGCGCTCGGCGCTCACGGCCGCGCCGCGGGCGAGCGTCTGCACCCGCTTCGGGTCCAGCGCGAGGTCGCGCAGCGTCTCGGCCAGGGCGGTCGCGTCGGCGCGCGGCACGAGGACGCCGTCCACGCCGGCGGTCACGACGTCGCGGTAGCCCGCGATGTCCGAGGCGACGACCGGCGTTCCCGCCGCGAACGCCTCGGTCAGCACCATCCCGAACGACTCGCCCCCGAGCGACGGCGCGCACAGCACGTCCGCGTCGCGCAGGACGGCGGCCTTCACGACGTCGTCGACACGGCCCAGGGCGGTCACGCCCTCGCCTTCGACGAGCAGCGGCGCGAGCTCCTCCGGGGTCAGCCCGATGACCGTGAGCTCGGCGGGGATCTGCCCGCGCAGCGCCTCGAAGGCGCGCAGCAGCACCGGGAGCCCCTTGCGCTCCACGGCCTGGCCGACGAACACCACCCGCAGCGGCTCGCCGGCCCGGCGTACTCGCGGCCACGGCACGCCGCCCTCGGGCAGCACGACCCCGTTCGGGATGATCCGGTAGCGGCCGCCGTAGAAGCGCCGGCCGGTCCACGCCGCCGCCTCCGACACCGCGATCGAGACGTTCAGCCGGTTCAGCTTCCGGCGCGCGCCGAGCAGCGCGGCGACCTTGTGCGGCGCCACCGACTCCGAATAGCAGTGGAACGTGCCGACGAGCGGCGCGTCGGCGCTGGTGAGCGTGTCCCAGCCCGCGACCGGAGCGACCGGCTCGTGCAGGTGGATCACGTCGAAGCCGCCCGCGCGCAGCTCCCGTCGCAGCTTGGAGACCGCCGACGGCGAGCCCGAGACGTTCGAGACGGCGCCGTTGGACGGCCAGCCGATCGTCGCCCCCAGCGGCGTCAGCCACTCGGGCACCGGGCGCGCCTGGGGCCGCGCCCCGCGATGCATCCACGCCGTCTTCCGACGGTCGTGATCAAAGGGGGCGAACACGCGGACATCGTGGCCGGCACGGTCCAGCTCCGCCCGCAACGCCTCGATGTGGCGGGTCACCCCGCCGGGATATGTCCACGAGTACGGGGAGACCAGCGCGACCCGCATTGCGGGCGATCCTATTCGTCGAGGCGGCGAAAAAGGGTGCGGCTAACCGCTCTTCACGTATCCTGCAGGCCATAGCCGATGCCTGAACGCCAGTTCGTCAAGTACACGTTCCTGAAGGTGGACCCCGCCTGGAGGCGGCTGGACGCCGAGGAACGCGCCATCCACAAGCGCGAGTTCCTCGCCGCCTGCGAGGACTTCTCGTCCGAGCGCCTCCTGCGCGCTTTCTCACTGGTGGGTACGCGCGGTGACGCCGACCTGCTGCTCCTCACGCAGGCGACGAACCTCGAGCGCATCCACGAGTTCCACGTCGTGCTGTCGCAGAGCGGGCTGATGGGCTGGGCGGAGACGCCGTACAGCTTCCTCGCGATGACCAAGCCGAGCGAGTACTCCGACGAGTCCCGCCTCGAGGTCCGCCCGCAGCACTCCAAGTACCTGTTCGTCTACCCCTTCGTGAAGACCCGCGAGTGGTACGGGGTCGATCCGAAGGAGCGCTGGCGGATCATGCAGGAGCACATCCGGGTCGGCAAGGAGTACCCGGACGTGGACCTCAACACGAGCTACTCGTTCGGGCTGGACGACCAGGAGTTCGTCGTGGCCTTCGAGGGCGACGAGCCCGCGGTCTTCCTGGACCTCGTGCAGCGCCTGCGCACGACCGAGTCCAGCCTCTTCACCAAGCGCGACACGCCGACGTTCACGTGCATCGCCATGTCCGTCGAGCGCGCGCTGAACGCGCTCGACGGCGCCACGGTCGGCGTTACGGCGTAATTATCTCGGGCGTTCGGGCGCGGTCGCGGTCGAAGCGCCCGGTCGCGTCCTCGAGGTCCTCGCCGCGCATCGCGGCCTCGACCTCGCGGTCGACCAGCTCCGGGTCGTGCAACACCTTCTGGAAGTGCGCCTCGTCGAGCTCGCCCTGCCACTTGGCGATCACCATCACGGCGACCGAGTTGCCGATCGCGTTGGTGAGCGCACGGCCCTCGGACATGATCCGGTCGATGCCGACCACGAGCGCGATGCCGACGGCGATCGACTCGGCCGAGAAGAACGTGCCGCCGAAGGCCGTCAGCGAGGCGGTCAGCGTCACGAGGCCCGCACCCGTGATGCCCGCCGCGCCCTTGGAGGTGAGGATCATCAGGCCGGCGAGCGCGATCTGCTCGCCGATCGCCATGTCCTGCCCGGTCGCCTGGACGATGAACAGCGCGCCCAGCGTGAGGTAGATGCAGGTGCCGTCGAGGTTGAACGAGTAGCCCGTCGGCAGGACCATGCCGCTCACCTGGCGGGAGGCGCCCGCGGCCGTGAGCTTGGCCAGCAGGCGCGGCAGCACCGTCTCCGACGACGACGTGCCGACGATGATCAGCAGCTCGTCGCGGATCAGCCGCACCATCCGGAAGATCGAGAAGCCCGACGCGCGCGCCACGAGCCCGAGCACGACGAACACGAAGAACGCGCACGTGCCCCAGAAGACGACCATCAGCTGGCCCAGGTTCGACAGCGACTCCGCGCCGAACACCGAGACGGTGTAGGCCATGCCGCCGAACGCGCCGAGCGGCGCGGCCCACATGATCAGCCGGATCACGCCGAAGACGACCTTCGAGGCGATCTCGAAGACGTTGACGATCTGCTTGCGCTGCTTGTCGGCGAGCATCGAGATCGCGGCGGCGACGAAGATCGCCAGCACGAGGATGCGCAGGATCTCGTTCTCGACGAACGGCTGAACGAAGCTGGTCGGCAGCAGGTCGTCGGTGATGAAGCCGACGAGGCCGCCTTCCTCGCTCGCGCCCGCTTCGTCGATCGACTCCTGCGCGCTCGCCCGCGCCGCCTCGCTCGGATCGCCGTCGAAGCCCGACCCCGGCGCGAAGATGTTCGCCGCCAGCAGCCCGAGCGTGAGCGCGACGACCGTCATCCCGAAGAAGTAGCCGAGCGCCCGGAGCGCGAGCCCGCCCGCGCGCGCGAGGTTCCCGAGCGACGCGATGCCGATGACGACGGTCAGGAAGATCACCGGGCCGGTGACCGTCTTGATGAGCTGGATGAAGGCGTCGGCGAGCCATTTGGACTTCTCCGCCGCGCCTGGGAACACCAGGCCGAACACGATGCCGAGGGCGATCGCGACGATCACCCAGAACCACAGCTGCTTGAAGAGCCCTCTCTCCTTCATGGCTCATCTAAGTACCCGCTCACTGAACTTTCAGCGCGTACCGCCGACTAATCCGGGCAATGACTCCGACTATGACCTCCACCCACGCCGAGCGCTACCGGCTCGTCACCCGGTCGGACTTCGACGGGCTCGTGTGCGCGGCGCTGCTCAAGCACCTCGGCATCCTCGACGACATCCTGTTCGTTCATCCGAAGGACGTCCAGGACGGCAAGGTCGAGATCGGTCCCAACGACGTCACGACCAACCTGCCGTACAACGCCGACGCGGCCATCTCCTTCGACCATCACAGCTCCGAGGCCACCCGCGTCGGTGGCCCGCGCGCCAACCACGTGATCGTCCCCGACGCCCAGTCCGCGGCCCGCGTGGTCTACGACTACTACGGCGGCGCCGAGGTCTTCCCCGGCATCGAGGAGCTGATGGACGCGGTGGACAAGGGCGACGCCGCCCAGTTCACGCTCGACGAGATCCTCCACCCCACCGGGTGGGTCATGCTCAACTTCCTGATGGACCCGCGCACCGGCCTCGGCCGCTTCCGCGAGTTCCAGATCTCCAACTACCAGCTGATGATGGAGCTGATCGACATCTGCACCGCGATGTCGGTCGAGGAGATCTTCGAGAACCCGCACATCAAGGAGCGCGTCGAGCTCTACAACGCGCACGCCGCGGCCGCGGAGGAGCAGATCCGCCGCTGCACCACCGTGCACGGCAACCTCGTGGTGCTGGACCTCCGCGAGGAGGAGGTCATCCACCCGACCAACCGCTTCACGCTCTACGCGCTGTTCCCGCAGTGCAACATCTCGATCCACGTCCTCTGGGGTCTGCGCCAGCAGAACACGGTGTTCGCGACCGGCAAGTCGATCATCGACCGCGGCGCCAAGACCGACGTCGGCGAGCTGATGCTCAGCTACGGCGGCGGCGGGCACCACGCGGCCGGCACCTGCCAGGTCGAGAACGAGGACGCGCCGCGCGTTCTGCAGGAGCTGATCACCCAGATCAACGCCGACGGCTAGGGGATAACCTGCCGCGGCCATGGAGGCCGCCGACGCGCATCTCGCCAAAGACCCCGTGATGGCGGGGCTGATCGAGCGCTTCGGCGGCCCGCTCGACCGCGACGAGGACGGCTCGTCGCGCCGCCCGGCCGATCTCTACGGAGCGCTCCTGCGCTCGATCACGGGCCAGCAGCTGTCCGTGAAGGCCGCCGCCGCGATCTACGGCCGGCTGATCGCGCGCTTCGGCGACCGCGCGCCGACGCCCGAGGAGATCCTCGCCGACGACCCGGAGGAGCTGCGCGCCGCCGCCGGGCTGTCCCGCGCGAAGACGGCCTCGCTGCGCTCCCTGGCCGAGCACGTCATCGAGGGCCGGCTCGAGCTCGACAAGCTCGACGCGCTGCCCGACGAGGAGGTCGCGCGCGAGCTGATCGCGGTCAAGGGCATCGGCGAGTGGACAGCCCACATGTACCTGATGTTCACCCTGCACCGGCCGGACATCCTGCCCACGGGCGACCAGGGCATCAAGAACGCGATCATGACCGCCTACGGCCTGGACGCGGTGCCGTCGCCCGACGCGATGACCGAGCTCGCCGAGCCGTGGCGCCCGCACCGCACGCGGGCCTGTTTGTACCTCTGGCGCTCGCTCGACAACGAGCCATTGCCCTGAGGGCAATGGCTTGGCGAGTCCGCCGACGCGGCGCGGCGCGGCGAAGCCGCGCGCGGACTCGCGGGCGGGGCTAACGGAGCCGGGCTTCTTCGAGATCGAGGTCGCGCTCGATCTGGCGCTGCACGTCCTGGGAGATCCGCCCCTGGTTGCGCAGGCCGAGCACCGCGGCGCGCTCGGACTTGATCAGGTCGCGGCGCACGTCGGAGAAGCGCATCCGCTGCTCCTGGAGCACGTCGGGTGCCTTCTCGCCGCCGAGGACGGCCACGCACTGCTGGAAGCGCGCGCGGTAGAGCTCCCGCAGCCGGCGCAGCGGCTCCTCGTTGATGCGCTCGTCCTCCTCGAGCTCGTCGAGGCGGTCCAGCGCCGTCTGCGCGGCCTCCAGGCGGGCGATCGCCTCCTCGGGCGACCACTCGCGCTCGGACGGGATCCGCAGCGCCTTGACCACCGCCGGGAGTGTCAGGCCCTGCCCGACGAGCGTCACCAGGATCACGATGAACGTGAGGAAGATGACCTCCTCGCGGCCCGGGATGTCGGCCGCGATCGACAGCGCCGCGGCGAGCGAGATCGCACCGCGCATCCCGCACCAGCCCACGACGACGCGCTCCTTCACGCCGAGCCCGGGCGCCACCGGGAGCAGCGCGAACGCGAGCCGCACGACGATCACGATCCCCGAGATCGCGACGCCGGCGAGGATCAGCGACGCCGCGCGGTCGCTCCCCAGCTCGTCGATGATGTTCTCCAGCTGCAGGCCGAGGAGCACGAACAGCAGCGCCTCGAGCCCGAAGGTGAGGATGTTCCAGAACGAGTTGGCGGTCAGGCGCGTGTCGGCGTCGAAGTAGTCCGACTGCTTCCAGCCGCTGAGGACGCCGCAGGTGGCGGCGGCGAGGATGCCCGACGCGTGGATCTCCTCGGCCGCGATGTAGCTCGTGTAGGCGGCGAGGATCGTCAGCAGGACGGAGACCGTGACGTCGGCCTGCTTGCGGATCGCGCGCAGGCCGAGCATGGCGACGACGGCGCCGACCGCCACGCCGCCGACCGCGGCGACCAGGAACTCGACCGTGGCGTCGAAGAGCGAGAACGTGCCCGCGGTGGCCGCGCCGACCGCCACGCGGAAGCCGGTCAGGCCGGTCGCGTCGTTGATCAGGGACTCGCCCTCCACCAGCCGGCGCACGCGGCCCGGGACGCGCACGGTCGCGAACGTGGCGACGGCGGCGACCGCGTCCGTCGGCGCGATCACGGCGCCGAGCATGAACGCGGCCGGCCACGAGAGCCCGTCGACCAGGCCGTGCGCGGCGACGGCGACCACGCTCGTGGTCGCAAGCACGAGCGCCAGCGCGAGCAGGCCGAGCGCGCGGCTCTCCGCCCGCAGCTCACGCGCCGACGACGCCCAGCCGGCGCTCATCAGCAGCGGCGGGATGAAGACCAGCAGCACGACGTGCGGGTCCAGGTCCACGCGCGGCACGCCGGGCACGAAGGCGAGCGCCAACCCGCCCAGCACGAGCACGATCGGGTACGGGACGTGCAGCCGGTCCGCGGCGCGCACGAGCAGCACCGCCAGGAACAGCAGCGCGAAGAGGAGCTCGAGTTCGCCCACTGGGGTGGGCAGTCTAGGGCGCTATATCGCGCCACTAGCGGCTTCGCCGCTGGCTTTCGCGATCTCGGCTGAAGAGATCGCTTCGCGGATCTCTAGGATCGACGCGCCCAATGCCCCTTCCGCAGCCCATCGACGAGCACGATCACGTCGCCGGACCGTTCGACGCGCCGCTCGAGCTCGTCATGTACGGCGACTTCCAGTGCCCCTACTGCGTCGCCGCCCAGTCGATCGTGCGCCGCGTCCGCGAGCGCCTCGAAGGCCGCCTGCGCTTCGTCTTCCGCCACCTGCCGCTGACCGAGGTCCACCCGGACGCCGAGCGCGCCGCCGAGGCCGCCGAGGCCGCGTCCCTGCAGGGCTCGTTCTGGGAGATGCACGACGCGCTCTACGCGAGCGGCGGCAAGCTCTCCGACACCGACCTGCTCGCGCTCGCCGACCGCATCGGCCTGGACACCGAGCGTTTCAGCGCCGACCTCGCGACGGGCGCGCCGGCCGAGCGGGTTGCGCGCGACAACGAAGCCGCACGCGCGGCCGGGATCGCGTCCACCCCGGCGTTCTTCGTCAACGGCCGCAGGCATGAGGAAGCGTTCGACGCCCGTTCGTTGGTCGAGGCCCTCACGTCCGATTCGCCTGACGGCGACTAACCTAGCCCCGTCATGGCCCGGTTCGTTGCGCTGCTCGCTGCTGTTCTCGCCCTGCTGGTCGCCGCCTGCGGTGGCAGCGACACGCCGGACACGCCCAAGGATCCGGTGGAGAACGTGCCGCAGGAGGCGGGCGTCCGCGAGCGTGTGAAGGTGGCCGTCGGGCCGGACGAGGCCGAGTTCCCGCCCGCCGACGGCAAGACGCTCGAGGAGCTGGCTTCCGGGATGGCCGCGGGCCCGTCGCTCGGCTTGGCGACCTCGATCTTCACGACGGGCGAGCCCAGCCGGATGGCGTTCGGCGTCATCGGCGCCGACGGCAAGCCCGTCTACGGCCCGACCGCGATCTACGTGGCGCCGACGCCGGGAGAGCCCGCCGAGGGTCCCTTCGTCGCGCCCGCCGACGTGCTGCTCACCGACGCGCGCTACCGCTCCAAGCAGGCCGCCACCGAGCAGGACCCGTTCGCCGCGATCTACGCCGCCAACGTGGACTTCCCGAAGCGCGGCCAGTACGCCGTGCTCTCCGCCACCAAGCTGCCCAACGGCAAGTTCACCGGTGCGACCGGCCAGGTCCAGGTGTCCACCGCGGACGCGGACCCGATCCCGGCGGTCGGCGACGAGGCCCCGAAGGTCAAGACGGACACGCTGGAGACGACCAAGGGCAACCAGGAGATCCTGGACACGCGCGTGCCGCCGAGCGACATGCACGAGGTGAGCTTCGACGAGGTCGCCGGCAAGGAGCCGGTGGCGCTGCTGTTCGCGACGCCGCAGCTGTGCGCGTCGCGCGTGTGCGGCCCGGTCGCGGACATCGCGCTGCAGCTGCAGGCCAAGTACGGCAAGCAAATGAAGTTCATCCACCAAGAGGTCTACGTCGACAACGACGTCAGCAAGGGCCTGCGCGAGCCGCTGCGGCAGTTCAACCTGCCGTCGGAGCCGTGGCTGTTCGTCGTCGACAAGTCCGGGAAGATCACGTCCCGGCTCGAGGGTTCGATCGGCGTCCAGCAGTTCGAGGACGCCATCAAGACCGGGCTGTGAGACGCGCCCTCCCGGCGGCGGCACTGGCCGCCGCGCTTCTCTTCCTCGTCCCCGCCGCGGCCGAGGCGCACGGCCTCGTCCAGCGCCCGCCGCTCCCGATCCCGCAGTGGCTGTTCGCGTGGGCCGCCGCCGCGGTGCTGGTCATCTCCTTCTTCGCGCTGGCCGTGCTGTGGCCGACGCCGCGGCTCGAGCAGGACGACTGGCGTCCGCTGCCCGCCGGGCGCGCGCTGGCGAGCGTCCCGCTGCAGATCTTCTGGGGCACGCTCGGCGTGTTCCTGCTCGTCGTCACGATCCTCGCGGGCTACCTCGGGTCGGGCACCGCGCTGGACAACTGGGCGCCGACGTTCCTGCTGATCACGTTCTGGGTCGGCCTGGTCTTCCTGTCGATCCTGTTCGGCGACGTCTTCCGGGCCTTGAGCCCTTGGCGCGCGCTCGGCCGGCTGCTCCCGCAGCTGAACCGGCCCTACCCGGAGCGGTTCGGCCGCTGGCCCGCGGCGGCGTTCCTGTTCGCCTTCACCTGGATCGAGCTCGTCTCGGGCTGGGGCGACCATCCGTCGACGCTCGTGACCGCGGTCGTCGGCTACACGGTCGTGACGCTCGCGGCCCAGGTCTACTTCGGCGTGGACACGTGGTCGCGGCGCGGCGAGGCGTTCGCGGTCTACTTCAACCTGTTCGCGCGCATGTCGGTGCTGGAGACGCGCAACGGCACGCTCGGCTTCCGGCGCCCCCTGGGCGGCCTGCCGAAGCTGGACACCCCGCCGGGCACGGTCGCGTTCATCACCGTGATGATCGGCACCGTCACCTTCGACGGCCTGAGCCAGGGCTCGCTCTGGCTGGATCTCTCCTCGGGCGTGGTGGACACGCTCGACAGCCTCGGGATCGGCGCGCTGACCGCCTCCAAGATCGCGTCGACGCTCGGCCTGCTGTTCGGCGTCGGGCTCGTGTGGGGCTTCTACCGCCTCGGCGTCGAGGGCGCCCGCTCGGTCGGCGGCAACCTCAGCATCAGCAAGCTCGAGAACGGCTTCGCGCACTCGCTCGTGCCCATCGCGGCCGTCTACGTCGCCGCGCACTACCTCACGTTCCTCGTCTTCGAGGGCCAGGCGATCACCTATCTGGCGAGCGACCCGTTCTCCCAGGGCTGGAACCTCTTCGGCACGGTCGACTGGGGCATCGACTACACGGTCTTCCCGCAGGAGAACACCTGGTACGTCCAGGTCGCGGTCGTCGTCATCGGCCACGTCGCGGCGCTCGCGCTCGCGCACGACCGGGCTCTGACGCTCTACGGCGAGGCCAAGCTGGCGGTCCGCTCGCAGTACTGGATGCTCGGCGTGATGGTGGGCTTCACCTCCCTCGCGCTGTGGCTTCTGGCGCAAGCCGGTTCTTAAAGGCCCTGGGTCTTTAGGTTCGCGGGCAACCTCGCGGCAAGCGAACGGCAAGCGGCGCCGCCGATCATCGGCCGCATGATTCGCACTCTCTTCGCAGGCTTCGCCGCCGCCTTCATCGTGCTGGCGTGCGCGTCGAGTGCCTCGGCCGATTCGATCGCCTATGTCAAGGACGGCAACGTCTGGCTCACGACCCCGGACGGGTCGCGCCAGTACCAGGTGACTTCGACCGGCGGCTACTCCGACGTGACCCAGTCCGACGACGGCACGATCGTCGCCCTCAACGGCGTCCGCCTCCACCGGCTGGCGCGCGACGGCGCCGTCCAGGCCGACTTCGCCACGCCCGTCTCGAGCACGAGCCCGGGCAAGTCGTTCTGGGGTCCGTACGACCCCGCGATCTCGCCCGACGGCACGAAGGTCGCCTACACCTACTACTGGCTCTCGCAGACCACGACGCCGGACTGCTTCCCGCCCAAGTGCCTCGTCGCCCTCAACGAGGGCGGGACGGGCTACACGTGGTCGGATCGCATGACCGACTGGAAGACCGGCGACGCGATCGGCTACCACTCGGGCTGGCGCCACCCGTCGTGGATCGACAACGACATGACGCTGCTCGCCAACCCGACCCACCTCCCGAACCACGACCTGCTGCTCGACCGCATCTCCGACGGCGGCAACGGCCACGGCAACATGGTCATGGCCTGGTTCAGCGACACGGGCGACAACCCGCACATGAGCGGCGCCGAGCTCACGCGCGACAAGCGCAAGCTCGCGGCGCAGACCGGCGCCAACGACAGCACGCTCAGCGTCTACCTCATCCGTGGCTTCCCGAGCGGGTGGAAGGACGGCAACCCGATCGGCTCGGACGTGGTCCGTTGCTACCGCTACGAAGGGCCGGTCGGCGGCTCCTACAGCCAGCCCACCTGGTCGCCGGACGGCTCGAACATGGCGTTCACCGACGGCGCGGGGCTGAAGATCGCCGCGGTGCCGAACTTCGCCTCCGAGTGCACGCTCGACGGCGCCACGCCGACCCCCGCAGTGCTCATCCCGGGCGCCACGGAGCCCGACTGGGGTCCCGCCGACGTCCCGCCGGCCCGCCCCGCCCAGCCCACGCCTCCGGCTCAGCCGACGCCGCCCGCCCAGCCGACGCAGCCGACCGGCAAGTCGCTCTCGGTGACGGTCTCCAGCGCCAGCAAGAAGTCCGGCGTGAAGCTCTCCGTGAAGGTCACGGGCAAGGGCAAGCTCTCCGCGGTCGCCAAGGCCGGCTCCAAGACGGTCGGCAAGGCCTCCGCCAAGGTCAAGAAGGCCGGCACCGCCAAGCTCAAGCTGAAGGTCTCACGCAAGGGCAAGCTGTCCGTGAAGGTCACGTTCAAGCCGTCCTCGGGCGCCACGATCAGCAAGACGCTGAACGTAAACGTGCGCTAAAGGAAGCCTAAAGGCCCTGGGCCTTTAAGTTCCGCAGGCGTCTGCGGGAGGGGGTGCGGTCGCCGGCCGTGCCCCGCCCCAGGCCTGCCATTCCCGCAGCGCCGGGCGGGTCTCGGTGAGGTCGGTGGAGAACAGGCCGACCGGGAACTTGTCGTCCTCGCGGACCGTGTACTGGAAGGCCACGGTCACGCGCGGGTCGTTCCACCACTGGACGAGGCGCTCGTGCAGGTCGCGGCAGCCCGCGGCCGCGGGGTCCGGCACCGCGGAGTACTCCTCGGGCGCCGGACCGACGCCCGTCTCGGTGATCCAGATCGTGTGCGGCTCCGGGCAGCCCCGCGCGGCCAGCGCGGTGGCGGCCTGCTCGACCGGGTCGCGGCCGCCGATGTACGCGTGCTGGGAATAGACCGTCGAGGAGCACACGAGCTCCTCCGGAAGGCCGCGGATGAACTCGCCGACGCTCGTCACGAGCTTGGTGTCCTTCAGCAGGCCCGCGGTCTCGCCGATCACCAGCTGCTGCTCGCCCGGTGCCTCGTCGAGCGCGCTCGTCAGGGTCTTCGCCAGCTCGGTGTAGACGCCGGGCGCGAGGCTCGGCGAGGCAGGGTCGCACTCCGCCCGCTGCGGCGACACGAACGGCGGCAGGTTCGGCTCGTTCCACGGGCTCCAGAACCGCAGCGTCGCCCCCTCCTCCCGCGCGACCGTGAGCACGTCGAGCACGAGCTGCCGGTACGCGGGCAGCGTCTCGGGCCGGGGCGCCCGGGCTCGCACGGTGGCCTTCTCGCGCTCGCAGCCGGACGGCGGCGCGGCCGCCCACTCCGGCGTCCCGGTCAGGACGACCAGCGTCTGCCAGCGGTCCGGATCCTCCTTCTGGCGCGAAGCGAGCGCCGCGAGCTGCTGCCGCACGCCCGCCCATCCCAGGCACGGCTGGACCTCGCGCATGCACCCGGTCTCCGGCTTGTTCAGATCCGCCGGCGCCTCCGCCGTCGCCTGCAGGTGGTGCCAGTCGATCACGAGCCGGAAGAACGTGGGGTCGAGCGCCCCGATCGCCTGACGCGCCTGCTCCCACGGCTCCGGCGCGGGCGTGTCCGCGGCGACCAGGTTCGGGTTGAACTCCGTGATGCCGACCGCGAGGCCCGGCCCGGCGGCGGGCACCGGCGCGAGCGGCGAGGTCGTCGGCGCGGGAACGGGCGTGGCCCCGGGTGGCGCGATGACGTTGATGCTGATCGAGAGATCCGCCGTGTCGTCGCGGCTCAGCTCGAACGCGGACGCACCGACCAGCACAGCGGCCGCGAGGGCATAGAGGATCACCGGCCACCGCATCTGCATCGAGGCTACCCGCGCCGGCGCGGGTTACGGCACGTACGGCGGCGCGACGCCCCAGCCCCACCGAGGCACGGGGGCGTGCTCCACGACCTCCGCGCCGTCCGCCGAGTTCTGGACCGCCAGCCGCGTGCCCCACTCCGCGTAGCCCATCAGCGCCGCGCGGAACTCCGGGTCGTCAGGGAGGGCGGCGAGGTCGGCCGCGTGCGAGAGGAGCGTCACGAACGTCAGCCGCTGCTCCGGCGTGATCCCAAGCCCGACGTGCTTGGAGAGCATGTGCGCGTAGCCGCCGTGGTGCTCCGTGTAGGCGGCCGGACCGCCCATCACCTCGCACCACCAGGTCGTGACGTGCTCGCGGTGCTCCTCGCTGACGGTGCCGCCGAACAGCGGCGCCAGCTCGTCGTCGTCCTCGACGAGGTCGTAGAACGCGTTCAGCCAGCGCGAGAACGCCTCACGCCCGCCGCCCCACTCGTAGATCGTCGGTGTGTCGTCGGCCACCCGGCGAACGCTAGTAGATCGACGACCCCGCCCCGGGACGAGCGTTGTCCGGATAGGGCACGAAGTCGTCGAGGAAGCCCGGCAGCGCGCGCACGCGGTCCAGCCACGCGGCCACCGCGCCCGGCACCTCGACCGGCGCCACGCTCACGTACGCGAACAGCGACAGGTCCGCGATCGAGGGCGCCGCCCCCACGACCCAGTCGCGCGCCATCAGTTGGTCGCCGAGGATGGCCAGCGCCTCCCGGCCGGTCGCCAGCCGCGGCTCGACCTCCTCCGCCGTCGCGCGCCCGGTGAGCAGCCGGAACCGCGGTCCGCCGAGCCCACCCATCACCCGCTCCTGCTCGAACGACAGCCACTGCGCGACCTGCGCCCGCCCGAGCGGCGTGTCCGGCAGCCACGCCGTCCCCTCCGCGAGGTACCAGAGGATCGCGTTGGACTGCGTGATCCGCTCGCCCGAGTCCAGCTCGAGCACCGGCGTCTCGCGCACCGGGTTGAGCATCGCGAACTCGCAGGTGAGCGTGTCCCCGGCGAAGATGTCGATCGGCACCCGCTCGCAGTCGAGGTCCAGCATTCCGAGCAGGAGCCGGACCTTGAAGCAGTTCCCGGACGCGGCGTAGTCGTAGAGGCGCATGCGCCTCTAACGCACGAGCTCAGCCGAGTGTGAAGACGTCCTCGCTGTCGAGCCCCTCGGTCAGCCTCAGGTCGTTCGTGCTGAAGACGCCGTCGCGGATGCTGAGAAAGCGCCGCGTCCCGTCCGCCAGCAGGGCGACGATCGCGAAGTTCTTGGCGTCCGGGGCCCAGAAGCCCACCTTCCCGAGGGCCGGGGACTCATCCGGCGTGGCGAGCTCGACGACGTCCGGCCCGAGCAGCGTGTGCATCTTCTCGAGCGTGGTGTTGCCCGGGACCTTGAAGTCCGGCGAGAGCGCCGCACCGAGCAACGACGCGGTGAACGCCAGCTCGATCGTCCGTGCCCGCTCGTCGAGATACGCCGTGCCGGCGGGCGTGAGCGCCACCGCCACGCGCACGCAGAGCTTCGAGCCGACCTCAGGCGCGAAGCACAGCTCCTCGCCCTTGACCTTCTTGGTCGCGATCGCGCACAGCTCGGCCTTCGTGGTGCCGAGCCGCACCGACCCGCGGCGCTTCGGGAGCTTCCTGGTCGAGCTGAACCCCGCGCCGACCACGTCGAGCGGCCCAGCGTCGTTCCTGACGATCCGGGTGTTGCAGCTGATCTCGGCCGTCTTGCCGGCGATCGCCTTGTAGAGCTTCGCGGCCTTGGCGTCGAAGCGGATCACGTCCTCGCCGCTCGCGCGCTTGACGGCGCGGACGCCGTCAGCGGCGTCGTAGAACGGCAGGATCGAGTCGGCGACCGCCGCGTTCGCCGACGGGGCGAAGCACGCGGAAGCGAGCAGGGTCAGGCACAGCGCACGAATCTTCACGCG
The DNA here is from genome assembly GCF_027587195.1 of Solirubrobacter phytolaccae. Taxonomy (GTDB): domain Bacteria; phylum Actinomycetota; class Thermoleophilia; order Solirubrobacterales; family Solirubrobacteraceae; genus Solirubrobacter; species Solirubrobacter phytolaccae. Next base: position 43,080 of record NZ_JAPDDP010000016.1, on the reverse strand, counting down.
CGGCAGTAAAGCGGCGCGGAGGGCGCCGCTCAATGCAACAGGCGCCTAGACCGCGGAGACTTCTTCCTCTTCCTCAACGCGGAAAGAGGAGCCGCAGCCGCAGGCCGCGATGACGTTCGGGTTGTCGACCTTGAAGCCGGCGCCCTGCATGGACTCGACGTAGTCGACGACCGCACCCTTGACGTAGGGGAGCGAGGGGCCGTCGACGAGGATCCGCAGGCCGCGGTCGGTGAAGACCTCGTCACCCGGGCGCTCCTCGTCGAACGCGAGCGCATACTGGAAGCCCGAGCACCCGCCACCGCGCACACCCACGCGGAGGCCGGCGGTCTGCACGTCGGTGCTCTGGGACGCGAGAAACTCCTGGACCTTCTCGGCGCCCTTTTCGGTGAAGGTGATCAAGTGTCAGTACTCCCGTGCGGGTTTCCCAGCCAATACTTCCCGAAGTGTAGCGACCGCTACCCTTCCGGTGAATGCCCTCCACCGACGACCTCAAGCTGCGCATCGAGGCCGCGATCCCCGGCTCCTCCGCCGCCGTGACCGACCTCACCGGAACGGGAGATCACTTCCGCGCCACCGTCGTCGCGCCGGAGTTCGCCGAGCTGAGCCGCATCGAGCAGCATCGCCGCGTCTACGCGGTGTTCGGAGCCGACATCGGCGGTCCGATCCATGCCCTATCCCTCGTCACGAAGGCGGAAGCGTGAGCGCCACTGAGAACCCCATGCGCGACGAGATCCAGAACGCGATCTCCTCGCACGAAGTCATCCTCTTCATGAAGGGCCGTCCGGAGCAGCCGATGTGCGGCTTCAGCGCCCGCACGGTCGCCGCCCTGGACGCGCTCGGCGCTTCCTACGCGGCCGTGGACATCCTGCCCGATCCGCGGATCCGCCAGGAGCTGTCCGCCATCTCGAACTGGCCGACGATCCCCCAGCTGTTCGTCAACGGCGAGCTCGTCGGCGGCTGCGACATCGTCACCGAGATGTACGAGACGGGCGAGCTGGCCTCCACGCTCGGCATCGAGCCGAAGGCCGACGCGCCCGAGGAGGCCCCCGTGGCCTCGGAGCCGGGCGCCCCGCCCCTCCAGATCCGCAACGACCTCGCTTCCTAAGCCGCTCCTCGCCCTCGCGGCCACCGCTCTGGTGGCCGCGGGCGGCGACGGCAACGAGCAGCCCGCCCGCCGGACCGAGCCCAAGCCGCTCGTGTCCTCCTCCGGCCTCGAGCAGGCCACCACGTTCGCCAAGACCCGCGCCGGCACGGTCGCCTGGGCCGTCGCCACCGAGGATGGCAAGCTGCGCGGCCACAACGCCGCCGTCCAGTTCCGCTCCGCGAGCATGGTCAAGGCGATGCTGATGGTCGCCGTGCTGCGCCGCGCCGCCACCCGCACGGTCACCGCCGACGAGGCCGCGCTGCTCTCACCGATGGTCACGGCGTCCGACAACGACGCCGCGCACACCGTCTACGCCGCGGTCGGGGACGCGGGGCTCGCAGCCGTCGCCCGCGCGGCCCGGATGACGCACTTCCTCCCGGTCGGCGCCGTGTTCGAGACCCGCATCACCGCGGCCGACCAGGCCCGTTTCTTCCTGCGCATCGACCGGCTCGTCCCCAAGCGCCATCGCGCCTATGCGCGCGGGCTGCTCGGCGGGATCGTCAAGCCGCAGCGCTGGGGCCTCGCGCCCGTCGCCGAGCGCCGCGGCTTCCGCGTCTTCTTCAAGGGCGGGTGGCGCAGGGGCATCACCCACCAGTCCGCGCTCCTGGAGCGGGACGGCCGGCGCGTCGCGCTCGCGGTCCTCACGAGCGACGAGCCGAACCAGACCTACGGCCAGGCTACCCTCGCCGGGGTCGCCTCCCGCGTCCTGCGCCCATGACCCGCATCGCCGTCATTCACCATCTCCAACAGCCGTTCCTCGGCAACGCGGCCGCACCGCTCGGTGCGGTCTCCGAGCACTTCCGCGGCGAGCTGCCGTCGCTGGACGGCCTCGACGGCATCGTCTCCTTCGGCGGTGAGCAGGACGCGTGGGACCCCGCGCTGGCGCCCGAGGTGGAGTGGATCGCGGCCGCGGTCGAGCGCGAGGTCCCGTTCCTCGGCGTCTGCCTCGGCGCGCAGCTGCTCGCCCGCGCGACCGGCGGCGAGAACCTGCGGCTGCCGAAGCGGTTCGTGTCGTGGGAGCCGCTGACCGTGCTCGACCCGACCGACCCGGTGCTCGGCGCGATCCCCGACGGCGCGCACGCGCTGCACTGGAACCAGGACGGCTTCGAGCCGCCTGCGCACGCGGTCGAGGTGTACGCGCGGCCCGATGGCGGGCGCGCGGAGGGCTTCCGCGTCGGGCGCTGCGCGTGGGGCGTGCAGTTCCACCCGGAAGTCGACCAGCCCGCGTTGGACGGATGGTACGCGGGCTGGCCGGACTCCGTGACCGCGGCAGGGACGACCGAGGAGGACGCCCGCCGCGCGGACGCCCGCCACCTGCCGGATCAGACTGCGCTCTCGACCGCGATCTTCGGCGCCTTCGCCCGCTTGGTCCGGGAGAACGCGCGGTCGGCCCACGCCTGATCGCTCATCCGCGCGACCAGCACACCGATCCAGCCGAACCCGGCCAGCATCAGGACGGAGCCGATCGCGGCCAGGACGAGGCTGACCTCGGTCGCCATCGGGACGAGCCAGCCCGCGGCGATCAGCAGCGCGGTCCAGCCCGGCGCCGCGCCGGCACGCCAGGCGGCGACGCCGAGCACGATCAGGCCGATGATCACCGGGAACGCGCCGGTCATGAACAGCAGGATCGGCGCCCAGCCCTCCGTCGCCGCGTCGGCGATCTTCACGGACTCCTCGCGCGGGAGCGCCTCGGCGAGCGCCAGGTCGTAGAAGTCCGTGACGAGCAAACCCGGCAGCGTGGCGAGGCCGAAGATGGCGAGCAGCCCACCGACGTGCGCGAGCTTCGGCGCCGCACCGCGGGCGAGGTGCATGAGCCCGAGCGCCGCCGGCAGCAACAGCAGGAACCCAAAGTGCAGCAGCGTCGCCGCCACCTCCGCCTGGTCCGGGTGAGCGGCGAGCGCGTCGTGGTAGGCGGCGGTCGTGCCTTCGTCCTCCCACGGGGTCGCGACCATGCCGGCGAGCACCAGCAACGGCGCCGCGATCAACGAGAACGCGGCGATCAAGCGTGAGAAGCGGCGGGGATCCGAGAGCATGCGCCGACGCTACGAGCCCGCCACAGCCGGGTCGTCATCCGCAGGTCGGCGGCGCCTCAACCTAAAGAGGGACAGTCCCCTTTTAGAATTCTTGACCCGATGGCAAATGGGGTTGGCAGCTCGGGTGGGTGCGCCTATCGTCGGCGGCGTGCCTGCTCCTGATGCCATCGCCTTCGTCCGTGCCGCCCTCCCTCCGGCGCCCGCCCGCGTGCTCGAGATCGGCGCCGGGGACGGCGCGCTCGCGCAGGTGCTGCGCCGCGCCGGGTACGACGTGACCGCGATCGACCCACGCGGGGAGGGCGACGTGCTGCCCGTCCCGCTGCTCGAGCTGGAGGCGGAGCCGTTCGACGCCGCCGTGGCGATGACGTCGCTGCACCACGTCGAGCCGCTCGCCGACTCGCTCGCGCACCTGGCCGAGCTGCTGCGCCCCGGTGCCCGGCTGCTCGTCGACGAGTACGACGTCGGCGCCCTGGATGAGCGCGCCGCCGCGTGGTGGATCGCGCACGCCGGCGGGCATGAGAAGACGCCGGCGGAGTTCGTCGCCCACATGCGCGACCACATCCACACCGTCGCCCACGTCCGCGAGCAGCTCGCCCCGTGGTTCGACGTCTCCGAGCCCGTGCCCGGCGCCTACCTGTATCGCCACAAGATCGGCTGGCAGCACCGCGACGAGGAGGAGGCGAAGATCGCCGCGGGTGAGCTCCCCGCGACGGGCTCGCGCTTCATCGCTGTCCGCCGCTAGCGAGTCCGCGCTCGACCGCGGGGCGCGACGCCGCTTCGGCGGACTCGCCGAAGCATCGCCCCCTGGGCGATGCGACTAACGCTTGGCGAGCCGGCGTGCGCCCGCACCCGCCGGTGTGTAGTCGAGCGAGTAGTGCTCGTAGGTCTTGGCCTCGTCGTCGAGCGTGAGCTCGGTGTCGGTGTCGAAGCTCGGCGCCTTCTTGAAGACGGCCTTGCGGCGGTCCACGCGCACGTAGTCGCGTCCGACGCTCGCCCGCAGGAGCGGCACCAGCGTCAGCGACTTGGACACCAGGCCGGTCTTGACGGCCGCGAAAGCGGGCTCGTCGGTCTCGCCGTCGTAGTAGACCTCGTCGAGCTTGCCGAGCTTCTCGCCGTTGGGGTCCACGACCTCCTGGCCGCGCCAGTCCGCGATGTTCTCGACGGGGATCATGCGGTGGATCTACCCACCGCCCGCGCTCACAAGTCGCGCCGGCGGAACGCCCACAGCGAAACGAGCGCGATGGCGCTCAGGTACAGCACCGTGTACGGCCACAGGAACGCGCCGAACTCCTGCGCGCCGCCGAACGGCCCGAGGTTGATCGCGTAGCGCGTGAAGCCGGACGAGTCGGCGGTGATCTCACTCAGGGCGTCCTGGTAGTGCGCCTCGAACGGCAGGATCCAGGACGTGACCTGCGAGACGTCCTGGAGCGTGTCCGAGTCCAGCGCCTCGCCGATCTGCCCGAGCAGCCCCGCCGTCAGCCCGGCGCCGAAGAGCATGAAGATCGCGATCCCGTTCGCCGTGCTGGACAGCAGCACCGAGCCGCCGAGCGCGAGCGCCGCCAGCACCGCGACGGCGACGCCCATCTGCAGCGCCGGGGTGAGCAACCGGTCCGGCCACCAGTCGATGAACAGGTGCGTGATCACGACGGAGGCCAGGAAGACGAAGACGGTGTAGGCCACGCACACGCCGGCGGCCGCGACGTAGCGGCCGAGCAGGAACGTCGCGCGGCCGAGCGGCCGGACGACGATCGGTTGCAGCAGGCCGCGCTCGGCGTCGCCGCGGACGGCGTTCAAGGTCAGGAAGACGGCGAGGATCGCGCCCAGGAAGAGCGTCGCGAACATGGCCAGGCCGAGCAGCGTCGCGCCCGCGACGGTGTCCGGTTCGACGCCCGCCTGGAAGTCGCCGAATTCGGTCACCTCACGCGAGACGCGCCACACGCCGAGCCCGTACAGGCCGAGGAAGGCGACGGTGAGCAGCGCGACGACGACGAACACGCGCCGGCGCACCGACTCGCGCAGCGCGAAGCCCGCGACGATCCCGACGCCGCTCATCGCCCGCCCACCAGCTCGAGGTACGTGTCCTCGAGCGACGAGCGGATGACGCGGATCTCGTACACGTCTTCGCCCGCCTGCACCAGCTCGCGCACGAGCCGCGGGATGTCCTCGCGCGTGGCCTGCGCGAACAGCCGCGCGCCACGGCCGGTCGTGATCTCGATGCCACCCGCGTGCGAGAGCTCGGCGGGCGTGCCGGCCGCGACCACCTCGCCGCGGGCGATCATGATCACGCGGTCGCACACCAGCTCCACCTCGGACAGCAGGTGCGAGTTCAGCAGCACCGCGACGCCGCGCCCGCGCAACGTCTCCAGCAGCTCGCGCACGGTCCGCCGACCGGCGGGATCCAGCGCGCTCGTCGGCTCGTCGAGCAGCAGGAGCTTCGGGTCCCCGAGCATGGCCTGCGCGATCCCGAGCCGCTGCTGCATGCCCTTGGACATGTGCCCCACGCGCCGGTCCGGCACGTCGCCGAGCGCGACGAGCTCGAGCAGCTCCCGCCGCTCGGCAGCTCCCCCGCGTGACCCGACGAGCTTCTGGTGCAGCTGCAGCAGCTCGTCCGCGCTCAGCCAGTCCGGGAAGCGGAACAGCTCCGCGAGGTAGCCGAGCGCGGCGTTCGCGGCGGCGCTGCCGGCCTTCGCGCCGGCCACCTCGGCCGTGCCCGACGACGGGCCCACGAGCCCGCACGCGATCTTCACGAGCGTCGACTTGCCGGCGCCGTTGGGGCCGAGCAGGCCGACCAGCTCGCCTTCGCCGACCCTCAGGTCGACGCCTTTGAGCGCCTCGTTCGCGCCGTAGCGCTTGCGCAGGTCAGTAACCGAGAGGGCATCGGGCACGGCGCTCATCCTGCCCGATTCTCAGTGCGACCCGACCTTCTGCACCGAATCTGCACTCAGTCGTCACATCCGAAGTGCACGATCACGGGCGCGTACTGCGCCTCGGTGCCGTCGACGATCAGCGCCTCGGCGAGCGGGACGATGCCGCCGCAGCGGCCGCCGCCGTCCAGCACCGCCGGGTCGCGCTCCCGGGCGTAGTAGCGGTACACGGGGAACACGAGCACGCCGGCGGCCACGAGCACCGCACCGACCACGGGCGCGGGCGGCCGTTCACCCAGCACGAGCGCGACGAGCCCGCACAGCACGGCCGCGATCACGACGGCCACCACGAACGCGAACGCCGCGACGATGAGCCCGAAGCCGTACGCGTCGCTCCCGTCCTCCCGCGCCGCGTTCAACCCGCCGATGGCGAGCGCCAGGCCCAGCACCGCGAGCATCCAGCGGACGCGCATCTAGGGCGAGCGTAACGCGGCGAGCCGAGTGGTGAGGAAGTCGCGTTCCACCGGGCTCTCGGTGAGCGCGAGCGCAGCGCCGTAGGCCGCCTCGGCCTCGTCGAGGCGCTCCAGCCGGCGCAGCAGGTCGGCCCGCGCGGCGTGGAAGAGGTGGTAGCCGTCGAGGTCGCGGATGGCGTCCATCGCGGCGAGCCCGGCCTCCGGCCCGTCGCGCTCGGCGATCGCCACCGCGCGGTTGAGGGCCACGACCGGTGTCGGGGAGACCGCCCACAGCTCGTCGTACAGGGCCGCGATCCGCGCCCAGTCCGAGCCGCGCGCGTGCTCGACGGCGATCGCCGCCTGGATGAGGTAGACGCCCAGCCGCCCGAGCGCCCACCCACGCGCGACCAGCCGCTCGCCCTCCGCGATCTGCTCGCGGTCCCAGCGCGAGCGGTCCTGGTCGGCGAGCAGGATCAACGCGCCGTCCGCGTCCACGCGCGCCTCCCGCCGCGAGTCCTGGAGCAGCATCAGCGCCAGCAGCCCGGTCGCCTCGCTCTCGTCGGGCATCAGCGCCGCGAGCAGCCGGGCGAGCCGGATCGCCTCCGCGCACAGCGCCGCGCGCACGGGCGGGCCGTAGCCCGCGTTGAAGATCAGGTAGAGCGTCGTGAGCACGCTGCGCAGGCGCTCGGGAAGGTCGGCGTCGCGCGGGACCTCGTACTTGATGCCCGCGCCCGCGATCTTCTGCTTGGCCCGCGTGATGCGCTGCGCCATCGCCGGCTCGGCGACGAGGAACGAGCGCGCGACCTCGGCCGTCGTGAGCCCGCCGAGCGCGCGCAGGGTGAGCGCCACGCGGGCCTCCGGCGCCAGCGCGGGATGGCAGACGGTGAAGATCAGCCGCAGCCGGTCGTCGACGATCGGGCTCACGGGGTCGTCCTCCTCGGCCGCCGGCTCGCCGACCGTCCGCAGCTCCGCCTCGAGCGCCCCGCGCCGCCCGATCCAGCGCTTCTCGGAGCGCAGCCGGTCGAGCGCGCGGTTGCGCGCCGTCGTGACGATCCACGCCGCCGGGTTGTCCGGCAGCCCGTCCCGCGGCCAGCGCTCCAAGGCGACGAGGAACGCGTCCTGCACGGCCTCCTCGGCACGGTCGAGGTCCCCGAACACGCGCGCGAGCACCGCGACCGCCTGCCCGGACTGGCGCCGGAACAGGCGGTCGACGACGGCGACCTGTGGCCCGCCGGTCAGGCCCCGTCCGCGCCTTCGAAGCTCATGATCGGCCGCACCTCGACCGAGCCGTGCTGGGCCTCCGGGATCTGCGCCGCCCAGTGCAGCGCCTCATCGAGGTCCTTGCACTCGAGCACGTAGTAGCCGCCGATCGCCTCCTTGGTCTCCGCGTACGGCCCGTCGGTGAGCATGCGCTCGCCGTCGCGCACGCGCACCGTCGTCGCGGAGGTGGTCAGCTCGAGCGCCTCGCCGCCGACCAGCACGCCGGCCTGCCCGGCCGCCGCGCCGAACGCGTTGTGCGCCTCCATCGTGGCGGCCATGTCGGCCTCGGTGGCGTTGGTCCACCGGGCCTCGTCGGCATACAGCATCGCCAGGAACTTCATGGTCTGCACCCTCCTCGGGCGTCGTGGGTCGACCCTTCGACGTCCAGCGGGACGGTAATCGACATTCGTGGCGCGTAGGCGCTCATCCGCCCGTGGCACCGGATAGGGTTTGCGTGCGATGTCCAGGATCGCGGTCGTAACCGACACCACGCAGTACCTCCCCACCGAGGTGATCGAGCGTCACGGGATCCACCGTGTCTCGCTCTACGTCAACTGGGACGGGAAGACCGATCGCGAGATCGACCTGCCGGACTACGACGGCTACTACGACTACCTGAAGGGCGCGGGCGAGCTGCCCACCACCTCGCAGCCGTCGCTGGGAGACTTCCTGGAGGTCTACGAGCCGCTCGTCGAGCAGGGTGACAAGGTCCTGTCGATCCACCTGAGCGGTGGGATCTCCGGCACGGTGCGCACGGCCGAGCAGGCGCGCGAGCTGCTGATCGAGCGCGGCATGCCCGCCGAGCAGATGGTCGTGGTGGACTCGCGCACCGGGTCGGCCGGCCACGGCTTCATGTCCGTCGCCGCCGCCAACGCGATCGAGCGCGGCGCCGACCTCGCGGGTGCCGTCGAGGCCGCCCGCAAGCTCCGCGAGGACCTGCAGATCCTCGTGATGGTGGACACGCTCGAGTACCTGCGCCGCGGCGGGCGGATCGGCGCGGCCGCGGCCTGGATCGGCGCGACGCTCAAGGTCAAGCCCATCCTCACGATCGAGGGCGAGATGAAGCCCGTGGAGCGCGTGCGCACCGCCGGGCGCGCGTTCGAGCGCCTCGTCGCCCACCTCGAGCAGCGCCGCGAGGACGGCTGCGACGCGTTCGCCATCCAACACATCCAGGCGTCCGAGCAGGCCCAGCGCCTCGCCGAGCGCGGCCGCGAGATCTACGGGCGGGACCCGGAGCTCATCTCCGAGATCGGCCCCGTCATCGGCACCCACACCGGCCCGGGCATCCTCGGCGTCGCGGGCCTGCGGACCGAGCTACTCGGACCGATGTAAATGGAGGACTTCGCCGCGCGGGCTTGAAAGCTCCGCGCGGTGGGCGTCCCCCTCGATCCTCCGAAACGCCGCGAAGAGCCGCCGACCGTGCGCGTCGAGCCCGCGTTCTCGCCGCGGATCATCATCCGCACGCTCTTCATCGTCGTCTTCTTCGCGCTCGCGCTCTGGCTCGTGTTCCTTCTGCGCAAGCCGATCAGCTGGGTCCTGATCGCCGTGTTCCTGGCGGTCGCGCTCAGCGGCCCCGTCAACTGGCTCGACCAGTGGATGAAACGCGGGTTCGCGATCACGATCGTCTACCTCGCGCTGCTGCTGATCCCGATCGGGATCGCGAGCATCATCGTCCCACCGCTCGTCACCCAGGGCAACAACCTGATCCAGAACCTGCCGACGTACGCGCAGGACGCACAGGAGTTCGTCGAGGGCAACTCGCGCCTGCGCAGCCTGGAAGAGGACTACAACATCACCGAGAAGCTGCAGGAGGAAGCGGAGAAGCTTCCCGCGCGCATCGGTGACGCGGCCAACGTGCTCGGCGACATCGGCCTCGGCGTCGTCAACTCGCTCTTCGCGCTGTTCACGATCCTCGTGCTGACGGCGTTCCTGCTCGGCAGCGGACGGGGCTGGGTGGAACGCGCGATCGAGCTGCAGCCCCCAGCGCGCTCGGCCCGCATGAGCAAGGCGCTCGGGCACATGGGCAAGGCGGTCGGCGCGTACGTCGGCGGCGTGCTCGCGCAGGCCACGGTCGCGGCGGTGAGCGCGTACATCGTGCTGATCATCCTCGACGTGCCGTTCGCGGCGGCGCTCGCGATCATCATCTTCTTCGCCGACCTCGTGCCGCTTATCGGCGCGACGATTGGCGCCGTGCTCGTCGGCGTCGTCACGGTCTTCGCGGACTTCCCGACGGCGACGATCGTGTGGGCGATCTACTCGATCATCTACCAGCAGGTCGAGAACACGCTGATCCAGCCGCAGATCCAGAAACGCGCGGTCAACGTGCACCCGTTCATCGTGCTCGTCGCCGTGCTGTTCGGCTCGACGCTGCTCGGCGTGCTGGGCGCGCTGGTCGCGATCCCCGTGGCCGCGTCCGTGCAGATCGCGATCCGCGAGTGGTGGGACTACCGGCACGAACGCCACCGGGCCGAGCTGACGGCCGGCGCGGTTCCGCCCGGGGACATCACGCCCCCGAAGCCCGCGCCGGCGTAGCGACCTAGTAGTACCGGCGCGAGTTTCGGCGGCCGGTCAGCAGACCGGTCATGGCGGCGATCCCGCCGCCGACGACGAAGCCCGCGACGGCCGCGCCGATGATGACCTCGCGCTTATGCGCCTTCAGCTGCGAGCGCCAGTCCGTGGCCTTGACGATCTCGCCGCGGAGGTTCTCCACGGCGAGGCCGAGCTCGGCCCGGTTGGCCTCGATCGAGCGCCGGATCTCCTCCGGCGTGCGCTGAGCACTCATCGCTTGGCCTCCACCTTGCCGGGGGTGGTCGGCGCCACGACGCCCTGGGGCGTGGCCGGCTGCGACGACTGAATCGTGGCCTTGATGAGCTGTGCCTCCTCGATCGCCATCTGCGGGGTGGGCGGCGTGCCCTTCTTGAAGAAGCGCGCGGCCAAGAAGCCCGCGATGCCGCCGAACAGGAACAGCGCGCCCGACAGGATCAGGTAGCCGAGCCACGGGTTGGACCCGAGCACGTCCGCGATCAGCAGCGCGAGGAAGTGCAGGAAGTAGATGAGCCCCGCGAGCACGAAGATGCCGGCGGCGGCGCCGACGGCGATGCCCTTGACCAGGCCGGTGACCTTCTCGGTCACCTCGGCCTTGGCCAGCGCGATCTCCTCGCGCACCAGCAGCTGCCCCTTCTCGGTGACCTCTTGGATCGCCTTCGCGAGCTCTGATGTCTGATGTTCCGGGGGCACTAGTCGACCAGCCTCTTGAAGATGCGAGCGGCCAGGAAGGCGCCCACGAACACGGCGCCCGCGAGCACCTCGGGACGGTCGAGCGGGCCGGGCTCGCCCGGCTCCTTGGCGACGGGCGGACGGTACGCCGCCCCGCCGGCCGCCGACGCGGCGACGGCCGGGTCGGTGTCCGAGCCGAGGCCCGGGCTCATGACGTTGGCGCCCGAGACGGTCGCGGGCGCTTCCTTGGCGGGCGTGGAGGACTCGACCTTCAGCCGCTCCGCGGCCCCGGCCTGCTCACGTGCACGGCGCGCTTCGGCTTCGGCCCGCTCGGCCTCTTGGCGCGCGCGCCGCTCCTTGCGGGTCTGCTTCTCCTCTTCGCGGCGAGCGGCCTCGGCCTGCTCATGCGCCTTGGCCGTCTCCTCCTCGGCGCGGCGCGCGTCGGTTTCGCGCAGCTCGGCGCGCAGCTCGGCGCCACGGGCTTCGGCCTTCTGGCGCTCGGCCTGCTCCTCCGCCTCGCGTGCGGCCGCGGCGGCCGTGGCTTCAGCGGCCGTCGAGCCCGCGGCGGCGCTGCCCGCCTCGGCGGGCGTGCCGGGCGGCACGAGGTCCGGCGGAGCGTCCCACTCCTGGGTGCGGTCGGGATCGTTCGTGCTCACTCCGGCGGATCTTCCCCAAAGATGCGGCGGAAAACCACCGCGGCGAGACGCGTCGTCGCGATCGAGGCCAGTGCTCCGACGCCGGCGAGCAGGCCAGACCAGGCCAGGCGCTTGACGAGATCGTTGTCCATAGCGGCGGAGTCTATGCGGCCAGGCCACCGCAGATGGTCTGGACGATGTGGGCCTTGGCGCTGTCGTACGCGTCCTCACCCTCGTCGAGCAGCCCGAAGATCCATCCCGTCAACACCTGCTCGATCGCGCCGTAGAAGGACATGACCGCGAACTCGGCCGGGATCTCGGACCGGAATTCGCCGCGTTGCTGCGCCTTCTCGACCACCCCCCGGATGAGTGCGTAGGCCTCGTCGATCTTGCGGATGTGGACGGCGCCGAACGAGTTCGCGGCCCGCGTGACCTCGACGATGATGACCTTCATCAGGTCGGGATCGTGACGGTAGGAGTCGATGATGAAGCCCGCGATCGCGTGCAGCTTCTCCTCGGCGGGCAGGTCCGTCGCGTCCGTGTGGCGGATCGCCTCGAGCAGGACCTCCCAGCGCTCGAGGAAGAGCGTGTCGAGCACCTGGTCCTTGGACTTGAAGTAGTGGTAGACGAGCCCGTAGGCCACGCCCGCCTCATCCGCGATGTCCGACACGCGGCACTTGTGGAACCCGTCGCGCGCGAACACGCGGACGGCGGCGTCGAGGATGATCCGCCGCTTGTCGACGGGCGCCGCCTTCGTCACGCGGGGATCTCGGACGGCCACACGTACGCCTCCGGGCGCCGGTTGGCGAGCGAGGGCAGCGTGCGGCGGATCTCGGCCTGGCGCTCGAGGTCCAGCTCGGCGACGACGAACGTCTCCGTGTCCGGCGCGGTCGCGAGGACGACGCCCCACGGGTCGACGACCATCGACCGGCCTCCGGAGCGGATGCCGGGCGCGTGCTCGCCGATCTGGTTGGCGGCGACGACGAACGCCTGCCCCTCGATCGCGCGGGCGCGCAGCAGGATCTCCCAGTGGTCGCGCGTGGTCGCGAACGTGAACGCGGCCGGGACGGCGACGATCTCCGCGCCCTTGACCGCGAGGATGCGGTAGAGCTCCGGGAAGCGGACGTCGTAACAGATCGAGAGGCCGAGCCCGGTGCCGTCGCTCGTCTCCGAGACGACGATCTCCTCGCCCGGCGCCTCGTTGGCGGACTCCTTGTAGACGCGCCCGCCGACCTCCACGTCGAACATGTGGATCTTGCGGTAGGTCGCGCGAATCTCGCCGTCCGGCGAGACGTGCAGCGACGTGTTGCTGTGCCGCGGCTCGCCCTGCTCGGTGAACGAACCCGCGACCAGGTCGATCGACAGCTCGCGCGCGAGGCTCCGCGCCCACTGCGCGACGGGACCGTCCAGCGGCTCGGCCGCGGCGATCGTCTGCTCCGGCGTGCCCAGCGCGGGCCACTTCTCCGGCAGGACCACGAGCTCGGCGCCCGCCTTGGCGGCCGCCCGCGTCAGGCGGTCGGCGGTGGCGAGGTTGCGGTCGCGGTCAGGGGTTGACTGCAGCTGAACGGCGGCGGCGCGCACGGGGAAGTGTCCTCCTTCGTCGGGTTGACTAACGAGTCAATCCGGTGGCTGAGCATATCGTGTGAACCGCATGCCGCTACGGAAATCCTGGCGCTGGATCGGCGCGTTCGGCCCCGACACGATGCTGTGCGTCGCGCACGCCCGCGTCGGCGTGATCCGCCGCTCCTGGTGGGCCGTGTGGGACGGGACGACGCTGCACGAGGGGACGCGTGCGCCGTTCGACCTGCAGGTCGACCACGGCGAGCCGATCGAGGTCACGACCGGCCCGGCGTTCACGCGCAAGACGCCGCTCCGCGTGCGCGGGACCGTGCTGGGGAAGGACATCGACCTGCCCGGCCTGCTCGACGAGTCCCACGGCCGCCACGCGCGGCGCACGTCCTGGATGTGGTCGGCGGGCGCGGGGCGCACCGTCGACGGCACGCCGGTCGTCTGGAACCTCGTCGACGGCCTGCACGACGGGTCGCCGAGCGAGCGCACCGTCTGGCTCGACGGCGTCCCGCACGAGGTCGGCGCGGTCGTCTTCGACGGCCTCGACGGCGTCGCCGACCTGCGCTTCACCGCGTCCGCCACGCGGGCGAAGAAGGAGAACTACCTCGTGCTCGCCTCCGACTACGAGCAGCCGTTCGGCACGTTCACGGGACGCCTGCCGACGGGCGAGACGCTCGCCGAGGGCTACGGCGTGATGGAACGCCACGAGGCGCTGTGGTGAACATAAAGCCCCTGGGGCTTTATGTTCGCGCGGGGCGCGCGTGATCTTCGCCGCGGCGGCGCTCGTCGCCGCCATCGCCGCCGCGATCGCGCGGCGCGCGCCCGAGGCCCTGGTCGCGCTGGCGGGCGCGGCACTGCTGCTCGTGATCGGCGTGCTCGAGCCGGCCGACGCGCTGGACGAGGCCGAGTCGCTCGCGTCCACGCTCGTCGTGCTCGCGGCGCTGCTCGTGCTCGGTGACGGGTGCCGGCGGGCCGGGCTGTTCGACGCGCTCGCCGCGCGGATGGCGGCCCGCGCGCGCGGCTCGGGTCCGCGGCTGCTCGCGTACGTGTTCGCGGCCGCCGTCGCGGTGACCGCCGTGCTCGGGCTCGACGCGACCGTGGTGCTGCTCACGCCCGCCGCCTTCGCCGCCGCCGCGAAGGCGCGCATGCCCGGCCGGCCGCACGTCTACGCGACCTCCCACCTGGCCAACTCCGCTTCCCTCCTGCTGCCCATCTCCAACCTCACGAACCTGCTCGCGTTCAAGGCGACGGAGCTGTCGTTCGCGGGCTTCGCGGCGAAGATGGCGCTGCCGACCGCGGTCGCAGTCGCGATCGAGTGGCTCGTGCTCCGCCGCGTGTTCCGGAACGCGCTCGAGACGCCCGGCCGCGCGCCCCGCACCGACCTGCCGCCGCTCCCGAAGCGGCCGCTGATCATCCTCGCGCTCACGCTCGCGGGGTTCGTCGCCGCGGGCCCGCTGGGCATCGACGCGGCGTACCCCGCCGTGCTCGGCGCGCTGGCGATGGTCCCGCGGCTGAAGGCGATCGACCTGCCGCTGATCGCGTTCGTGCTCGGCCTCGGGCTGATCGTCCGCGCCCTGGCCGACGCCGGGCTCGCCGACGTCGTCGAGGACATCCTCCCGCACGGCACGGGGCTGCTCGCGCTGCTCGGCGCGACGTTCCTCGCTGCGGCACTCGCGAACGTCCTCAACAACGTCCCCGCCCTGCTCGTGCTGCTGCCCGCGGCCGCCGCGGCGGGCCCGCACATCGTGCTCGCGGTGCTGATCGGCGTCAACGCCGGGCCGAACCTCACGTACACGGGCTCGCTCGCGACGCTCCTCTGGCGCCGCGTGCTGCGCGAGCAGGGCGAGGAGGTCAGCCACCGCGAGTTCCACCTCCTCGGCGCGCTCTCGGTCCCCCCGATCCTGATCGGCGCTACGGTCGCCCTATGGCTGACGGTGTGAACGTCCTCGCCTGGATCACCGAAGGCGGCTGGGAGGCCGCGATCGACGCGGTCGCGCAACTGCACGCGACCGAGGTCACGCTCGTCCACGTCGACACGGTCGACCTGCCCGGCCGCGGGCATCGCCACCACGAGGTGATGGAGCGGATGCACGCGCTCGCCGGCGAGGCCGCGCTCGCGCTGCTCGAGGATGCGGAGGAGCGGCTCGGATACGCGACGACCAAGCGCGCGGAGACCGGCGTCGCCGAGACGATCGTCTACGCGCTGGCGCAGGAGCACGACGTGCTGGTGGTCGCGCGTGACGGACGTCACATCGGCCCGCACTCGATCGGGCATGATCAGCGTTGGGTGATCGATCACGCGCCCTGCACCGTGATCGTCGCCTGGCCCGAAGGCGCGCCCGATCCCCGCGACGAGCCGCCGAAGCCAAAGCCGAAACCGCCGCACAGCAAGCCCAAGCCGAAGCCAAAGCCGAAACCGCTATGAGCCTCCCGCCCGGCCCGTCAGGTCCTCACATCCTGCAGACGATGGGCTGGCTCTCGCGCCCCGGCCCGTACTCGCGCCGGCTGCGCGCCCGCTACGGCGACGTCATCACGCTGCACGTCGAGCAGCACGCGCCGTGGGTGCTGCTCGGCCACCCAGACCACGTCAAGCAGGTCTTCACCGGAGACCCGAACGTCCTGCACGCCGGGGAGGGCAACGCGATCCTCAAGCCGCTGCTCGGCCCGCGCAGCGTGCTGCTGCTCGACGGCAAGGAGCACCTGCAGCAGCGCAAGCTGATGCTGCCGCCCTTCCACGGCGAGCGCATGCAGGCCTACGGCGACATGATCCGCGAGATCGCGCGTGAGGAGGTCGCGAGCTGGCCGACGGGCGAGCCGCTCCCCACCCGCCTGCGAACGCAGGCGTTGACGCTCGAGATCATCATGCGCGCGATCTTCGGCACGCGCGACGAGCGCCTGCGCGACGCGATCAACACGCTGCTCGAGTTCGTCGGCCGTCCGAGCTCGCTCGTGCTCGCCGTGGTCGGCGGCAAGCGCGCCAACCACTACGTGTACGGCCGCGTGCGCGCCGAGGTCGACCGGCTGCTCGCGGAGCTGATCGCCGCCCGCCGCGCCGACCCGGAGCTCGACCACAAGGACGACATCCTCTCGCTGCTGATGTCCGGCACCGACATGGACGACGCGACGCTGATCGACGAGCTCGTGACGCTGCTCGCGGCCGGGCACGAGACGACCGCGACCGCGCTCGCCTGGGCGCTCGAGCGGCTCTCCCGCCATCCCGCCGCGTGGGCGCGGCTGCGCGAGGGCGAGGACGACTACCTGGACGCCGTGTGCAAGGAGACGCTGCGCCTGCGCCCGGTCATCCCGGCCGTGATCCGGATGCTCAAGGCGCCGTACGAGATCGGCGGCTACGAACTGCCCGCGGGCGTCGCCGTCGTCCCGTCGATCCATCTGGTGCACACGCGCGAGGACACCTACCCGGACCCGCTCGTGTTCCGCCCCGAGCGGTTCCTCGAGCAGCCCGCCGGGACCTACACGTGGATCCCGTTCGGCGGTGGCGTGCGCCGCTGCCTCGGCGCGACCTTCGCGCTGTTCGAGATGCGCTGGGTGCTGCGCGCGATCGCCGACGCGGTGGTGGACCTGCAACCGGCGACGCCACGCTCGGAGGGCACCAAGCACCGCAGCATCACCCTCGCGCCGCAGGCCGACGGCCGCGTCATCGTGGCGCGACGAACAACGCCTGCGCGCCGCGCGCAACCGGTCCCGACCGGTCGCTGAGCACGCTCGAAGCGAGCCCCGCCCCACCTTCCGCGAGCTGCGTCGCGGCGTCCAGCAGCACCCACTCGCCGACCGGCTCGCGCGCGAAGTGCACGGTCAGCTCGGTGTTGATGAACAGGTAGCGGCTCCAGTCGAGCACGTTCGACGCGCCGTTGCCGGAGTCGGCGACGACCACCACGCGCTGCCGCGGCGACGGCTCCTCGCCCTCCACGAGCGGGAGCTTCATCCGCGTCCACACGGTCGCCGGCCCGCGGTCCAGCCAGCCGCCGCGCACCCACCGCCACTCGACGGCGTGCGCGTACCCGAACGCCTCGCCGAGCGCCGCGGGCGGCACGTCGTCGGCGTCGGGCAGCGAAGTTAAAGGACCTGGGGCTTTATCTTCGGGCATCCCCACCGGCGAGGCCCGTACCCGCCACGCCCGTGCCCGCAGCACGTCGCGCCCGTCCGCGCTCAGCGTTCCCGCCAGCAGCTCGACCGACCGTCCTGGCCGCTCGACCTCGGCACGCACCTCCAGCTCGCCGATCGGGACCGGCCCGAGGATCTCGACCGTCATCCGCGCGATCACGAGCTCCGAGCCGTCGAGCTGCTCGAACGCGCGCAGCAGCAGGGCCGACGGCGGCCCGGCGTGCTGGTGCTGTGGGTCCCACGGCCCGCTCGTCCGCTCGGTCGCGCGGAACCGGCCCTCGCCCAACGGCACGTAGAACGCGCTCACGACAGACCCAGCAGCGCGCGCGCCTCGTCGACGGTCGCCAGCTTGCGTCCCGCGTCGATCGCCATCCGCGCGCCGCGCGCCACGAGGTCCCCGTTCGACCGCGCCATCTCGCCCTCGGGCAGGTAGAAGTTGTCCTCGAGCCCGACGCGGATGTTCCCGCCCAGCGACAGCGCGGCGGCGAGCAGGCCCCACTGGGCGCGGGAGATGCCGATCACGCCCCACTGGTGCGGCACGTCCGGCACCTGCTCGGCCATGTGCGCGACGTTGCGGGCGGTCGGCCGGATGCCGCCGGTCACGCCCATCACGAACGACACCTGCAGCGGCGGCGTCAGCACGCCCATGTCGAGCAGGGGATCCAAGGACGCCACGTGCCCGGAGTCGAAGCACTCGTGCTCAGGCCGGATGCCGGTTTCGACCATCGTCGCCAGCAGCGCAGTGATGTCGTCGAACGAGTTCTCGAACACGGCCTTGAACACGAAGTCCTTGCGACGGGCCGAGTACTTGGCGTAGTTCATCGAGCCCATGTTCAGCGCGCCGACCTCGGGCCGCAGCTCGCGCAGATACGCCTGCTTGGTCTCGAGCGGCACGCCCAGCGCGCCCGTCGAGTAGTTGATGATCAGCCCGCGCCCGACCTCCGCGCGGATCGCGTCCGTGATCGCCGCGAAGTCCTCCACCGCGTGCGACGGCGTGCCGTCGGGCCGGCGCGCGTGGATGTGGATCATCACGCCGCCCTCGTCGGCGATCCGCCGCGCCTCGGCCGCGTATTCCAAAGGCGTGTACGGGATCGCCGGGCACTGGTCGCGCGAGGCGAGCGCGCCGGAGACGGCGCACGTCAGGATCACGGGGTCGTCCACGCGCGAAGGCTTATCGCAACGAGCCGTTGCGCGCGCCCTTGTCCACGTACATCGCCCGATCGGCGTGCGCGAGCAGGTCCTCGGCCGTCCCGCCGTCGGACGGGTACAGCGCCACGCCGATCGCCGCGCCCAGCTCCATCTCCTCGAACGCCGGGACGAGCGCCTCGCGCACGCGCTCCACGGCTTCGGCCACCGCGCCGGCGCGCTCGAGGTCCGTGAGCACGACCACGAACTCGTCGCCGCCGAGCCGGGCGACCAGGTCGCGCTCGCGCACGCAGCGCCGCAGCCGCGCCGCCACCTCGCGCAACGCGAGATCGCCCGCCGCGTGCCCGCGGGTGTCGTTGATGGCCTTGAAGCCGTCCAGGTCGAGCATGACCACGCCGACCGCACGGGAGCGCGCACCCGCCCGCCCCAGCGCGGCCTCCAGCGTCCGCTCGAGCGCCCGCCGGTTCGCGAGCCCGGTCAGCGCGTCGTGGTCGGCCTCGTGGCGCGTGCGCCGGTTCTGCTCCACCCGCTCGGTGACGTCGTCGTAGGAGGCGACCGCACCGTACTGCTCCCCGTGCTCGTCACGCAGCGGGTTCGCGTGGATCTCGACCCACAGCAGCGAGCCGTCGCGACGCACGAAGCGCACGACCTGGTCGGAGACCTCCTCGCCGCGCAGCGCGCGGGTGAGCGGCAGCTGCTCGTCGGTCAGCAGGTGCCCGCGCTCGTCGAGCAGGTCGACGGGCACGCCGTCCAGCGGCCGGTCCGCCAGCTCCTCGACGGTCACGCCGAACAGCGCCGCGGCGGCGTCGTTGACGACCACCACGCAGGCCTCCATGTCGATCACGACGACGCCCTCCTGCAGGCGCGAGAGGATCTCGCCGTTCAGCTGCTCGGACGCCCGCAGCGAGCGCAGGTGCGCGCGGCGTGCGGTGATGTCCTCCAGCGCCGCGAGCACCGACGTGCCGCCGAGCGGGATGATCTGCACCCGCCACCAGCGCTCGCGGTCGCCGGGCCACTCGAGCACCATCGGCTCCTGCGCCTGGCACGCCGCAGCGAGCGCATCAGCCTCGCACGGGAGGTCGATCCGCCGGCGCGCCTCCTCGCTCGCCCAGGAGCGGGTCAGGATGCCCCGGCTGAGCTCCCACAGCTGGAGTGCGACCGGCACTTGATCAAGCACATGGCGATCGGTCACGCGCAAGTCGTTTACCCACTCAAACGGGGATCACACCCCGCTTGCGGTAAGGACGCTCCAATTTCTTGCCTTCTGCGAGTCGCAGCGCCTTGATGATCGTGGGACGCGTCTCGCGCGGATCGATGACGTCGTCGATCATGCCGTTGCTCGCCGCGATGTAGACGTCGATCATCTTGCGGTAGGCGTCGACCATGTCGGCCTTGTTCGGCGCGTCGCGGAACAGGATCTCGGCGGCGCCCTCCGCGCCCATCACGGAGATCTCCGCCGACGGCCAGGCGACGATGAGGTCGGGCTCGTAGGCGCGACCGTTCATCACGTAGTAGCCGGCGCCGTAGGCCTTGCGCAGCACGACCGTGATCTTGGGCACCGTGGCGGACGCCACCGCGTGCAGCATCTTCGCGCCGTGGCGGATGATCCCGGCCTGCTCGACCTTCGTGCCGACCATGAAGCCGGGCACGTCGACGAGGAACACCAGCGGGATCCCGAACGCGTCGCACAGCTGGACGAAGCGCGCGGCCTTGTCGGCGGAGTCGTTGTCGAGGATGCCGCCGAGTTGGCGCGGCTGGGACGCGACGATCCCGACCGGCATCCCGCCCATCCGCGCGAACGCCGTGATGATCGTCTTCGCCCACTTGGGCTTCAGGTCCAGCCACGAGCCGTCGTCGACGATCAGCTTGATCACGTCGTACATGTCATAGGGCTTACGATTGGACTCCGGGAGGACGTCCAGCAGCGCGTCCTCCATGCGGTCCACCGGGTCGGACACCGGGAGCCGCGGCGGCGCCTGCTCGCAGTGCGCAGGGAAGTACGACAGGTACTCCTTGATGCGCGCGATGCACTCCTCGTCGTCGGCCACCTCGAGGTCCCCGACGCCCGACTTGCGGCAGTGCACGCGCGCCCCGCCGAGCTCCTCCGGCGTGACGTCCTCGCCGATCGCGGCGCGCACCAGGTGCGGCCCGGCGAGCGCCATCGACCCGCGCCCGCTGACCATCGGCACGAAGTCGGCGAGCCCCGGGATGTACGCCGTGCCCGCCGCGCACGGCCCCATCACCGCGGCGACCTGCGGGACCACGCCGCTCATCACCGACTGCTCGCGAAACAGTGCGCCCGTCTGCGCGAACTGCGCGCCGACCGCCTCCTGGATCCGCGCGCCGGCGGAGTCCAGCAGCCACACGATCGGGATCCGCTTGCTGAGCGCCAGCTCGCGCACCCGCGCGACCTTGATCTCGCCCGTCATCCCCATCGCCCCGGCCATGACCGTGAAGTCGTAGGCGACGATCGCGACGGGCCGCCCGTCCACGTGGCCCCAGCCCGTGATCACACCGTCGGCGGGCGCGTCCTTGCCGTCCATCGCGCGCTGGGAGAAGTGCGGGCGGGCGTGGATGCCCAGCTCCGTGAAGTCTTCGGTGAGCAGCGCGATCCGCTCGCGTGCGGTCAGCTTGCCCGCTTCGTGCTGGCGGGCGATCTTCGCTTCTCCACCGCCCAATCGGGCGGCGGCACGTCGTTCCTCGAGCTCAGCGGCCAGCGGTCGCAACATATCCGTAGCCTGCCAGCCGCGCGTCGGCGAGGCGCAGCACGGCGGCGACGGAGCCGCCTTCCCTCGGCAGGTCCACGGTGACGCCGCGACAGCGCACGCCGCTGGCGCGATCGCGCACCCCGGTGCAGGCCGCGGCGACGACCTCGGCCGTGCCCTCGTCCAGCAGCGCGCACAGCTGCACGCCGCCGAGCCGGTACACGTGGCCGTGGCCGACGAGGATGCTCTCCAGACGGGCGCCGAGCCGCGCCAGCAGCGCGTCGCCGGCGACGTGCCCGTGCGCGTCGTTGTAGCCGCGCATGCCGTGCAGGTCGAAGAGCGCGAACGTCGCGGGGTGCCCGTCCTCGAGCAGCTGCCCGAGGTCGTCGAGCAGCGCGCGGCGGTTGCCGAGGCGGGTGAGCGTGTCGTGCGTCGCCGCGAAGTGCAGCTCGGCCGCGGCCGCCGCCACCGCGCGGTTCGCACGCCTCAGCTCCACCTCGGCCATCGCCGCGCCCGCGAGGTCCTCCAGCACACCCTGGTCGCGGCCCGTCCACTGGCGCGGCTCGTGGTCGACGGCGCACAGCGCGCCGAGGCGCTCGCCGTGGGAGGTCGTGAGCGGGATGCCGAGGTAGGAGACGACGCCGAAGTCCTCGATCGCCGGGTTGTCGCGCACCTTCGGATGCTCACGCGCGTCGACGACCTCGAGCGGGCCGCCGGACTCCACGACGTACTTGCAGAACGAGTGCGAGAGCGGCGTCTCGCGCACGTGCCCGAGCCCGACCGAGCTCTTGAACACCTGGCGATCCTCGGTGATCAGCGTGAACAGCGCGACGGGGACGTGCAGGACCTCGGCGACGAGCCGCGTGACGCGGTCGAACGCGGCCTCGGAGTTGTTCTCGAGCAGGCCGGTCTCGGCCAGGGCCGCGAGGCGGCGCGGATCGCCGACGCCGGTCATGGCAGGACCACCCGCACGATCGACTCGACGAGCTCCACGTTCGCGGGCTCCGGGTACTCGAACGCGGTCACCTCGAGGCCCACGATCTCGCACTGCTCGGCGACCTGGCCGAGCAGCGTCCGCAGGCCCGTGTCCGACAGCCCACCCGGCACCGCGAACTGCGAAGGCAGGATGTCCGGGTCCAGCACGTCGAGGTCCAGGTGCACGTAGACCTTCTGGCCCGCGAGCCGGCTCGCGACGTCCGACGGCCGCAGGTTCTTGACGCCGGTCGTGTCGACGAGCACGCGCTCGCCCGCGTCGAGGTCACGCACGCCACACATGAGCACGCGCGCGGGGTCGATCGACTTCTCGAAGCCCGCGTCCCACACGCCGCACGCCGCGGACAGGCACATGCCGCCGAGGAAGCCCGACGGGGTCGTGTCCGGCGTGTTGTAGTCGCCGTGCGCGTCCAGCCACAGCACGCGCGCATCCGGCTCGTGGCGGGTGACGGCCTGGAAGGTCGTCATGCAGATCGAGCAGTCGGATGAGGTGAGCACGGGGAAGCGGCCATCGGCGAGCATGTCGTCCACCTGCCCTCCAGCCTCGAGCAAGCAGCCGTGCGAATCTCTCAGGTCCGCGTCCCAGTTGGCAATGCGAGGTTTGCCGTATGACCCCACGAGGCGCGCGTCGGGATCGAGCGCGAGCGCCAGGGCCTCGGCCCCGCGGGAGCCGCCGGGCGTCCGGTCCGAGGTCCGGCAGCGGAGGGCGGTGACGCTCAGCGGCCGGTCCACACCGGCTCCCGCTTCTCCATGAAGGCGGTCACGCCCTCCTTGATGTCGTCGGTCGAGAAGGCGAGCGAGAGCTGCGCGTGCAGGTACTCGAGCGCGTCGGCGAACGCCATGTCCTGCTGGCGGTACATCGCGGCCTTGCCCATGCGCATCAGCAGCGGCGACTTGGCCGCGAGCTTGCCCGCCCAGTCGGCGACCGCCGCGTCGAACTCCGCGTCCGGCACGACCCGGTTGACGATGCCGATCCGCTCGGCTTCGGCGGCGGAGATCTGCTCGCCGAGCAGCAGCAGCTCGTTCGTCTTCTTGCGCCCGACGTTGCGGTAGATCAGCGCCATGATCATGAACGGGAACACCCCGACGTTGATCTCGGGCGTCCCGAAGCGCGTGGACTCCTTGGCGATGATCAGGTCGCAGGCGAGCGCGACGCCGAGCGCGCCGGCGAGCACGTGGCCGTTCGCGGCGCACAGCGTCGGCTTGCCGAGCCCGCCGATCGCCTGGAAGAGCGCGACGAAGCGCTCGCTCGCGAAGTGCTTGTGCACGAGCGGATCCTCGGCCGTGAAGCCCTTGAGGTCGCCGCCCGCGGAGAAGACCTTCTCGTGCGTGGAGGTGAGCACGACCACGCGCACGTCGTCGTCGGAGCGGGCGTTCGCGAACGCGCCCAGCAGGTCGTCGAGCAGCTCGTCCGAGAGCGCGTTGCGCGCCTCGGGACGATCCATGGCGATGGTCGCGACGTGATCCCGGACGCCGTATCGCAGAGTGGTGAAACCCATCGGCAGTCGAGCCTATCCGCAGCGCGTATCGTGCCGCTATGGCCGCGACCGAAGTCCAGAAGCCCGACCACGCCGCGCCGCGGCGTCACTTCATCTTCACCGAGGAGCACGAGGCGCTCCGCGAGTCCATCCACAGCTACGTCGTGAAGGAGCTGGCGCCCCACGCCGAGGAGTGGGAGGAGACGACGTTCCCGGATTCCGTGTTCCCCCGTATGGGGGAGCTGGGCTTCCTCGGGCTCTCGATGCCAGAGGCCTACGGCGGTCAGGGCGGGGACTACTTCTGCAACCTCGTGCTGGCCGAGGAGCTCTCGCACTCGGGCTCCGGCGGGCTCGCGATGGGGATCGCGGTGCACACGGACATGGCCACGCCGCCGATCCTGCAGTTCGGCAGCGAGGCGCAGAAGCAGAGCTACCTGGCGCCGGCGATCCGCGGCGAGAAGATCGCCTGCCTGGGCATCACCGAGCCCGACGCGGGCAGCGACGTCAAGGGCATCCGCACGCGCGCCGTGCGCGATGGCGACGAGTGGGTCATCAACGGCTCCAAGACCTACATCACGAACGGGTCGCGCGCGGACTTCATCGTGCTCGTGACCAAGACGGACGTGGACGCCGGCTACGACGGCTTCACGCTGTTCATCGTCGACATGGACGCGCCCGGGGTCATCCGCGAGAAGAAGCTCGAAAAGCTGGGGATGCACGCGAGCGACACTGCGCTGCTCGCCTTCAACGACGTGCGCGTGCCCGACACCGCCGTGCTCGGCCAGGTCGGCAAGGGCTTCTACCACATCATGTGGGAGCTCCAGGGCGAGCGGCTGATCGGCGCCGCGGGCTGCGTCGCCGGCGCCCAGCGCGCCTTCGACCGCACGCTCGCCTACGCGATGGAGCGCAAGGCGTTCGGCCGCGAGATCGGCCACTTCCAGGTCATCCGCCACAAGTTCGCGGCGATGGCGACCAAGATCGAGCGCTCCCGCCAGCTCGTCTACTCGACGGCGTGGCGCTTCGCGAACGGCGAGTACCCCGTGCGCGAGATCTCGATGGCCAAGCTGGACTCCGCGCAGATGTGCAACGAGGTCGCCGACGAGTGCCTGCAGATCTTCGGCGGCGCGGGCTACATGCGGGAGTACCAGATCGAGCGCGCCTGGCGGGACCTGCGGCTCAACCGGATCGGCGCCGGCACGGACGAGATCATGCTCGATGTCATCGGGCGCTCATACGGGCTCTGAGACCTGGTCGTTCGGGCGATGACCGCCGCGCGGAGCTCCTGTAGCTTCGCGCAATGCGGAGGGTCTACCTCGGCGCCATGGTCGGCGCCCTGGTTTCGCTCGGTCTCACGCAGCCTGCGCTGGCTGCCGATCGCGCGGAACCGCTGAACCAATACATCGTCACCGGCACGGATGCTGAGCTCAAGACGCTCGGCGCCGAGGGCTATGACGTGACAGAGGGCGCGGACGCGCCCGGCAGGACCGGCATCGTCGCCACGCCGGCGCAGGCCGATCGGCTCGAGGCCAAGGGCTACGACATCGCCCCGGTCGGCAAGGAGCTCACGGCGACCACGGCCGCGCTCGCGGCGGGCATCCCGCTCGCCGATCCCACGTGGGGCTACGACGTCTTCCGGCCGTACGCGCTCAAGCCCGCGGCGTGCCAGACGACGTGCTCGGGGGCGGTCGACGCCAGCGGCGCCCCGGTGAACCTCAAGACGTACTACGACACGCTCGCGTCCGCCAACCCGACGCTCGTCAAGCGCGTCGTCTACGGCCAGTCGCTCAACGGCCTGGACCTCGTCGCCTACAAGGTCACGGCCAACGCCAACACGGTCGCCGACGGCGGCAAGCCCGGCGTGATGTTCCACGGCGCGCAGCACGCGCGCGAGTGGATCTCGGCCGAGGTCGTGCGTCGCGGCTTCCAGTACTACCTCGAGCACGCGACCGACGACGCCTCCGGCATCCCGGCGGTCCTGCAGTCGACCGAGACGTGGTTCATCCCGGTCCTGAACCCGGACGGCTACGACTACACGTTCCAGAGCTCGTCCACCCGCCTGTGGCGCAAGAACCTGCGCGACACGAACGGCAACGGCACGATCCAGTCCGGCGACGGCATCGACACCAACCGCAACTTCTCCGAGAAGTGGCGCTACGACAACGAGGGCGCGTCCAACACGCCGTCGAGCGACACCTACCGCGGCCCGACCCCCGAGTCCGAGCCCGAGGTCAAGTCGTTCCACGAGCTGATGACGCGGATCAAGCCCGAGTTCTACATCGACTACCACTCGTACGCGCAGCTCGTCCTGTACCCGGTCGGCTGGCAGGTGGAGACCTACGGCGGCGACAACCCGCTGATGGAGTCGCTCGCCGGCACCGACCGCGTCCCGGCCGTGGCCGGCTACGACCCCGACGTCGGCGGTGAGCTCTACACCACCAACGGCGAGATCACCGACACGATGTACCTCCAGGAGAACGTCCTCGGCTACACGGTCGAGCTCGACGGCGGCTCCGGCGGTGCGGTCGGCGGCACGCGCTCCCCGGGCAGCAACAACCCGAGCGGCTTCGTGTTCCAGGACCGCGAGTCCGACGTGCAGGCCGTGTTCGCCAAGAACCTGCCGTTCATGCTCGACCTCGCGAAGTCGGCGCCCACGCCCGACCAGCCGTCCTCGCACATCAACGCGAAGATCCCGGACTTCGTGCCGGCGCCCTTTTCGACGTCCTACGGCGTCGGCTCGCAGGTCGTCGAGGTCAACACGCGCCGCGCGCTCGGTGACGTGACGGTCAAGTGGCAGATCAACGGCGGCGCGGTCCAGAGCGGCCCGACGACGGAGTTCGACGGCGGCGAGCGCTACGGCGAGTCCGGCGTCTACTACCACCACATGCGCGGCGCGGTCTCCGGCTTCAAGGCCGGCGACAGCGTGAAGGTGTGGTTCGAGGCCGGCGGCAAGACCGCCGACGCGTTCACGTTCATGGCGTCCGCGCTCGGTCGCGGGAGCCAGGTGCTCGTGCTGGCCGCCGAGGACTACAGCGGGACCTCGCCCAACGCGGCCCCGGGCACGGGTCCGAGCTACCTCGCGACCTACCTCGAGGCGCTCGCCGACGCCGGCATCCCGGCCGACGTCTACGACTTCGACGCGCAGAGCCGCAACCTCGCGGACGTCGACGGCGTGCTCAGCCACTACAAGGCCGTCATCTGGTACACGGGCACGGACGACTACGTGCGTGACCCCGGCCAGACGACCGGCGTCTCGAAGGTCTTCGACGACCAGATCATCGCCGTCCGCGACTACCTCAACGAGGGCGGCAAGGTGCTCGTCGCCGGCCAGCGCGCGCTCCAGGGCGCGTGGTCGCAGTACTCCTACAACCCGCTCGGGCGCGTCCCGGCGGCGCCGCAGTGCTCGAACACCGGCAACGCGTCCGGCCAGCTCGAGAACTGCGTGCAGGTGTCCAACGACTTCCTGACCTACTGGATGGGCGCGGGCAGCTCGCGGACCAACGTCGCGCAGACCGAGGCCGCCGTGCTCACGCGCACGATCACGGGCGTGTCGCCGTTCTCGGCGGCGTTCTCGCTGACGGGCCAGTCGTACCTGCCGGGCTTCGTGCCGACCTCGTCGACGCTGGCGCCCGCGCTGTTCCCGTGGTTCGCGTCCTCGAAGGGCACGCACACGATCTCGGGCGCGACCCAGTTCGCCGGCGTCTCGACCGACGACACGCTGCTGTGGGGCTTCGGCCTGGAGAACGTGGCGGACCGGGCCAAGCGCAAGTCGCTCGTGTTCGAGGCGATGAAGCACCTCGGCGTGAACCCGTACACGTCGACCACCGGCCCCGCCGGTGGGACCGTTCCGGCCACGCTGTCGCTGGCGCTCGGCGCTCCGGCGACGTTCGGCGCGTTCACGCCGGGCGCCGACAAGGAGTACACGGCGCAGACGGACGCGACGATCATCTCCACCGCGGGTGACGCGGCGCTGACGGTGTCCGAGCCGGGCTTCCTGGCCAACGGCGCGTTCACGCTCGCCGAGCCGCTGCGCGTGGCCTTCTCGAAGTCCGCGTGGACCGGCCCGACCTCCAACGAGAAGGTCGACATCACGTTCAAGCAGCTGATCAAGAAGACCGATCCGCTGCGCACCGGTTCCTACTCGAAGACGCTGACCTTCACGCTTTCGACGACGAACCCGTAGTTCCCCTTCCGATAGTCGGGGGTCCGCGTAATTCGCGGACCCCCGTTATCGTCCGGGTCTATGGGAGTCCTGGACGACAAAGTCGCGATCGTGACCGGGTCGGCGCGTGGCATCGGCCGCGCGACGGCGGAGCTGCTCTCCGAGCACGGCGCGAAGGTGATCATCAACGACCTTGACGCGGACCTCGCCGAGCAGGCAGCGTCGGAGATCGCGGGCGAGACGGCGGTCTACGGCGGTGACCTGACGAAGGAGAGCGCCCCGGACGCGTTGATCAAGACGGCGATCGACGCCTTCGGCAAGATCGACATCATCGTCAACAACGCGGGCTACACGATCGACGCCCCGGTCCACAAGATGTCCGACGACGCGTTCCAGCGCATGCTGGACATCCACACGGTCGTGCCCTTCCGCGTCCTGCGCGCCGCCGCTCCGCACCTGCGCGAGCCCGCCAAGTCCGAGCGCGAGCAGGGCGTCGAGGTCTTCCGCAAGATCGTCAACGTGTCCTCGATCAGCGGCACGATGGGCAACGCGGGGCAGGCCAACTACTCCGCGGGCAAGTCCGCCGTGGTCGGCCTCACGAAGACGCTGGCCAAGGAGTGGGGCCAGTTCAAGATCAACGTCAACGCGGTCGCGTTCGGCTGGATCGAGACGCGCCTGACCGCGACCAAGGACGCCGACAACACGATGGAGATCGACGGCCAGAAGGTGCAGCTCGGCATCCCCGAGCAGATGCGCACGATGGCCCCGATGCTCATCCCGATCGGTCGGCCGGGCACGCCGGAGGAGGCCGCCGGCGGCGTGTTCTTCCTCTGCTCGCCGTGGTCGAACTTCGTCCACGGCCAGGTGCTCAACCTCACCGGCGGCCAGTTCACGGGGATGACGTCATGAAGCTGGTCAAGGCCTCCGGCGAGGAGCGCGACGTCCCGCGCGGCGTCGTCGGCGGCGCCGAGATCTCCCAGGCGACCACGGGCGCGCACAACCTCTACATGGGCATCTTCCGCGTGCCGGCCGGCGCCCGCGGCCGCCCGCACTACCACGACAACTGCGAGAGCGCGCTCTACATGCTCTCCGGCTCGATCGAGATCCGCTGGGGCGACCAGCTCCAGGACTCGCTGATCGTCGAGGCCGGCGACATGCTCTACGTCCCGCCGCGCGAGACCCACACGGTCACGAACACGAGCGAGTCGGAGCCGGCCGAGTACGTCGTCGCCCGCGACTCGCCCACGGAAGACTCCGTCGAGGTCCCCTGGGCCGACCAGCCCACCTAGTTAGTCGCCACTTATCTTGGCGCGTTCGCGTTCTTGAAACGACATGGAAGTGAGTGGACACTTACTTCCATGTCGCGTTCAGCTTGGACCTTCGCGGTCACCTCGGTCGCCCTCTTCATGGTCGTGCTCGACAACCTCGTCGTCACGACCGCGCTGCCGTCCATCCGCACGGACCTCGGGGGCAGCCTCGAGGACCTGCAGTGGACGGTGAACGCCTACACCCTGTCCTTCGCGGTGCTGCTGATGACGGGCGCCGCGCTCGGCGACCGCTTCGGTCGCCGCCGCATGTTCCTCGTCGGGCTCGGCACCTTCACGGTCGCTTCAGCCCTCGCCGCGCTGGCGCCTTCGGCCGGCGCGCTGATCGCCGCCCGC
Source organism: Solirubrobacter phytolaccae (assembly GCF_027587195.1). Taxonomy (GTDB): domain Bacteria; phylum Actinomycetota; class Thermoleophilia; order Solirubrobacterales; family Solirubrobacteraceae; genus Solirubrobacter; species Solirubrobacter phytolaccae. The sequence goes on along the minus strand of NZ_JAPDDP010000016.1, from coordinate 13,643 downwards.
GCGCTGCAAGGCATGGGCGCCGCGATCGTCACGCCGCTCACGCTCACGCTGCTCTCGGAAGCGTTCCCGCCCGGCAAGCGCGGGCTCGTGATCGGCCTGTGGTCGGGCATCTCCGGGCTCGGCGTCGCGCTCGGGCCGCTGATCGGCGGCGCGGTCGTCGACGGCATCTCGTGGCACTGGATCTTCTGGATCAACGTGCCGATCGGCCTCGCGCTGCTGCCGCTCGCCCACGCCCGCCTCAGCGAGTCGCACGGTCCCGCCGACCGCCTGGACCTCCCCGGCCTCGTGCTCGCCGGCGTCGGCCTGCTCGGCGTCGTGTTCGGCATCGTGCGCGGTGAGACGCTCGGCTGGACGTCGTCCACCGTGGTCGGCTCGATCGCCCTCGGCGTCGTCGCCCTCGTTGCGTTCGTGGCCTGGGAGCTGCGCGCGCCCGCCCCGATGCTGCCGATGCGGTTCTTCCGCTCGCGCGCCTTCGCGGCCTCCAACGGCGTCTCGCTCGCGATGTACTTCGGCGTCTTCGGCTCGATCTTCCTGCTTGCCCAGTTCTTCCAGGTCGCGCAGCACCTCTCCCCGCTCGAGGCCGGCCTGCGCACGTTGCCGTGGACGGCGATGCCGATGCTCGTCGCGCCGATCGCGGGTCTGCTGAGCGACAAGATCGGCTCGCGGCCGCTGATGTTCACCGGGCTCGCGCTGCAGGCCGTCGCGATCGGCTGGATCGCGGCCGTGTCGGAGCCGACGGCGGCGTACATCACCTTCGTCGCGCCGTTCATCCTCGCCGGCACGGGCATGGCGCTCGTGTTCGCGCCGACCGCCAACGCCGTGCTGGCGGCCGTGCGGCCGGAGGAGGCGGGGCAGGCGAGTGGCGCCACGAACGCGATCCGCGAGGTGGGCGGCGCGCTCGGCGTCGCCGTGCTGGCGAGTGTCTTCGCGGCGAGCGGCTCCTACGCGTCCCCGCAGGCGTTCGTCGACGGCATGACGAGCGCGGCGTGGGTCGGCGCGGCCGTGCTGGCCGTCGGTGCGCTCCTCGCCCTGCTCGTGCCCGGGAAGCGACGCGTCACTCAGGAGTCGGGCGAGCCCGTCTTGGTAGTCGCCGCGTCGTAGAGCTTGCGGACCTCCGCGAAGATGGCGTCGGCGACGGCCTGCTCCTGGTCGCGCGTCGGCGCCTCGACGCGGTCGTAGGCGAACGGCTCCCCGTAGTACACGCGCACCTTCGGGAACTGGAGCTTCTTCCAGTTGCGCACGTGGCTCGAGCCGACGATCGCGATCGGCACGATCGGCGCGCCGGACAGCAGCGCCAGGCGCCCGATGCCGCGCTTGGCCTTCTTCGCCGGCTCCCCCGTCCGCGAGCGCCCGCCCTCGGCGTACATCGCCATCGTGTCGCCGCGGTCGAGCACGGTCACGGCGGTCACGAACGCGTCCTCGTCGGCGAACCCGCGCCGGACCGGGAACACGCCGCCGTGCGTGTAGATCCACGACATCGGCGGCTTGAACAGCTGCGACTTGGCCATGAAGTGGACCTTGCGGCGCAGCCCCACGCCCAGGAAGAAGTGATCCAGGAACGAGAAGTGATTGGGCGCGAGGATCACGGGGCCGGAGGCCGGGACGCGCTCGGGATGGGAACCGCGGACGCGGAAGAACCCCCAGGACATCAGGCTCATCAGGATCCGGACGACCTCGTACATGAAGTCGGGCTCGCGCGTACGCGTGCGCTCGTGGAAGCGGTCGAAGCTCTCCTTGGACCGCGCGTCCTTGTACTGCTGCTCTTTGAGCTCGACCAGCTCGTCCTGGCTCATAGCCGCAGATTATGGCGGCCGGTTGCGGCGGGCGGGACCGTCCAGGAGTCCCCACCCGCCGCTTCCTTCGCCGGTTCGCCATGCGCCGCGGGAGGAGAGATCGCGACGAACAGCAAGGACCATGGTGCCGGTCGCACCCGTGATCACCAATCGACCGCGCGTACGGAATCGCTGGGATCCCAATCGACCGCGTGTCTATATCGTGCGGCCTGTGACGCAAATCGAAGCTCACATCACCGGCACGGTGTGGAAGATCGAGGTGGCGGTCGGCGACGCCGTCGAGGAGGGCGACACGGTCGCGATCCTCGAGTCGATGAAGATGGAGATGCCCGTCGAGGCCGAGGATCCCGGCACCGTGGCGAGGATCCTGGTCGAGGAAGGCCAGGCCGTCAAAGAGGGCGACCCGCTGGTCGAGCTCGAGTAGTGGGCTCCGTTCGCGTCGACCAGCCGGCCGACGGCGTCGCGCGGGTCACGATCGACAACGCGGCCAAGCGCAACGCGCTGGACACCGAGATCCTCGAAGGGCTGGCGCGCGAGCTGCCGGCGCTGGACGCGCGCTGCGTGGTCGTGACCGGCGCGGGTGGCGCGTTCTCGGCGGGCTACGACATCGGCAACCTCACGCCGGAGCGGCTGGCGGACGTGCTGATCCACCCGTTCGAGGCGGCGCTGGCGGCGCTCGACGCGGTGCCGGTGCCGATCGTCGCGGACGTCAACGGCCACGCGTTCGGCGGCGGGCTGGAGCTGGCGCTCGCGTGCGACCTGCGCGTGTGCGCTCCCGGCGCGAAGCTCGGCATGCCCCCGGCGCGGCTCGGCGTCGTCTACTCGCACACGGGGCTGCGGCGGTTCGTCGACGCGATCGGGACCGCGCGGACGCGGCAGCTGTTCCTGACCGCGGAGCCGGTGGACGCCGAGACCGCGCTGGCGTGGGGGCTCGTGAACTGGGTCGGCGAGGACGCCGTCGCGCTGGCCGTGCGGATCGCCGCGCTCGCGCCCCTGTCCCTGCGCGGGAACAAGCGCGTGCTGAACGCGCTCATCCCGCCGCTGGACGAGGCGCTGGAGGCCGAGCTGGAGGCCCTGCGGCGCGAGGCGTTCAGCTCCGAGGACTTCGCCGAGGGGGTACGCGCTTTTGTAGAGAAACGCGCACCGAGTTGGCGAGGCAAATGATTCGTCCGAGCTGACCCGTAGCTTCCGGGCAACGTCACTCGACTTGAGGATCGTGGATGCTGGATCTCGAGGACCGCCTGGACGAGCTCAACCAGCTCGGCCTGCACCAGCGCATGCGGATGGTCTCCGGCCCGCAGGGGCCGCGCGTGGTGCTCGACGGGCGGCCGGTGCTGTTGCTGTGCTCGGGCAACGCGCTCGGGTTGGCCGATCATCCGAAGGTGCGCCAGGCGGCCGCGGACGCCGCCATGCGCTGGGGTGTCGGCGCGGGCGCCGCGCGCGTGTCCTGCGGCACGATGACGTTGCACCGGCGGCTGGAGGAGCGGCTCGCCACCTTCACCGGCCAGCGCGCGGCGCTGCTGTTCGGGTCCGGCGCTCTGGCCAACCTCGGTGTGATCCCGGCGCTCGCCCGCCGCGGTGAGGTCGTCCTGCACGACGAGCTCGCGCACTCCTCGATCGTCGACGGCTGCAAGCTCTCGGGCGCCGACGCGATGTCCTACCGCCACGCCGACGCCGACCACCTCGCCTGGACGCTCCGCCAGTGCGACGGCCGCGCGACCCTGATCGCGACGGACGGCATGTTCGGCATGGACGGCGACGTCGCCCCGCTGCACGAAATCGTCGCCCTCGCCCGCCGTTACGACATCCGCGTGCTCGTCGACGAGGCCCACGCGCTGGGCGCGCTCGGCCCGGACGGTCGCGGCACCGTCGCCGAAGCCGGCCTGCAGGGCGAGGTCGACGTCATCACCGGCACGCTCGGCAAGGCCCTCGGCTCGTACGGCGGCTTCGTGGCCTGCGACCACGTGACCGCCCGCTTCCTCGTCCACTCGGCGCGCACGTTGCTCCACTCGACAGCGCTGCCCCCGGTCGCCGCGGCGGCCGCCATGGCCGCGCTGGACCTCCTCGAGGAGCAGCCGCGCCGGGTGGCGAAGCTGCGCGCCAACGCGGAGACGCTGCGCGACGCGCTGGCCCGCGAGGGCTTCGACGTCTCCGGCGCCGCCGCCCACGTCATCCCGCTGGTCGTCGGCGACTCCGAGCGCGCCGCGCGGATGGTCGACCTCGCGCTCGAGCAGGACGTCTTCGCCGAGGCCGTGCGCCCACCGGCGGTCCCGGAGGGCACGGCGCGCGTGCGCCTGTCCGTGATGGCCTCCCACACCAAGGAAGAGCTGCGCGAGGCGGCGACGGTGCTGGGCCGCGCGGCGCTCCGGGCCGGCTTCCGGCCGGGCTACGGCGTCCCCGTCGCCGCGGCCCAGCTCGCGGCTTAGCCACGCGGTACACCACGCGGTCCGACATTTCGGACAGCGGTCCAAACTGAAAACGCCCTCGCGCGAGTTGAATCAGAAGACATGGCCGCTCCCGCCACCGAGCTTCATGTGCTCCCGCATGCCACCACCGGGGGTTGGACCCTCGACGCCGCCGGTCACGGGCCGGCGTGGTTCGCGACCCTGAGCGAGGCCGAGCAGGCCGCGCGCCGTCAGGCCTCGCACGCGGACGCCCCGATCTACCTGCATGACCGCTACCACCGCGTCCGCACGATCGGCGGCCGGCGGCCCGGTCAGCCGTAGCGCAGGACCGCTTCGACGACGAGCGCCGCGTTGTCGGGCGCGCGCCGTCCGTCGGGCAGGGTCGTGACGTCTTCCAGCCCGATCCGGATGTCGTGGCCGCGCGGCACGGCCGCGTCCATGACCGCCCAGGTCGCGGCGCCCACGCCGTGATGCAGGCGCGGGACCTCGTTGCCGGCGGCGTCCAGCACCGCGTCGATCTCGTCGGCGACCGCGATCGCCTCGTGCGCGTTCTCCGAGCGCGGCTCCACCAGGATCCGCCGCACCCCGACGCCCGTCGAGAGCAGGTGCTCGGCGTCGGCCGCGGTCCAGACGCCCGCCTCGATCCCGATCCCGTGCCCCGCGAGCACATCGGCCAGCTCGCGCCAGCCCTCCTCGCTCAGGTTGAGCGACACGAGGTCCGGCACCTCGGTCCAGCTCGAGACCGCGCGCAGCCGGGCCTCGACATCGCCGGCCGTGATCCACAGTCCGGTCGACAGCGAGATCTCGACCCCGCACGGGCGGAGCGCCCGGACCGCCTCGAGGATGTGGTCCGGCTCGAGCGTCTCGTGGCCGTCCGGATCACGCGGGTGCGCGTGGATCGAGGCCGCGCCCGCCGCGACGCAAGCCACGGCCTCCGCGCCCAGCTCCTCGGCCGAACGCGGGACGCCGGACTCGCGGTCCCCGTTCAGGCAGGCTTGGAGGACCATGCCTTCGGGAGACACACGCCGGCGAGCAACGCCGCCGCGATGATGAACGTCCAGGTCGTGCCCACGAGTGGGATCAAAGCAAGTGCGGCGGCGAAGTTGCCGACAAGTCCGCCGGCGGTCGACAGCGCGTAGAGCCGTCCGGTCGCGTCGCCGGCGCCGGCGACGGAGTCCACGCGCAGGCGGATCGCCCACGGCGTCAGGGCGCCGAGCACCACGAGCGGCGGCGCGACGAGCACCAGCTGCGCCAGGAAGGAGCCGCCGAACTCGCCGACGTCCTCCGTCAGGTTCAGCAGCGGGATCGCGACCAGCGGGATCAGCGCGACCATCACCGAACCGGCGAGCCCGCCGCGCGCCATCGCGCGCGGGTTCGGGTGGCGGTCCGCCAGGCGGCCGCCGAGCCAGTAGCCGATCGCCAGCGCTGCCAAGGCGATGGCAATGGTATTCGCCCACACGACGGTCGAGGCGCCGAAGGCCGGGGCGATCAGCCGCGCCGCCGCGAGCTCGGCCGCGAGGGTCGTCACGCCCGAGACGAACTTGACGAGCTCGACGAAGCCCCAGCGCGGCGCGGCGGGCGCGACGGCGGCGGCGCTCACTTGTTCTCCTCCGCCGCGTAGGACACGATCGACGCGTCGATGAGCCACTCGACCGGTGCCCGGTCGTCGGTGAAGACGCTGCCGCCACGCAACGGCGGCTCCAGCCGCGCGGCGCTGTCCTGCGCGAGCTCCTTCAGGTCCGAGGCCACCGGCGCGTTGGCGATCCCGCTCGCGCTCAGCGGCGTGTCCGAGGCCATCACGAGCGAGTTCTGCGAGCGGATCGGGTCGCGCACGACGTGCTTGAAGACCGCGGCCATGGTCGCGCTCATCGCCTCCTCGAGGGCGGGCGAGTCGTTCGGATGGCCGATGTTGACGATCACCGATCCGCCGGGAGCGAGCCGGTCGCGCACAAGCTCGAAGAACTCCTTCGTCGTCAGGTAGAAGGGGATGTACGGCTGGCGGTAGGCGTCGACGAAGATCGCGTCGTAGGGCCCGTCGTGCTGGCGCAGGAACGGCCGCGCGTCCTGTGTGTGCTCGCGCAGCTGCGGGCGCTCCTCCAGCCCGAAGTAGCGGTGCCCGATCTTGAACAGCTCCGGGTCGATGTCGACCGCGTCGATCACCGTCTCCGGGTAGTACTGGGCGTACGCCCGCGGCACCGTTCCGGCCGCCGTGCCGAGCGCGGCGACCCGCGCCGGCGGCCGGCCGGAGCCGTTCGCGAACGGCATCGTCAGGAAGCCGTCCCAGTAGCCGCCGGTGAGCACCGTGTCCTGCCGCCACAGCGAGTGGATGGCCTGGCCCTCGTTGAGCTCGAGCAGCCGGTCGCCGTCCTCCTGCTCGATCACCCGCGCGTACTGGTAGGGCGTCTCGCGCTCGTAGAGCACGCGGTCACCTTCCTCGGCGGGCTTGGTCGCGCCGGCGGGGATGAACAGCGCGCCGCCCAGCACGACCGGGACGACCAGCGCGCGCACGTCGAAGAGCGAGAGCGCGGCGATCAGGGCCGGGAACAGCGCGAGGACGAGGAACGTGCGCTGGGAGCCGATCGCCTCGATCGCCCACAGCGCCACGAAGAACACGCCGATCAGCGAGCCGACGGTGGACAGCGCGTAGAGCCGGCCGCTCACCGACCCCGCCTCCTCGACCGTGTCGAGCTTGATCCGCGTCGCCCACGGCGACACCGTGCCGAGCAGCAGCAGCGGCACCGCGACGAGCACGAGCGTCCCGAACAGGGAGGCCGCGAACGCGCCGACCGACACCTCGTCGAACGCGTCCACGCTCAGCGACAGGAACGGGTGCGCGATGAACGGCACGACCGCGAGCAGCCCCGAGCCGACGAGCACGCACACGCACAGCGCGCGCGGCTCCGGCCGCCGGTCGGCCAGCGTCCCGCCGAGCTTGTAGCCCGCCGAGAGCGCCAGCAGCACGACCGCGATCGTGTTCGCCCAGATGACCGTCGAGGTCCCGAAGAACGGCGCCAGCAGGCGCGTCGCCGCGATCTCGGCCCCCAACGTGGAGAGGCCGACGGCGAAGACGAGCGCCTCGAGCGGCAGGCGCAAGCCGCGCTCGGCGCCTCGGGACTCGAGCGCTGTCACTTAGATGAGGCTAGTAGCGACTAGCCCTCGAACGGCGAGAAGTCTGCCTTCCTGGCGCCGCAGACGGGGCAATACCAGTCCTTCGGAATGTCCTCGAAGGCGGTGCCTTCGTCGATCCCGCCGTCGGGATCGCCTTCCTCCGGGTCATAGATGAAGCCGCAGGATTCGCAGATCCACTGCCGGTCCGTGTCCGTGCTCATGTGCGCGCATATTAGGCTGGCGGGATGGCGCAGCACGGTCCAGAGCCCGGCACGATCCTCAACGAGAGCGGCGTTCCCACCGCTCCGCGGCAGGCGGCGACGGTGATCGTCGTCCGCGGCGGCGCCGAGCGACTCGAGCTGCTGATGGCCCAGCGCACCCCCAAGGCGCGGTTCATGGGCGGCGCGTGGGTGTTCCCCGGCGGTGCTGTCGACGCGCACGAGGGCACGGGTGACGCGTCCCACCGCGCCGCGGCCGTGCGCGAGGTCGAGGAGGAGGTCGGGATCACGCTGCCCGACCCCGCCGCGCTCGTCCCGTTCGCGCGCTGGATCACGCCGCCCGAGGTCTCGATCCGCTTCGACACGTACTTCTTCCTTGCGGTCGCGCCCGAAGGCGCCGAGGTGCAGATCGACGGCTCCGAGATCGTCGACGCGCGCTGGTTCGAGCCGAGCCGGGCCCTGGAGGGCAGCGAGGCGGGTGAGCTGCTGATGGTGTTCCCGACGATCAAGAACCTGGAGCGGATCGCGCGCTTCGCGAGTGCCGAAGCGCTGCTCGAGTGGGCCTCGACGCACGAAGTGCGGCCGGTCCAGCCGCGCGTCGAGGGGCACGGCGAGACCGCGCGGATCGTGCTCGACGACGACGAAGACCTCTAACGGCGCCACAAACCGTCAGCCGCTTCGCAACCGGGGTATGCCCCTTTGCGAAGGGTCGTGGCTTTGGTGGAGGAACATTGGTTCGATGCGAGCCGAGTGCGCCGTGGCGCCTCAGCGGCGGCGATCCTGATCGCCGGGAGCATGCTCGTCGCGTGGGTCGCCCGGCTGGAGATCGCCACCCGCACGGACCAGCTCGCGCCGATGTCGCCGCTGGCGTGCCTCGGGTTCCTCGCGGCGGGCGCCGGCACCTGGGCGCTGCCTGACCGCCGCCGGACGGCCGCGGTGGCCGGAACGCTCGCGGCCGCGGCCGGTGTCGCGGGCCTGCTCGACACGCTGATCGCCGACGGCCGCACGCTCAACCGGGCGCTCGTCGACGGCGACGTCGCGATCTCGACCCTGACCGCGACCGCGCTCGTCCTGCTCGGCGGCGCGACCGCCGTCGACGGCCGCGAGTGGCTCCTCACGCGCAAGCTCGCGATGGCCGCGGGCGCGGTCGGCGGCGCGGCCGCGATCGGGTCCCTGCTCGGCGTCCCGCTCTTCTACGGCGCTTCCCGTCCGGTCCAGATGTCGTGGCAGGCGGCGCTGTGCTCGCTGCTGGTCGCGCCGCGATCGTGTGGTCGCACCCGACCGGCGCGTTCTTCGAGCAGGGCTTCGCGGGCCGGTTCGCGCGCCGGACGCTGCCGGCGGTGATCGGCATCCCGGTCTTGTCGGGCGCGCTCGCGACGGCCGCCGCGCGTGCCGACTGGTGGGACTTCAGCGTCGCCGCGTGGGTGATGACGCTGACCGCGGTCGGCGGGCTCGCGCTGGTGGTGGCGATGGCCGCCGGACGCCTCGCGGAGGACGACCGGCGCCTGACCGAGCTCGCCATCCGCGACCCGCTGACCGGCGCGTACAACCGGCGTCACTTCCTCGCCCAGGCCGAGCACGCCGCCGCCCGCACGCGGCGCTACGGCGAGCCAGCGGCGATCGCCGTGGTCGACCTCGACCGCTTCAAGCAGGTCAACGACGACTGGGGCCACGCCGCGGGCGACGAGGCGCTCGTGCGGGTCAACCGCGCCCTGCGCGCGCGGCTGCGCTCCAGCGACGTGCTCGGCCGGATCGGCGGCGACGAGTTCGCGGCGCTGATCCTCCACGTCACCCCCGCCGAGGCCTCGCTCGTGGCCGCGGAGATGCGCGCCGCCGTCGAGCAGGTCGGGCGGGAGCTGACCGCGGAGGGCCGGCGCAACCGGCTCGGCGCGAGCGTGGGGATCGCGTCATTGACCGGGGACGTGGCCGTCGAGGACCTGCTCGAGGTCGCCGACCAGCGGATGTACGACGCGAAGCGGCTAGGACAAGAGGTCGAGCGCAGCGCCAACCACTGACTCGGCGTCGATCTCGTGGTGCTCGTAGAGGTCGACGATGTCGCCGGCCTGGCCGAAGCGCTGCACGCCGAGGCAGGTGATCGGCGAGCCGAGGAAGCTGAGCGTGTGCGGGTGGCCGTCGAGGAGCGAGACGATCGGCACGCCCGGGCGGAAGAGGCTCGAGAGCGTGTCCGGGTTCCCGTCGCCGTGACCGGAGCGGGCCTGGAAGGAGCGGAACAGCTGGTCGGCGGACGTGATGCAGACGACCTCCGCGTTGCCGAGGATCTCCGCGGCCTCGAGCGCTTCCGGCACGAGGGCGCCCATCACGGCGATCGTCACCTGCGGGCTGTCGTGCGGCTTGAGGCGGTAGCCGCCGGCGATCGCGGCCTCCCTCGTCCCCGTGTGATGCGACTGGTCGATCGGGCGAGTGGAGAGCCGGAAGTAGGCGGACGTGCCGCCGGGCTTGCCGAGCTGGGAGAGCGCGTGCAGGAAGCACCACTCGAAGTCCTGGCCGAAGGCGGGCTCGTAGGCGATGCAGCCGGGCTGCTCGATGCCGATCGACGGCGTGATCACGGACTGGTGCGCACCGCCCTCGGGGCCGAGCGTGACGCCGGACGGCGTGCCGACGAGGATCGACTGGCCGCCCGCGTAGATGCCGAACGACCACGGCTCCAGCGCCCGGCTCACGAACGGGTCGTAGATCGTGCCCACCGGGAGGAGCGGCTGGCCGTCGCGTGACCAGGTCGCGCCGAGCTCCCCGAGCAGGCCGACGAGATTGACCTCGGCGATCCCGAGCTCCAGGTGGCGGCCGTGGTCGTGCTCGCGCCAGCGGACGAGCGTGTCCGTGTCGTCGGCGAACCAGTCGATCCGGTCGCCGACGGACCAGATGCCGGCCTTGTTGATCCAGCCGCCGAGGTTGGTGGAGGTGCCGACGTCCGGGCTCACCGTGACGACGCGCTCGGCCACTTCCGGCGCTTCTCTGGTCAGGTCGACGAAGAAGCGGCCGAACGCCTGCTGCGTGGAGGCCTTGCCCGTGTGCGTGCGGCCGAGCGACTCCGGCACGCGCGGCGCGCTGACCGCGCGCATCGCCCCGCGGCGCAGCCGGCCGCCGGTCTCCCGGCACAGGTCGGCCTCGGGCGAGCCGGGCGCGAGCGGGGCGAACGGATCGTCGGCGTCCTCGCCGAGCTTGGCCGCCAGCTCCCGGTACTGCTCGTGGTTGAGCAGCGCGGAGTGGTTGGCGGGGTGGCCTTCCGTCGGCAGCGACCAGCCCTTGATCGTGTACGCGAAGACGACGGACGGGCGGTCGGTGACGGCGTCGGCCTGGCGGTAGCCGTCGATGAGCGCGGCGAGATCGTGGCCGCCGAGGTCGCGGAAGGTGGCGAGGAGGTCTTCGTCGCTCAGGTCGTCCGTGTTGACCTCGAGGCGCTCGCGGAGCTGGGGCGCGGGCGCCCGCATGAGCCGCTGGTACTCCTCGTTGGGCATCCCGTCGATGCGGGCGCGCAGGTCGTGCCGCTGGGCGAGCCGCGGGCCGTACTTGACCATCACGGTGTGCCAGCCGGCGGCCTCGAACATCGCGGCGAGGCGGCCGGCGGCGATGTCGGGGACGACGCGGTCGAGCGACTGGCGGTTGAGGTCGACGACCCACATCACCTCGCCGAGGCGCGAGACCATCGGGTCGGCGATCGCCTCCCAGCACGCACCCTCGTCGAGCTCGGCGTCACCGATCAGCGCGATCTGGCGACCGCCGCGCGGGACGTCGAAGTGCCCGGCGACGTAGCGGTGCGCGAGCGCGCCCCAGATCGGCGCGGTCGCACCGAGGCCGACGCTGCCGGTGGAGTAGTCGACGGGGTCCGGGTCCTTCGTGCGGCTCGGGTACGACTGCAGCCCGCCGTACTGGCGCAGCGTCGTCAGGTAGCGGCGGTCGAGCCGGCCGAGCAGGTGGTTGATCGCGTGCAGGACCGGGCTCGCGTGCGGCTTCACGCTCACCCGGTCGGGCGCTTCGAGCACCGCGAAGTACAGCGCGGTCATCAGGCTCACCATGCTCGCGCTGGACGCCTGGTGCCCGCCGACCTTCACCCCGGAGCGGTTCGGCCGCACGCGGTTGGCGTGGTGGACGATGCTCGTCGCCAACCACAGCACCCGCTGCTCGACGCGCTTGAGCGTCTCGAGATCGATCTCCTCCACCGCGCGAAAGATAAAGGCCCTGGGTCTTTATGTTCCGAAGCAGTACTTCACGGTCTGGAACCCGGCGCGCAGCTCGAGCGCCTCCTGCTTGACGTGCTCCGGATCGCGGCCCTCGACGAGCACCCCGGCGATCATGTCCGCGATCGCCTGCATCTCCAGCTCGCCCATGCCGAGGCGGGTGACCTCGGTGGTGCCGATGCGCAGGCCGGACGGGCGGTCCCAGTCCTCCGGCGTGTCGTTCGGAAGCAGGTTCTTGTTCGTGATGAGGTTGGCCTTGGCAAGGCGGTGCGCGACCTCCAGGCCGCCGCCGAACTGGCGCACGTCGCCGATCACCTGGTGCGTGCGCGTGTAGCCCTTGTGCGCGCCGAGCACCGGCACACCGCGGGTGTGCAGCGCGTGGGCGAGCGTCTGCGCGTTGGCGACGATGTTGGCCATGTACTCGGGGCCGAACGCGAGCAGCTCCGCGGCCGCGGCGGCCAGCGCGGCGACGCGGTTGACCTGGTGCGTGGCGGCGAGCGCCGGGAAGACGGCGTCGAGCAGCGGCTTGGTGAGCTTCGGGTCGTTCCAGACGGCGACGCCCGACTGCGGGCCGCTGAACGTCTTGCCCGCGCTGCCGGTGATGATGTCGGCGCCCTCGCGCAGCGGGTCCTGGAACTGGCCGCCGGCGATGAGGCCGAGCTGGTGGGCGCCGTCGAAGAAGACGATGCCGTCCCACTCTTTGACGATCTCGTTGATCTCGCGGACGGGGAGTGGGAACAGGGTCATGGAGGCCCCGAGCGCGACGAGCTTGGGGCGGGCCTTGCGGGCCTCGGTCGCGAAGGCGTCGAGGTCGGCTTCGAGCTCGTGCGTGTCGTAGGGCACGTCAAGGATGTTCAAGCCGCGGATGCCGGCGGGGCCGTCGTAGCGGTTGGAGCTGTGGCCGCCGACGGGCTGCGGGATCGTCATCACCGTGTCGCCGGGCTCGGTGAGCGCGGCGTAGACGGCCATGTTGCCGATCATGCTCGCCACGAGCCGGTGCTCGGCGTAGTTGCTCTTGAACAGGCGCTTGAGCAGCTCGACGCACAGCGCCTCGACCTCGTCGATGTGCTTCGTGCCCGCGAACCAGCGGTTGACCGGGCCGATATGCCCTTCGGCGGCGCGCTGGCCGATCTCGGCGCTGAGCAGGTGCCTCACGGTTGGGGAGACGAGCGCTTCGGGCGCGAGCAGGTTCACGCACTCGTTGCCACGCCACTGCTCGTTGCGCGCGACCGCGGCCAGGACTTCCTTCTGCATCGCCTCCGGGTCCGCGGCCGCGTCGAGCAGCGCGCGGGCGGCGCCGAGCGTGTCGGCGTCGTGGATGTCGGGCGGGGCGATGGCCGTCATTCGAAGCTCCGGTCGATCAGGGCTCCCAGCGAGAGCCAGTTCTGCTTGACGAGGTCGGCCACGTCTTCCGGCGCGGCCAGGAGGATCTCGGCGTGCTGCTTGACGGACGCACGGCCCGAGAGCGAGCCGAAGCGCAGCCGCTCCAGCCGCCGGATGCGCGGCATCAGCCGCTCCAGCGTGCGCGGGATCTCCGCGTTCGCGGCGGCGGTGACGAACACGCCGTGGAAGGCGTCGTCGGCGGCGAGCGCGGCGTCCACGTCGCCGTCGCGCAACGCGTAGGCGAAGCGGTCGTTGGCGGCGCGCATCGCCTCGCGGTCGGCGTCGGTGAGCCGCGAAGCGCCGGCGGCGCCATCGCCGCGCAGGACGTCGCCGGCGCGCGCCACGCCGCCGCCGCGCGGGCCGCCGCCGGCCACCCCACCGCCAGCGCGCTCGTCGACGGCGCCACGCCCGCCTCGGCGGCGACCTCCGGCGGCACCACCCTCGCCGACACCGCCGCCCTCGCCGCGGCAACCACCGGCGGCACCGCGCTCCCCGACACCGCCGCGCTCGCCTCCGCGGCGACCACCGGCGGCACCGTGT
>NZ_JAPDDP010000169.1 GCF_027587195.1 Solirubrobacter phytolaccae | reverse complement strand
TGGCCTCCGCCTTCGGCCCGGCCGCGGCGGCGGGAGCGGCCGTGTCGGCGGCGGGCGCGGCGGGCCCGGCCTTGCCGGCGTCCACGGGAGGCTTGGCCTTCGGGCGAGCCTCGGGCGCGGCGAGCGCTTCGGCGTCGACGCCGTCGTCGGACTCGACCGCGTCCTCCTCGAGCGACTCCTCGGTCGTCTCGCCGCCGGTCGCCTGGTTGAAGACGGCGTCGGCCTCGGAAGCCGGATCGGCGCCCTCGGCCTCGGTGCCCGGCGCGGCGGCGGGCGCCTCCTCCTGCTCCTCGAGACCCGGCCCGGCGGCCTGCGCGGCGTCGTCGGCCTCCTTCGAGCCCTCGGCTTCCTTCCCCGCGGCGGCGGCCTCGGGAGCAGCGGCCTCGGGTGCCTTCGCCTCGGCTTCCTTCGCGGCGGCCTCCGCCCCCGCAGCGGCCGGGGCCTTCGCGGGCGCCGCAGCGCCGGCGGGGGGCGCGGCGCCGGCGGGGAGTCGGGGGCCA
>NZ_JAPDDP010000168.1 GCF_027587195.1 Solirubrobacter phytolaccae | reverse complement strand
CGATCCGACTTCGACCGCCGCGGCCCGCGCCGCCTCGACGCCCGCGACGACGCGCACGTCCCGCGGCGTCGCGCCCGCGAGCCGCAGCGCCGCCATCCGCCGGTCCCGCGCGACCGACCCCATCCGTAGCGCCTGCGCCGTCAACGCCACCACCGGCACGACGAGCAGCACCGCGGCGGTGGCGACACCGACGCGCAGCCCGTCCTCGATCACGTACCGCGCGAGCCCCGAGCTCCAGTCCAACGGCGCGCGCACGAGGTGGACGACGTACAGCAGCAGCGCACCGGCGACCGCGACCGAGCCGGCGATCAGGCGTCGCCGCCAGCGCTCGGACCGTGAGCCGGAGCGCGCGAGCCGCAGTGCCGTCGCCGCGGTCATCGCGCCGCCCCGAGCACGCACGCGACCGTGATCCGTCGGCCGACGCCGACCACCGACATGCCGCGGAGCCCGGCGCCGCGCGCGGACGCAGCCGTGCCGCACCGGTCCACGCGGCGCATGCCGCTCGCCGGCCGTGCGCCGTCATCTCAGCACCGCCTCGGCTTCGACGTGGCCGTCCCGCAGGCGGACCTC
>NZ_JAPDDP010000167.1 GCF_027587195.1 Solirubrobacter phytolaccae | reverse complement strand
CTTGGCCTCCGACTTCCCGCGCACGTCGCGCCGCACCGGCCGCGAAGGCACCGGCGTGCCCCGCGGGCGCGGCACCGGCCGCCGCCACGCGCGCGTCATTGTGCGCCCCCACCGGCGCGGCACCGGCGGCTCCCTCGCGCGCATTACGCTGGGCGCCCATAGGCGCGGCGCCGGCCGGCCCCACGCGCGCGGCACCGGCCGCTCCCACGTGCGCCTCCGCCGCGAGCAAGGCGCGCAGCGTGTCGTCCATCCGAGTCGCTTCCGCGGCGGTCGGCGTCGCGTCGCGCGCCGGGTCTTCGGCCGCCAGCGTGGTGATCAGGTCGTTCATCGTTCCTCCAAGGCGGTCATCGACGCGAGCGCGGGGCCGCTCTCGTCGTTCAGGGCGGCGTGCAGCCGGCGGCGTGCGCGGTGCAGGCGCACGGCGGCGGTGCCGCGGCGGCAACCGAGCGCGGCGGCCGCCTCGCTGAGGGTCAGGCCCTCCCAGGCGACGAGCAGGACGAGCTCGCGGTCGCGGTCGGTCAGCTCGCCCAGCGCGCGGACGAGGTCGGCGCGCAGGCCGACGGCGTCGGCGAGGTCGGGCGCGGCCGGCGGGCACGGTGGTCGGGACGTCGGGCCAGCGCGAGAACCCGCTCGGCTGGATGATCGCGATGTCGGCCTCCTCGCGCTGGTGCTCGGCGCCCGCCGCCGCGATCTGCTCCGG
>NZ_JAPDDP010000166.1 GCF_027587195.1 Solirubrobacter phytolaccae | reverse complement strand
GGCCGCTCATGTCCTCGACGCCGGTGCCGATCCGCTCGAACGCCTCGCGGGCCGCGCTTCTTGTCCGGGCCGCGCACCGAAGCGGCCCCGGCCGGGCCCGGCTCGGCCCCCGGGCCGGCGGTGCCGCGCGCGGCCTTCTTCGCGTCGCGCAGCGCCTTGCGGACCTCGCCGGACTCGTTGTCGCCGAACTCGTTCAGGCGGCGCTCGAAGAACGGGATCGCGGCCTCGGGCTGGCCGAGGCCGACCAGGGCGGCGCCCTCCTCGAAGAGCGCGTAGCCGCACGGGCTGAGCTCCTTCGAGCCCGCACACAGCTTCTGGGCCTCCTGAGCCTTGGTGAGCGCGGTCTGGAAGTCCCCGGCGCGGCGGGCGTTGTAGCCCTCGATCTGGGCGGCCTGCGCCGCCTGGAGGTCCGGCTCGCCTTGCGGGGCCTCCGGCGTGTCCTCGGGCGTCGGCTCCGGCGTCGGGGTGCCCGTGGGCTCGGCGGTCGCCGTCTCGGTCGGTTCAGGCGTGGCCGTCTCGGCCTCCTCCGGCGTCGGCTCGGGGGTCGACTCGCGCGTGGGCTCGGCCGTCGGCGTGCTGTCGGCGCGCTGGGTGGGCTCGTCGTCGCCGCGCGTGGCGAGCACGAAGACGCCGACACCCGCGAGCAGGACGAGCGCGAGCAGCGCCGCGATCAACGGCCCGCCGCCGCTGCGGTGCGGCTCCTCCGTCGCGGCCGTCCGCGCCGGAGGCGGTGCGCCCCGGCCCGCGCCGGCGGGGGCAAGGCGGAGGCCCAG
>NZ_JAPDDP010000165.1 GCF_027587195.1 Solirubrobacter phytolaccae | reverse complement strand
CGCCGTAACCGCCGCCGCCACGGCCTCCGCCGTAGCCGCCGCCGCCCTGGCCGCGGCCGCCGCCGCGCTGGCCGCCGCCCTGGCCGCCGCGACCGCGACCGCCGCCGCGGTTGTCGTACACGGGACGCGGGTTGACGATCGCCTTCACGTCACGGACCGGGGTGGCCGCGAGGCGGACCCAGGCGGTGAAGATCGGGTCGCCGGGCTTGACGCCCTGGGCCTGCTCGGCGCAGACGGAGGACCACTTCATGGTCTCGCCGTCGTCGCGACGCTTCGGCTGCAGCGCCTCGAGCACGGCGTCGGGGCCGCCGACACGCTCGATCGCCGCGGCGAGACGCGCCTGGGCGCGCGAGGACCGCGACGGCGAGGTCGCGGGAGCCTGCGGCGCCTGCTGCTGCGGAGCGGCCTGCGGCTGCTCCTCGGTGGTGGCGCCCTCGGCGACCGGCTGCTCCTCGGCAGCGGTCTCCTCGGCGACGGCCTCGACCGGAGCCTCGTCGTCCGACGGCGGCTCGAGGCCGGCCTCGAGCGCGGCCTGCTCGGCCTTGCGGAGCTCCGTGAGCTTCGCGAAGAACGTGCGCCGGTGACGCTCAGCCGCGGTCAGCCGGCGACGACGCGGCCGCTCGGGCTTGTCGCCGCGACCCTGACCCTGGCCCTGACGCGGGGGACGGTCGCCACGCGGCGCCTGCGGAGCGGCGTCGCCCGCGGGAGCGGAAGCGGCGCCGGTCGCGTCGGCCGGGGCCGAAGCGTCAGCGGCCGGGGCGGCGTCGGCGGCGGGAGCGACGTCGGCAGCCGGAGCAGCGTCCGCGGCAGGCGCGGCGTCGGCGCCAGGCGCGGCGTCCGCGGCGGGAGCGGCGTCGGC
>NZ_JAPDDP010000164.1 GCF_027587195.1 Solirubrobacter phytolaccae | reverse complement strand
GACTTCAACGCCGCCGCCCGCCGCGCCACCGTCGCCGCCCGCCGCGCCATCGTCGCCGCCCGCCACCCCCGGCGCGGCCTCGTCGTCGCCCGACGCGGCGCGGCTCGCGCTCGTGCTCGAACTCGGGTTGACCGCAGCGACGGCCGGCGATCCCGCTGCGCGCGGTTATCTCGAGGAGGCCGCGCGCGCCGACGATCCCGCCGTGGCCGCGCAGGCGATCGAGGCGATCCGGGTCGCGCCCGGCGACGACCTGGAGGCCGCGGCCGCGACGTTGCGCGGTGCGCTCGACCGGCTGGAGCCCGGCGAGCTGCACGACCGGATCGCCGGGCAGCTGCTGAACTCGCTGATGATGGACCTGCGGCTCGCGCCCCGGCGGGCGGCGACGCTCGCGGAGCTGGGCGAGAACCGCGGCGTGCTCGCGCATCGCACGTACGACGCCGCGGCCGGGGACGCGCCCGCCGCCGAGGTGCTCGCGCTGGCCGAGCGCGCGCTCGAGGGGCGGCCGTTCACGCAGCTGAGGGCGATCGAGCGGCCGACGCTCTTCTGGGTCGTCGTCGCGCTGATCGCCGTGGACGGCGCCGCCGCCGCGGACGCCGCGCTGCTCGACGCGGAGGCGACCGCGCGCCGGCACCGCACGCGGCTCGGGGGCGCGTTCGTTTCGTTCCTGCGCGCCGAGTGGGCGCTGGCGTTCGGCTCACCGGCACTCGCCGAGGCCGAGGCGCGCGCGGCGGCTGAGGTGTTCGGCGTCGCGACCGGCAACACGGTCGCGCTCGGCGCCGCGGGCGCACTCGTCCGCGCGCTCGTGCTGCTCGACCGCGTCGAAGACGCCAACGCGCTCGTCGCCGAGTTCCCGGGCGATGACCAGCTCGCCCACGGCTGGGGTGCGACGCTCGTCTGGAACGCCCGCGCCGACCTCCGCCTCGCCCAGAACCGCGCCGCCGACGCGCTCACCGACCTCGACCGCATCGACCAGGTCACGCGCGCGTTCGGATGGCGCCACATGGCGCCGGGCCACAACGCGGGCCGCCGCGCCCGCGCGCTCCAGGCCGCCGGCCGCCCGGACGAGGCCCGCGCCGCCGCGCTCGAAGAGACGCGCGACGCGGCCCGCC
>NZ_JAPDDP010000163.1 GCF_027587195.1 Solirubrobacter phytolaccae | reverse complement strand
CCGCCGCCACCCCCGCCGCCCCTGAGCGAGCAGCCGTACGCGAACGACACGCCGCCGCTCGCCCAATGCCCCTTCTCTCGCGGCGGACGCGCTTGCGGTGCTCTCCGCGCTCGAGCACGCGGCCGAGCGGGCGCGGCTCATCGTCGAGGCGCTCGCCGACCATCCTCCGGAGGCGGTGGAGCGGCGGCTCGCCGAGGTGCGGGCGGGCGCCGACGCCGGCAAGGCCAAGCTCGTCGCCGCGCTCGCGTCGCAGCTCGCCGTCCAGCGCCGGATGCGGGCGGCGCTCGGCGGGTGGGAGAGCGAGATCGAGCGGCTGCTGGTCGAGCTCGAGACCGTCCGCGGGCGGGTGCTCGCCGACGACGAGACGACCGCGGCCGCCGAGCTCGACGGCCTGCGCGACGAGGTCACCGCGCTCGCGGCGCGGCTCGCCGCGGCAGGTGGGGAATCCGCCACCTAGGGCGGCTACCCGGCGGGGCGCGCGGCCTCGATGCTGCGCCCCATGAGCACCTTCACCCGCCTTCGCCGCACCGCGCGGCGTCACTTCATCACCGACCACGAGTACGCCCCGGACTTCGTCAAGAAGCTCCAGGACGAGCTCGGCGACCGCGCCACCGCGCTGCGCGCCCTCGAAGGCCTCGACGCCTGGTTCCTCGCCTGCCTGTACGCCGACGGCCGCATGATCGGCATGCCGTCGAAGGTCGTCGACATCGCCTGGCACGAGTTCATCCTCCGCACCCGCGAGTACACCGCGTTCTGCCAGCGCGCGTTCGGCGCCTACCTGCACCACGCGCCGGACTCGACGATGCACGTCTCCGCCGACTCCCTCCTGCCCGCCACCCTCGAGATGGTCGACAAGCACGACATCCCCATGGTCCTCTTCACCGCCGACGAGGACACGGGCTGGGACGACGGCTGCCGCTACTCCTCGACCGACTACGCCCGGATGCGCGCCGAGTACGCGACCGATCGTCCGAAGCGCCGCCACCGGTACGCCACGGCCGGAGGCGGCAGCGGCTACGCCGCCGGCGGCGCGGGATGCGGCGGCTACGGCGGCGACGGCGGGGGCTCCTCGTGCGGCGGAGGCGGAGGTGGCTGCGGCGGAGGCGGCGGAGGCGGGTGCGGAGGAGGCGGGTGCGGAGGAGGCGGCGGATAGGGCCGCGCGCCACGCCACGCGCCCAGCCCTGCCGCGCCACGCGACCGCGCCACGCCACCGCGCCACGCCACGCGCCCAGCCCTGCCGCGCCACGCCACGCGCGCCCAGC
>NZ_JAPDDP010000162.1 GCF_027587195.1 Solirubrobacter phytolaccae | reverse complement strand
ACTGAGTGGGCCGACAAGCCGATCGAGGAAGTTCTCAAGAACCTCGATTCGCTGCCCGCCGACGCGCCGGTCACGCCCGCGCCGGGCCTCGCCGCCCCGGCCACGGCCGCGCCGGACCTTGTCGCGCCGACCGAGAACGTGCCGCCCGCCCCGGGCCTCGCCGCGCCGACCGAGGACGCGCCGGCCGCGCCTGACGTCGCCGCGCCGACCGAGGACGTGTCGGCCACGCCCACATCGGACCTCGTCGCGCCGCCCGACGCGGCCAGGCTCACGACCTACACGGGCCGCTTCCCGGTTCCGTTCGTCGAGTCGCCCGGGCTCGGCCCGGCGGTTCCGCCCGCGCCGGACGGGTCGGCGACCTGGCTGGCCACGGGCGTGACGAGCGCTCCGAAGGCCGGGCGGTTCGTGCGGCTCGAGGACCCGGCGGCCGCGTATCGGCCCGTCTTGCTCGCGTCGGTCGCGGCGCGTGCGGCGGCGAAGGAGGTCGCGGACGCGTTCCTCACCTCGGTCGTGCCCGCGCCCGGGCTGCGCAAGGCGCTCGTGGAGCTGGCTCGGGAGGACTCGGTGACCGCCGGGGCGCTGCTCGCGGGCCTGCTGCCTGCGCAGGGCGTCGTGCTCGGGGAGCCGCTGTCGTACGACCTGACGGTGCGCGGGTTCGGCACCTTCGCGGTGACGGTCGGGGATGGGGGCGCCGAGATCCAACGGCTCGCGCGGCGGCGTCCGCGCAAGGAGGCCGCGTTCCATCTCTCGGGCGAGCCGCTGGTGCTGGCCGAGCTGCTCGCGGGCGACCGCACGCGGATCGGGCGCTTCCGGCCGGGCGCGCGCGTCACGGGTCGGCGCAAACGCGCCAAGGCGCTCCGTACGCTGCCCGCGGCGTCGCTCTCGCTGGCCGAGGCGGTCCTGGCCGGTGCGCGGCTCGAGCCGTCACTCGTCTACGCCGCGTTGCCGTACGCCGTCGCGCCCGAGTGGACGCGCGGCCACGTGTTCACCGTCGCGCAGGAGATCACCGAGCTCGGCCCACGCGCCTGGTACGTCACGGCCCGCGACGGCGTCCGCCTGAGCGTCGTCGAGCACGCGGCAGGTGCGGCCGCCGACGCCACCGTCACGATGTCGCGCGCGGCGTTCGACCGCCTGCTCAAGGGCGAACGCGCCACGCCAGGCGACCTACCGGTCATCCGTGGCGACCGCAAGGCGGTCGCGACGCTCAAGCGCTGGACCGACCTGGCCCGCTCCTAGGCCACGCGACCCGCAGGCACGGCGAGACGAAGACGCGCGGGCGGGCGCGGGCACAGCGACGACCGCGCGGCGGTGCGGGCGGCGAAGCGTGCGCGGTGCGCGCGTGGTGCGCGCGTGGTGCGCGCGTGGTGCGCGCGTGGTGCGGCGCG
>NZ_JAPDDP010000161.1 GCF_027587195.1 Solirubrobacter phytolaccae | reverse complement strand
GTCGCCCGCCGCCGCGGCCCGGCCATCGTCGCCCGCCGCCGCCGCCGCGGCCCCGTCGCTCGCCGCGACCGCGGTCTCGCCCTCCACCCACGTGGCGAGCGGCGCGGCGGCGATCATCGCCGTGAGCCGCTCCGACCGGCGGCCGCGGCCCTGCGCGTCCGGGAGCGTGACGACGAGCTCGCCGGCCTCCACGCGCAGCAACGGCCGGACCGCGGCGGCGGCACGGGCCGCGAACGCCGACCCCGGCAGGCGGGCGAGCAGCTCGGCGGCGACGTCGCGGACCGGCTTGCGGCGATCGTCGAGCGCGGCTTCGAGCAGCGGCTCGTCGGCGTCGGTGAGGCCGAGCTCGAGCTCGCCGAGGAACGCCTCGCGGTCCTCCCAGGTCTCCTCGGCCCAGGTCGAGGCGAGCAGCTCGCGCGCGGCGGCCGGGTCCTCGCGGCGACGCCGGACCAGGAGCGCGTGGCGCTCGTCGGGCGTGCCGGCCTTCCAGACGCCGTCGTCGGCGGGGAGCGCGTACGCCCAGCGCGGCTCGCGCGCGGCGAGCCACAGCGCGAGCGGGCCGACGGCCTCGAGCACCGACGTGTGGCGCTCCGGCCGGGCCTCCGCGTAGTCGAGCAGGGCGGGCGCGAGCTCGGGCGGCGGCCGCACGCCGGCGCGCCCCGCGAGGCCGAGCCACTCCTCCACGAGCTCGCGCACCTCGAGCAGCAACTCGAGTCGCGAAGCCGCCGCGGGCGAGCACAGCGGCCGCGCGTCTTCGTCGGCGGGGTCGACCGCGCGCGCCTCACCGGCCCGCGCTCCGGCCCGCCGCGGCGGCGAGCACCCGATCCTCAGCGCCGCGTTCCGCCAGCGACGCCTCGAGCGTGTCGGGCGAGCCGGGCGGCGCCGCGGCCGCGACCGGCCGTCGGTCCGTGCCGATGAGCGCCGCGGCGACGAGCTCGTCCCAGCTCACGCGAGCACCGTCCCTGCACACACGCGCGCCGCCGGCGCGACGAGCTCGTGCTGTCTGCGCACGGCGAGGTCGCGCGCGCTCACGCGCGGGCCTCACGTGTGGCGGCGACCGGGAACAGCTCGAACAACGCGTCGGAGACCTCGACCCAGCCGCCCATGACGGTCGCGGGGCCTGCCTCGTCGAGCACGACGAGCCCACCGCAGAACCGCAGTGCGACGACGCCGTCGTCGTCGATCGCGTCGACCCGCGCGACCAGGCGGCCGGGCTCGAGCCGCTCGCCGCCGCCGGCAGCCGCCGCGGTGCCGCTCACCTCGAGCTCGACGTGGTGCTCGCCGAGCGCGGGCGGCTCGCCCACCCACCGTGCGTCGGCCGTGCCGGCGGCGCACGCGAACCGCACCCGGTCCCCGTCGACGGCCTCGATGACGACCTTCACGACGCCGCCCCGCGCAGCGACGCGCCGCCGGCCACCACGCCCCGCCCGCGCCGCCATGCGCCGCCGGCCACCACGCCCCGCCCGCGCCGCCAT
>NZ_JAPDDP010000160.1 GCF_027587195.1 Solirubrobacter phytolaccae | reverse complement strand
CGCGCCGCGCGATCGGCGATGAACTGCTCGCCGTCGCCCGCGATCTGGATCTTGCGATGACCCGCCGCCGGCTGGATGTCACGCACCTCGACCTTCGCGCCGGGCGCGAGGCCTTCGGCCGCGAACCACGACAGCAGACCGCCGTCCTGCTCGGTCAAGCGAACGATCTCTCCGGAGTCTCCCGCGGCCAGATCGGCCAGGCTGACGAGCTCGCGGCTCTCTTCGCGATCCTGCTGCGGCGCGACCGGCCAGCCGTGCGGGCAACGCTCCGGATAGCCAAGCTTGGCGTGGAGCCGTTCAACCATGTCATCCGTGAACGACGCGGCCACGCGCGACGCGTGCTCGTGCGCCTCCGCGGGGTCGTAGTCGAGCATGTCCGTCAGGAACCGTTCCACGATCCGGTTGCGCCGGACGACCTGCTCGGCCCGTTCGGTGCCGGCCGCCGTGAGCACCAGCTCACGACCGGTGCCGCGCTCCAGCAGCCCCTCTGCAGTGAGCCGCTTGAGCATCTCGCCGACCGCCGTGCGTGACACGCCGAGCGCGTCCGCGACCCGCGCCGCGATCGCGGCGGGAGCCTTCGCCGGCTCGTACACGCCCACAGGCGAGACCAGCAGGTGGATCGCCTCAAGGTAGTCGTCGATCGAGTGTCCGTGGGGCTTGCTCATCCTGCACAAGCATAGTGCTCGGAATCTGACCTCACCAAACTTGCCACTGCTTGTTAGGGTTGGTTGACGATATGCGACGGACCCTCGTAACGATCCTGGCGACTGCTGCGACCTTGGCGATTGCTACCCCCGCGTCGGCCGGCACGTTGGACGTCCCGAACGCGTGCTTCTGGAGCCTCAACTCCACGTGGCAGACGCAGAACATCGATCTCACGGGGACGAGCACCCCCAATCCGCTCGCGCCCGGCTCAGGGCTCACGCTGACGGGTGCGTCGGCGCATTCGCGCCTCCCGGACTGGGTCGGTCCGACGGGGGCGGGAGCGGGCATCCTCAAGCCGGGGCCGAACGAGCTCCCGACGAAGGTGTGGCTCGCGCTGGCCGCCGACAACACGGCGCAGGCCGTGCAGGTGCTGGTCCTGGACACCGTCGCGCGCACGACGGTCACCGACAACGGGGACGGCACCTACTCCGCGACCCCGATCGACGTGACCCTGCCGCTGCCGGACACGTCCTGGACCGCCGGTGGCGTCGGCACGGTCGGGTTCCGCCAGGGAGGAGCTGGCACTCTGCCGCCGATTCCCGCGGGCCGCGGCGGCGCGATGATCACGCCGAAGGGCAGCGTGTTCATCTCCGTCACGACGTCGGTCGGCGTCCCGCTGCAGATCGACTGCCAGCCCGGCAATCCGTCGGCCGACCGGTACTCAGTCGTCCCGGCCACGGCGGGGGCGTTCGAGTCGGTTCCGGTGCAGAGCGGCGCGTCCGCCGTGCCCGCGCCGAAGCCCCAGCCCGCGGTCGCGGTGCGCTCGACGTCGCTGAAGGCCGCCGGTCGCACCGTCAAGGTCGCGCTCTCGTGCACCGCCGCCGACTGCAAGGGCGCGGTGACGCTGAAGGCCGGTTCGACGTCGCTGGCGGCGAAGAAGACGTACTCGCT
>NZ_JAPDDP010000015.1 GCF_027587195.1 Solirubrobacter phytolaccae | reverse complement strand
GGCCATCGACCGCTACGCCATCGGGCCGGCGGCCGGTGCCGTGACCGTCAGCGCGGGCGGCGTCGCCGGGTGCCGCGCGACGATGAGCGCGCCCAGGAGCGGGCCCGCTGCGAACACTGCGAGCGCCGCGTGCGGACCCGCCAGCGCGACCAGCCCGCCGGCCGCCGCCGGGCCGACGACCGTGCCGATGTCGCCCAGCAACGCGTTGAGCCCGTGGCCCGCTTGGGTGAGCTCCGGGCCTGCCACGCGCGGCCAGACGGTCCGCGCCGTGGCGATCAGCGGCGGCGCGACGGCGCCCGCGAAGCCCGCCACGATCGGGCTCGCCGTCCACACCAGCACGAGCAGGAGCGCGCACTGGGCCGCGGCGAAGGCCACGAGCGCCGGCGCGCCCCGCGCGTCCACGAGCCGTCCGCGGAGCGGCGCGAACAGCCCAGCGCCGGCCGAGAACGCGCCGACCGCGAGTCCGGCTCGCGCGAAGGAGCCGGTCTCGGACTCGACCAGCAGCACGATCGCCAGCGCCGTGGCCGCGAAGCCGAGCCAGCCCAACGTGCACGCCAATGCCAACGAGCGCGCGCCGGGGCGCCGCAGCAACGCCAGGTAGACGGACAAGCGCCGTAGGCTGTCAGCTTCCATGCCGCGCCAGTTCACCGGCCTCGACGCCGACCGCATCCGCGCCAACCTCGAGCGCATCAAGAACAGGATCGCGGACGCCGGGCGCGACCCGGCCGAGGTCGACATCCTCGCGGCGGTCAAGTACGTCCCGGTCGACGAGATCGGCACCCTCAAGGACGCCGGCCTCACGCTGCTCGGCGAGAACCGCGCGCAGGAGCTGGAGGACAAGGCGACACGCTTCCCGGACTTCCGCTGGCACTTCATCGGCCAGCTGCAGTCGCGCAAGGTCAAGCAGATCCTTCCGTTCGCGACGCTCATCCACTCGGTGGCGAGCGAATCCGCGCTCAGCCAGCTCGCCAAGCACGCCGAGCCGACCACCGAGATCCTGCTCGAGGTCAACGTCGCGGGGGAGGCCGACAAGGCCGGCATCGCGCCGCAGGACCTTCCGCGCTACCTCGAGCTGAGCCCCGTGAAGGTCGTGGGGCTGATGACGATGCCGCCCTTCGTCGAGGACCCCGAGGCCAACCGGCCGCACTTCGCGCGGCTGAAGGAGCTCGCGGACGAGCACGGCCTGCGCCACCTGAGCATGGGCACGAGCCAGGACTTCGCGGTCGCTGCAGGAGAAGGTGCAACGATTGTGCGCATCGGCACGACCCTCTACACCTAGGATGTTTGCAGGGAAAGCCCTTCCCGCCGCGAACCGTCACTCGATCCCGTGAGCAACTCCTTCCGCAAAGTCCTCGTGTACTTCGGCCTGGCCGAGGATCGCGAGTACTACGACGACGACGAACCCGAGTACACGCCGCAACGCGAGCGTGAGCGTGAGCGCGAACCCGAACGTGAGATCGCGAGCCGCTACGAGGAACGTCCGAACGTCCGCCGCCTGCAGTCGCGCCGCCGCCGCGACGAGATCGACGACATCTTCGGCGACGACTCGCCGTCCGAGCGACGCACGACGCAGCTGCGCACCGTCGGAGGGACCGCTTCACGGGCCGCCAACGGCCGCGGGGAGGTCCGCGTGCATCTCGTCGTCCCGAAGTCCTTCAACGACGCGCAGGACGTCGCTGACAAGTTCAAGGACTCGATCCCCGTGATCATCAACCTGCAGAGCTCGGAGTCCGACCTCTCCAAGCGCCTGATCGACTTCGCGTCGGGGCTGACGTACGCCCTGGACGGCGGCATGCAGCGCATCGCCGACAAGGTCTTCTTGCTCACCCCGCGCAACGTCGAGGTCTCGGCGGAAGAGCGCGCGGCGTTGATCGAGAAGGGCTTCTTCAACCAGTCGTAGACTCGTCGGCCGATGCAGATCGGCTTTATCGGGTCAGGAAACATGGCGAGCGCGCTGGCGCGCGGCTGGGGCGATCCCGTCCTCGCCAGCGACAGCGGCTCCGGCCGGGCGCAGCGGCTCGTCGACGAGCTCGGCGGCGAGCGCCTGAGCAACGCCGAGGTCTTCGAGCGCGCGGACCTCGTGATCCTCGCGCACAAGCCGTACCAGCTCGCCGACGTGGCCGCACCGATCCGCACGGACAAGCCGATCGTCTCGATCCTCGGGCGCGGGACCGTCGCCGAGATCGAGGCCGTCTATCCAAGCTCCCCGGTGATCCGCGTGGAGCCGAACACGCCCGCGGCGATCCGGCGCGGCGTGAGCGTGCTCGCGGCCTCCGAGAAGCCCGAGGCGCAGACGGTCAAGGCGCTCTTCGAGCGCGTCGGGACGGTCGTCGAGGTGCCCGAGCGGCTGCTCGACGTGGCCGGCGCGGTGACCGGCGTCGGGCCCGCGTACTGGGCGCTGTTCGTCGAGGCCTACACCGACGCAGCGGTCCGTCACGGCATCCCGGCGGCCCAAGCCGCCACACTGGTGACCGAGACCATGGCCGGAACCGCCGCACTTCTGCAACACACCGACACGCTCGCGCTGCGCCGCGGCGTCACCTCACCGGGTGGCTCCACCGCGCGCGGGCTGGCGGCGCTGGAGCGGGGCGGGGTGCGGGCGGCCCTGGCACAGGCAATGGACGACGTGGTGGGAGGCTGACGTTGCGCGGTGACATCGCGGACTTCTTGGCGGCACTGATCGGCGTCTACACGCTGATCATCTTCGCCTCGATCATCGTGTCCTGGGTGTTCACGTTCGGGGTGCGTGTGCCGTACTCGCGGCCGCTGAACGCGGTCCTGGACTTCCTGCGCGACGTGACGAACCCGTACCTGCGGATCTTCCGCCGCCTCGGCCTGCAGTTCGGGCCGATCGACCTCAGCCCGGTGGTCGCGATCCTCGTGCTGACCATCGGCGGTCGGCTGCTCGTGAGCCTGATCCGCGGATGACCGCGGGTCGCACGGTCGCGCGCGCCGCACTCGTCGCGGCGGGAGTCGTCGCGCTCGATCAGCTGACCAAGGCGATCGTCCGCTCGGAGATCGAATACCCCTTCGAGAAGCACGACCTGGTTCTCGGTCTCAAACTCGTCCACACCCACAACACGGGCGTGGCCTTCAGCATGTTCTCGGGTGGCGGCGCGGTCGTCGTGCTGATCGCCCTCGTGGCGCTCGCGGCGCTGCTGGGCTTCTTCTTCACGCACCTGAAGACGCGGCTGGTGTGGCTGCCGACCGGCATGCTGCTCGGCGGCGCGGTCGGCAACCTGATCGACCGGATCCGGCTCGGCTGGGTCACCGACTTCATCAAGATCCCGCACTGGCCCGCGTTCAACGTCGCGGACATCGCCGTCACGCTCGGCGTGATCGTGCTGATCTTCGTCTTAGAGAAAGCATCGAAATGATCGAAGTGGTTCCGCCCGAGGCCGCCGGCACCCGGCTCGATGTGTTCCTGGCGCCGATCGTCGGCTCCCGCGCGAAGGCGCAGGCGCTCATCGAGAACGACCTGGTGCGCGTCGACGGCCTGGCCAAGCAGAAGCGCTACAGCCTGCTCGGCGGCGAGACGATCGAGGTGCAGGCGCTGTCCGAGGGCCCGCGTCCCGAGGTTCCGCCCGCGAAGTTCGAGATCGCCTACGAGGACGACCGTCTGATCGTCGTCAACAAGCCCGCGGGCGTCGTCGTCCATCCCGGCGTCGGCAACCGCGAGGGGACGCTCGTGCAGGCCCTGGCGGGCCGCGTGGCGGGCGGCAACGACCCCGATCGCCCCGGCGTCGTGCACCGGCTGGACCGCGACACGTCCGGCCTGCTGCTCCTCGCCCGCGACGAGGCGACGATGTTCGCGCTGCAGGAGGCGCTGCGCCGGCGCGACATCACCCGCGAGTACGTCGCGCTCGTCGAAGGCCGCCCGCCGGCCCGGCGCGGCACGATCGACGCGCCGCTGGGCCGTGACCGCCGCACCCGCACGAAGATGAGCACGGACACCGACGATCCGCACGAGGCCGTCACGCACTTCGAGACCGAGCAGGCCCTGCCCGACGACACGCTCCTGCGCGTCACGCTCGAGACCGGCCGCACGCACCAGATCCGCGCGCACCTGCTCGCGATCGGGCATCCCGTCGCCGGCGACCCGGAGTACGGGCACGCGGGCCGGCACGGACTTTCCCGGCAGTTCCTGCACGCGCAGCGACTTGCGTTCAAGCACCCCGAGACCGGGGCACCCATGGAGCTGCGGGCGCCACTGCCGGAGGACCTGGTCAAGGCCCTCCGGCAGGCGTCAGGGGAACGAGCGGACCAATCGGTGTAGGGGAACCTGGGCCACCCGTCTCAAGACCAAACGCAGGCGTCCGCAGAAACTTTTCTAAACTCTTCGCCACACGTTCCCAACCCCGGGCTGCGCTGCTCCAGATGAGCACGCATTCCGAGGCCGCGATTCCTGCCCGGCGTTCGATGCGCCGGGTCCGCGTCACCTCACTGCCCGGGATCTCATCACTGCGTACCAAGGAGCACCACCCATGGCCGAAGTCGGCCTGAAGGAACTGCTGGAAGCCGGAGTCCACTTCGGCCATCAGACGCGTCGCTGGAACCCGAAGATGCGCCGGTTCATCCACGGTGAGAGCCACGGCATCTACCTGATCGACCTTTTGAAGACGCAGGCCCTGCTCGAGCAGGCCCAGCGCTTCGCGACCGAGATCGCCCATCGCGGCGGCACGGTCCTGTTCGTCGGCACCAAGAAGCAGGCGCGCGACGGCATCAAGGAGATCGCCACCGCGTCGAACATGCCGTACGTCAACCACCGTTGGCTCGGCGGCCTGCTGACGAACTACCAGACGATGTCGGCGCGCATCAAGCGCCTGCACGACCTCGAGCGC
Organism: Solirubrobacter phytolaccae; assembly: GCF_027587195.1. GTDB lineage: Bacteria > Actinomycetota > Thermoleophilia > Solirubrobacterales > Solirubrobacteraceae > Solirubrobacter > Solirubrobacter phytolaccae. The sequence continues at coordinate 115,974 of NZ_JAPDDP010000015.1, read as the reverse complement.
TACCAGGCCGACGGCCAGCTCTCGCTGCTGCCGACGCGTGAGCGTCTCGCGGCCGAGGCCGACCTCCTGAAGCTTCAGGCGAACCTCGGCGGCGTCAAGCACATGACGCGCGTGCCGGACGCCATGTTCGTCGTGGACCTCAAGACCGAAGTCATCGCCGTGCGCGAGGCCCAGCGCCTGCGCATCCCGATCATCGGCTTGGTCGACACGAACGCCGACCCGGACGGCATCGACTACGTCATCCCGGGCAACGACGACGCGATCCGCGCCTGCAACATCATCACGCAGGCGATCGGCGACGTGGTCCAGCAGGGCCGCGCCCGCTTCCGCTCCGAGGAAGAGGCCGCCCGCGCCGAGGCCGCCGCCCAGCAGCAGCGCGACGCCGAGGAGCGCCAGCGCCGCGAGGAAGAGGAGAAGGCCGCCGCCGAGGCCGCCAAGCGCGCCGAGGCCGAGGCTGCCCTCACGCAGGCCGCCGGTGAGCCGCGTGACGTCGCCGAGGCGAACGTCGCCGCCGCCGTCAAGGCCGCTCCGAAGGCCGCCGCCGGCACCGCCGACGCGGAGGCCGCCGCCGCCGAGCAGGCCGCGACCGAGCCCGCCGTCGCCGCCGCCGGCACCCCCGGCCCGAGCAGCGCCGAGCAGGTCGAGAACCCGACCGGCGCCGAGGCCGACAAGGGCGCCGCGTCGCCGGTCGAGGAGCCCGCCGAGGCTCCCGTCGCCGAGGCCAAGCAGAAGGCCGCGAAGGCCAAGGCCAAGCCGAAGGCCGCCGCTCCCGAGCCGGGCCCGAGCGCCGTCGCCGAGGAGGCCGCCGAGGCCGCTCCGGCCGACGTCGAGGCCGCCGCCCCCGCCGAGTCCACCGACGAGACGAAGGAAGAGAAGTGACGACTCCCACCATTTCCGCCAAGCAGGTCAAGGAGCTCCGCGACCGCACGGGCGCGGGCATGATGGAGTGCAAGAAGGCGCTCACGGAGACCGACGGCGACATCGACCAGGCGGTCGAGCTGCTGCGCGTCCGCCTCGGCGACAAGGCGCTCAAGGTCGGCGACCGCGAGGCCACCGAGGGCACCGTCGCGTCCTACATCCACTCGAACGGCAAGGTCGGCGTTCTCGTGGAGATCGACTGCAACACGGACTTCGTCGCCCGCAACGACGACTTCCAGAGCTTCGCGCGTGACGTGGCGCTGCACATCGCCGCCGCCGCGCCGCTCTACGTCTCCGAGGACGAGATCCCCGCCGAGGCCAAGGAAGCCGAGCTGCGCGTTTTCGAGCAGCAGGCCGCCGACAAGCCCGAGCACATCCGCCCGAAGATCGCCGAAGGCAAGCTCAAGGCGTGGATGAACGACCACGTGCTGCTCAACCAGCCGCACGTCAACACGGACAAGTACGACGGCAAGACGATCGAGGAGCTGCGCGCGAACCTCTCCGGCACGGCCGGCGAGAACATCGTGATCAAGCGCTTCGCCCGCTTCGCGGTCGGCGCCTGAGTACGTGACCGAGCCGGTCTTCAACCGGGTCCTCATCAAGTTGTCGGGCGAGGCCCTCATGGGCCCGCTCGACTACGGGACCGACCCTGACACCGTCGGCGCGATCGCGGACCAGCTCAAGACGGTCCATGAGCGTGGCGTGGAGATCGGCATCGTGCTCGGCGCGGGCAACATCTACCGCGGCCTGGCCGCGGCCGCGGAGGGCATGGACCGGGCGACCGGCGACTACATGGGCATGCTCGCGATCGTGCTCAACGCGCTCACGCTCCAGGACGCCCTGGAGACGCGCGGGGTGCACACGCGGGTGCAGTCGGCGATCACGATCTCCGAGGTCGCCGAGCCCTACATCCGCCGGCGGGCGATGCGTCACCTCGAGAAGAAGCGCGTGGTGATCTTCGCCGCCGGCACCGGCAACCCGTTCTTCACCTCGGACACGGCCGCCGCCCTGCGCGCGGTCGAGATGCACGCCGAGGTGCTGCTGATGGCCAAGAACGGCGTCGACGGGATCTACAGCGCCGACCCGCGCGTGGACCCGAACGCGGAGTTCATCGCCGAGATCACCGCCCAGGAGGCGCTCGAGCGCAACCTGCGGGTGATGGACATGACGGCGCTGACGCTCTGCATGGAGAACAAGCTCAACATCCATGTCTTCGACATGGCCGACGACTCCAACATCAACCGGATAATCTCCGGCGATCGAGTGGGGACGCTGGTGACGACGTGATCGACGAACTCCTTCAAGACGCGCGCGAGCACATGGACAAGTCCGTGGAGGCGACGCGCCAGAAATTCCAGTCGGTGCGCGCCGGGCGGGCGAGTTCTTCGCTCCTGGACCGCATCAACGTGGAGTACTACGGGACGCAGACGCCGCTGAAGCAGATGGCGACGGTCAACGCTCCCGAGGCGCGCCTCATCACGGTGCAGCCGTACGACAAGAGCTCGCTCAAGGCGATCGAGCGGTCGATCCTGGAGTCCGACCTCGGCCTTACGCCGAACAACGACGGCCAGATCATCCGCCTCCAGCTGCCGGAGCTGACCGAGGAGCGGCGCAAGCAGCTCGTGAAGGTCGTCCGCGGCCTCACCGAGGAAGGCAAGGTCGCGCTGCGCAACATCCGGCGCGACGTCATGCACGACCTCAAGGAGCTCAAGGACGCCGGCGAGGCCGGCGCCGACGACGAGCACCGTGCTGAAGACGCGCTGCAGAAGCTGACCAACGAGAAGGTCGCCGAGCTCGACGCGGCCCTCAAGGCCAAGGAAGCCGAGATCACCGAGGTTTGAGCGCCACCTACGTCGCCATCATCATGGATGGCAACGGGCGGTGGGCTCAACAGCACGGCGTCCCGATCGCTGAAGGCCATAAGGCAGGCGCCGACACGGTGAAGGCGCGTCTGCGCGACGCCGTCGACCTCGGCGTGCGCGAGCTCACCCTGTACTCGTTCTCCACGGAGAACTGGAACCGCCCGCAGGATGAAGTCGACGCGCTGATGGCGCTGTTCAGCGCGCGCATCATCGACGAGACGCCCGAGCTGCACGAGGAGGGCGTGAAGATGCGCTTCGTCGGGCGGCGCGAGGGCGTGCTCCCCGAGCTGCTCGAGCAGATGCAATGGGCGGAGGAGAAGACCGCCGGCAACACGCGGATCACGCTGTTCGTGGCCTTCAACTACGGCGGGCGCTCGGAGATCCTGGACGCGGCGGTCAAGTACACCGGCGGCGGTGAGGACGAGTTCCGCAAGCTGCTCTACGCGCCCGAGATGCACGACCCGGACCTGCTGATCCGCACGTCCGGCGAGCAGCGGATCTCGAACTACCTGCTGTGGCAGGCGGCGTACTCGGAGCTGCACTTCACCGACGTGCTGTGGCCGGACTTCTCGCGCGCGGACTTCGAGCTGGCCCTGGAGTCCTACGAGGCGCGCGTGCGCCGCTTCGGGGGGCGCTGAGCCGTGGGCGACGTCATCAACCGCGTGTTGGTGGCGATCCCGGCGATCGCGTTCGCGGTCCTGATCATCTGGCAGGGCGGCTGGGTGTTCGCGGCCGGCATCGGCCTGCTGGCCGTGATCTGCGTGCACGAGCTGTCGGTGATGCTCGAGCGGGCGCGCCCGGTGCGGCTCGCGGCGATGCTCGGCGTGCTGGGCATGGTCGTCGCGGGCACGGCGGGTGACGAGCGCCAGGTGCTGCTCGCCCTCGCCGCGACCGTCCCGGTGACGTTCGCGCTGGCCGTCGCGATGCCGCAGCGCGAACGGGTCACCGCTTCGATGTCGGCGACGCTGCTGATCATCGTGTGGATCGGGCTCGGCGTCGCGCACGCCGCGATGCTGCGCGGGCTCGACCACGGCGGCGCGCTGGTCGTGATGATCCTGCTCGGCACGTTCGTGGGGGACACGTTCGCCTACTTCGGCGGCCGCGCGTTCGGCCGCCACAAGCTCGCCCCGACGATCTCGCCCAACAAGACGATCGAGGGCCTGGCCTTCGGCGTCGTGATCGGCACGCTGATCGTCTGGTACTGGTCGCAGACGTACTCGGACGACGGCTGGATCTCCGGCCTGGACGGCCTGCTTCTCGGCCTCACAGCCGTGATCGCCGCACCGATCGGTGACCTCTTCGAGTCGCTGGTCAAGCGCGACATGGGTACCAAGGACACCGGGACCCTGTTCGGGGCCCACGGTGGCGCGCTGGACCGCGTGGACGCCGCGCTGTTCGCGCTCGTCGCCGGCTACTACGTGTGGCTGCTCTTGGCATGAACGAGGAAGAGAAGCGCGACCGGCAGATGATGGAGCTCCTCAACGAGCTCCGGGTCGCGCTTCCCGGCGTTCAGTTCCTCCTCGCGTTCCTGCTGACGGTGCCGTTCGCGAACGGCTTCCAGCGGGTCACCACGTTCGAGAAGACGGTCTTCTACGCCGCGCTGCTGTTCACCGCCGCGTCCGTCGTGTTCCTGATCGCTCCGTCGGCGACCCACCGGCTGCGCTTCCACGAGGGCGACCGCACGTTCGTGATCGAGTCGGCCAACAAGTACCTGATCGCGGGCCTGACGTGCCTGGCGATCGCGATCGTCCTCGCGATCACGATGGTCACGTCGTTCCTGTACGAGCACTGGATCGTGATCGCCGGCCCGGGTGCGATCGCCTTGCTGCTCGTGGTCTTCTGGTTCGCACGCCCGATCCTGCGCGGCTGAGTCAAAAGACGCTTCTTGATCGCGTTCGTCAGGGCGCGAACAAAAGGGGCAGTTCGCGTCGTTCAGCGGTTGACACTCGCTCAAGGAACGGGTTTTGTTGCGCCCGCCGGCGCTCGTACGTGGTCGGCAAGCCGGGCCGAAGGGATGGGGCAGGCGCCATCGGCAAGGGCTGGTGGCGGACCACGTTAAGAGGGGTACGAGATGAGTGTTGGTTCTTCGAGCCGGCGCGGCTTTGCGCTGCGCCGGTGCGTCATGACGGCGGCCGCGCTGGCCGCGATCGGTGGCACGACGGCGTTCGCCGGCGTCGCGCAGGCGACAACGGTGGACGTTCCGGTCACCGAGGACTGCTCGCTGTACGCGAACTCGGGGTCGACGTCGTTCTGCACGGACACGACGCTCAACGTCGGACGCAACTTCGGCGTCGCCGGCAACGCGATCCACTCCGTGCTGCAGTTCGACGTCGCGGCGTATGTGCCGGACGGCTATCACGTCGAGTCCGCGACGCTCAAGCTCAAGTTCATCGACCAGGGCGAGTCCGAGAGCTGGGCGACGGTGCACCGGCTCACGTCGAGCTTCGACGGGAACGCGACCTGGAACACGCGCGACGGCGTGACCGCGTGGACGACCGGTGGCGGCGACTTCGGCTCGGCGGAGGACGAGAACTACATCTCCTCGATCGATCTGCCCGACTGGGCCGACTGGGACGTGACGGCGATGGCCGCCGACTGGGCCGCGGGCGTCGTGCCCAACAACGGCCTCGCGCTCGTGAGCCCCTGGCCCGGGGTGCTCGCCGCGACCTTCGCGGCCTCCGAGGACGGTCCCTCAACCGCCCCGTACATCGAGCTGACCTACGAGGCGGACACGGCGTAGAGCGGAGGGTGCGCGGCGCCGACGGCGCCGCGCACCCGGAGTTCCTTCCCCGAGGCACCCGCGATACCGGTCCGATCCGGGCGCAGCGTGGCTACGCTCGTTCGCATGCAGTGGCGAATCGTGGGGTCAGTGATCGCGGCGGGGCTCGTGGCCGCGCCGGGGGCGGCGGCGCAGACCGACGGCGACACCGGGGTCGGCGGGGTCGTCGGCCCGAACTACTACGAGCTGATCCTCAGCCAGCCGAAGGCGGCGTTCTCGACGTTCTCGTCGGCGAAGACGTACTCGACGTCGTTCGACGTGCTGGCGACCACGACGGAGAACCGGGCGCTGCTGTCGGTCGTCGACGGTGACGTCGCCAGCGGAGCGAAGGTGGGCCGGCTCGCGAGCGGGTCCAAGCTGCTGCCCGAGCCGCTCGAGGCGCGGGTCGGCTCTGCGTCCTTCACGCCGCTGGACACGACGGTCGGTGAGCCGCTCGCGCGCTGGACGGGCCCGCTCGCGCGGGAGGCGGCGACGGTCAAGCTGCGCCAGAAGGTCGAGCGCAAGGCGTCCGGCAGCTACCGCAAGGTCCTGCTCGTCACGCTCTCCACCGACGTCCCGTAGCTAGCGGTCAGCGCCGGTCACGACGGCGCGGGCGAGCTCGGCGCGGGACGTGATGCCGAGCTTCGGGAAGATCTTGTACAGGTGCGAGCCGACCGTGCGGTGGGACATGAACAGCCGCTTGCCGATGTCGCGGTTGGTCAGGCCCTCCGCGGCGAGCTGGGCGATCTGCAGCTCCTGCGGGGTGAGCGCGTCACGGGCGTTGGGCTCCTGACGGCGGCTGCGCTCGCCGGTCGCGCGGAGCTCCTGGCGGGCGCGCTCTGACCACGGGTGGGCGCCGAGCGCGTCGAAGCCCTCGCGGGCGATGCGCAGGGACACGCGGGCCTCGACGGCACGGCGCTGGCGGCGCAGCCAGACGCCGTGGGCGAGCCGGAGCCGGGCGCGCTCCCAGGTCGAGTCCGCGGTGTCGTGGCCGAGCGCGTCCTGGAAGCACGCCTCGGCGGCCTCCGGCTCGGCGAGCACGGCGCGCGCGTACCGGAGCTGGCTGTGCAGCGTCGGGGAGCCGGTGCGCAGGAGCAATGGCTCGATGCGCTCGACGATCGCCCGCGCGTCATCCAGGCGGTCGACGGTCGCGGCGGCATCCGCCAGATCGACGAGGCCGGGCGCGCCGACCAGCGGGTTGTAGGTGCTGTCCTCGGGATCGAAGACGCGCGTGATCTGGTCGAACGCGGCCTCCGGCTCGCCGGCGGCGAGGCTGACGGCGCCGCGGGCCAGCTGGAGATGCTGCAGCGCCGGCGTCGACCTCGGCGGGTGCAGGAGCTGCTCCGCGCGCACGAGCTGCGCCTCGGCACGCTCGGCGTCGCCGCGGAGCCCCGCGAGGTGGGCGAGGAACGTCAGGCACGAGCACTCCCAGCGGGGCTGCCGGGTCTCGCGCGTCAGGAGCAGGCCTTCCTCGGCCGCCTGCTCGGCGAGCGCGAAGTCGCCACGGAAGAGCGCCGCGTGGGCCTGCGAGCCGAGCGCACGGGCGAGCATCGCGAGCCGGCCCTGCTCGCGCAGCCGCTCGACGGCGAGCGCCAGGAACGTGCCCGCGAGCTCGTACTCCGGGATCACGATCAACGCGATGCCGAGCAGGCGCACCTCCTCGGGGTCGGCGAACGTCTCCGCCGCGCTGTCGGCCAGGCGCTCGATCACGAGCGCGCCGTGCCCGACCGGGTCCGCTAGGGCGAGCGTGGCCAGCAGCCGCGGCTCGCGCTCGTCGGCCCCGAGCCGCCGGGCCACGTTCACGATCGCCCGCCGCTCGGCGTCCGGGGCGTCGAACCAGTACGCCTTGTAGGCCGCCGCGAGCGCCACGTCCAACGCCAGCCCCGTCTCCCGTGCACCCAGCATGCGCCCGGCGAGCGCGACGAGCCGGCCGATCGGGACCGGACCCGCCGTCTGGTGCATCACCTCGCGCAGCCACAGCAGGCGGCCGAGCTGCGGGTCGTCCAGCCGGCTCTCGTCGACCTGGCGCAGCAGCTGCAGCGCTTCGTCCTCGCGGCCCAGCTGGTGCTCGAGCTCGGCGGCCGCGATCAGGCGCAAGGCGCGAGCCGCGGGCGCCGCCGTTAGCGCCGCCGCGCGCTTGAGCGCCGTGACTGCGAGCGGGAGGTCGCCGCGGCGCTTCGCCCGCCCCGCCGCCGCCTCGAGCGCGCTCGCGACGTCCTCGTCCGGCTCCAGCGTTCCCGCAGCGCGATGCCAGACGCTGCGATCGGGTTCGCCCGCGAGCGCCTCGGCCAGGGCCGCGTGGGCGCGCGTGCACTCGACCGTTCCGGCCGCCTGGCGGATCGCCGAGCGCACCAGCGGGTGGCGAAACCGCACCCCGTGCGCGTCGAGCCCGATCAGGCCCGCCGCCTCGGCGGGCGCCAGGTCGGCCAGTTGCGGCCGCGCGCCCAGCAGCCGCGCTCCGGCGTCGAGGGTCTCGGCCAGCGACTCGGCGTCGTTGAGCGCGGCGACCAGCAGCAGCGTCGCGGTGGCCGCGGGCAGCGTGGTCACCCGGGACGCGAACGCGCGCTCCAGGCGCGCGGTCAACGGGAGCGTGTCCGCGAGCACGTCGCCGCCGCGGTCCCGCCAGGCGATCGGCAGCTCGATCAGCGCCAGCGGATTGCCGGCCGCCTCGACGAGCACCCGCTCCTGGACGTCCGGGGCCAGCCAGGGCGCCCGGGCCTCGATCAGCCGCCGCGCACCCGCCTCGCTCAACGCCGCCAGCCGCAGCTCGCGCGCACGCGCGTCCTCGAGCCAGGCGACGCTCTCCTCGCGGGCGCTCGCCAGCAGCAGGATCGGGTCGGCGTCCAGCCGCCGCGCGACGAACGCCAGGGCCTCGCCGGTCGCGCGGTCCAGCCATTGGGCGTCGTCGGCGACGAGCAGCATCGGCGTGCCGGCGGCGAGATCCCCGAGCAGGGTCAGCGTGGCGAGCCCGACGAGATAGGGGTCGGGGGCACCGGCCGCCGCGCCGAACACGCTCAGGAGCGCGTCGCGCTGGGCGTCGGGCAACGCCGAGACGCGATCGGCAGCGGGCCGCAGCAGCTGCTGGAGCCCGGAGAACGGCATCAGCGCCTCCGACTGCACACCGACGGTGCTGAGCACCAGCAGCCCGCGCGCCGCGGCCTCCGCCTTCACCCAGCCGACGAGGGCGGACTTGCCCGCTCCGGGCTCACCGCGCACCACGAGGGTCTCGCCGTGCTCGCCGAGCTGGTCGAACCGCTCGCGCACCACGTCGAGCTCGGCCTCACGCTCGAGCAGGGCCACGCCCCAATGATCACCGACTGTTCCCGCCACCGCCTGGGCGCCGAGTAAAGCGCACGCGCGCTCACTACTGGGAGCGGAAGGCGCGACGGTAGGCCGTTGGGGTGACGGAGAGCTGGCGGTGGAAGTGCTTGCGGAGGTTCGCGGCGGTGCCGAAGCCGCACTCGGACGCGATGTCGTCGATCGCGGCGGACGTCGTCTCGAGCGCGCCGCGGGCGGCGTCGACGCGGCGGGCGAGCAGCCAGGACAGGACCGAGGTGCCGGTCTCGGCCTGGAAGCGACGGGCGAACGTGCGCTCGGAGACGTGCGCGTGGTGGGCCAGGACGCGGACGGTGAGCGGCTCATGCAGGCGCTCAAGCGCCCAGGCGCGGGTGGGGGCGAGCGAGCCGCCCGGGTACTTGGGGAGCGGCTGCTCGACGTACTGCGCCTGCCCGCCTTCGCGGTGCGGCGGGACGACGATCCGGCGCGCGATCGAGGCGGCCAGCGCGGCGCCGTGGTCCTGGCGCAGGATGTGCAGGCACAGGTCCAGCCCGGAGGCGACGCCGGCCGAGGTCAGCACGTCGCCGTTGTCGATGTAGAGGACGTCGGGCTCGACGGCCACGCGCGGGAAGCGGGCGGCGAGATCGGCCGCGTCGCGCCAGTGGGTGGTGGCGCGCCGGCCGTCCAGTCGGCCGGCGGCGGCGAGCGCGAACGCGCCGGTGCAGATCGAGACCATCCGGCCGGGCGCGCCGCGCAGCGCCTCCAGCACGTCGTCGTCGGGCACGCGCAGGTGCGGGGTGAAGCCCGGGACGATCACGGTGTCGGCGGTCGCGAGCGCCTCCAGGCCCGCCTGCGCGCCGATCGTGAACCCCGCGGTGGTCGCCACGGACGGCGTCGCCGCGCACACGGTCACGCGGTACGGCGCCTCCTCGTAGTTGCCGAAGATCTGCGCGGGGATCGCGAGGTCGAGCGGGACGACGGCATCCAGCGCCAGCACGGCGATCTCGTGAACGGCCATTGGCAGGATCGTAACGAACACTGGCGTTCCTGCCACTCGTGCGGGTGAGCGTGCCGCGGGACGATCTCCGCATGACGATCGAGATCCTCCTGTTCGACGGCTTCGACGACCTGGACGCGTTCGGCCCGTTCGAGGTGTTCCGGACCGCGGGCCGTGACACGCGCTACGTCACGGTCGAGCCGGTCGAGCGCGTCACGTCCTCGCACGGCACGACGGTCGTCCCGCACGGCGTGCTCGGCGACCCCGACCTGCTGGTGATCCCCGGCGGCGGCTGGAGCGACCGCGCAGCCGGCGGCGCCTACCTCGAGGCGCAGCGCGGCGTGATCGGCGCCAAGCTCGTCGAGCGCCACGCGGCCGGCCGCCGCATCGCCTCCGTGTGCACGGGCGCGATGCTGCTCGCCGAGGCCGGGCTGCTCACCGGTCGCCGCGCGATCACCCACCACACCGCGATCGAGGACCTGCGCGCGGCGGGCGCCGACGTCGCCGAGGACGCGCGCTACGTCGACGAGGGCGACATCGTCACCGCGGGCGGCGTGACCTCGGGCATCGACATGGCGCTGTACCTGCTGGGCGACGACGCCGACGCGGTCCGGCGCGAGATCGAATGGCCGGCGGAGCCTCGCCCTGCGGGCTCGTTCCGCTGAAAGTCATGGCCCAGGGGCCAGGACTTCCGCTGACTTTCAAATGAGCGCGGCGAGCACGTCCGGCTGGTCGATCGGGACGAAGGCGTAGGAGTCCTCGACCTCGACCAGGCGGGCATTGGGGAACAGCGCGGCGAGGCGATAGCCCAGCTCGATCGGGAAGCAGCGGTCCTCCGGCGGCCAGGCGATGATCACCTCGCCCTCGAAGGCGCGCAGCTTCGGCGCGACGTCGAGCGTGATCGCGGGCGAGCACGCCGCCGCGAAGTGGGCGGCGTCGCGCAGGATCTCGCGATCTCGCAGCGCCGGCGTGCCCCAGCGCCGCAGCCGCTCGCGGTCCACGCGCTTCGTCAGCCAGCCGAAGGCGATCGGCAGCCGGCGCGCGGGGGTGAACCGCATCGGCTGCAGGAACGCGCTCATCGCCAGCGGCACGTGACCGAGCGAGAAGAGCGGCTTGAACAGCGCGGGCGGGAACACCTCCAGCGCGTCGCACGGGGTGAGCACCAACCGTGAGATCCGCGAGGCGTCCTGGGCCACGACCAGCTGCGCGAGCGTCCCGCCCGTGTCGCAGCCGACCAGCGTCACGTCGCGCAGGTCGCGGCGCTCGAGCTCGCGCACGATCCAGTCGGCCACGCCCGCGGGCGTCTGCGTGGAACGATCCGCGACCGGCTGCGTGTGCGAGCCGAGCGGCAGCTCGAGCACCACGCACTCCTCGTCGGGCAGGCGCGCCACGACGTCGTCCCAGAGCGAACCATCGACCATCACGCCATGCAGGAACACGACCGCCATACGCGCGAGCTTATCCGCGCCTGATCTGGCCCGTGCCACACTGAGCCACCGTGAAGCGGCTTCTCATCCTGGGTTCCACGGGATCCATCGGCACCCAGGCGCTCGACGTCGTCAAGCGCGCACCAGAGCAGTTCGAGATCGTCGGCCTGTCGGCCGGCAGCAACCACCTCCCGCTCGTCCAGCAGGCGATCGAGCGCGGCGTCAAGCGGATCGCGCTGACCGACCCGGACGCCGCCGCGCGCGCCGGCGAGAACTGGACCGGCGGCGAAGTGCTGTCGGGTCCCGAAGGCCTCGTCCAGCTCGTCGCGGAGTCCGGCGCCGACCTCGTGCTCAACAGCATCGTCGGCTCCGCCGGCCTCGGCCCGACGATCGTCGCCCTCACCGAGAGGATGGACGTCGCGCTGGCCAACAAGGAGTCGCTCGTCGTCGGCGGAGAGCTGGTCACGGCGCTCGCCGAGGCCACGGGCGCGCGCCTGATCCCGATCGACTCCGAGCACACCGCGATCCACCACCTGCTGACGGGCGAGCCTCCCGGGGTGGTCGACAAGCTCGTCATCACCGCGAGCGGCGGTCCGTTCCGCGGGCGCAAGGACCTGACCGGCATCACCGTCGAGGACGCGCTTAACCACCCGACGTGGCGGATGGGCGGCAAGATCACGATCGACTCCGCGACCCTGATGAACAAGGGCCTCGAGGTGATGGAGGCGCATCACCTGTTCGGGACGCCGTACGACAAGATCGACGTCGTCGTGCACCCGCAGTCGATCATCCACGCGATGGTCCAGCTGTGCGACGGCTCGACCAAGGCGCACATGGGCTACCCGGACATGCGCGTCGCGATCGGCTACGCGCTGCACCACCCGGACCGCGCCGACCTGCCGATCAAGCCGCTGGACCTGGTCGAGCTCGGCCAGCTCACCTTCGAAGCGCCCGACCTCGAGACGTTCCCGTGCCTGCGCCTCGCGCGCGAGGCGGCCGTCGCCGGCGGCACCGCGCCGTGCGCGCTCAACGCCGCGAACGAGGTCGCCGTCCACGCCTTCCTCAACGGCCGCCTGCCGTTCACGGGCATCCCGCAGGTGATCGCGGGCGTCCTGGACGAACTCGGCTCACGCCGCGTGCACGACTTCGAGGCGCTGTACGTGACCGATGCCGAGGCGCGCGAGATCGCCGCCGAGCTGATCGAGAGCGTGCACGCATGAGCATCCGCGAAGCGATGCTCCAAGCGACCCCCGATGGCGCCGCGTCAGCGGCTGCCCGGATGGTTCGCCCATGAGCTGGTTGTTGGCCTTCCTCGGCTTTGCCGTGCTGATCATCCTGCACGAGGCGGGGCACTTCTTCGCGGCCAAGGCCGTCGGCATGCGCGTCGAGCGCTTCAGCCTCTTCTTCCCGCCGCTCGTCGCCCGCTACAAGCGCGGCGAGACCGAGTACGCGATCGGCTCGATCCCGCTCGGCGGCTACGTGAAGATCACGGGCATGAACCCGGCGGAGGACATCTCGCCGGAGCACGCTCACCGCGCCTACTACCGCCAGCCGGTGTGGAAGCGGATCGTCGTGATCGGCGCCGGGCCGCTGGTGAACATCGTGCTCGCGTTCATCATCCTCGCCGTCGTGTTCATGCTCCGCGGCCCGATCGAGCCCCCGCTCGTGGTCGGCGCGGTCCAGAACGGCACGCCCGCCCAGGGCAAGCTGCTGGAGGGCGACCAGGTGATCGCCGTCGACGGCAAGCGCCTGACGGGCGACGCCGGCACGCAGCTGGACCAGGTCACGAACGCCGTCGGCGCCCACAAGGGCGACGCGGTCTCGTTCACGCTGGTGCGTGACGGCCGCGAGCTGACCGTCAGCGGCAACACCTTCCTCGACAACAAGCTCGAGGAGCCGCGCTACCGCTTCGGCTTCGGGTACGACCAGGAGGCGATGCGCACCGACGTGGGCGTCGGCCGCGCACCCGGGCTCGCGCTCGACCAGATGTGGGTCGTGACCTCGACGACGGTCAGCCACATCGCCCAGATCTTCAAGGCGGAGAAGCGCAAGGAGATCGGGAGCGTCGTCGGCGGCTACGAGCAGACGCGGCAGACGATCGAGCAGGACGACCTGATCCTCACGCTCACGATCCTCGCCCTGATCTCGCTCAGCCTCGGCATCATCAACCTGTTCCCGTTCCTGCCGCTCGACGGCGGCCACATCTTCTGGGCGCTCGCCGAGAAGGTGCGCGGCAAGGCGATCCCGTTCGCCGTCATGGAGCGCGCCGGCTTCGTCGGCTTCGCGCTGGTGATCATGCTGTTCGTGATCGGCCTCACGAACGACATCGACCGACTGCAGAACGGCGGCTTCGGGATTCGATAGCGTCCTCCCATGGGGGAGAGACGCTCAGTAAACGCCCCGACCATCGCCGAGGCCTTCCGGCTGACGGTCGAGGACAACGCGGACCGGATCGCGGTCCGCACGAAGGACGACGAGGTCGCCTGGACGTGGGCCGAGCTGCAGGCGAAGGTCGACGCCTTCGCCGGCGGGCTGGCCAAGCTCGGCCTCGGGCGCGGGGACACGCTCGCGCTGATGGTCTCCAACCGGCCGGAGTTCGTGGTCGCCGACCTGGCGGCCACGATGCTCGGCGCGACGCCGTTCTCGATCTACCTGACGTCGGCGCCGGACCAGATCGCGTACGTGGTCGGCGACGCGGGCGCGAAGGTCGCCGTGGTCGAGGCGCCGTTCGCGGACGCCATGCGGCCGCTCGTCGACCAGGTGATCGTCGTCGACGAGTGGGAGGAGCACTTCGTCGAGGGCTTCGAGCCCGACTGGCGCGCGGTCGAGCCCGACGACATCCTCACGATCATCTACACGTCCGGCACGACCGGCCCGCCGAAGGGCGTCCAGCTCTCGCACCGCAACGAGATGGCGGCCGTGGACGCCGTGGAGAAGCGCGTCGGCTTCCCGGACGGCTCGCGCGTGATCTCGTGGCTGCCGAGCGCGCACGTCGCCGAGCGCACCGCGCACCACTACCTCCCGATCGTCTACGGCATGACGATCACGACGTGCCCGGACCCGCGCCGGATCGGCGAGTGGCTGCCGGCGGTCAAGCCGACCTGGTTCTTCGCGGTCCCGCGCGTGTGGGAGAAGCTCAAAGCCGGCATCGAGGCGAAGCTGGCGGCGAACGAGCAGGCGCAGACGGTGCTCGGGGCCGCGAAGCAGGTCGTGGAGCTCCGCCAGGCGGGGCAGCCGGTGCCGGACGCACTCGAAAGTGCGGTCGAGCTGGGGGAGGAGCAGCTGTTCGCGCCGCTGCGGGCCGCGATCGGGCTCGACGAGGCGAAGCTCGTGAACGTCGGCGCCGCACCCACGCCGCGTGAGGTGCTCGTGTTCTTCCACGCCATCGGCGTCCCGCTGGCCGAGATCTGGGGGATGAGCGAGACCTGCGGCGCGGGCGCGTCGAACCCCGAGGAGCGGATCAAGATCGGCACGGTCGGCCTGCCGTCGCCCGGCGTGGAGCTCAAGCTGGCCGAGGACGGGGAGCTGCTCGCGCGCTCAGAGGTGGTCATGGTCGGCTACCGCAATCTGCCCGAGAAGACCGCCGAAGCGCTCGACGACGACGGGTGGCTGCACACGGGCGACGTCGCGACCATCGACGAGGACGGGTACGTCACGATCGTCGATCGCAAGAAGGAGCTGATCATCAACGCCGCGGGCAAGAACATGTCGCCCGCGAACATCGAAGCGGCGCTCAAAGGGGCGTCGCCGCTCATCGGCCAGGCCTGTGTGGTCGGCGACGGCCGTCCGTACAACGTCGCGCTGCTCGTGCTCGACCCGGACTACGCCGCGACGGTTGACGACCACGAGCGGGTCGTGGGCGAAGCGGTCGCGAGTGCCAATTCAACGCTTTCGCGCCCTGAGCAGATCAAGGAATGGACGATTCTGGAGGGTGACTGGCTCCCCGGTGGGGATGAGCTGACCCCCACGATGAAGCTCAAGCGGCGGCCGATTTATGAGAAGTATTCCCTCCACATCGAGGGGATGTACAGCTAAAGATTTGCGGCGGTTTCCCGATCTCCGAGGTCAAGCTCACGTCAAGGCAACCTCAAGGAGAGACCGCCCCCAATGCCCAAGCTTCGATCACTGCGCAGCAAGATGCTGGCACTGATCCTCGTCCCCGTCATCGTCGCGCTTGCCGCCGTGACGTTCATCGCCATCTCGAAGGCCGGCTCGTCGCAGGAGAAGTCCTCCTATGCCGAGCTGCAGAAGACGACGGCGCTCGAGTCGTCGAACGTCGACGGCGCCATCGCCGGTGTCCAGAACATCGCCAACAGCGCCGCGCTGATCCTGTCCACCAGCAACAGCCGCGCGGACGCCATCGCCGGCCTCACCGCGCTCGAGACCAAGAGCAAGGACAGCGTCGTGGCCGTCTTCGGCGGCCTGCTCCCGAACACGTTCGGCAGCGACGCGAAGGCCGTCGGCCAGCCGGCCACGCTCCCCAACGGGTCGTTCCAGCCGAGCGTCGCGCTCGACGAGAAGGGCAACATCGCCGTCACGGCCAGCAAGGACGGCGTCACGGGCGCGCAGGCGTACGTGAAGGCCCCGAAGCCGGGCGTTCAGGAGCCGGCCGCCTACGAGGGCACGATGTACGTGACCTACCAGGCGTCGGTCGAGCGCGGCGGCAAGGTCGTCGGCTACGCCGGCACCGCCAACACGCTCGCGCTGATCGACAAGGGTCTGTCGGAGATGAAGTTCTACGACACGGGCTACGCCTACGCCGTGTCCGGCAAGGGCGTGCTGCTCTCCAGCCCGGATAAGACCAAGACCGGCAAGGTCAGCCTCGCGCAGCTCGCCGAGAGCACGGGCAACCCGGAGCTCAAGCAGGTCGCCGACTCGATCGCCGCCGGCAAGGACGGCCAGATCGAGACCAAGGACCCGTTCACGGGCAAGGACATCGTCCTGACCTGGAACAAGATCGACGCCGCGGGCTGGAGCTTCCTGACCGCCGTCCCGCAGTCCGAGGTCCTCGCGCCCGTCAAGAGCCTGCAGAACACGCTGCTCATCGTCGGCGTGATCGCCCTGATCCTCATCAGCCTCGTGATCGTGTTCGTCGCGAACCTGCTCACCAAGCCGATCCGCACCGTAACCGACGCCGCTGAGCGCGTCGCCAACGGCGAGGTCGACGTCCAGATCGACGTCAAGACCAACGACGAGATCGGCCGCCTGGCCGGTTCGTTCGAGCGCACCGTCGACTACCTGCGTGAGAAGGCCACCGCCGCCGAGGCCGTCGCCGACGGCGACCTGACGGTGTCCGTCGAGCCGCGTTCGGAGAAGGACGTCCTCGGGATCGCCTTCAACCGCCTCGTGGAGGACCTCCGCGGGATCGTCGGTCGCGTCACCAGCACGGCGACGGGCGTCAGCGACGCCTCGCGCCAGATGGCCAGCACCTCCGACGAGGCCGGCCGCGCGATCCAGGAGATCGCGGTCGCCATCGGCGAGGTCGCCGAGGGCACCAACGTGCAGGTCCAGAAGGTCGAAGCCGTCCGTGAGGCCGCCGAGCGCGTCGCCGGCACCGCCCGCGACAGCGCCGAGCGTGCCCACGAGGCCGCCGGCGAGGCCGAGAAGGCCAAGGGCATGGCCACCGAGGGCCTCGTGGCCGCCGGTGAGGCGTCCGCCGCCATGAGCGGCCTGGCCGAGTCCGCGTCCGGCGTGACCGGCGCGATCGAGACGCTCGCTGCCAAGTCCGAGAAGATCGGCGGCATCGTGACCACGATCACCGGCCTGGCCGAGCAGACCAACCTGCTCGCGCTGAACGCCGCGATCGAGGCCGCCCGTGCCGGCGAGCAGGGCCGCGGCTTCGCCGTCGTGGCCGAGGAAGTCCGCAAGCTGGCCGAGGAGTCGCAGTCCGCGGCCGGCGAGATCGCGGGCCTCATCAGCGAGATCCAGCGCGAGACGACCGACGTCGTCGCGATGGTGGCCGACACGGCCGAGCGCACCGAGGGTGGCACGCAGACGGTCGAGCGCGCCCGCGCGGCGTTCGAGGCCATCGGCGCGGCGGTCGACGAGGTCACGGCGCGTGCCGCGGACATCGCCGGCGCCGTCGAGACCCTCTCGCTGGACGCGAACCAGATCGCTGACGACGTCGTCGGCGTCGCCACGGTCGCCGAGTCCGCGAGCGCTTCGAGCGAGCAGGTCTCCGCCTCGACGCAGCAGACCAGCGCTTCGACGCAGGAGATTGCTGCGTCGGCGCAGGAGCTGGCCGGTACGGCCGCCGAGCTCGAGCAGCTCGTCGCCACGTTCCGCCTGTCCTAAGCCCCGAAAGATTCAGCGGCCGACCACGCGATGACGCCGTGGTCGGCCGGAGGATCTCCAGTCTGTCGCCCCGTCCGCGCGATCGACTGCGTAGAGGCCCCCATCTGAAGGTGGGGGTGGCCCTACTTTCCGAGGCTGTCGAGGAGCTCGACCAGGGAGCGCATCACGCGCGCCGCTGCGTCGAGCTCTTCGTCGTTGTGGACGCCGAGCACTTCCCGCGTGCGTTCCTCGATCCGGGCGCGCTTGGCCGCGAGCACCTCGTGGCCGGCGTCGGTGAGGGAGACGATCACCTGCCGGCGGTCCTTCTCGCTGCGCCGGCGCTCGACGATTCCGCTCTGCTCGAGCTGGTCGAGCAGCGCGGTCATCGAGGCGGGGGAGAGGTCGGCGCGCTTGGCCAGCTCGCCCGCGGTGCACGCCTCGCCGCGCTCGAGCTGGAAGAGGGCGCGCACCTGGGTGGCCGACAGGTCGCCGGCGCGGTGCGGATCGCGACCCCGCAGGCGGCGCTCCGCGGCGAAGAGCTCGTTCATCGCGGCCCGCACCTCGTCGGTCACGCCAGCACCAGCTCGGGCTCGCGCTCGGTCACGCGGCGGCGCTCGATCGACGCGAGCAGGAGCGTCGGGATCAGCGCGACGACGCCGATGCCGATCACCCACCAGAACGTGTGGGCGAAGCTGCCGGCCATGACGGACGGCGAGTTGGACGTGAAGCCGTTCTGGAGCACGACGGTGAGGATGGCGGTGCCGATCGACCCGCCGACACGCTGCAGGACGTTCAGCTGCGGCGTGGCGTCCTTGATCTGCTCGGGCTTGAGCGTCGCGTAGGCGGCGGTCATCGCCGGCATCATCGACATGCCGATGCCGAACCCGCGCACGACCATGGCGGCGGCCAGGAAGACGAGCGGCGTGGCTTCGTCGATCAGCACGAACGGAAGTGTGGCCACGATCATGATCGCGGCGCCGAGGACGCTGGTGAGCCCGCCGCCGAGGCGCTCGGTCACGCGGCCGGAGAGCGCCATCGCGAGCGCGGCGCCGATGCCCTGCGGCATCAGCAGCAGGCCGGTCGTGACGGCGTCCTCGCCGCGGACGAGCTGGAAGTAGAGCGGCATCAGGACCATGCCGCCGAACAGCACGGCGCCGAGGGCGAAGGTCGTGACGGACGCCGAGGCGAAGGCCTTGTTGGCGTAGAGGCGCACGTCGAGCAGCGGGTTCGGGATGTGCAGCGCGCGGATCACGAAGGTGGCGACGAGCGCGAGGCCGCCGAGCGCCGGGATGAGCACGGCGGGGGCGGTCATCGAGCCGGTGGTGCCGCTCTCGGCGAGGCCGTAGGTGAGGCCGACGAGGCCGGTGGCGACGAGCCCGAGGCCGATCGCGTCGAGCTTCTCGGTCGAGGGGGCCGCTTCGTCGCGCGGCAGCAGGCGCAGCGACGCGATCGCGGCGACGATGCCGACCGGGATGTTCACGAAGAAGATCGCCTGCCAGCTGATGTGCTCGACGAGCAAGCCGCCGAGCGTGGGGCCGAAGACGGGGGCGAGGATGATCGGGACGCCGATCGCGCTCATCACGCGCGCCATGTTGCCGGGGCCGGCGGCACGGACGAGGACCATCTGGCCGATCGGGACGAGCAGGCCGCCCGCGAGGCCCTGGAGGACGCGCGCGCCGATCAGCGTCTCGAGGTTCCAGGCCAGGCCGCAGAGCGCGGAGCCCGCGGTGAAGAGCACGAGGGAGATGACGTAGAGGCGGCGGGCGCCGAAGCGGTTGGCGGCCCAGCCGGAGACGGGGATGACCGCGGCGAGCGCGAGCATGTAGCTCGTGACGACCCACTGGACTTCATCCAGGGGCGAGTCGAGCTTCACCGCCAGCGTCTCGAGTGCGACGTTGACGATGGTGGTGGAGAGCACGGACATGATCGAGCCGAGGACGACGGCGATCGCGATCCGCTTGACATGAGGTTCAAGGTTCATAGTTCGTCTCCAAAAGATTAGCCACAAAACCTTTCGGAATCAAGACGTTTACACTTGAACGTCGCTCCGGCCTCTAAACTCGTCGGCAATGGCTTCCAAGCGCTCAGTGACCGTCGGTGGTGTCCAGATCGGCGGGGGCGCCCCGGTCGCGGTCCAGACCATGACCAAGACCGAAACGGCCAACCTGCAGGCCACGATGGACCAGATCCGCCGCGTCGCCGACGCCGGCGCGGACATCGTGCGCTGCGCCGTTCCGCGTGAGAAGGACGTCGAGGCGCTGAAGACGATCGTGCGCGAGTCGCCGATCCCGATCATCGCCGACATCCACTTCAACCACACGCTGGCGCTGAAGGCGATCGACGCCGGTGCGCACTGCATCCGCTTGAACCCGGGCAACATCGGCGGGCCAGAGAAGGTCGCCGAGGTCGCCGACCGCGCCAAGGCCGCGGGCGTGCCGCTGCGCATCGGCGTGAACTCCGGCTCGCTGCCCAAGCATCTGCACGACCTGGAGATGACCAACCCGGTCGAGGCGCTCGTCACCGCCGCCGTCGAGTTCGTCGGCTTGATGGAGCGCCTGCGCTTCGAGGACTTCAAGGTCTCGCTCAAGTCGACGTCCGTCCCGAACACGATCGCCGCCAACCGCCTGCTGAGCGATCGCATCGACTACCCGCTGCACCTCGGCATCACCGAGGCCGGCACCAAGTGGTCGGGTTCCCTCAAGAGCGCAGTCGGCCTGGGCACGCTGCTGGCCGACGGCATCGGCGACACGATCCGCATCTCCTTGAGCACCTTCCACGCCGAGGAAGAGGTCAAGGTCGCCTGGGAGATCCTCAAGGCGCTGAAGCTCCGTGAGCGCGGGCCCGTGCTCATCGCCTGCCCGACGTGCGGTCGGCTCCAGTTCGACATGGACTCGGTCGTCGCCGAGGTCGAGCGCCGCCTGGAGGCCTACGACGACCCGATCGAGGTCTCCGTCCTCGGCTGCGCCGTCAACGGCATCGGCGAGGCCCGCCACGCCGACTTCGGCATCACCGGCGCCAAGGACATGGGCATGATCTACTCCAAGGGCGAGCCGATCAAGAAGGTCCGCACCGAGAACCTCGTCGACGAGCTCTTCACCGAGATCGACAAGTACTACGCCTCCGGCAAGCAGGTCACGCGTGACGCGACCGCCGCCGCCGAGGCCGCCGCCTGGCTCGCCGAGGAAGAGGACGCCACGGCGATGACGCCGGAGCGCCTCGCCGCGATGGAGCTGGAGAAGGCCAAGGCCGACGCGGACGCGATCGACGAGGCTTTGAGCCCGGTCGCGGGTCGGCGCTTCACCCGCGCGTAAGTCAACGGCTGATCACACCCGCGGGCGCCGCGTCAAGCAAACTCGCGCTTCGCGGCGAGCCCGCTTGACCCGTCGCGGCGGGCGTGATGTGGGCAGGTGAGGAGGGTTCCCCTCACTGTGCGAACGCACATGCGTTCACCTCGGATCGATCACGAAGGACCAGCCCGCGCAGGTTGGACGAGGGGGTGTGTCCGGAAACTCCCGCCTCGCGGACTTTTCCGGGCACACCCCTCCGAAATCGGCCTTAGCCATGGCCCCGGGGGAACGCGAACGCGTTCCATAGTGAGGGGAACCCTCCTCACCTGCCCATCAGCGCACCGGCCGCGGCGGGTCAAGCAATTCCTGACGACCGCGTCGTCAACCCCAACGTCGGGGCATGAATTGCTTGACGCGACGCCCGACGGTGTGCTCAGCCGGTGCCGTTGCCGCTCTACGCGGCTTCGGTCAGCACCGCGTAGTGCACCGTGAACATCCGCTCCGCGCTGGGCGCGTGGGCGCGGTGCGACGCGGCGCGGACCGCCCACTTGGCGGCCGCGGCCACGCGTGACTTCGCGGACTCCGCGAAGAACGCGTGGTGCTCGCGCCCCAGCGGGTCGGCCAGCTCGGCGACGGGCTTGACGCCCGCACGCCGTGCCAGCGACCGCACGGAGGCGCGGTCGAAAGCGTGGAGATGGCCGATCGAGGCCGAGATGGCGCGCTTGGCCGGACGGGCCGCGGAGCGGTTGTTCTCCAGCGGCACCTCGACGAGCACGTGCTTGGCCACGCGCGCGGCCTCGGCCAGCAGGGGCTCGGGGTCCGGCACGTGCTCGAGCACGTGCGAGAGGATCGCGAGATCGTACGTGCTGTCCTCGACGGGGATGCGGTCGCCGTCGTAGGCCTCGAGGCGCTCGACACGGCTGATGCCGCGCCCGCGGGCGATCTCGATCGCGGGCGCGGAGAGCTCGAAGCCGTCGAAGCGGCTCGCCGGCCACAGGTCCGACAGGGCGCTCAAGAGCGCGCCGTCGCCGCAGCCGATCTCGACCACCCGGGCGGGGGAAAGGTCCGCCCGGGCGCACAGCTCAGCGGCGTGGGCCGCCTTCGAACGCGCGCCGATCGCCCGCCACCGGCCCATCTTCAGACGACGCTCGTGGTCGTCCAGCGAATAGCCGGCGGTGTAGAAGGCCGTGGGGTCTTGGCGCGCTTCGATGCTCATGAGGTGGTGGTCAGCGCCGCAGCGGCCTTGTACTGGCTCTTTTCCTTCTTGCTCAGATCGATGATCCCCGAGGTCCGCGGCTGCGGGTTCGGGTCCAGGAGCGAAGGCTTCGGCGTCCACACATAACGGTAGGACGCGCCCGTCTGCAGCGTGGTGCGGTACGAGAACACGCCGTCGGCGGCCGCGTTGCGCGTCGTGACGGCCTTGAACTCCGCCGAGCCCTTGGCGCGCACCTCGATCCGGACCTGGCTCTGCGCCTCGGCGCGGACCTGGCCCCAGAGCAGGCCGGACTTCGCGCCGGCCTTCTGGTCGATCACGAACGGCGAGGACATGATCGAGAGCACCGGCTTCGGGCGACCGTCGTTGAAGCGCAGGCCGGTCTGCCAACCCGAGTAGCGCTTCGTGCCCGACCCGAGGTTCTGCACGCGCTCGTCGTCCCACTGGTAGAAGGACAGGCCGCGCACGCGCTTGGTCGCCCAGGCGATGTAGGACGCCTGCTGCAGGTACTTGGTCTGCAGCGTCGTCGAAATGCCCGAGGCGGGATCCGGCGGCGACGTCTCGTAGCCGAACTCGGTCAGGTGGATGTTCTTGCTGACCGAGAGGCGCTTGCGGGCCTTGAGCTTGTCGATCGCCGTGAACAGGCGCTTGAGGTCGCCGAACTGGGCGGCGTCCTGGTCCGGGTTCGCGCGGTCCGGCGCGTACTTCTGCGGATGCGGGTGGTAGCCGAGCGTGTCGCCCTTGGCCGCTTTGAAGCCCTTGCAGCGCCCGGACTTGACCGTCTTGTAGTTGTCGTCGACGCAGCCCAGCGAGCGCAGGAACGCGAGCGGGCGCATCGGCGTGTCCACGCTGATCGGCTTGTTGCCGACCGGCGCGAGCTCGCCGATCACGATCTCGGCGCCGGGGTCGGCGGCCTTGACGACGGGCTGCGCGGCGCGCACCAGGGACCGGTAGATGTGCGGGGAGACCGGCTGGAACTTGCCGCCGATCCGCTCCCACTGCGGCTGGAGCCAGCCCTTCTGGTTGGGCTCGTTCCAGATCAGGTAGCGGTCCACGTCGGCCTTGTAGCGCGTCGCCGCGGCCTTCGAGAAGTCCGCGAACGCCTTCGGATCCGGCTTGTAGCGCGGGTTGCGCTTCGCCGGCTCCGAGCTCGACCACAGCGGGCCGGGACCCGTCAGCGTGAGCATCACGCGGATGTTCTGGGCGCGGACCATCGCGATCGCGGCGTCCAACTTGGCCCAGTTGTACTGCGGATCGAGGTGGTTTCCGGCGTCGAACCCGGCGGGCTTGCTGGCCGAGCTGTCGGCCGGCGCGATCTCCCACCAGCGCGCGTGGATGCGCACGACGTCGACGCCGAACTTCTTCCACGCCTCGACGGCCGCGGGCGCGAGGTGCTGGTTGGAGAGGATCAGGCCCTCGTCCTCCATGCCGACCTCGAAATCGGCCGCGTGCGCGGCGGGTGCTCCCGCCGCCGCCAAGGACACCGCCGCCACGGCGGCCACTACGAAACGCTTCACTTGCTCGCTACCTCCGCCTGGCGGGACGTGATCCCGTTCCAGCTCAGCCGCCACACACCGCCCGAATCGGGCAGTTCCACGGTGAAGGTGCCGTTCGCGGATGTGACCGGCACGCTCTGCACCGTCTTGAACGACGACGATCCGGCCGCCGCGTTCTGGACCTCCACAGTACCGGCGGCTCCGGCGTCGGCCGGGCGGACCTGCCCATACACGGTCACGTTGGCGCCCTTCTTGGACACCCAGATCGGCAGCTTGTAGGCGTCGTAGGACGGCTTGCGCGCCCCGCCCGAGAAGAGACGCAGGCCCATCTGGAAGCCGGCGCCGATGCTCTGGTCGTCGACGATCTTGTACTGCGCGACCGTCTTCACGCGCGAGTTGTTGTACGCCATCCAGTCGGACTGGTTGATGTACTCGGACTGCTGGGCGTCGGTCACCGCGAAGATGTCGTTGACGCCGGGCGGGTTGGTCTGCCAGCCGTGCTCGGTGTAGTGCACCGGGAGCTTGGTCGGGATGCGCTTGCGCTTGCCGGCCTGGTCGAGCAGCTTGGTCAGGCGCGAGGAGGTGCCGATCGTGATCTCACCGGCGTTGGTCTTCGACAGCGGCGGCCGCGAGCCGCCACGCGTGTACGGGTGATGCGCGTAGCCGTTGACGCCGAGCTTCTTGTAGCCCTTGCAGCCCTGCTCGGTGGCCTCGACGCCGCCCAGCGAGCCGCCGGACGTCGAGAGGCAGAACACGCCGCGCAGGAACGTCGACGGCGACGTCTTCTTGATCTTCGACGCGCACGACTTCGGCGCGCGCAGCTTGCGCTGGGCCGAGCAGCCGGACGGGTCGTCACCGAGCGGGGCGGTCTCGCCGAGCCAGATCTGGTCGGTCTTGGTCTTGTGGCCGGTCGCGCTCAGCGAGGAGATGGCCGCCTTCGCGAGCGAGCGGTACAGCGACGCGGACCGCTGGACGGCGACGCCACCGACGACCTCGTACTGCGGCGAGAGCCACGAGCCGAGGTTCGGCTCGTTCCAGATCGACCAGTACTTGACGGTCGGGTACTTGGTGCCGAGCGCGCGGACGAAGTCGCCGAAGAGCTTCGGGTCGGGCTTGCAGACCTTGCGCGCGGCGGCGGAGCCCTTGCAGCGGGACGCCCACGCGGGAATCGGGCCGGTCGGCGTCAGCAGCACCTGCATGCCGCGCGCCTGGGCGCCGGCGACGAACGAGTCGAGCATCGCGAACGCGGCGCCGTAGGACTCGGGTTTCTTGCCGTTGAACCCTTTCGGCTTCTTCGTCGCGTTCGAGGCAGGAGCAACACGAGCCCAGATCACGTTGGCGCGGATGAGATCAGCGCCGAGCGCCTTGGCCTCGTCCAGGGCTTGGGCCTGGACCTCCGGGCCCGACTCGAGCATCAGCTTCTCATCCTCGATGAGGGACAGCTGGTCGGGGGCGGCCAGAGCGGGGGCCGCGGGCAGGGCAGCGGTGCACACTGCGGCCACGGCGAACAGCCGCCGGGCGCGGCGTCGGGTCGTCTCATTCATCAGAGACATTCCAACGCCCCGCCCGGACGGGAGTTGCGGTGCAGCAATCGCGAAGCGATTCGCGCGACCCAAGCCAGCCGGCGCTAGCCGGCTAGCGCGGCTCGCCTCTTACTTGGCGGCGGCGTACAGCTCCGCGACCTTGGCCCAGTTCACGACGTTCCAGAAGGCGTCCAGGTAGTCCGGGCGCTTGTTCTGGTACTTGAGGTAGTACGCGTGCTCCCAGACGTCGGCGCCCAGCAGCGGCGTCTGGCCGGCCGAGAGCGGCGTGTCCTGGTTCGGGGTCTTGGTGACCGCGAGGCCGGAGCCGTCGTGGACGAGCCAGGCCCAGCCGGAGCCGAACTGGGTGATGCCGGCGTCCTTGAACTTCGCCTTGAAGTCGTCGAAGGACCCGAAGGCGGCGTTGATCGCGTCGGCCAGCTCGCCCGTGGGCTCGCCGCCACCGTCCGGGGAGAGCCACTCCCAGAACAGCGCGTGGTTGTAGTGGCCGCCGCCGTTGTTGCGGACGGCCGCCTGCTTGTCGGCGGGCAGCGAATCGAGGTTCTTGAGAACTTCCTCGATCGGCTTGTCGGCCCACTCAGTGCCTTCGAGCGCGGCGTTGACCTTGTCGACGTACGCCTGATGGTGCTTGTCGTGGTGCACCGTCATCGTCTCTTTGTCGATGTGCGGCTCGAGCGCGTCGTACGCGTAGGGCAGTGCGGGAACTTCGTAAGCCATTGGGACATGCCTCCCGGCGGGTTCGAACTCTGCGTCGGTCCCTGCGTTCTATCACCGAGCGCCGGTCCGTAACCCCCGGGCACTAGGCTTCGGGCCTCGCTATGACCCGACTGAGCCAGTACTTCCTTCCCACCGAGAAGCAGCCGCCTGCCGACGCGGAAGCGCTCTCGCACAAGCTGCTCGTCCGTGCCGGCATGATCCGGCAGGTCGGCGCCGGCCTGTGGAGCTGGCTCCCGGCGGGCTACCGCGCGCATCAGAAGGCCGTTCAGATCATCCGCGAGGAGCTGGACGCGATCGGCGCCCAGGAGATGCTGATGCCGGTCCTGAACCCGGCGGAGATCTGGCAGAAGTCGGGCCGCTACGACGCGATCGGCGGCGAGCTGTTCCGCCTGAAGGATCGCCGCGGCGCGGACATGGTGCTGGCGATGACGCACGAGGAGATCGTCACCACGCACGTGGCCCAGGTCGTGCGGTCCTACCGCGACCTGCCGCAGATCCTCTACCACTTCCAGGTCAAGGAGCGCGACGAGCCGCGTCCGCGCGCCGGCGTGCTCCGGACCCGCGAGTTCATCATGAAGGACTCGTACACGTTCGACCGCGACGCCGCGGGCCTGGACGTGGGCTACGAGAAGCACCGCGAGGCCTACGACAAGATCTTCGACCGCTGCGGGCTCGAGTGGTACCGGGTGGACTCGGACGTCGGCATGATGGGCGGCACCGGCGCCCACGAGTACATGGCGCCGTGTCCCGCGGGCGAGAACGACGTCGCGCTCGCGCCGGGCTACGCGGCCAACGTCGAGGTGGCGGCCGCCACCCCGAAGCCCGTGGAGCTGCCGGCCGCGCTGGACGCGCCCGAGGTGTTCGAGACGCCGGGCGCGACCACGATCGAGGCCGTGTCGCAGCTGGCGGGCGTGCCCGCGGGCGCGCTGATCAAGGCGTTCCCGATCATCGTCGGCGAGGACGAGCTGCGGCTCGTGCTCGTCCGCGGCGACCATCGCGTCAACGAGATCAAGCTCGGCAACGCGCTCGGCGCGGCGTTCCGCCCGGCCCACGAGGCCGAGTTCGCGGACAGGATCGGCCCGGCCGGCTACATCGGCCCGGTCGGCGTGTCCGGCGTGCCGATCCTGCTCGACTCCGCGCTGGACGGCGACTCCTACATCGCCGGCGCGAACGAGGCGGACAAGCACGTGCGTGGCGTCAACCCCAAGCGCGACTTCGAGTCGACGCTGGTCGACGTGCGCAACGTCGAGGCGGGGGACACCGTCGACGGCCACGAGATCCGGATCGAGCCCGCGATCGAGATCGGCAACATCTTCAAGCTCGGCACCCGCTACTCCGTCCCGCTCGGCGCGACCTTCCTCGACGAGGACGGCAACTCCAAGCCGGTCTGGATGGGCTCTTACGGCATCGGCCCGGCGCGCATCTGCGCCGCCGCGGTCGAGCAGTTCGCCGACGAGAAGGGCATCTCCTGGCCGCGTTCGCTGTCGCCGTTCGACGTGCACCTCGTCGGCCTCGGCAAGGCGGGCACGGACGAGCACGCGCTCGCGGAGAAGCTCTACGAGGAGCTGCGGGCGCTCGGCCTGGACGTCGTCTACGACGATCGTGACGGCGGTCCCGGCGCGAAGTTCGCCGACGCCGAGCTGGTCGGCTGCCCGCTGCGGCTCACGGTCGGCCGGCGCACGATCGAGGCCGGCGAGGTCGAGGCCCAGGTCCGGCGTGGCCGCGAGACCCGCTCCGTCCCGCTCGAGGGCGCGGCTGAGGCCGCGTACGAGCTGTGGAAGACACTTCCGTAGAAAAGGCCAAGCTCACCTTCCGGCGGCTGTCCGGGCTCGATCGCTCGGGCCCGCCGCCGCCGGAGACGGTGGCCGGCGCGCCGCTGCGCCCGTGGACGATCCCGAACGCGATCGGCTACGTCCGCCTGCTCATGGTGCCGGTGTTCCTGGTGCTCGCGTTGCAGTCGGAGTCGGGCACGGACGCGCTTCCGGCCGTCCTGTTCGCGGTGATCGGCTGGAGCGACTACCTGGACGGCATCGCCGCCCGGGTCACCGGCCAGTACTCGCGGATGGGTGCGATCCTGGACCCGCTCGTGGACCGGATGCTCGTGATCGCGGGCGTCATCGTGTGCTGGAAGTTCGACCTGCTGCCGCGCTGGGCGCTCGCCATCCTGGCGGCCCGGGAGCTGTTCATGGTCGGGCTGGCCCGTTACGCGCTTCATCGCAAGGTCGATCTCAAGATCAACTGGCTCGGCCGATGGGGCGTGTGGCCCGTCTTCAGCGCGTTGTTCTTCGCGCTGTGCAATGTGGATTGGCTCGCGCTAGCGTGCCTTTATGTCGGGTTGGTGCTGGTACTCGGCTCAACCGTGCAGTACGTTCGTGATGGTCGCCGCATGGCGCGAGGCCAAGGCTCTAGTTGAGCTTTACGAACGCTATGCTTCCCCTTCCGTCTCGTCGCCCAGAGGAGAGGACTCGCTCACAGATGGACACCTTCCCCGATCTCGGTTCACTCTCCGACCAGGAGCTCAAGGACCTCATCCAGCAGCTCACTGACGAAGAGCAGGAGGTGTCCTATCGCCGTCGCATCCTGCACGGCAAGATCGACATCCTCCGTGCCGAACTGGTGAATCGCCTCCGCAAGAAGCACGAGGGCGGCGAGGAAGTCATCTCCGGTGCTGACGTCCAGCGCTTGACCGACATTCTCGCCGGTCGCGCTTCGGGCGCCGGCGACGACACGATCTAACCCGCACGGGGAGGCCCGGCCGCTTGGCCCGTCATTGCCCTGAATGCGGGTTCGTCGTCACGGAAGGCGCGAACTATTGCCCGCGTTGCGGCGCGTACGTCGGTGTGCGCGAAGAGACGCGGGACAAAGACGCGACGACCGCGACGTACATGATCGACGACAAGACCGGCGAGTTGAAGCCGGTCGACGTCGGTGATGTCGCCGCTGCCACAGGCGCACTCGTCATTCGTTCCGGCGGCGGCCGGGTCGGTCAGTCGTTCCCGCTCGAGGGCGACCGGCTGGTCATCGGCCGCTCGCCCGACGCTGCCATCTTCCTGGACGACGTGACCGTCTCGCGCGACCACGCGGTGCTCGTGCGACGCTCCGGTCACTGGTTCCTGGATGATTCCGGTTCCTTGAACGGCACCTACGTCAATCGCCGCCGCATCGAGTCGCACAAGCTCGACGACGGCGACGAGCTGCAAGTCGGCAAGTACAAGCTCACCTATCTCGCGCGCTGACGGTGGCCATGACCGACGACGCCGCCCTCGCGAGCGAGCAGCCGATTCAGCAGCCTCCGCGCCAGGCCAAGTCCCTGACCATCGGGGCGGTCTGCAAGGGGCTCCAGCAGGAGTTCCCGGACATCTCGATCTCCAAGATCCGCTACCTGGAGGACCAGAAGCTGGTCACGCCGCGGCGCACGCCGGGCGGCTACCGGCTCTACTCGCCCTCCGACGTGGCGCGGCTGCGGACGATCCTGCGCCTGCAGCGCGACGAGTACATGCCGCTCGCCGTCATCCGGCAGGAGCTGGCCTCGGGCCGGACGGTCGAGGACTCCTCGGCCGCGGCACCCGCGTCCGCGGACGGGGCAGCGCCCGCGGCCCGTCCCGCCGGTGGCTCGCCGCGCCGCATGTCCGTGTCCGTGCGCCCGGGCGGCTCGACCTACTCGCTCGAGGACGTCGTCGAGGACACGGGCGCCGAGGCGCGCCTCGTCCAGGAGCTCGAGGACTTCGGGATCATCAAGGGCGAGCTGAAGGGCGGCACGCGCTACTACGACGAGACCGACCGCGAGATCGTGCGCGCGGTGCGTGAGCTGGCCGCGTACGGCGTGGCCGGGCGCAACCTGCGCGTCTTCAAGTCCTCGGCGGAACGTGAAGCGGCGTTGCTGAACCAGATCCTCGCCCCATCGCTGCGCTCGCGCAATCCGGAGCGCCGCCGTGAGGCGCTGGATGCGCTGGAGAACCTGGCCGCGGTCGCCTCGCACCTGAAGCACCTGCTGCTGGTCCGGGATCTCCGACGGACCACCGGATGAATTTCAAGGCGTACATCCGGGACATCCCGGACTTCCCCAAGCCGGGGATCGTCTTCAAGGACATCACGCCGCTGCTGCTCGACCCGGCGGCGCTGGATGCCGCGGTGGCGGCCCTGGCGGCGTGGGCGCGGCCGTTGAACGTGGACCTCGTTGTGGCCGCCGAGGCGCGCGGGTTCATCCTCGGGGGCGCGCTGGCGCGGGAGCTCGGCGTCGGCTTCGTGCCGGCCCGCAAGCCCGGCAAGCTGCCGGGGGAGACCGTGTCGGCCGAGTACATCCTCGAGTACGGCGTGGACGCGCTGGAGATGCACGCCGACGCGCTGGAGGGCGGCGCGCGGGTCCTGTTGCACGACGACCTGCTCGCCACGGGCGGAACGGCGCGGGCGCTGGTCGATCTGGTGCAGGGGCGCGGCGCGGTCGTCGCCGGGTTCGGCTTCCTGGTCGAGCTGGCGTTCCTGAACGGGCGCTCGACGCTCGACGGGATCGACGTGCAGACGCTGATCGCCTACTCAGGCGAGTAGTGCGGCGCGAGCAGGTCTTCTGGGGCTGGGGCGAGCCCGGTGCCGGGCCGTCGCTGCCCGAGCACGCGGGTGAGCTGCTGCGCGAGGAGATCGGCGTCTCGGGCGAGATCGTCTCGCGGCCGGTCGAGCTCGACGCGGTGGCGCTGCCGCCGTCCGCGCTGCCCGCCGCGTTGCGGGAGCGGCTGCAAGCGGTCGCCGAGGTGCGCGAGGACGTGGAGGCGCGGGTGCTCCGCTCGCGCGGGAAGTCGTACCTGGACCTGCTGGCTTCGCGGTCCGGCGACTTCGCTT
The DNA here is from genome assembly GCF_027587195.1 of Solirubrobacter phytolaccae. GTDB lineage: Bacteria > Actinomycetota > Thermoleophilia > Solirubrobacterales > Solirubrobacteraceae > Solirubrobacter > Solirubrobacter phytolaccae. The sequence continues at coordinate 85,376 of NZ_JAPDDP010000015.1, read as the reverse complement.
CCGCCCCGGACGCCGTCGTGGTTCCTGCCGACGCGCGCGCCGTGGCCTCGGTGTTGCAGCTGTGCTCGGAGTACGGCGTAGCGGTCGTGCCGTTCGGCGGCGGGACGAGCGTCGTCGGCGGGCTCGCGGGGGAGCGGGGCCGGTGCTCGGCGTTGGTCTCGTTGGACCTGGGCCGGCTCGATCGCGTGGTCTCGATCGATCCGTGGTCGCTCGTCGCCGTGTTCGAGCCGGGCATCCGGCTGCCCGAGGCCGATGCCGCGTTGCGGGCCCAGGGCCTGGCTTTGGGACACGTGCCGCAGTCGTACGAGTGGGCGACGGTCGGCGGCTGCGCGGCGACGCGCTCGGCCGGGCAGACGTCCACCGGGCACGGGCGGATCGACGAGCAGGTCGTGGCGCTGTCGTGCGTGACGCCGGTGGGGTCGCTGTCGACGCTGGACGCTCCCGGCTCGGCTGCCGGTCCTGCGCTGCGGGAGCTCGTGCTGGGGTCCGAGGGGACGCTGGGCGTGATCACGTCGGTCGCGCTGCGCGTGCGGCGGCGGGTCGAGGCGTCCTACGACGCCTGGTCGGTGGAGTCGTTCCTGGCGGGCGCCGAGCTGCTGCGGGCACTGGAGCAGGACGGGATCGCGCCGGACATCGCGCGGCTGTCCGACGAGGAGGAGACGCGGACGTCGTTGGCGTTGGCCGGGACGGGAACCGTGGGCCGTCGACTGCTGGGCGGGCGCTGCCTGCTGGTGTGCGGCTGGCAGGGCGCGACGGGGCGGGCCAGCGCCGCGCGCAAGCTCATCCGCGGCGGCGCGCTGCCGCTGGGCCCGGCGCCGGGCCACGCGTGGGAGAAGTCGCGCTTCGCCGGGCCGCACCTGCGTGATGACCTGATGGACCGCGGCGTGCTCGTCGAGACGATTGAGACGGCGACGACGTGGTCGAACCTCGAGCGGCTCTACCGCGCCGTGCTGGCGGCGCTGCCGGGCCTGCACGTCGGCTGCCACATCTCGCACCTGTACCCGACCGGCGCGTCGCTGTACTTCACGGTGCTCGGCGCGCAGTCGGACGATCCGGTCGCGCAGTGGGGCGCGTTCAAGGACGCAGCCTCACGCGCGATCGTGAGCGCCGGTGGGACGATCACGCACCACCACGCGGTCGGCCGCGACCACGCGCCCTACCTGGGCGAGGAGATCGGCGAGCTGGGCATCGAGCTGCTGCGCACGGTCAAGACGCGCTGCGACCCGGCCGGGGTCATGAACCCCGGCAAGCTGCTCGTCGACTAACCGCGCGGCAAGGTGCCGGTGAGGATGACCTTGCCCGGCTCCTTGGCGCCCTTTTCGTCAAGGGTGATCGCCATGGCGTCGTAGGTCTGCAGCCACTCGAGGAACTTCGGCGCGTCGTCGTTGCCCGGGCCGGCCGCCGTCAGCTCGCCGTTCTCAGCTACCGGCTCGTTGACGTCGCCCAGCAGCAGCGGCTTGCCGTCCTGGCGGGTGAGCCAGATCGAGTACCGCTCGCCGTCGGCGTTCGGCGCGACGCCCTGCCCGGCGAGCGCGAAGCGCACCGTCTTGTCCTGGGCCTCGAAGATCTGCGCCAGGGCGATCGAGCTGGACCCGGCCGGGCCGCGCAGTGCGAACTGGTTGGAGCCGACCGCCGTGGTGGCGGGCGTCGCGGTCGCGGTCGGCGTGTCGCCCGTGGCCGCGGTCTCCGGCTCGTCGTCGCCCTGGAGGAACACGAACGCGATCACCGCAGCGACGATCACGACGGCCGCGCCGATGAGCAGCGCGCCGCCGAGGCGGGACGAGGACCCGCCGTCGTGGCCGACGGGCGCGTGCGGCTCGGGCGCGTCCGCGTCTTCACCGGCCTGGTCGGCGCGGGGTGTCGGCGCGGTCTCGTCGCGCGCCGCCTCGCGGTCCGTCGGCGTGGCCTCGTCGCGCGTCACCGCGCGGCGGCTCTTGCCGTTGACGCGCGGCGTCTCCGCGTCGGGGCTCGTCGGCAGCTCCGGCACGGCCTCGCCGCCGGCGGTGTCGCGCAGCGGCGCGGCGACCGTCGCCGCCCAGGTGTGCGCCGCCGGGTCGCTCAGCAGCAGCTCGCGCGTGCGCTTTGCGTGCGCCTCGGACTGCTGGCCGAGCAGCCAGTCGGCGATCTCGCCCGACCGGCCCGGCGCGGGCAGATCCGGCGCGAGCGTAGCGACGCCGCCGCGCGCACGGGCGCGGATCGTCTCTTCGGGCATCCCGAGCAGGTCGGACAGCTCGCCGTAGGACCGCCCCTGACGGAGGACGAGCTCCACGGCGGCGCGCTGATCGGGCGCCAGCCTGTCGAACGCGGTGGCGCGGCTTGCCGGCATCTGGGCTCGTAGCCTAGTGAAGCCATGAGCGGATCTGCGCTGATCGACCTGGAAATCGACTCATCCACGGAGACCGAGGTGCGTGCTCGCGTGCCGGTCACCGACGGCCTCAAGCAGCCGCTCGGGCTGGTGCACGGCGGGGTCTACGCGGTGATCGCCGACGCGTTGACCGCGGGCGACGGGCGGGTGGTGACGAACCAGACGTCGTTCCTGCGGCCGGTGCTGGGCGGGACGATGAACGTGGTCGCCCGACGGCGGCACGGTGGTCGGACGACGGCGGTGTGGGAGACGGACGTGTCGGACGCCGAGGGCCGGCTCTGCGCCGTCGTGCGCACGACCGTGGCGCGCGGCTAGCCGGAGCCGGTCGGCGCGCCCTGGCCCAGCCACGCCTCGGCGAAGTCGCGCAGCTTCGGGTCTTCCGGACCGGTCGCCACCAAGCGATGCCGCCACGACAGGGCCTGCGGCGCGCCGACGCCCGGGCGCTTGGCCAGGATCACGGCCTGGCCCGCCGCGGCGAGCTCCGGGTCGTACGGCCCGCTCACCGCTTCCTGCACGGCCGTGGGTGGGTCGCCCTCGTAGGCGATGACGACGTTGCCCTGCGCGAGGGCGGTGAGGATCTGGTCGTCGGTCAGCGCGTTGCGGTCCGCGTCGACCGGTTCCTCGCGGTGCGGGCCGGAGGTCGGGGGTGCGTCCGGTGCCGAGGCGGGTGTGTCCGGCCCGGTGGTCACCACCTGCGCGCCGCGGTCGGACTCCAGCGTGCCCGGGCCGGCCGCGGCGCCCGGGTCGACCTGGGAGGAATCGCGCGAGGCGAGGACGATGATCAGGACGAGGCACAGGCCCGCGGCGAGTCCCGCGACCGCGAGCGCGTAGAGCGCCTTCACGTGCGGACCGGCACGCGACGGCGGGGCTTGCGGGACGTCTTGACGCCGGCGCAGGACGCCAGCTCGCGGATCGCGGCTTCGAGGTCGGTGGCCAGCTCGTCGAGGTCTTCCATGGCGTCGTAGTCGCCGAGCAGCCCGAAGAACAGGTGCCCGTCGTAGGACATGATGGCGATCCCGAGCGCGGTGTTCAGGACGAGCGGCACCTTCGGGTAGAACGCCTCCAGCTTGCGGCCCATCATGAACAGCGGCAGCTGCGGGCCGGGGACGTTCGTCACGGTCAGGTTGAAGAACCGCTGACGGGACTGCAGCCGGGCGGCCTGATCCAACACCGTCGGCGCCGCGACGTCCGCCAGGCGGGTGATCGCCTGCGCGCCGACGGCCTGGCCGGACTCCTTCAAGCCCGCCATCGCCTCGTGCACGGTGCGGAAGCGCTCGAGCGCGCCGGGCAGGCCGACCGGCAGCGGCGCGTACATCGCGGCGACGCGGTTGCCCAGCGCGCCGCGTTCGGCGTCCGCGCGCACGGAGATCGGCACCATCGCCTTCAGCTCCGTGCCCTCGGGATCGCGGCCACGGCGGATCAGGTGCGCCCGCAGCGCGCCCGTGACCACGGTCAGCACGACGTCGTTGATCGTGCCGCCGAGTGCGTTCTTGATCGCCTTGAACTGGTCGAGGTCGGCCGAGACCCACGCGAAGCGACGGTGCGGCCCGATCCGCACGTTCAGCGGCGACGGCGGCGCACCCGCCACGCCGGCCGCGGCCATCGCCGCCAACCCGGCGACCGCACGGCCGGCGTCCGCGCCCGCCCGATCCGGCGCGGCCACCAGCCCGCGCGCAAAGCGCACCGGCCCGGTCACGCGCTCGATCAGGCCCTCGGCCAGCAGCTCCGCGCCGCTCGGCGCCGGTCGCGGCGACCACGGCGGCCCGGGCTCCGGCTCCTCCGCGTCGGCCGACAGGTCGAAGAGCACGCTCATGATGTCCACGCCGCTGATCCCGTCGACGAGCGCGTGGTGGGTCTTGCAGATCAGCGCGAAGCGGCCGTCACCCATCGTGTCGACGAGCCAGATCTCCCACAGCGGCTTGTCGCGGTCCAGCTGCTGCGCGAACACCCGCCCGGCCAGCGCCCGCAGCTCCGCGTCGCCGGCGGGCGCGGGCAGCGCGGTGTGGCGCACGTGGTAGCCGACGTTGAAGTGCGGATCGTCAACCCAGATTGGCCGCGCGACCCCGAGCGGCGGGAACGCGAGCTTCTGCCGGTAGCGCGGCACGGAGTGCAGCCCGTTCTCGATCCGCGCGGCGAACGCGACGTAGTCCGGCGCCGGTCCCTCGAACACGAGCACCGACCCGACGTGCATGTGCGCGCCGTCCTTCTCGAACGCGAGAAACGACGCATCCAGACCCGTCAGCCGTGCCATGGTCAGAAAGTCTCCCAGAGGCGGTGTTTCAGAACCTTCAACAGCGTGTATAACGTTGTTTGTGACTACCGATCTCCGTGAGCCCGGCGCCTTCCGTCGGGCGTTCGACGACCACCACCGCAAGGTGTACGCCGCCGCGTACGGCGTGATCGGGGACGCGGCGCTGGCCCAGGACGTCGTCCAGGACGTGTTCCTGCGCCTGTGGAAGCGCCCGACGGCGTTCGATCCCGCCCGCGGCGACCTCGGCGCCTACCTGCGCCTGATGGGCCGCTCCCGCGCGCTCGACCTGTGGCGCGAGACCCAGGTCCGCACCCGCGCGGCCGACCGCCTGAAGCTCGTCGGCGGCAACGAGGAGCCGCGCGCCGAGGAGCAGCCGGAGATCGTCGCCTACCGCCACCAGGAGACCGACGAGGTCCGCGAGGCGCTCGAGAAGCTGCCCGAGGCGCAGCGCGAGGCGCTCGTGCTCGCCTACTGGGGCGGGCTCACGGCCGACCAGATCGCGCACCGCGTGCACGTCCCGCTCGGCACCGCCAAGAGCCGCATCCGGCTCGGGCTCGCCCGCCTGCGGGACGAATACGCCGTCGCAGTGTGAGACCCCTCCGGATGGGGGGCGCGCGGTTGAAGCGGCTCCGAGCGCCGCTATAACAGAACGCTCGTTCGGTGTTGCCGAGCCGTGAGCGCCCGGTGGTGCTCGCGGGTGGGGGATCTCTAGAAGGGCAAGCGTCTCGGGAGGAGACGCGCGGAGATCACCGACACACCCTGCAGGCAAAGAGTCCCAGCCGGACGAGCGATACAGGAGGATCCATGCCGCGATCCACGCTGCTCCGCGCGCTCGGCGCCGGTGCGCTGTGCCTCACGGCTTCGGCCACCACCCCGGCCTTGGCTGATGCTGCTCCCCAGGTGGGCGTCAGCGCGAAGCAATTGAACATCCACGCCGGAAGCCGCGCGACCGTCAAGGGTCGCCTCGCTGCTCCCGGCACCGCACGACTGCAGATCCAGCGGGGCAACCGCTGGGTGACGATCGACCGTGACCGCACGGATGCTGCTGGGCGTTACGCCCTGCGTGGGCGATTGAAGCGCCCGACGAGCGCTCGCGCGCGCGTGAAGACGAGCACCGGCGCCACGCGCGTCGTCGGCCGTCTGAACGTGTACCGGCGCGCCCTGGCGTCCTGGTACGGCCCCGGCCTGTTCGGCAACAAGCTCGGTTGTGGCGGCACGCTCACGACCGGCTCGATCGGCGTCGCCAACAAGCACCTGCCGTGCGGGAGCAAGGTGACCCTGCGCCACCGCGGCCGCGTGCTGCGCGTGCGCGTGATCGACCGCGGCCCGTACGTCGGCGGCCGCGAGTACGACCTGACGGCCGCCACGGCGCGCAAGCTCGGCTTCAGCGGCCACGGGCCGATCCAGGCCACGCGTTAAGGCGCACATACGTTCGCGTCCGGGGTCATCCCTACCGTGTGGTGGGATGGCCCCGAAGCGCGTGATCGCCCATCTGGATTGCGATGCGTTCTACGCGACCGTCGAGCTGATCAAGCAGCCTGACCTGAAGGGCAAGCCGCTGATCGTCGCCGGCTCCGGGCCGCGCTCGGTGGTCACGACCGCGTCGTACGAGGCGCGCAAGTTCGGCGTCGGCTCGGCGATGCCCGCGTCCCACGCGCGCCGGCTGTGCCCGACGGCCGTCGTCATCCCGCCGGACTTCACGGCCTACCGCGAGAAGTCGCGCGAGGTGTGGACGCTCGTGCGCGCGCGCCTGGAGTCCGTCCAGGGCATGGGGATCGACGAGGCCTACGCCGACCTCACTGGCGTCGAGAAGCCGCTGCGCGTGCTGCGGGAGCTGGTCGAGCAGGTCAAGACGGAGACCGGCATCCAGATCTCGGTCGGCGTCGGGCCGAACCGGCTCATCGCCAAGTGCTGCAGCGATCTGGGCAAGCCCGCCGGGTTCGTCGCGATGGGGCGGGAGGAGGCGTGCATTCGCTTCGCCGCCGCGCCGACGCGCCGGCTGCCGGGCATCGGGCCCAAGACGGCGGAACGGCTGGCCGAGCTCGGCTACGTGACCGTCGCGCAGCTGCAGGAGGCCGACGAGGCGCAGCTCGCCGCCCGCTTCGGAGACCGCTGGGCGCGCTACCTGAAGGCCCGAGCCTCGTTCCACGACGACTCTCCCGTGGAGACGGAGTCCGGCGCCGCGAAGTCCGTGTCCACGGAGCGCACGTTCGACACCGACGTCGAGACGCACGACGAGCAGGAGGAGATCATGCGCAAGCTCGCCCGCGAGCTGTGCGAGAACCTGCAGAAGAAGGGCCGCAAAGGACGGACCGTCGCGATCAAGGTGCGCCTGGCCGACTGGACGACGGTCACGCGAGCGAAGACGCTGGACGGCTCGACCAACGCGATCGAGCTCGTCACGGAGACGGCGGTGACGCTCCTGCGCGCGTACGCGCCGTCGCAGCCGGTGCGGCTGCTCGGGGTACGCCTGGCGGCGTTCGACGACGTGGAGCCGGACAAGCCGCCGGCGCCCGTCGCGCCGGTCGGTCAGCTCGTGCTGCCGCTCTAAGGGCCGTCCAAGTGCGCCGGTCCGCCCGCGGTCAGCTCGTGCTGCCGTTGTAGCTGTGGATCGCGGCGGGCAGCTCGCCGCGCCCGCTCACGAGGATGCCGCCGCACGCGGCAGCCCAGCAGCGGCCGACGCTGACCAGCGTGAACGTGCGGGTCTGGCCGTCGACGGCGATCCGCACCTCGCTCGCCTCGGCGTTCGCGCTCGCCTCCTCGCGTTCACGGCGGCGGGCGTCGAGCCAGATCGCGATCGCGGGCTCCGAGCGCGCGGGCCACGCGACGTCGCTGGTGAGCTGGGCGACCGCGGCGCGCGCCGCGTCCTCCGGCGCGCCCGGTGCGGGGCCGAAGCGCGTGTCGACCTCGATCTCACCCGTGGCGAGCTTGATGTGGCTGATCGCGTCGTCGGTGCCGCCGAAGCCGCGGATCTCGGGCCGGCCGCCGGGCGCGGCGTAGACCGGGCCGGGCGCCTGGCGGAGCGCGTCGGCGGCGCGGTCGGCACGGGCGCGGGTGAAGCGCGGACCGTCGGGGCGCACGTGCTGCCAGTCGCCGTTGTCGCCGTTCGGGGCGCCCGCGTACAGCAGCGGCATCCGGAACGTGTGGCCGCACGCGCGGCAGCGCACGCACGCGTCGTTCGTGAGCTCCCAGTCGAGCGCGTTGCAGGCCGGGCAGCGGTCGGTGGCGTCGGCGATCGACGCGCCCTGCGGCGGATCGCGCACCAGCAGCCCGTCCTCGTCCTCGAAGCGCACGGCCGGGCCGGACTCGTTCGCGGGCAGCACGGCGATCCACGCGCCCTGGCCGATCTCAGCGTCCACCGGCCCGGCGGGGCCGCGCACAACCGCACGGTCGACGCGCGGCGGCAGCCCGCCGCCGACGGCCGTCCAGCCCGGCCCGCTCGTACTCCCGGCACGCCGATCCTCGATCGCGGTCGCCCCAAAACGCTCGTCGCCCTCGAGCCGGGACCCGATCCACAGCCCGATCTCGTCACGCAGCACTGCGACCGACCCGCCGGGAACCACCGCCTGGACAAGCGCCTCCATGCCCTGAGTAATGCCCGCCAACCACGCCCGCCACACCGAGCGCAATCCACGGCGCCGCTCCGCGCCGCTCCACGCGCGGGTGGCCTCGTGGGCGTTTGGGGGTCGGCGGTGAACGGTGCCACACGACCGGCGCCTGGCACACGAGTGGCCGTTCACCGACGACCCGGGTCCCGCGAGGACAGGACCCGCGCCCACGCGATGGGTCCCTGGCAGTTTCGGCCCACGCGATAAGTCCCTGGGTGTTCCCGAGGAACTAGTACAAAGCGCTGGCGAGCTTGCGACGCGCCTCGCGCGCCACGGGATGCTCCACGCCGAGCTCGTCGAGCACACCAACGACCGCGCGGCGCAGATCCTCACGCTGCTCACCACTCGAAGCGGCGATCGCGGCGATCAGCGTGTCCAGCCCCTGCTCGGTCTCGCCACGGTCGATCTGGGAGAACGCCTCCGCGAGGTTCGGGTCCTCTTCGAGGCGCAGGCGGGCGAGCAGGCCCTCGGCGGCGAAGCCGGTCGCGTTGGCGAGCAGCGTGACCGCCTCTTCGCGCGGGACGAGGCGGGCGAGCGCGACCTTCGCGTCGATCCGGTTCGGCTCGAGCTCGAGCGCGCGGCGCAGGCTGGCCTCGCTGCCCTCGGCCACGAGCGCCTCGGCCTCGGAGGGGACGAGCAGGTCCAGGAAGCGGTTGACCTGCGCGGGCGGCAGCGCGCCGACGAACTCCTCGACGACCTTGCCGTCCTTGAACGCCTTCACGGCGGGGATCGACTGGATGCCGAACGCCTGCGACACGCGCGGGTTCGCGTCCGTGTCGACCTTGACCAGCTCGACGGCGCCGTCACGATCTTCGACGGCCTTCTCGATCACCGGGCCGAGCGAGCGGCACGGACCGCACCACTCCGCCCAGAAGTCGACAACGACGGGCTTCTCGTACGAGCGCTTGATGACTTCCTGCTCGAACGTCGTATCAGTGGCGTCGATGGGCACGCTGCGAGGATAGAACTCATGCAGATCGACGCGGACGGGGTGACGCTGGACGGCGAAGACGCGGGCGAGGGCTCGCCCGTAGTCCTCTTGCACGGGCTGACGGCGACGCGTCGCTACGTCGTCATGGGCTCCAAGGCGCTCGAGCGCGCCGGCCACCGCGTCGTCATGTACGACGCCCGCGCCCACGGCCAGTCCGACGGCGGCGACGACTACTCCTACGACCGCCTGGCGCAGGACCTGCTCGCCGTCCTCGACGACCGCGGGATCGACAAGGCCACGCTCGCCGGCGCCTCGATGGGCGCCCACACGATCACCCGCTTCGCCCTCCTGCACCCGGACCGCGTCGCCGGCCTCGCGATCCTCACCCCGGCCTACTCGCCCGAGCGCGACCCCGGCCTGGAGCGCTGGGACCGCCTCGCCAACGGCTTGCGCACCGGCGGCGTCGACGGCTTCGTCGAGGCCTACGGCACCCCGAACGTGCCCGAGAAGTGGCACGAGACGATCCTGCGCGTCCTGCACCAGCGCCTCTCCGCCCACGCGCACCCGGAAGCACTCGCCGACGCGCTCAGCGCCGTCCCGCGCTCGAAGCCCTTCGAGGCCTGGAGCGACCTGGCGCAGATCCAAGCGCCCACGGTCGTCGTCGCCAGCCGCGACGAGGTCGACCCCGAGCACCCGTACGAGACCGGCCAGCGCTACGCCGAGGCGATCCCGAACGCGCGCCTGATCTCCGAGGACGAAGGCGCCTCACCCCTCGCCTGGCAGGGCGCCCAGGTCTCGAAGGTGATCGCCGAACTGGCGTCATGAGCGCGGGCTACAGCGGCACACCGCTGGAGAAGAAGCTCGGGATCAAGCCCGGGCATCGCGTGCTGCTGCTCAACGCGCCCGAGGGGTTCGAGCTCCACGACGTGCCGGTCGTCCAACGCGCGAGCGGGCTTGCGGACGTGATCCTCAGCTTCCACACCGAGCGCAGGGCGTTCGAGCAGCGACTGCCGAAGCTGCGCAGCCACATGGAGCAGAACGCCGGATTGTGGATCGCCTGGCCGAAGAAGGCGTCCAAGCAGCCGACCGACATCACCGAGGACGTCGTTCGTGAGATCGCGCTGAGAAACCGGCTGGTGGACAACAAGGTCGCCGCCATTGACGAGACGTGGAGCGGTCTGCGCCTCGTGATTCGCGTCAAAGACCGGCTACCTTGAGCGACATGGCCGCCGACGAGCTTCCCGAGGACCAGCGCCTCCACAACATCTCGCCCAAGGCGTACGAGCATCCTGCTGACCGTGCCGCGACCGCGGCGCTGCAGCAGATCCCGATGATCGACACGATCTTGCGGCGGGTGATCGAGTTCGGCGAGCGGTCCGTCTACCAGGAGCTGCTGGCGAGCGCGGTCCGGCTGGGCGAGAACCAGATGCCGGAGGTCTACGCCTCCCATCGCGCGGCGCTCGCGCGGCTGGACATCGAGTACCTGCCGCCGCTGTACATCATGCAGTGGCCGCTCATCAACGCGATGGCGATCGGCTCCAAGAACCCGATCGTGGTGCTCAACTCGAGCACGGTCAACGTGATGGACGCGCAGGAGCTGCGCACGGTGCTCGGGCACGAGGCCGGGCACATCCTGTCCGACCACGTGCTCTACCAGACGGCGCTGTTCATCCTGCTGCGGCTCAGCGCGGGCCCGCTGCAGCGGCTGCCGTTCTTCGCGGGCCTGCCGCTGCTGGCGATCAAGCTCGCGCTGCTGGAGTGGTACCGCGCCGCGGAGCTCAGCTGCGACCGCGCGGCGACGCTCGTCACCCGCAGCCCGATGACGACCTGCCAGACGATGATGGTCATGGCGGCCGGCACCGCGTCGCGCAAGCTCAGCCTCGACGAGTTCGTCAACCAGGCCAATGAGTACGTCGACTGGGAGCCGGGCTGGGACAAGCTGATGCGGTTCGGGCGCGAGCTGCAGATGACGCACCCGTATCCCGTCCGCCGCGTGCACGAGCTGATGAACTGGGTCCGCTCGGGCGAGTACGACCGGATCATCAACGGCGAGTACGTCCAGCGCGGCTCGAAGGCGGACGCGCGCGAGGCGGCCGCCGACGCCACCGACCACTACGCCGAGAAGTTCAAGGGCATCTTCGAGGAGGTCGGCGTCGGCGCGCGCAAGGCGGGCGACAAGGCCGGCGAGGCCGCCGACAAGATCTCCGACTGGCTGAAGCAGCGGTAAGCCGGCAACGGCCGCGAGAAGTGGTACCCCTGCGCGACGTGGCAGTCGAGCGCGCGCAGGGCGTTGGCCTGATCCTCCGTCTCGACGCCCTCGGCGACCGCGGTCGCCCCGAGCTCGTGCGCGAGTGAGACGATCGCGGCGATGATCGCGCGGTCGTCCGGGCAGTCGGTGATGCCGTCGACGAACGACTTGTCGATCTTGATGATGTCGACCGGCAGCAGGTACTTGAGCTTGGACAGCGAGGAGTAGCCGACGCCGAAGTCGTCGATCGCGAGCTTCACGCCGAGCGCCTTGAGCGACTGCAGCACGCGCCGCGCGGCCTCCGGGTCCTCCATGATCGCCGTCTCGGTGATCTCCAGGCACAGCGCGGCCGGCGGCAGGCCGCTGTCGCGCAGCGCGTCGTCGACCACCCGCGCGAGGCTCGGCGAGGAGAGCTGCACCGGGCTCAGGTTGACGGCGATCACGAACTCGTGCCCGCGCGAGCGCCACTCGGCGGCCTGGCGGCAGGCGGTGTTGAGCACCCACTCGCCGATCGGGACGATCAGCCCGCTCTGCTCGGCGATCGGGATGAAGGTCGCGGGGGAGATCGTCCCGAGCACCGGGTGCTGCCAGCGCAGCAGGGACTCCAGCCCGTAGAGCGAGCCGTCCGCGAGCGAGATCTTCGGCTGGTAGTGCAGCTCGAGCTCGCCGGCGGCCATCGCCTCGCGCAGCCCGGCCTCGATCTCCAGGCGCGCCATCGCGCGTGCCCGCAGCGACTCGTCGAAGACCTCCAGGCGCGCCTTGCCCTGCTCCTTGGCGTGGTACATGGCGGCGTCGGCGTCACGTAGCAGCGCCTCGGCGTCGGCGTTGCCGACGGCGATGCCGAAGCTCGCGCTGACGAACCGCTGGTGGCCGGCGAGCACGAACGGCTCCTTGAGCACGGCCGCGAGCCGGTTCGCGGTGCGCCGCGCCTCGCCGATGCCGTCGAGCCCTTCGAGCAGGATCACGAACTCGTCGCCGCCGAAGCGGGCGAGCACGTCGTCCGGGCGCAGCTCGGCCGCGAGCCGCTCCGCCACCTCGACCAGCAGCTCGTCGCCCGTCCGGTGTCCGAGCGAGTCGTTGATGATCTTGAAGTTGTCCAGGTCGGCGAAGATCACGGCGACGTCGCGGCCGGGCGCGAGCGCGGCCTTCAGCACCGTGTCGAAGCGGGCGCGGTTGGGCAGCTCGGTGAGCGCGTCGTGGTGCGCCTGGTGGTCGAGGCGCTCGGCGTCCTGCTTGCGGGCGGTGATGTCGACGCCCTGGAGGATCCAGTGGTCGGGGTTGCCCGACGCGTCGCTGATCAGCGACGAGCGCCACAGGAACCAGCCGACCGTGCCGTCGGCGCGCACGTAGCGACGTTCCTGCTCGGGCGCGTCCGGCGCGGGCGGCCAGGCGGCGGCGAGCTCGACGCGATCCAGCTCGGGCACGAAGTCCCAGATCAGCAGGCCTTCCGGCTGCACGTGGCCCGTGCGCTCGCGCAGCTCGCGGTTGCCCTGGATGACCTGGCCGCGGGGCGAGACGAGCGCGATCGCGACCGGCGCGTCGTCGAACGCGCGCCGGAACCGCTCCTCGGACGCCGCTTCGGCCTCGGCGACGCGCTCGCTCTCACGCCAGCTGGCGAGCATCGCGACCGCCAGGGCAGCGACGAACGCGCCGTGGATCGCGGCCCACTTCCACGGGCTGTGGTCGTGCGAGAAGACGGTCTCGGCGTGCACGGCGCCGAACGCGCCGTGCTGGACGACGACGAAGCCGATCGCCAGCAGGAAGGTCCACCACTGCTGGTAGAGGGCGAGCGTGCCGACCATGACGAAGTAGTGGAAGTGCGCCTCGGTCGTGCCGTGCCAGGCGACGACGAGCACCGCGGAGCAGCACAGCAGCGCGGTCGCGCACAGCGACGAGCGCACCGTGCGGCTCAGCCGCGGAACGCAGGCGAGCGCGCCGGAGAGGGCGGGGGCGACGTCGAACGCCCAGGCGGCGGGGAGCGACCAGCCCCGCGTGGCCGCGAAGGCCGGCAGGACGATCAGGTGCGCGGCCAGCACGAGCAGGAGCGCCCGGTGGCGGGCAGCCCACACCTCGTGGGGCAATGCGCGGCCACGTGGGATCCAAGACGTCACGCCACCTTGGTCGGACGTCTGTCGAGTTTCTTCAGCGCAGCGCGCGGAGCGTGCGGCGGCGGACGACACCGTCCGCGACGATCGAAACCCGGTACAGCCCGGGCGTCTTCGGCTTGACCTTCGTGGCGAAGCGACCGCCGCGCACGTTGATGCGCTTGCGCTGAACCCGCGTCCAGCGGCCTTTCACCTGCTTTTCGAGCACGCACTCGACGCGCGGCTGGGACGGCGTGAGCACGCCCGAGACGGCGAACGCGATGTTGTGCTTCGCCCGCCGTTTGTCCGTCGTCAGCGTGAGGCTTGGGACGACCTTGACAGTTATCGGCGTCGACTCCAGGCGCCCGCGGGACGCGTCGCCGGCGAACACGGCACGCACCTGCCCGCTGGCCGGGAGCGTCACGCTGACCGCCCAGGTGCCGTCCGGGCCCGCGGTCGTGGTCGAGATCTGCGTCCAGGCGCTGCCCGCGGTCGTGTACTCGACGCCGAGCGGCGCGCCGGCGGGCGAGGAGCCGTCCGCGAAGCGCAGCTGGCCGGAGACCGTGGCGGGCGCGGCGCCCTTTTGGCTCGCGGCCTTGAGCGTCAGGCCCGAGGCGGAGAACGCGTAGCGGGCGGCGCGCGTGCGCAGGTGCGGGAGCTGCGCGTAGAGCTGGTCGCCCGGGCAGCTGGTCTCGTTGCTGTCGCGGTGGCCGCTGATGCGCTCGAACACGACCGGCGTGCCCGCCGGGTAGCGGTTCGTGGCGCCGCCGCCGGAGATCAGCGTGACCTGGCCCTGGACCGGGACGCCGTGGAGGCTGAGCTTCCAGCCGATCACCTTGGCGAGCGCTTCGATCGCGGGCTCGTCCAGCGCGACCGCGGTGAACGTGCCGAGGCAGGCGATGCCGGTGGTGTCGTCGTTGAAGCCCTGCGCCTGCGCGCCGATGACCGCGGCCTCGATCCCACCCGCGCGGCCCTCGAACACGGCGCCGTAGCGGTCGACGAGGAAGTTGTAACCGATGTCGTTCCAGCCGTTGGACTCGACGTGGTAGCGGGCGATGCCGAGCACGATGCTCGGCGACTCCTCGGGTGCGTAGGCGATGTTGCCGGCCGTGTGATGGACGAACGCGGCCTGCACGACGCCGTAGCTCGGCGCGCCACGCGGCGGCACCTGGGCGGCGCCCCAGCTGTCACGCGGGATCACGAGCGGGCCGGCCTGGCTGGCGCGCGCTTTGGGCCGTGCGGGCGCGTCGCCGAGGGCGCGCACGAAGCGCGCGGACAGCTGCTTGGCTTCGCCCCGGAGCCGGAACTGCAGCTCGTCGGCGGTGCCGGTGAAGGCCGGGTCGGTGCCGTCGAGCGGCACGTGCGGGTGGGGGAGAGCGGTCCAGCGCGTCCAGCGGCCACCCTCGACTCGGGCGCGCACCTGGGCGTGGACGTGGGCGCCCTTGGCCCAGCGCAGGCCGACGAGGTCGAAGCGGCCCGGCGCCTTCAGCGGCTTGGTCAGCTGCCAGGAGGAGCTGTTGAGGTTGCCGAGGCCGAGCTCGAACAGGCGCGGCGAAGACGCGGCCTTCGCGTTCGCGGTAGTGGGGAGTCGCAGCGCGCCGAGGGCGACCGCGCCGAGCCCCAGGACTTGGCGGCGGGAGAGGTCCATCGAGAAGACAAACCCAGCATGGTGCGGTTTGGAGCGGTCTGGGGCCTTGCACGAGATCCTGCGATCGAAAATGGGAATGAGTTTCAGTAAGCTGACGTCCCGTCTTGAAGATGCGCGTCCTTCTCATCGGTTTCCTGGCGCTCGTGGCGGGGTGTGGCTCCTCCTCCGAGGGCGCCTCCTCCGGCGGTCCGCGCGTGGTGGCGACCACCACCCAGCTCGCCGACATGGCGCGCAACGTCGCGCCTGACGCCGACGTCACGGCGATCCTGAGCGCCAACACCGACCCGCACGCGTACGAGGTGCGGCCCGCCGACGTGAAGGCGCTGGCCAAGGCCGACGTCGTGCTGCGCTCGGGCGGCGAGACCGACGAGTGGCTCGACGGCGCGCTGAAGAGCGCGGGCGTCAGCGACGACAAGATCGTCGACGCGGGCGCCGCCGCCGGGCTCGAGGGCGACGATCCGCACTGGTGGCAGGACCCGCGCAAGGCCGAGAAGGCGGCGACGGCGATCGGGCGGGGGATCGACGGCGCTGACGCGGGTCCGTACGTGGAGCAGCTCCATGCGCTGGACCGGGGTGTGCAGGCGTGCATCGACGCGGTGCCGGAGGCCGAGCGGCTGCTGGTGACGAGCCACGACGCGCTGGGGTACTACGCGCGCCGCTACGGCATCCGCGTGGTCGGGACCGTGATTCCCTCCCTGTCGACGAGCGGGCAGCCGTCGGCCGGCGAGGTCGACGCGCTGGTGAACACGATCCGCGAGACCGGCGTGAAGACGATCTTCGCCGAGAGCTCCGTGAACGCGAAGGTCGAGGACGCGATCGCGCGCGAGGCCGGCGTGAAGGTGGGAGCCGAGCTGTGGGCCGATTCGCTCGGGCCGGAGGGCAGCGACGGCGCGACGTACATCGGCTCGATCGAGGCCAACACGCGCGCGCTCGTCGAGGGTTTCACGGGCAAGCCGGCGGACTGCAGCTTCGGCGATGCTTGACCTCTCGGCTCCCTACATCCAGCGCGGGCTGATCGAGGTGCTGCTGCTCGCGGTGATCGCGGGCGTGCTCGGGACCTGGATCGTGCTGCGCCGGCTGCCGTTCTACACGCACGCGATCGGCACCGCGACGTTCCCGGGGCTCGTGGTCGCGGGCCCGTGGGGCGTGCCCGCGCAGCTGACGGCGCTGGTGTGCGCGGTCGGCTTCGGCGGGGTCTTGGAGCGGCTGCAGCGCACGCGCCGGATCGATCCGGACGCCGCCATCGGCCTGCTGCTCGTGGGCGCACTGGCGGTCGGCGTGATCCTTGCCAGCGACGTGTATGAATCCGGCGCCGGCGTGGACCGGCTGCTGTTCGGCTCGCTGATCGCCTTGACGCCGCTCGACCTGTGGCTCACGGCCGCCGCCGCCGCCGCGGCTCTGGTGTGCGACCGGTTGATGCACCGCTCCTGGCTGGCGACCGGCTTCGACGCCGACACCGCCCGCGCCGGCGGCGTGCGGACCGCGCTCGCCGACCGCATGCTGCTCGTCGCGGTCGCCGTGGCGGTCGTCGTCGCGATCGACGCGGTCGGCGCGCTCCTCGTGACCGTCGTGCTCACGGTGCCGGCCGCGACCGTGCGCCTGTTCGAGCCGGGGCTGCGCACGCAGCAGGTCGCGACCTTCGCGCTGACCGCGGTCGAGGGCGTGATCGCGATCGCGGTGGCCGACACCTTCAACGTCGGCCCGGGCCCGGCGCTGGCCGTGCTCGGCGCGCTCGTCTACGGCGCTGCCGCGCTCGGGGCGAAGCACATCCACCACATCGTCACGCCGAAGGGAGCCACCGCATGAGCACTCCGGCGCTGTCCGTCACCGACCTGCGGGGCGGGTACGTGCGCGGCACCGACGTCCTCGGCGGGGCGACGTTCGTGGTCCAGCCCGGCGAGATCGTCGCGGTGCTCGGGCCCAACGGCGGCGGCAAGACGACGCTCTTCCGCGCGTTGCTCGACGAGCTGCCGTTCCGCAGCGGGACCGTCGACCTCGAGGGGCGGCCGGCGTACGTGCCGCAGACCGAGCGGGCACGGTTGGACTTCCCCGTGTCCGCGCACGACGTGGCGCTGATGGGCGCGTACGGGCGGACGGCGTGGTTCAAGCGCGTCGCCAAGGCCGATCGCGTCCGCGCCGACGAGGCACTGGAGCGGGTCGGGCTCGCCGACCGCGCGCACGACCGCTTCGGCACGCTCTCCGGCGGGCAGCGCCAGCGCGTGCTGATCGCGCGGGCGATCGTGCAGGACGCGCGGGTGCTGCTGCTCGACGAGCCGCTGTCGGGCGTCGACCGGCCGAGCGTCGTGCAGATCGAGCGGGTGTTCGGCGAGCTGCAGGCCGAGGGGCGCGCGCTGCTCGTCGCCACGCACGACGTCGCGCAGGCCCGCACGTGGGGCCACGTGCTGTGCCTCAACCACGGCCAGGTCGCGTACGGCAAGCCCGACGACTGCCTGAGCACCGCGGTGCTGTCGGCGACGTACGGCGACGAGCTCGTGATCCTGGACGGCTCGGGCCAGGCCGTGACCGTCGCGCACCACCACCACGACCACTGATGGCGCGCCGCGAGATCAGCGGCGGCGGCGCCGGGCCGTCGCGGGCGGGCGACGAGGCACGCGGCTGATGTTCTCGTCCGGGATCATGCAGCGCGCGTTCGTCGAGGCGATCGTCCTCGGGCTCGCGTGCGGGCCGCTCGGCGTGTGGATCCTGCTGCTGCGGCGCTCGTACGCGGCCGAGTCGCTGAGCCACGCGATGCTGCCCGGGCTCGTGATCGCCGCGCTGGCGGGCATTCCGCTCGTGTTCGGCGCGGCGGCGGGCGTGCTCGTCGCCGCCGTGCTGATCGCGGCGGTGCGCGGGGACGTCGGCGTCGCGGTCGTCGTCTCGGGCCTGTTCGGGCTCGGCGGCATCCTCGCGCTCTCGCCGGAGACGCCGCCGCGGCTCGGGGAGCTGCTGTTCGGCGACCTGCTCGGCGTCACCAACGGCGACCTGCTCGCGGCCGCGCTGCTGTCGGTCGGCGTGTTGATCGCGCTCGCGCTCGCCTACCGCAGCCTGGCCCTCGCCGGCTTCGAAGGCCGCGGCGGCCGCGCCGACCTCGCACTGCTCGCGATCCTCGCCGTGACCACGGTCGCCGCGGTCCAAGGGCTCGGCAACCTGCTGCTCGTCGCGCTCATCCTCGCGCCGGCGGCCGCGGCGCTGAACCTCGCGCAGCGGCTGCCGCACGTGCTCGCCCTGGCCGCGGCGCTGGCGGTCGTCGCCGGCGTGGGTGGGCTCATCGTGTCCTACCAACTGGAGATCGCGGCGGGCGCGAGCATCGCTCTGTGCGCCATAGCACTCTCAACTCTCGGCCTATTGAAACCAAAGTTAGGCATGCCATAATCGGACGCTAGTGCCCGACTTCACGACCGCCGTCCAGGACTACGCCAAGGCGATATACGCGCTCGAAGAGCGCTGCGGCACGGTCACGACGACGGCGCTGGCCGAGCGGTTGGGCGTCACGCCCGCGTCGGCGTCGGCGATGGTCCGCCGGCTCGTGGAGCAGGACCTCGTCACCCACGAGCCCTACAAGGGCGTCCGCCTGACCGAGTGCGGGCGCCGCCTCGCGCTCGAGATGATCCGCCACCACCGGCTGCTGGAGACCTACCTGGCGGTGTCGCTGGGGATGCCGTGGGACCGCGTGCACGCCGAGGCCGAAGTCCTCGAGCACGTCATCTCCGAAGAGCTGGAGGCGCGGATCGCGGCCAAGCTTGGCCACCCGACGCACGACCCGCACGGCGACCCGATCCCCACCGCCGACCTGACGCTCCCGTCGGACGACACGCGGGAGCTCGCCACGCTCGAGCCGGGCGACCAGGGCACGCTCGCGCGCGTCGCGGACGCCGACCCCGAGATGCTCCGCTACCTCTCCGCACGCGGCATCGCGCCGGGCGCCGAGCTGGAGGTCGTCGACAAGCAGCCGTTCGGCGGCCCGCTGTTCGTGGTCATCGGCGAAGAGACGCACGCCCTCGGTGGCCGGCTGGCCGCCTCGATGCGGGTGCGTGCGGCGTGAACCCGCCGCCCAACGTCCTGGAGGCCGCGCGCGCCGCCGACGCCGCGCCGCACCCGCAGACGCCGCTCGAGGAGACCCGCTCGCGCGGCCGCGTCAAGGGCGTCCTCGCGCTGTTCGGCCCGGCGTTCGTCGCCGCCGTCGCCTACATCGACCCCGGCAACTTCGCCACGAACATCGCGGGCGGCGCCAAGTACGGCTACATGCTCGTGTGGGTGATCGTCGCCGCGAACCTGATGGCGATGCTCGTCCAGTACCTGAGCGCGAAGACCGGCATCGCGACGGGCAAGAACCTGCCGGAGCTGTGCCGCGAGCACTTCAAGAAACCGGTGACCTTCGGCCTCTGGCTGCAGGCGGAGGCGATCGCCATCGCCACCGACCTCGCCGAGTTCGTCGGCGCCGCGATCGCGCTGAACCTGCTGTTCGGCGTGCCGCCGTTCGTCGCGGGCCTGATGACCGCGGTCGTCGCCTTCGCGATCCTCGAGCTGCAGACGCGCGGCTACCGCAAGTTCGAGCTGGCGATCGGCGCCTTCCTGATGATCGTCTTCTTCGGCTTCATGTACGACCTGCTCCAGGTCGGCGTGGACACGGGGGACTTCGCCGCCGGCCTGATCCCGAGCTTCGACGGCACGGACAGCGTGCTGCTCGCCGTCGGCATCCTCGGCGCCACGGTCATGCCGCACGTCGTCTACCTGCACTCGGCGCTGACGTCGAAGCGGATCGCCCCGCAGAACGTCGCCGAGAAGCGTCAGCTGCTGCGCTTCCAGCGGCTGGACGTCGTGATCGCGCTCGGCCTGGCCGGGATCATCAACCTGACGATGCTCGTCGTCGCCGCGCAGCTGTTCCACGACAGCGGGCTCACCGACGTCGAGTCGATCGAGAGCGCGCACCGCGGCTTCGAGACGTTGCTCGGCGGTGGCGCGGCGCTCGCGTTCGCCGTCGCGCTGCTCGCCTCCGGCCTGAGCTCCTCCAGCGTCGGCACGTTCGCCGGCCAGGTCGTCATGCAGGGCTTCATCAACCGCCGCATCAACCTGTTCCTGCGCCGGGCGATCACGATGGCGCCGTCGCTGATCGTGCTCGCGATCGGCGTGGACCCGTCGACCACGCTCGTGATCAGCCAGGTCGTCCTGTCGTTCGGCATCCCGTTCGCGCTCGTGCCGATGGTCCTGCTGACGCGCCGCAAGGACATCATGGGCGCGCTCGTGAACCGCACGCTGACGACCGTCATCGCGAGCACCGTCGCCGGGATGATCATCGCGTTGAACTGCTTTCTCCTGTATCAAACGTTCTTCGGTTAGAAGCGCGTTCAGAAGGGGCGGGGAGACGTGCTTCGCACGGTGCAGCTGTTGTCGGTGATGGTTGTGGTGCTGCTCGCGGGCGCGGGGACCGCCCACGCGCAGAAGGTCCTCGTGTTCTCCAAGACGGCGGGCTTCCGCCACGACTCGATCCCGCAGGGCATCACGGCGATCAAGGCGATCGGCGAGGCGAACAACTTCGCGGTCGACGCGACGGAGGACGCGAGCGCGTTCACGGCCGCCAACCTGGACCAGTACGACGCCGTGATCTGGCTCTCGACCACCGGTGACGTGCTCAGCGACGCGCAGCAGGTCGCGTTCGAGGCCTACATCAAGGCCGGCGGCGGCTACGTCGGCGTGCACGCCGCGGCGGACACCGAGTACTCGTGGCCGTGGTACGGCCAGCTGGTCGGCGCGTACTTCAACAGCCACCCGGCCAACCAGAACGCGGACGTCCGCGTGACCGACCGCTCGCACCCCTCCACGAGCCATCTCCCACTCGTCTGGAACCGGCACGACGAGTGGTACAACTACCGCGAGTCGCCCACCGGCAAGGTTCACGTCCTCGCCAACCTGGACGAGCTGTCGTACTCGCCGGGCAGCGGGGCGATGGGCGCCGATCACCCGATCGCCTGGTGCCACGCCTTCCAGGGCGGCCGCTCGTGGTACACGGGCATGGGCCACACGCAGGACTCCTACGCCGATCCCGCGTTCCGCCAGCACCTCGCCGGCGGCATCCGCTGGGCCGCGGGCTACGCCGCCGGCGACTGCTCCGTGCCGCCGCCGCAGCCCTGCGCCGCGACCACGGACGAGTTCGACGGCATGAGCCTCGGCTGCCAGTGGTCGATCGTGCGCTCGACGAACCAGCACACGGTCGGCGGCGGCGTCCTGCAGGTCCCGACCGCGCGCGGCGACCTGTACGGCAGCGGCGGAGACGCGCCCAACCTCATCCTCCAGAAGGCGCCGAGCGGCGCGTGGGAGGCGACGACGAAGGTCACGATCGACGCGCAGGCGGGCAGCCAGCAGGCCGGGCTGATCCTCTACGCCGACGATGACAACTACGTCAAGGCCGTGCTGCTCGCGCGCAGCCCGACCGAGCGGTTCATGGAGATCGTCCAGGAGATCGGCGGCAGCCCGCGCTACGACGCGGCCCTGGACCGGCTCGCCATCCCCGCGGACTTCCCGAAGACGTTCCATGTCCGGCTCGCGCAGGCCAACGGCACCGTGACGGCCTCAGGTTCGGCCGACGGCCTGACGTGGCAGCCGATCGGCCGTCCGGGCAACGCGTCCTCGTTCAGCACCCCGCGCGTCGGCCTGACCGCGGTCACCAACGACCCCGCCCAGGTCACGAACGCGAGCTTCGACTACTTCCGCCTCGTGGGCGGCGGCGGCCCGGACGCGACCGCGCCGACGGTCACGGCCGCGCCGGACGGGATCCCCACGCAGGCCGGCGCCTACCTGAACAAGGCCACGGTGACGCTCGCCGCCACGGACCTCGGCTCGGGCGTGGCCAAGGTCGAGTACGCGCTCGGCGACGGCGCGTTCGCCACCTACAGCGGCCCGATCACGGTCACCGCGACCGGCCCGGTCCGCTACCGGGCGACCGACAAGGCCGGCAACACGTCCGCCGCCGCCACGCTCGACGTGACGATCGCCGCCGTGCCAACCTGCGCGCCGGTGACGCCCGAGCCCGGCTTCCGCGCGCTCTACGACGGCACCATCCCCAGCCTGGGCGACTGGACGATGGCCGGCCCCGGCGGCTTCCAGCCGCGCGCCGGCGAGTGCGTGATCGACGCCTGGGGCGGCATGGGCCTGCTCTGGTACGCCAAGCAGCAGCTCGTCTCGCCCTACACGATCCGCGCCGAGTGGCGGATCTACGGCGACGACGACAACTCCGGTGTGTTCATCGGCTTCCCGGACCCGTTCGACGACCCGTGGAAGCCGGTCGCCGAGGGCTACGAGATCCAGATCGACCCGACGGACGGCGACCCGAGCCGCACGACCGGCGGCGTCTACTCGTTCCGGGCCGCGGACGCCGCGGCTCGCGCGCTCGCCCTCAAGCCGCACGGGCAGTGGAACGTGATGGAGGTCCAGGTCGTCGACCAGCTGATCACGATCCGGCTCAACGGGGTCAAGATCAACGAGTACACGTCGCCGCACCCGGAGCGCGACCCGAGCGCCGGGTACTTCGGGATCCAGAACGACGGCGCGGGCGCGGACGTGAGCTACCGCAGCGTGCAGGTGGCGACGCCCACCCCGACCGCGACGGTCACGCCCACGGCGACGCCGACCGCGACCGCCACGGCGACCGCGACGCCCACGCGGACCGCGACGCCCACGCCCACGCCCACGCCGACCGCCACCGCGACCCCGACGGCCACGCCGCTGGGGAGCATCGCGACGGCGACCCCGATCCCGGCCCCGGCCCCGCAGCCCCCGGCGGCCACGCCCGCGCCCAAGCCCAGCTACACGCTCACCGGCGTCCCTGCGCGCGTGAGCCACGCGCGCTTCGCCAAGCGCGGCCTGGACCTGCGCCTGCGCAGCTCGGTGGCGACGACGGCCGCCGCGCGCGTGCTCGTCAGCGCCCGGGACGCCCGCCGGCTCGGCGTCAAATCGCGCGTGCTCGCCCGCGGCACGGTCAAGCTGGCCGCCAACACGCTCGAACGCGCCACGCTCAAGCCGAGCCGGCGTCTCAGAAAAGTGACGGTCACGGCCACGCTCACGGTCAGCGTCGGCACCGAGACGCTCACAAAGCGGGTGGTCCTGCGCGGATAGGTTCTGTCACCCATTGACTCAGCGCTCCAACTCGTAGACCATCCCGGCGGGATGGACTCGAAGGCGCGCAGGGTGCAGGCGGAAAGGGATCGACGGAGGCTGCCCGCGCGCAGCCCCTGGGCGCTCTGGACCCGACGGATCCTCGGCCTGCTGGCCACGGCCGCATTCCTGGGCGTCGGCTTCGCCATCTACGACATGGTCCGCCCCGAAGGCACCGATTCGGTCGGCGCGGCCGTGACCTCGGCGACGCCGACCGCGACGCCCAAGGCCAAGAAGTCCAAGAGCGGGTCCAAGCAGAAGACGACCAAGCCCAAGCCGCTGACCAAGTCGGAGAAGCGGGCGCGGGAGACGGCCGTGGACACGATCCGCGAGCAGGGCGACACGACCCTGCGCGCGGAGGACTACGACCCGCGCGCACGGCTGCGGGTGCTGATCGGCCGGCCGGTCGGCGACGCCACGGGCGGCTACACGGCCTACTTCTTCACCAAGGACGGCTTCCTGGACAAGGACGCGCAGTTCCGCAGCTCAGAGCTCAAGGTCGCCAAGCAGGGCAAGGCGACGATCACGCTGCGCTACGGCGTCTACAAGGACGGCGATAAGGCGGGCTCCCCGAGCGGCACCAAGCGCGTGCGCTTCCGGCTCGACGGCACGTCGCTCACGGCGCTGGACACCGTTCCGGCCGCCGACGAGCGTTTCCAGCGCACCAGCAGCTGAGCCTCCTTTAGTCTCTCCGACAAGGAGAGATTGGAGACACGATGGAGCAGTCGTACGCATCCGGAACGTCGACTACGCCGTTGCTCGGCGACACGATCGGCGACAACCTCGACCGCACGATCGCGCGCTTCGGGGACCGTGAGGCGCTCGTCTCCGTCCACCAGGACCTGCGCTACACGTACGCCCAGCTCGGCGAGGCCGTGGACCGTTGCGCGCGGGCGTTCATCGCCGCCGGGATCGAGCCGGGCGAGCGCGTCGGCATCTGGAGCCCGAACTGCGCGGAGTGGGCGCTCGTCCAGTACGCCACCGCCAAGGCCGGGATCATCCTCGTCAACATCAACCCGGCCTACCGGACGTCCGAGCTCGCGTACGTGCTCAACCAGTCCGGCATCCGGATGCTGGTCGCGGCCACCGCGTTCAAGACGAGCGACTACGTGCGGATGGTCGCCGACGTCCGCCACGACTGCCCGCGGCTCGAGCGGGTCGTGTTCATCGGCCACGACTGGGAGGAGTTCGTCGGCGGCGGCGAGCGGGTCAGCGCGGAGGAGCTCAACGCGCGCCAGGTCGCGACCCAGTTCGACGACGCCATCAACATCCAGTACACGAGCGGCACCACCGGCTTCCCCAAGGGCGCGACGCTCAGCCACCACAACATCCTCAACAACGGCTACTTCGTAGGGGAGGGCTGCCGCTACACCGAGCAGGACCGCGTCTGCATCCCGGTGCCGTACTACCACTGCTTCGGCATGGTCATGGGGAACCTCGCGTGCACGTCGCACGGCGCCTGCATGGTCATCCCGGCGCCGGCCTTCGACCCCGTGGCGACGCTCCAGGCCGTCCAGGACGAGCGCTGCACGTCGCTCTACGGCGTGCCGACGATGTTCATCGCCGAGCTCGAGCACCCGGAGTTCGGCGAGTTCGACCTCACGAGCCTGCGGACCGGGATCATGGCCGGCTCGCCGTGCCCGATCGAGACGATGAAGCGCTGCGTCGACGAGATGCACATGGAGGAGGTGACGATCGCGTACGGCATGACCGAGACCTCACCCGTGTCCACGCAGACGGGCGCCGACGATCCGCTGGAGAAGCGCGTCGGCACCGTCGGCCGCGTCCATCCGCACGTCGAGGTCAAGGTCGTCGACCCCGAGAACGGTGCGATCGTCCCTCGCAACCAGCCCGGCGAGCTCTGCACCCGCGCCTACAGCGTGATGCTGGGCTACTGGGAGGAGCCCGAGAAGACCGCCGACGCGATCGACCGCGCGCGCTGGATGCACACCGGCGACCTGGCGCAGATGGACGACGAGGGCTACGTGAAGATCGTCGGCCGCATCAAGGACATGGTCATCCGCGGCGGCGAGAACGTCTATCCGCGGGAGATCGAGGAGTTCCTGATGGGGCACCCGGACATCGCCGACGTGCAGGTCGTCGGCGTGCCCGATCCGCGCTACGGCGAGGAGCTGATGGCGTACGTCCAGACCCGCGCCGGCGCGGCGCTGGACCGCGACGCGGTGGCCGAGTTCTGCAAGGGCAAGATCGCCCACTACAAGGTGCCGCGTTATGTTCAGGTGGTGGATGAGTTCCCGATGACCGTGACCGGCAAGATCCAGAAGTACAAGCTGCGCGACGCCGCGATCGAGTCGCTCGGGCTGGCGGAGGTCGAAACGGCCTAGTGTGCGGCCGCTACACGCTCTCGACCGTCGACGGTCCTGAGATCGCCCAGCGCTTCAGCCTCATCAACCCGCCGTCGGAGGAGACGCTGGGGCGCTTCAACGTGTGCCCGACGGAGATCGTGGCCGCGGTGACGGAGCCCGGCCACTTCAACGGCGTGCAGTGGGGGCTGCGGCCGTTCAAGGGCGGCAAGTTCGCGCCGATCAACGTGCGGTCCGAGACGGCGGCGACGCGCTTCAAGTGGCTGATGGACCGCGGCCGCTGCCTCGTGCTCGCCGACGGCTGGTACGAGTGGCTCAAGGCCGAGAAGAAGGGCCAGCCAAAGCTGCCGTTCCGCTACACGGTCGACGACGGGTCGCTGTTCGCGTTCGCCGGCGTCTACGACGGCACGGGCGTGGCCATCCTCACCACCGAGGCCAACGAGATCTGCGCGCCCGTGCACGACCGGATGCCCGTGATCCTGGACGGGCCCGAGGCCGAGGCGATGTGGCTCTCCGAGGCGGTCGACATCCCCGAGGCCGAAGGGCTGCTGATCCCGTTCCCGAGCGAGCGGGTCTCCGTAGCACCCGCGAATCCGGCGGTCAATAGGGCCGGAGTCGAAGGTCCCGAGCTGCTGCACCCGCCGGACGCACCACCCACGCCACCGTCCGACACGCTCTTCTGAAAGGGTCCTCCGGTGGAAGAAGTCGGTTTCCTCGCACTCGCGGTGGGCTCACTGCTCGCCGCGGGCATCGCCGCCTCGCTGCTCGCGGGCCGTCTGCGCCTGCCCGGCCTGGTGCTGGTGCTCGTGCTCGGCATGGTCATCGGGACCGACGGCGTGACGCTGATCGACTTCCACGACTACGAGGTCGCGCAGGGCGCCGCGGTGCTCGCGCTCGCGTTGATCCTGTACGAGGGCGGCCTCTCGTCCGGCTGGGCGGAGATCCGGCCCGTGATCGGGCCGTCGATCGCGCTGGCCACGGCCGGCACGCTGATCACCGCGGGCGTGACGGCGGTCGCCGCGCTGTTCCTGTTCAGCGAGCTGACGACGCTCGAGGCGTTCGTGCTCGGCTCGACCGTGGCCGCGACCGACGCCGCCGCCGTGTTCGCGGTGCTGCGCGGATCGACGCTGCGGCGCAAGATCGCGCGCACGCTGGAGGGCGAGTCGGGCGTCAACGACCCGATCGCCATCTTGCTCGTGATCGGCGGCATCGAGGCGATCAAGCACAGCGACTACGGGATCGAGGACGCGCTGTGGCTCGCCGGCTCGGAGCTGGCGATCGGCGCGGCCGTCGGCATGGCGGTCGGCTTCCTCGGCGTGTTCGTGCTGCGCCAGGTCACGCTGCCGTCCGCCGGCCTGTACCCGGTCGCGTCCGTCGCGTTCGCGGCGCTCGCCTACGGTGGCGCGGCGGAGGCGCACGGCACGGGCTTCCTCGCCGTCTTCATCGCCGGGCTCGTGATCGGGTCCGCGTCGTCGCCGGCACGGCGCACGATCATCACCTTCCACGAAGGGCTCGCGTGGGTCGCCCAGCTCGCGCTCTTCCTGCTGCTCGGCCTGCTCGTGAACCCGCGCGAGCTGATCGAGTTCATCCCCGAGGGCACGGCGATCGCCATCGTCACGGCGGTGATCGCGCGCCCGTTGGCGGCGGTGCTCGTCGCGTACGGCTTCTCGTTGCCGGAGCGGCTGATCCTCGGCTGGGCGGGTCTGCGTGGCGCGACCCCGATCGTGTTCGCGACCTTCCCGGTCACCGAAGGGCTCCCGCACGGCGAGGACATCTTCAAGGTCGCGTTCTTCGTCGTGCTGCTCTCGACGGTCCTGCAGGGGCTGACGATCGAGCCCGTCGCGCGCTGGCTGGGCGTGACGAGCGACGAGGCCGCGATCCCGGCGCCGCTGGTGGAGCCCGTGCTGCTGAACCGCCTCGGCGCGGAGACCATGCAGTTCCCGGTGCGCAACGGCGACGCGATCGAGGGCCGGCCGGTGCGCGAGCTCGGCCTGCCGCGGGAAGCGCTCCTGAACGTGATCGTCCGCGGCGACCGCGCGATCCCTCCACGAGGGTCCACGATCATCCAGGAGCACGACCAGCTCCACGTGCTCGTCCGCCAGGAGGTCGCGATGGACTTCCGCGAGCTGATGCGGCGCTGGCGCACCGGCCCGGTCGGCCCGCCCGAGCGGCCACGCCGCCAGCCGCGCTCGCGCCCTTCGGTGACGACGATTCGGCCCTGGTCCTCCGAGGAAGGCGATCCGCAGCGGCCGAAGATCCTCGCGGGGCAGAACGTGGTCGAGCAGCTCCGCACGCGGCGCGACGAGCCGGGCGCGCTGGTGGCGATGGAGGACGGGCGCTACGGCGTGTCCGGGCCGCTGATGGCGATCGGACCGGCCGGCGAGCTGCAGGCGTTCGCGCGACGGCGGCTGGCGAACGCGTCCTCGCCCGCCGAGAAGGCCTGGTGGCAGGAAGTGGTCGGCGCGCTAGCGCGGTGAGCGCGGCTCGGGGCGCGTGGCGTTGAGCGTCAGCATCGCGGTGGCGACCACCGCCGCGAACCCGAGCGCGAGCAGGCCCCAGCCGAGCGACGCGGCGCCGCCGGTGGCCCAGAAGCCGTCGTCGTAGCGGGCGCTCGCCCACAACGTCCCGCCACCGGCGAGAAAGGCGAGAAACGCGAGGACACCGGTCACGCCGGCGTACGTCAGTGCGGCAGAACTGCGTGAGGTCACCCCTTCAAGATTGCCCACGATCGACCGTGCGCACATGCGGGCAGCAGGTCAGCGCGGAGTTCGGTTGTCCCCACCTCTAGACGAGGTTCAGGACCTTGGCCCCGTTGACGTAGACGACCTTCGTGTCGCCGATGTGGTCGAGGACCGTGCCGGGGCGCGGGTGGACGTGCCCGTGCAGGAGGTAGCGCGGGCGGTACTTGTCCACCCACTCGCGCAGCGCCTCGTAGCCGATGTGCGCGGGGTCCTCGGGATCGTCGTTGACGCCACGCGGCGGGCAGTGGCAGCAGAGCACGTCGGCCGCCGGGAGCTTGCGGACGAGCCGCTTCGCCTGACGCTGCGTGTAGGACGGCCCGACGCGGGCGATGCCCGAGCGCTTGTAGGACACGCAACCCTCGAAGCCCGCGAACGACAGCTCACCGAGGTCCAGCTGGTTCAGGTGCAGGTTGTCGATCCCGAAGTAGGTCATGTACGGCTCGTCGTCGTGGTTGCCGTACACGCCGAGCTTGGGCTGGCAGCACTTGTCCAGCGACTCCAGCCAGCTGGGCTGGAGGTCGCCGAGCGTCAGGATCGCGTCCACGTCGTAGTTCGCCGCGAGCTTCGCCACGTCGGCGTGGAACGGGCGATCCGCAAGCGCCAGGACCCGCATGCCCGGGGACGGTACCCGGTCTTGCTCGTCACAATGACCGCCATGGACCCGTACGCCGTGCTCGGAGTGCGTCCCGGCTCGGCGGAGGCGGAAGTCGTGGCCGCGTACCGGGAGGCGGCGAAGCGCTGGCACCCGGACAAGGCGGGGGAGGAGGGCGCGGAGCGGATGGCGGAGCTCAACGCCGCCTACGACCTCGCGCGCGCCGCCGCGCAGCACGGCCAGGCGAGCCCCATCGGCTTCGAGACGTCGCCCGCCGGCGTCGCCAAGGCACCCGGCGACTGGCTGCTGCCGGCGCTGCGGCTCGCGCTCGGCCCCGAGCTCCTCTCGCACCTGTTCCGCGGCGAGGACGTCAAGCTCGTCACGCCGACGTCCACCTGGGCGTCCCCGCGCGCCATCCTCGCCGTCACCGACCGCCGGCTGCTGTGGCTGCTCGACGACGCGCCCGTGTCCCGCGTGCACAGCCTCACGTTCCGCAACGTCGCCGAGGCCAAGCATCGCGTCCGGCGCAAGCGCGCCCAGCTGACGGTCCGCACGCTCGCGGGCCGGCGCCACGTGTTCCACGATCTTCGGCCGCATACTGCGGCGACGATCGAGCGCCACGTGTTGGCCTAGGTACCGTTGGAGGGTGCGAGAAGCCGACCCGGTCCACCACGTCGAGCTCCGCGTCAACGCCCAAGGGCACGACTCGGTGGTGTTCTGCTTCCCGTACCGGGCGGACATCGTCGACGCCGTGCGCTCGATCCCGGGCCGGCGCTTCGACTGGCAAGCGAAGGAGTGGTGGGCGCCACGCGCCGAGGCCACCGCGCCGTACGTGCAAGGCGTACTCGAGCGCTTCCCCGAGCTGGACGTCGCGCCGGACGTCTCCGAGTGGCTCGCGAAGGCCGTCAAGGGCTGGGTCGGACGTGTCACCACCGCGCGGCGGGACGCGAAGGGCTGGTTCGTCCTCGACGCCATCGCCGGCGACCTGAACGAGGAACTCGCCGCCGTCGCCGAGGAGCGTGGGGACCGGCGCTGGCTGCCGTTCACGCAGGAGGTCGCCGAGCAGCTGCTGGACCTGCCGGGCGCGCGGATGGACCAGCGCGCGCTGCGATGCGCAACCAAGCTGCAGGTCGGGCTGGACCCCGCGCCCGCGACGCTGATGCTCGTCGAGAGCTACGGCGAGTCGCGCTTCAAGCTCGAGGTCAACTGGGACCCCGACACGGTCGGGGCGTTCGTCAAGCTGCCCGCCGCCGAGGCGCACGGCCGCACGCTGCCGATCGACCCGTACCTGCTCGAGCCGCTCGAGCACTTCATCCGCCTGCACGACATCGACGTCGGCTCCAACGCCCGCGAGGCGCTCGGCCGGCTGCGCACGGAGCACGACGCGGCGATCGACGACGTCCGCCGCTCCCGCGCCGCCGACGGCGAGGTGCTGAGCTGCGAGCCCCGTCTGGGCGGCGAGTTGCGGCCGTTCCAGCGCGCGGGCGTGCGGTACGCGCTCCAGTCGCGACGGCTGTTCATCGCCGACGAGCAGGGCCTGGGCAAGACGGTCGAGGCGCTGGCGACGCTGGAGGAGGACGACGCGTATCCCGCCGTCGTCATCTGCCCGGCCTCGCTGAAGCTCAACTGGGAGCGCGAGGCCGCGACGTGGCTGCCGCACCGGACGCTGCACGTGGTGTCGGGCACCGGCAAGGCGATCCCGAAGGCCGAGATCACGGTCCTGAACTACGAGATCGTCCACGCGCACCGCGAGCGGCTGGCGGTCGCGCGGCCGAAGGCGCTCATCCTCGACGAGTCCCACTACGTCAAGAACCCGGCCGCCAAGCGCACGCGCGCGGTCCGGCGGCTGGCCGAGTCGCTGCCCGAGGGCGCGCTGAAGCTGTGCCTGACGGGCACGCCGGTGATGAACCACCCGGACGAGCTGATCGCGCAGCTGCGGATCCTCGGCCGGCTGGAGGAGTTCGGCAGCGGGGCGCGCTTCAAGCGGCGCTTCCAGGGCGCGGGCGCCGAGGAGCGCATCCACTGGCACCTGCGCCGCACGTGCTTCGTGCGCCGGCTCAAGAAGGAAGTGCTCCCGCAGCTGCCCGAGAAGCGCCAGGTGATCGTCCCGGTCGCGCTCGAGAACGAGAAGGAGTACCGGCTCGCCGAGAAGGACGTGGTCGCGTGGCTGCAGGAGCAGCCGATCGAGCTCGGGGAGCTGGAGGCGAAGGTTGCGGCCACGCTGCGCGCGGAGCGGCTCGCGCAGCTCAACACGCTGCGCCAGCTCGCGGGGCGCGGGAAGCTGGGCGCGGCGCTGGCGTGGATCGACGACTTCATGCAGTCCGAGGAGCCCTTGGTGGTGTTCGCGTCGCACCGGGAGCTGCAGGAGCGCGTGGTCGCGCGCTTCCCGGACGCGCTGCACGTGGTCGGCGCGGACAAGGTGACCGAGCGCGACGCGGCCGTGCAGGCCTTCCAGGACCCCGACGGGCCGAACCTGATCGTCTGCTCCACGCGCGTCGCGGGGCAGGGCATCACGCTGACCCGCGCGTCGAACGTCGCCTTCCTGGACTTGGAGTGGTCGCCGGCCATGCACGACCAGGCCGAGGATCGCCTGCACCGGATCGGCCAGCGCGACGCCGTCACGGCCTGGTACCTGCTCGCCGCCGAGACGATCGACGAGCAGATGTCCGAGGTGCTGGCGCGCAAGCGCGGGATCGTCGGCGCGATCACCGACGGCCGCGCGGACGAGTCCGAGGCCGTGCTGCAGTCGGTGGTCCGGGCGCTGCGCGGGAAGCCGTTGCGCCGTTTGCGCGCTGTGGCGTGATTTGCGAGCTTGGGTAGCCTTGTAAGGGTACCCTAACTTCTTTCGTCCAGGTCACCTGACACGGACGCGTGGAAAGGCTTCCATGCGTGGATTGACACTCGCACTCGCTGGTCTCTTGCTGTTCGCTCCACCGGCGCTCGCCGATCCGACGGCCACCGGGCCGACGGGCACGCAGGCGTTCGGCGACGCGCAGATCAACACGGCCACCGCACCGGCGAGCCGGTCGTACGTGGTGACGAACACGGGCACCGACCCCGTCTGGGTGATCTCGAGCACGCTCGGCGGAGCGCAGACCGACCAGTTCTCGCTCGCCGGGACCTGCGCGGACCGTGGCGCCGGGAACCCGCTCGCCGCGGGCCAGACCTGCACGGTGATCGTCGCGTTCAAGCCGACGTCGACGGGGTCGAAGTCCACGACGCTGACCACGGTCACCAATGGGCCGACGTTCGTCACGGGGGCGATCACCGGCTTCGGGCGGCATCTGTCGGCGCAGCCGGTCGACTTCGCGGGCCAGCGCGTGGGGACGTCGGTCAAGCGCGTCGTGCGGATCACGAACGACGGCGCCGAGCCGTACCCGCTGGGCGCGGTCACGCTCTCGTCGCAGTGGGTCAAGGGCACCGACGGCTGCGGCTCCAAGACGCTGGAGGCGGGCGCGTCGTGCGACGTCGAGGTGTCGTTCGCGCCGACGACGGCGGGCGTGAAGTCCGGCTTCGTGATGATCGCCGGCCACAAGCCGCACCTGGTCGCGCTGGCCGGCGAGGGCACGGAGCCGATCGCCGCGATCTCACCCGCGAGTGCCGACGTGGCGGGTGGCGAGACGTTCACCGTGCGCAACACGGGCAACGAGGCGCTGGTGCTGGGCGCGGCGAAGTTCTCGGCGGCCGGGTTCGTCGCGTCTGCGGACGGGTGCTCCGGGCAGACGGTCGCGCCGGGTGGGAGCTGTGCTCTGACGGTGGCGTTGACGGCGGGTGACCCCGGTTGGCGGACCGCGCGGCTCGAGCTGCCGGTGCCCGGGCTGGCGCCGGTGCTGGCGCGGGTCAGCGGGCGGGTCGGCATCGGCGGCCTCGACGCTGACCCGTTCGGGCCGTTCGTGCTCGCGCAGCAGCCGGTGGCCCGGCTCGTCGGTGACGGTGGCGACAACCTCGGAGCCGCGCTGTCGGGCGGCTGCGACGTCAACGGCGACGGCTTCGACGACGTGATCACGGGCGCTTCGCTGTGGTCGGTGTCGCCGGCCGAGTCCTCCTGGGAGGGCGCGACCTACGTGACCTTCGGCGGGCCGCGGTTCGGCAGCTCCGACCTGGCGGCGACGGTGGCCGGGCGCACGATCCGGATCGAGGGCGAGAAGGTGCGCGCCCAGACCGGCACCAGCGCGGCGTGCGCGGGTGACGTGAACGGCGACGGGATCGAGGACCTGGCGATCGGCGCCTGGGCGTACGAGTACGACGGCCGTCCGGCCGGCACGGGCGCGCCGCGCGGCGCCGCGTACGTGGTCTTCGGCGCGCGTGATCTCGCTTCGGCCGGGCCGCTCGATCTTGGGCTGCTCGGCGCCCGCGGGTTCCGGATCGTGGCGCCGAACGCGTTCGAGTACGACCACCTCGGCTACGTGGTGACTGGCGTCGGCGACCTCGACGGCGACGGCCGCGGCGAGGTCGCGCTGATGGCGAACACCGCCGACAGCTCGGACACGACGCCGGCACGCACCAGCAACGGCCGCATCTACGTGGTGCGCGGGCAGGCGGGGACGGGCACGGTCGACGCGTCCGCGAGCTCGCTCCTGACGCTGATCGGCGTCACGCCGGGGCAGCTGTCCGCGGTCGCGCCGGTCGGCGACCTGAACGCCGACGGGGTCGGCGACCTCGTGGTCGGCGCGTACACCGGGGTCTTCTCGGGCCGCTCCACCGCGTCGGGCCGGGCCTTCGCGATCAGCGGTGCGAAGCGCGGGGTCGTGGATCTGGCGGTCGAGGAGAACGCGCTGTTCAGCGTCGGCGGCGCGTTCGCGGGCCACCGGCTGGGGATCGGCGTCGCCGCGGCCGGCGACGTCAACGACGACGGGCGCGCGGACGTGCTGCTCGGCGCCGACTCGACCGCGGCCGCCAACAGCGACGCCGCGTACGTGATCTTCGGCGGCGCGACCGGGACGCTGGACACGGCGGACCTCGGCACGCGCGGCTTCCGCATCCTCGGCGCGCCGGGCTCCTCGGCGGGCTACTCGATCGCGCCCGCCGGCGACGTCGACCACGACGGCCGCGACGACGTGTTGGTCGGGGCGTACGGCGCGGGCACGGCCGGCAGCGCCTATCTCGTCCCGGGCGTCGCGGACGTGAGCACCCTGAAGACCAACAACGCGGCCGGCGTGTCGGCGATCGTCCCGGCCAACCTGAACGACGCGACCCGCTACGTCGCGCTCGCCGACCTCGCGCCGCTGGCCGGCGTGAGCGGCGGCGAGCGGTTCGGCCGCCAGGTCGCCAACGTCGGCGACATCGACGGCAACGGCGCCGCGGACTTCGCGTTCGGGGCCGACATGGCCTACCGCCAGAACCGCACCCGCGCGGGCGAGGTCACGGTCGCGCTCGTCCCGGGCGCCGCGCCGCCGGCCCCGACGCCGACCGCGACCCCCACGGCCACGCCGACGGTGGAGCCGACGGTCACGGCGACGCCGATCCCGGCAGTCCCGACGCCCACGCCGACCCCCGTCGCGCCGGCCCCGAAACGCGCCTCGGTCTCGCTCGCGGCCCGGTCACTCACGCCTGACGCGCGGGGCCGCGTCGCGCTGTCGCTGCGCTGCGCCGCGACGGGCGGCGCCTGCACGGGCCGCGCGACGGTCAAGCTCGCGGGCGTCTCCCGCAGCGTGCGCTTCACCGCGCAGCCGGGCAAGACGATGCGCGTCACGGTCGCGCTGACCGCGGCGCAGCGCCGCTCGCTGGGCCGCCACAAGCGCGTGTCCGGCAAGGCCACGCTCGCGGTGACGAACCCGGACGGCACGACGACGACGCGGACCGTGACGATCACGGTCCGAGGCCGCGCCCGATGACGCGCACGAACAACGCACGCCGCGCCGTGACCTGGCGCGGCGATGCCGCCGGCGGCTGCGCTCGTCGCAGCCCGGCGCGCGCCGGGCTCGTTGCGCTCGCGCTCGCGGGCGTCGCCGCGCTCTCGCCGGACACGGCCGGCGCGGCCACCGGGACGTGCCGGACGACCACGGTGAGCACGACGGCCGGCGCGAAGGTCACGCTGAAGCTCGATTGCCGGGTCGGGCGGACCAACGCGGTTCTGGGCAGCCGCGGGCGCGTGCAGACGACGGTCGTGGTCAAGCCGAAGCTCGGCAAGCTCGGGGCGCTCACCAAGCGGACCGGGCGCATCGCGTACACGGCGCGCGTGGCCGGGCGTGACGTCGTGCGCTTCCGGGTTCGGTCCCGCACTCGCAGCTACCAAGGCGCGATCGTGCTGCGGATCGCCGCGCGGCCGCTCGCGCCCGTGCCGGCGATCACGCCGAGCGTGACGCTGCCCGCTCCGGTTCCGAACGCGACGGCGACGCCGGACCCGGTGGTCACGCCGACGCCGACGCCGACGCCCGGCGACGGGCTGCCGGAGCCGCTGCCGGCCGTGCCCGCGTCGGTCGCGTCGAGCACGCGCGCATGGGTCGCGGCGGCCGCGGACACGTGCCCGGCCGCCGTGCACGACCGCTACTCGGTCGTCGGGCCCGACGGGCGTCGCTACCCGACGTGGCACCCGCCGACCACGATCGATCCCGGCACCGGCCGCGCCTGCACGTTCGGCCATGAGCACGGCGACGACCCGAAGACGTCGGACATCGAGGCCTGGGTCGCCGACCATCTCCAAGCTCCCGGCTACGAGCAGTACGCCGGGCTGCCGTTCGGCACCTCGACCGAGGCGCTGGACGCGTTCGCCGCGGCCAACCCCGGCACGGCCAAGCGCAGCGAGGATCACGTCGGCTACAAGGTGTCGGTCGCGAACGACGTCGCGCTGCTCGGGCCCGACGGCGCCGCGCTCGGGACGACGTGCGACTACCTGACGTCGGTCCACCAGGGCAGTCACTCGCCCGACGCGCTCTCCAACAACGCGCACGAGCTCGTGTACGCGGTCCGCTGCAGCGACGGCACCGAGGTCATCTCGACCACCGTCTCCCGCTTCGGCGAGCCGGGCGTGTACGGACGCGGCTGCGAGCCCGAGACGCGCATCACGACGGTCGACAACGGCTATCCGGCCGGCCCGGGCGCGCGGCTCATCCCGGACCGCGAGTGCGTCGAGCGCAACGTGCTCGTCCCGTCCGGCCGCACCACCTCCGTCTGGGCGCTGTACGAGAAGTGGACGTCGATCAATGCCCTCGAGCTGCCCGGTGGCGCACCGCTCGCGCGCTTCGAGACGAGCTTCGGCGTCTTCAACCCGAGCCGCTACGCGTCGACCGGGACGACGATCGGCCGCACGCTCCCGCTGTGCTGGGAGACGGCGGCGGACGGCGACAAGGCCAACGGCGTCGACTGCGCGAACGCCATCACCGGCACCCCGTTCGACGACGCCCGCTCGCCCTTCGACGGCACGCGCCGCGACGTCTACCTGGCGGGCACGAAGGTCGAGAACCCCGGCGGCACGCGCCTATGGTGGACCGACCCGTACGGCCGCAACGCCTCACCGACCCCGTTTCCCGGCGGCGTCTGCCAGCTCGTGTCCGCCGGCGCCACCCCCGGCCAGGGCGACGCCCGGATCCAGGTCTTCGGGCGCAACCACAGCTACGACGCGCCGGGGGTCCACGCGCCGAACTAGCTGATCCTCACGTCGTCGACGCCGGCCTCTACGAGCGAGGCAGCGCCGGCGTCGGCGGCCTCGAAGGTGATCGTGACCGTTTGGCCGCCGGTCAGCGGGACGCTCGCCGTCGCCCACGCGCCGTTGCGGTTCACGGCGGCGCCGAGCTGCTGGAAGACGACCGTGCCGTTCACCCGCACGCGGAAGTAGTCCGCCGAGGAAGCGTTCGAGCCGTGCGCGAGGTACCAGCTGAAGGTCAGCGTCCGGTTGCCGGCGGGCAGCGTGATCTGCGGGGAGCGGATCGACGTCTGGCCGCCGTCGACGTCGTACGTTCCCGCGTCGGAGCCCGCCAGCGGCCCCGTCACGAGGTCGAACGAGCCGCTGACCGTCGTGCCGAGCTGCTTCGCGCCCGAGGAGTTCGTGTCAGCCGGGTTCGCCCGCTCCCAGCGCCCGGTCGTGGCGGTGTCGCTCAGCACGGTCCAGCCCGTGGCCGACTCGAACGTGTCGCTGTAGACCGTCGTCGGCGGCGGAGTGGTCCCGCACGTCTGGCTCAGGACCTCGTACGGGCAGTCGGCGGCGTCGAGCAGCTGGATGAACGCCGCGCGGTTGCGGGTCGTCTCGCGCCCGATCACCGAGCCGGGCGGATAGAAGCCCGGGTTCGAGGTGCGCGGGTACATCTCGAACGTGTAGCTGAAGATCTTGTACTGGCCCCAGAGCCAGTCGTTGATCGTGCCGTCGGCGATGTAGAGGTCGCTGGACTGCTCGGGCGTGTAGCCGTTGGTGGCGGCCATGTTCTGACCGAGCCGGGACAGCGCCGCCTGGTCGTTGGCGGTCAGCGTCGAGGTCGTGTTGGCGGTCGTGTAGCCGTACGGCCACAGGATCAGCTCGGAGTAGGTGTGCCAGTCGATGTGGGCTTTGATCTGCTGCGCGCCGCCGACCACGCGCGAGTTCACGAAGTCCCGCACCCGCTGCGTCTCGGGCGCCGAGAACGCGGACGGCCCGCGGTAGGTCTCCGACGACGTCGTCCCTGAAGACCCGCCGCAGCAGCCCCACTGAAACGCCCAGTTGCGGTTCAGGTCCGTGCCGACCGCGCTCGAGCCCGCGTTGGGCTGCCGGTTCTTGCGCCACGAGCGGTAGGACCCGGTGGCGACGTCGTACTCGGCGCCGTCAGGGTTCACCGACGGCACGATCCAGATCTCCCGCGAGTCCACCAGCGCCCGGATCTGCGCGTCGGTCGCGTACTTGGACGTCAGCTCGTTGGCCTGATAGAGCGCCATCTCGACCGTCAGGTGCTCCCGCGCATGCTGGTTGGCGGTGAACAGGACCTCGGGCTCGCTCTCGTCCAGCCCGACGTTGTCGGAGATCTTCAGCGCCCAGATCTCGCGCCCCTCGTACGTCGTCCCGAGGCTGAAGCGCGAGACCAGCGTCGGGTAGTTGGTCATCAACGCCGCGGTCTCGGACGAGACCTCCGCGTAGTTGTGGTACGCCGCGTCGGCGGCCGGGAAGTCGCTCGCCCGGGCGCGAGACACCACCTTGAACCCGGCGCGTCGGAGTGCGCGCCGGTCAGAACGCGACGCCGTCACGGTCACCGAGCCGTGGTCGACGGCCACGATCGCGGCACCCGTCCGCGCGACCGCCGCCCGCTGCGCCTGCGTGCGTACCCCGTCGACGCGGTAGCTGGAGACGGCCGCCTGGGCCGATGGAGCGGCGATCAGGGCGACGACGGCTGCGGCAAGGGCGACGCAACGGGAGAGGCGCATGGCTCAGCCTCGCGCTTGCGTCGCGGCGCTGTCAACCCCACCGTGAAGGAAAGCCCGACCAATACGACCCCCGCGCCGAGCAGCTCCGTCACCGTCGGCACCTCGCTCAGGAACAGCCACGCGGAGGCGATCCCGAACACCGGCACGAGCAGCGTGAACGGCGCGACCGTCGAGGCCGGGTGCTGCTTGAGCAGCCACACCCACGCGCCGAACCCGCCGAGCGTGGAGAGGATCACGACGTACGCGAGCGCCGCGACGCCCGACGCGTCCATCGACACCACTTCGCCGCGCTCGAAGATCGCCGACAGCGAGAAGAGCGGGATCGGCGGCACCAGGCTCGACCACACCAGCAGGCCGAGCGGGTTGGGGGAGGCCGCCTTGCGCGCCGCGACGTTGCCCATGCCCCACGAGCACGCCGCGCCGATCGTCAGCAGGACCGCGCCGAGCGGGACGTGGGAGCCGCGCCCCGCGGCGATGATCGCGATCCCGGCGAACGCGATCACGCCGCCCAGCAGCTGCGTGCGCCGCGGCCGCTCGCCGAGCAGCAGCACGGCGAAGCCGATCGTGAACGCCGCCTGCAGCTGCAGCACCAGCGAGGCCAGGCCCGCCGGCATGCCCTCGTGCATGCCCAGCGTGACGAGCCCGTGGTGCCCGGCGGACATCAATAGGCCCACGGCGATCACGGCTGGAATGGAGACGCCCGGTCGCGGCACGAACGGGATCAGCAGCGCCACGAGGGTGAAGCGCAGGGCGGTGAAGAGCAGGGGAGGGAAGGACTCCAGACCCACGTGGAGCACGACGAAGTTCACGCCCCAGGTCAGCGCGACGAGGACGGCGATGGCGACATGACGGCGGGGCATGGACCAGACGGTGACGGCTCCAACCGGCAAGAGCGAGTGGACTTTCTGAACGGAACCCGTAAGATCGCCTTGATGGTCGATCTCCGCAAGCTCCGCGCGCTGCGCGCCGTGGCCGACCACGGAACGCTCGCCAAGGCCGCTGACGCGTTGCACTTGACGTCAAGCGCGGTCTCCCAACAGCTCTCCGCGCTCGAACGTGAGGTCGGGCACGCCGTGCTCGAGCCGAACGGCCGCACCGTCCGGCTCACCGGCGC
Organism: Solirubrobacter phytolaccae; assembly: GCF_027587195.1. Classification (GTDB taxonomy): domain Bacteria; phylum Actinomycetota; class Thermoleophilia; order Solirubrobacterales; family Solirubrobacteraceae; genus Solirubrobacter; species Solirubrobacter phytolaccae. The sequence goes on along the minus strand of NZ_JAPDDP010000015.1, from coordinate 45,998 downwards.
CGCCCACGTGCTGCTCGGCCACGCCGACGCGTTGTTCGCCCGCGTCGAGCAGATGGAGGGCGAGCTCGCGGCACAGGACCAGACGCCGCGCGGGGAGGTGCGCGTCAGCGGCTTCCCGACCGCGCTCGCGGGCCTGCTCGCGCCCGCCGTCCGCTCGCTCCGCGAGGCCGCGCCGAACGTGAAGCTGTGCGTCCACGAGGCCGAGACGGACGAGTCGATGGTGCTGCTCAGCAACCGCGACGTGGACGTGATCCTCAGCATGGAGTGCCGCTCCGCGCCGCGCCGCGACGATCCGCGCTTTCACCGCGAGGAGCTGCTCGGCGACGTGCTGGACGCGGTGCTCGGGGTCGACCATCCGCTCGCCGGCCGCGAGACGCTCGACCTCGCCGAGCTGCAGGACGCGGAGTGGGTCGCGCCGCCGGTCGGCTGGTCGTGCGACGAGGTGTTCATGGCCGGCTGCCAGCGCGCGGGCTACACGCCGCGGATCGTGCACCGCTCGGGCGACTGGCAGGCCGTGATGGGGCTCGTCGCCGCCGAGCTCGGCGTCTCGCTCGTGCCCCGGCTCGCGCACTCGGTGACCCCGCCGGGTGTCACCATCATCCCCTTGACCGGAGAACCGCCCAAGCGCCACGTCTTCGCCGCCTGCCGTGGCGGCGCCGAGTCCAACCCCGCGGTCCGCGCCGTGCTCGACGCCGTCGCCGGAGTGGTGGCATGACCACCGTCATCTTCGACCTCGACGGCGTGCTCGTGGACTCCGAGCAGGTCTGGGACCAGTCGCGCAAGGACGTCGTCGCCGAGCATGGCGGCGAGTGGACCGACAGCGCCACCACGGACATGCTCGGGATGAGCTCGAAGGAGTGGCCGGTCTACCTGATCGAGCAACTCCACGTGCAGCTCACGGTCGACGAGATCAACGAGGCGGTCGTGGCCGCGATGCTGCGCGAGTACCAGGCCGAGCTGCCGCTGCTGCCCGGCGCGCGTGAGGCCGTCGAGCGGATGGCCGACGCGTTCACGCTCGGGCTCGCGTCGTCCTCCAACCGCCCGATCATCGACCTCGTGCTCAGCGAGATGGGCGTCGCCGACCGCTTCAAGGCCACGGTCTCCTCCGAGGAGGTCGCGCGCGGCAAGCCGGCGCCCGACGTCTACCAGGAGGCGCTGCGCCGCCTCGGCGCCGACACCGCGACCGCGATCGAGGACTCCGACGCCGGCCTGCGCTCCGCACACGCCGCGGGCCTGTACGTGATCGCGATCCCGAACCCGCACTTCCCGCCGTCCGACGCAGCGCTGGCGCTCGCGGACGTGACGCTGCCGGACCTCGACGCCCTCACGCGCGATGTGGTCCTCAGAGGCTGACGGGCTCTTCGCCCGCGCCTACATCGCGGTCCAGGCGGGGCAGGTCGAAGAGGCGGAGGAGCTCTACCGCGAGGCGGCCGAGTCCGGGCACGTCACCGCGGCCTACAACCTCGCCGAGCTGCTCACACGGCTCCCGGGGCGTGAGGAAGACGCCGAGGACGCGTGCCGCGCCGCGGCGGAGGCCGGCGACCCCGACGGTTGGTGGCTGCTCGCCGACCTGCTCGAGGAGATCGAAGGCCGTGAGGAAGAGGCCGAGGCGGCGTGGCGCACGGCGCTGGCGGCCGGCTCGAGCGAGGCCGACACCGGCCTGGGCCGCTTCCTGATCGGTCACGGCCGCGAGGCCGAGGCGGCGTCGGTGCTCGCGCCGGCGGTCGCCCGGGGCGACGCCGACGCGCTGTATTGGCTGGGCCTCGTGCGCGAGAACCAGGACCGGTTGGACGACGCCGCGTTGCTGTACGAGCAAGCGGCGGCCGAGGGGAACACCGACGCGCTGAGCGGGCTCGAGCGCGTCCGTGCGGAGCAGGAACGGCTCTAAGCAGCCGCGAACGCGTCGTCGCGCGTCCCGTGCAGGGAGAAGCGCGAGGCGGTGCCCGTGATCTCCAGCAGGCGGCGCACCGGACCGTCCGGTACGACGACGTGCAGGCGCTTGCCGGACGCTTCAAGGGACTGCGCGGCGCGGAGGATCGTGCCGAGCGCGCTCGAGTCGATGAAGTCCACCGCTGAGAGGTCGAGGACCACCGCGTCCTGCGGGCCGGCGGCCGCCATCGCGAAGATCGCGCTCATCTCCGAAGTGGCGCCGAGGTCGAGTTCGCCGCCGGCGACGATCAGGTGGCTGCCGTCGACGGGGTCGTGGTCGAGGGTGAACATGGGTCGCAACCTACCTCAGCGTCGGCCTTGCATGCTCCGGAAGATGCCCGGGAGCTTCACGACGAGCGTCGGTATGTCACGTCTCGAACGGTGAAGCGCCTCCTGGAGCGCGGTCGTGGCGTCCGGGCCGTGGACCGGGTGGCCGTGGCCGACGAGCAGGTGCTCCGGGGCGAGCGCCTTCAGCGGCCCGGCCGGCGGGAAGCCACGGCGGAGCGGGTGCACGCCCGCTGGCCCGGGGCCGACCGCGAGGTGTGGCGCGGTGCCGATCGACTCCGCGACGACCAGGCCACGCCGCTCGGGCCACCACAGCGCGCGCTCCTTCCAGACCAGCAGGCTCACGTCGACGACGTCGAACGGCGCGTCGGGGACGTTGCTCGGCAGGGAGAAGAACGGCGCGTCGAGCCGGTCGGCGATCGCCTTGCCGTCGCGCTCGTGGGCGACGAACAGCTGCAGCACGCCCGCGACCTCGCCGAGCGCGGCGGCGCGCTCGATCGCGTCGCCCTGTTCGAACGGGTCGACGAGCCAGACCTTGCCGTCGTGGGCGAGCGCGTGCGCAGCGCGTTGGAGTGCGTCGTCGGCGACCCAGGTCAGGCCGAGCGGGTGTTCGGTGATGGGCACACCCGCATCCTCGCAACCCCGGTGGGCGGCCCGCGTTGACGGTGGCGATGAGGAATGGCTTCTTGGTGTGCGTGCTCGCACTACTGCTTCCGGCTGCGTCGGCCCAGGCCGCGACCCCGCAACGGGACTGCGAGCGTCATCGCGGGGTGCTCGCGGACACCCACACGGACGCGGCGCTCGAGCGCGAGGCTGCCCGCCTGCGGGCAGCGCAGCGGCAGAACACGGACTGCGCGAAGGCGATCGCGAGCCGGCTCGCGCGCCGCCCCGGCCGCGCGGCGGGCATCGTCGACGACTGCCTCGTCCACGGCGGCGCGCTCACCCGCCGTTACCCACGCACGGTGCTGCGCCGCGCCTTCAAGGCCCTCAGCCACGAGCTGCGGCAGGAGACCCGCTGCGAGGTGGGGATCGCGAGCCAGTTCAACGCGGGAGCCGGGAAGCGGCTGCAGCGGACGAAGCTCGCTCGCATCCGCCCGGTCGCGGCGCACTTCGCCGTCTTCGATCGCGCGAAGGTCGACGCCGACGTCCCCGCCGCGCGGGTGCGCTCGCTGATCGCCTACGAGAACACGCAGGGAAGCGGGCTCGACGCCGAGAACACGCGCCGGGTCGGCGACGGGATGTGGGCGTTCCGCAACCGGACCGGGCTCTGCACGGGGCTGGAGATCACGACCGCGGCGGTGGTCGCGTGCACCGACGCCGACCGCATGATCGGCGTCCAGGCCGCCGTGACGCGCGTCCCCGGCGGCGTGGCCACGTGGGGGACGGTCGCCGACGGCGTGACCGAGGTCCGACTGCTCGACCACGGCGGCCGCTGGCGCACGCTCGCCACGCCCGACAACGGCCTCCAGCGCACGACGCGCCTGCTCCCACGGCTGTTGACCTGGCGCGACCAGGCCGGCACGCGGCACTACGGGGACTTCTCTGCGTACGTGTGCCTTCCCGGGGTGCCGTGCCCGCGCTAGTCTCGTAAGCCGTGGAGTAGCCAGCCACCGCACCTTGTTTGACCAATCCGACCCTCTGGGCCGGGCGTGCGGTGGCGTAGGCGGCTTCGACCGACCTCTTCGTTCGTCCGCGCACGCCCGTAGGTCCGGTCCTCGTTCGAAAGGACCACCACATGCTCAAGGGCACCGACCTCATGCAGTCCCACGACGGGGCGCCGCTGTTCGACGGCCTCTCGCTGACCCTGGACGACGGCGCGCGGGCCGCGCTCGTCGGCCCGAACGGCGTCGGCAAGACGACGCTCCTGCGCCTGCTCGCCGGCGTTGATGCTCCCGAGCGCGGTGCGGTCGCGCTCGGCGTCGGCGACCGCGCGAGCTACCTGCCGCAGGACGTGCTCGACCCACGGGCGACGATCGACGACCTGTTGCGACGAGCGCTCGGGGAGGTGTGGGAGGTCCGGCTCGAGCTCGACGCCCATGAACACGACCTGACCGACTTCGACGCCTACGGCGACGCCCAGGCGCGCTTCGAGGCGCTCGGCGGCTGGGCGCTGGAGGCCCGGCTGGACGAGGCCCGACGGCGGCTGGCGATCGAGCATCTCGACCGCGGCGCGCGCCTGGGCGAGCTGAGCGGCGGCGAGGCGGCGCGTTGCCTGCTCGCGTCCGTGCTGCTCGGCGACCCGACCGTGCTGCTGCTCGACGAGCCGACCAACCACCTCGACGCCGACGGCCGCGCGTGGCTCGCCGAGTGGCTGGAGGGCTTCGACGGCACGCTGCTGACCGTCTCCCACGACCGCGACTTCCTCGACGCGACCGTCGATCGCATCTACGAGCTCTCCCCGGAGGGCCTCGAGGCGTACGAGGGCGGCTACACGGCGTACCGGGAGGAGCGGGCGCGGCGCCGGGAGCGGCTGGCGCTGGTCGTCGAGGCGCAGGAGAAGAAGCGCAAGCGGCTCGAGGCCGACATCGCGATGACCGCTCGCCAGGCGCAGTACACCGAGCGGACGATCCCGCGCGCGATCGCCCCGAAGTTCAAGCGCTACGCGAAGAAGGTGGCGAAGAAGTCCAAGGCGCGTGAGCACCGGCTCCAACGTGAGATGCAGGCGGAGACGTGGGTGCGCGCGCCGCGTGAGCCGGCCGCGTTCAAGGTGCAGCTGGAGAGCGACGGCGGTGGCAAGCGGCTCGTGGCGGCGCTGCGTGGCGTCACGGTCCCGGGTGTGCTCGAGGGCGTCGACCTGACGCTCCACGCGGGCGACCGCGTGGCGCTCGTCGGGCCGAACGGCTCGGGCAAGTCGACGCTCCTGCACCTGCTGAGCGGGCGCGTCGTGCCGGCGGACGGCGACGTGGACGTGCGCGGGGAGACGCGGCTGTTGCCGCAGGTCGGCGTGGCCGAGGTGCCGGCGGGGACGCTCGGCGGCGCCCCGGTCGCGGACGGCGCCGAGCTCGGCCTGCTCGCCTGGTTCCGCGCGCAGACCTCGCTCCCCGAGGCCGAGGCGCGGACGCTCCTCGCCCACTATCGGCTCGGCAGCGACGCGATCGACCGGCCGCTCGCGCGGCTCTCCCCGGGTGAGCGGGCGCGTGTCCACGTGGCGGCGATCGTCGGCGGCGGCGCGGAGCTGATCCTGCTCGACGAGCCGACCAACCACCTCGACTTCGACACGCTCGAGGTGATCGAGGCGGCGCTGCGCGGCTACCGCGGGACGCTGGTCGTCGCGACCCATGACCGTCCGATGATCGACGCGATCGACTGCGAACGTGTCATTTGCGTGAGGAGCCGCCGGATCGAGGAGTAGCGTCGAGCCGCAATGCTGGCCATCGAGGAGAGCGAGGCCGTCCAGCGTCCCGAGCCGCGGCCCGGGGTCGGCGAGGTGCTGGTCCGCAACCGCTTCATCGGGACGCCCGGTGGTGAGGCCGCCGGGGAGGTCGTTGCGGCGGCCGACCCCGCGCTCATCGGGCAGGCCGTCGTGTACTTCCCCGGTGGCGGCCGCTACGCGGAGTACGCGGCGGTGCCCGTCGAGGAGCTCGTCCCGCTGGAGCCGGGCACGCCGCTGGACGTGGCGGCGGCGCTCGCGTTCGACGGCACGGCCGCGTACGTGCTCACCCACGTCGGCTTCCGGCTACGGGCGGGAGATCGCGTGGCGGCGACCGGGCTGGTCGCGCAGCTGGCCGAGCTGGCCGGCGCCGAGCTGGTCACCGAGAACGCGAAGATCGCCTACGGCGGTGGGCTCGAGCAGCTCGCCTCGCGCGGCACGCTCATCCTGCACGGCGGCAACCCGCACGGGCGGATCGACGTCGAGCGGCTCGCCGAGCGCCAGCTCAGCGTCCACTGGGTGGACACCGCGCACTACCTCGCGACGCCCGCCGCACGGGCGATGGCGCTGCGGTTCGTGCTCGAGCGGGTCGAGCCGGAGATCCTGGAACGCGTGCCGCTGCGCGACGCCGCGCGGGGCCGCGAGACACCCGAAAGCGGCAAGGTGCTGTTGATCGTCTGAACCGGCCGGGTACCTGAAGCCGATGACCGGATTCAGGTACGTCGCGGCCGCCGGGCTGCTCGCGCTCGCCGCTCCCGCGGCCGCGCAGGCCACAGGCCCGGCCTGCGGCGCCACGATCACGTCGGACACGCGCCTGCGCGGCGACCTCGTCGACTGCCCGGCCGACGGGCTCGTGATCGGCGCGGACAACGTCACGCTCGACCTCGGCCGGCGCACGGTCGACGGCACCGGCGCGGGCGTCGGCATCAGGCTCGCCGGGCATCGCGGCGTGAAGATCAAGGGCGGGACCGTGCGCGAGTTCGGCGTCGGCCTCGCGCTCGACGGCGCCGACGGCAACCGCGTGAGCGGGGTGACCGTGACCGGGATCGCCGGGCGCGGGATCGATCTGGTGAACGGCAGCGACGGCAACGACTTCACCGCCGTGAGCTCGACCGGCAACCGCACCGGGTTCGCGGTCACCGCCTCGACGGGCAACCGGCTCCGGCTCAGCAACCTCAGCGACAACGCGGTCACCGGCGTGCTCGTGTTCGGCTCCGCGAAGACGAAGGTCCAGGGCAACCGCGTGGTGAACAACGCGGGCAACGGGATCGCGTTCGTCGAGGGCTCGACCGGCAACGAGGCGTCCGCGAACGTCGTCCAGGGGTCGGTCACGAGCCTGTGGATCGACACGTCCGACCGCAACCTGCTCACGCTCAACAAGGTCTCCGGCGGCGGTGACGGCGTGCTCGTGGCCGGGGCCGGCAACGTCGTCGCCGGCAACGTGATCGACCGCTCGGTCGGCGGCTGCGAGGGCTGCTTCGGCTACGGGATCGGCGTCACGGCGGGCACGGGCAACGTGGTCAAGGCGAACCTGGTCACGCGGTCGGCGGGGCCGTTCGAGATCTTCGCCGAGCCGGGAACGGTGGTCGGCGGCGGCGAGAACCGCGCGGCGCGCTGCGCGAACGTCAGCTGCCGGAGCGGGAAGCCACGGCCGCAGGGCGCAGAGCGAACGCCTCGGCCAGATGGGCATAGGAACGGCGCCGGGCCTCGTGGTCATAGGTGATCGTGACCACGATCACCTCCTGCGCGCCGTACTCGGCGGCGACCGCCTCGATGCCCGCCTTGACCTGATCGGGCGTGCCGACGAGCGCGCGGCGGCCCTGCGTCTTGCGCTTGTCGGCTTCATCCAGCTGCTCGAGGAAGCGGGTGGCGGTCTCCGGCGGCGGGACCTCGATCAGCCGGCCCTTGCGGAGCATCGCGAACGCCATCTTGCTCGAGGTGGCGAGGTGGACGGCCTCTTCCTCGGTGTCGGCGGCCAGCGCCCACACGGCGACGGCGGTGCGCGGAGCGTCGAGCCGCACGCCCTCCTTGAACTGCTTCGCGTACAGCTGGGCGATGTCGGCGCCCTTGGGGTTGATGAAGTCCGCGAACGCGTAGGGGAGGCCCAGGTCCGCCGCCCACACGGCGGACTGCGGTGAGGAGCCGAGCAGCCACGGCTCGGGCCGTTCGGGCCGGCCGGGCAGGACCTTCTGCAGGCGCGCGAGCGGGCTCGAGACCTTGACGGTCCCCTCGAAGTAGGCGAGCAGCTCGTCCAGCTGCTGCGGGAAGTCGTCGGGGAGCGCATGGGTGCGGTCGCGCTGGAGCGCGTGCGTGGTCATCGGGTCGGTCCCGGCGGCGCGGCCGAGCCCGAGGTCGATCCGGCCGGGGTACAGGCCCGCGAGGACGCTGAACGTCTCCGCGACCTTGAACGGGCTGTAGTGCGGGAGCATCACGCCGCCGCTGCCGACGCGGATGCTCTCCGTGGCCGCGGCGATCGGGCCGATCAGCGCTTCAGGACTCGGGCCGGCGAGCATCGGGCCGCCGTGATGCTCGGCGACCCAGTAGCGGTGATAGCCGAGCTGATCGGTCAGGCGCGCGAGGTCGAGCGTGTTCTGCAGCGCCTGCGACCCGGTCGTCCCTTCCGCGATCGGCGATTGATCGAGGACGCTGAGCAGCATGCGATCCAGGATAGGGTCCGGCCGCATGGGAGCGAGAGAGCTGCGCACGCTGGTCGAGGGCGGGTCCTTCTTCGAGGGCCCGCGCTGGCACGAAGGACGCTGGTGGGTGTCGGACTTCTACACCCACACGGTGCGGGCGATCGACCCGGAGACCGGGGCGGAGGAGGTGATCCTCGAGGTGCCCGGCCAGCCGTCCGGGCTCGGCTGGCTGCCCGACGGGTCGCTGATCGTCAACTCGATGACCGACCACCGGCTGCTGCGGCGGACCGTCGACGGCGCGGTGTCCGTCCACGCCGACGTCACCGAGTACTGCGGCGGGCACCTGAATGACCTGATCGTCGACGGGGAAGGCCGGGCCTATGCCGGCAACTTCGGCTTCGACCTGATGAACATGGCCCACCCCGAGCCGACGTCGCTCGTGCGCGTCGACCCCGACGGCACGGTGCACCGCGAGGGCGAGCACCTGTGGTTCCCGAACGCGATGATGATCTCCGGGAACCTGCTGATCGTCGCCGAGACGTTCGGCGGCGGCTTCACCGAGTTCACGATCGAGCCCGACGGGTCCCTCATCGACCAGCGCATCTGGGGCCAGGTCGCCCCGCGCGTGGCGCCCGGCAGCGTCGAGGAGATGCTCCCGAACCTCGGCTACGCGCCCGACGGCTGCACCCTGGACGCCGCCGGCCACATCTGGGCCGCGGACGGGCTCGGCGGCCCGACGTGCCGGATCGCGCCCGGCGGCGACATCGTCGACGAGATCGAGCTGCCCGAAGGCCTTGCCGTGTTCGCCTGCCAGCTCGGCGGCCACGACGGCCGCGAGCTGCTGCTGTGCGCCGCGCCCGACTTCCTCGAAGTCAGCCGTCGTGACGCCCGCGAGGCCGTCCTGCTCACCACCACCGTGGAGGTTTCCGCTCATGCTCACGCTTGACCGCGCCCAGGCGCTCATCACCGCCGGCATCGAAGAGGCCCGCAGCCAGGGGTTGAACCTGGCCTTCGCGGTCGTCGACCCGGCCGGCCATCTGGTCGCCTCCGCCCGCATGGACGGCGCGCCCTGGATCGCTCCGGAAGTGGCGCTGGGCAAGGCCTGGACCGCCGCCGCCTATGGCGCTCCGAGCGCCGCCCAGGGCGAGAAGATGGCCTCGCTGCACGCGTTCTCGGCCTCGATCTCCGTCGCCACCGGTGGCCGCTACACGCCGCAGATCGGCGGGCTGCCGATCACCGACGGCGGCTCGGTCATCGGGGCGATCGGCGCGAGCGGCGGCACCGGCCAGCAGGACGAGGACGTGGTCCGCGCGGCGATCGGCTGATTCAGAACGCCAGGATGCCGTCCTCGTCCTGGAGCGTGCCGGTTGGACCGTCGCCGTTGAGCGTCGCCAGGCGCACGACGACGCGCGCGCTCTCCTCGACCGGCCGGCCGATGCCGAACGCGGCGGTCATGTCGGTGGCGGTCGTGCCCGGCTCCAGCGCGTTGAACTTGATGTCAGGGTGCGCCTTGGCGTACTGAATCGTGAGCATCGTGGCCGCCGCCTTGGACGCCGCGTAGAGCGCCAGCGGCATGCCCGACTCCGGTCGCTCGGGGTTGTTCACCGCCCAGAACGACCCCATGCTGCTGGAGATCGTGACGACGTTGGGGTGCGCGGAGCGCCGCAGCAGCGGCAGCGCGGCCTCGGTGACGCGGACGATGCCGACCGCGTTGGTGTCGAACGCCTGCTGCGCCGCGGCGCCGCTCAGCTCGGTGTGCAGGACGCCCGCGTTGTGGACGAGCACGTCGAGGCGGCCCTCGGCGGCTTCGATCGTGCTCAGCGCGCGGGTCACCGAGTCCTCGTCGGTCACGTCGAGCTGCACGAAGCGCGCTCCGTCGAGCGCGGCGGCGGCGGTCTCCCCGCGTTCGACGTCACGCGCGCCGATGTAGACGGTGTGTCCCAGCTCCAGGAGCTGGGAGGCGGTCTCGTAGCCGATGCCCTTGTTGGCACCGGTGATCAGGGTCACGGTCATATCGGGACACGCTAAGAACGGTGGTGGCGCGTAGCCAGAGCCCCGTTCAGCCTGGGGTGTGACAGGACCCCCTCTAATCCGTCGTAAGCGACCTATCCTGGATTTCGTGAGCCAGTCAGCGAATGTCCTCGGGGAGTTCCTGCGCGCCCGGCGCGAGCTGGTCACGCCGCAGCAGGCCGGGATCCCCGACGGCGGCGTGCGGCGCGTGCCCGGCCTGCGGCGCGAGGAGGTCGCGATGCTCGCCGGCATCAGCGCCGACTACTACCTGCGGCTGGAACGGGGCCGCGATCGCAACCCGTCCGTGCAGGTGCTGGAGTCGATCGCGCGCGTCCTGCAGCTCGACGACGAGCACCTCGCGCACCTGCTGACGCTGGTCGCCGGGGTGCCGCGTCCGCGCAAGCGCCGCCCGCGTAAGGAAACCGTGCCGGCCGGCGCGCGCAAGTTCATGGAGTCCCTCGAGCAGCCCGCGTTCATAGAGGGCCGCTACTTCGACATCCTCGCCGCCAACCACGCCGCGCGGGTGCTCTCCCCGGCGCTGGCCGCGGGTGGCAACCAGCTGCGGAGCCTCTTCTTGGACCCCGCCGAACAGGCGCTGCACCCGGAGTGGGAGCGCGTCACCGAGTGCTTCGTCGCGAACCTGCGCCAGGCCGTCGGCAACGACATCGACGACCCGCGCTTCATCGAGCTCACCGGCGAGCTGTCCCTCGGCAGCCCGCGCTTCCGCCAGCTCTGGGCGCGGCACGAGGTCCGCGGGCAGTTCGGCTCGCCGATCCGGCTCGACCACCCGCAGGTGGGCGAGCTGACGCTCAACCGGGAGCGCCTGGCGATCAGCGGCGCCGAGGGCCAGATGCTCGTCGTCTATCACCCGGACGCCGGCTCCAGTGCCGCAGACAAGCTGGCGCTGCTCGCCTCCGCCTCCCTGCCGACCGCGGATCAGGCCTTGACCACGCGGTAGCGCAGGTGGGTGACGCGGTCGCCCTGGATCGACTTGATCGGTCCCTCCAGGACGAACGGGCCGTTGCCGAGCCGGCCGAAGAACGGCGTGCCGCCGCCGAGGATGACCGGGACGAGGTCCAGCTCGACCTCGTCCAGCAGGCCGAGGTCGAGGGCTTGAGAGGCGATCGTGCCGCCGTTGAGGCCGACGTTCTTGCCGTTCGCCTTGGTCTTGGCGAGCTCGATCGCGTCCTCGAGGGTGCCGGTGCAGAAGGACATCCACTCGCCGTCCTGCTCCCAGCCGTCCGGCACGGAGTGGGTGAGGACGACGCACGGGATGCCGAGCGTGTGCTTGCCACCCCAGCCGTTGGTGATGTCGAACAGGTGCCGGCCGACGACGAAGCAGCCGGTGGTCGCGACGATCTCGCGCATGATCTCCGCGCTCGCCTCGGTCACGTTGATCGCGATGCTCGAGCTCGTCGTCTTGAACTCGACGTCGCCGTTCTCGTACCACTGGAAGAGGTGCTCGAAGCCGGACTCGGCGGGGCCGGCGATGAAGCCGTCGAGCGAGACGCTGGCGCCGGTGGTGATCTTGGTCATGGTGGCTAGAACGATCCTCGGGTCAGCAACTCATCGGTGGACGTCGAATCCGAGGACGCGGCCGTAGAACGCGAGCTCCGCTTCGGCGGCGCGGCGGAGGCTGTCGGCCTTGCGGAAGCCGTGCTGCTCGCCCGAGAAGACGATGTACTCGTGGTCGATGCCGTTGCGCTCGAGCGCGGCGACGATCACCTCCGACTGGGCGGGCGGGACGACCTTGTCCTCGTCGCCCTGGAGCACGATCACCGGCACGCGGATCTTGTCGGCGTGCGTGAGCGGCGAGCGCTCGGTCCAGGCGGCCTCATCGAACGGGCCGATCAGGTAGTCGAAGTAGCGCGACTCGAACTTGTGCGTGTCGTCGACGAACGCGGTCAGCTCGGCCACGCCGTAGTAGTCGGCGCCGCAGGCGAACACGTCCGGGTACTGCGTCAGCGCGCACAGGACGGTCCAGCCGCCCGCGCTTCCGCCGGTGATCGTCATGCGGGCGCCGTCGACCTCGCCGGACTGCGCGAGGTGGCGGGCGCAGTTGACCGCGTCGTCGGTGTCGACGATGCCCCACGTCCCGCGCAGGCGGTCGCGGTACTCGCGCCCGTAGCCCGTGCTGCCGCCGTAGTTGACGTCGACGACCGCGATCCCGCGGCTCGTGAAGAACTGGATCTCCGGGCGCAGGATCGAGGAGACGTGCGCGGTCGGCCCGCCGTGGATGCGGACGACGAGCGGCGGGCGCTCGTCCGGCGGGCCCTCGTACTCGGGGTGGTGCGGGGGATAGAAGATCGCGTGCGCGGTCTTGCCGCCGGTGGTCGGGAACTCGAGCGCGCGCGGCACGGACACGTACGGCTCCGGGACGAGCTCGTCGGCGTCCGGGCTCAGCGTCTCCAGCCCGCCGTCGTCCACGTCGAGCGCGTAGACGCGCAGGGAGCGAGTGGGGGAGGCGCCGACGAACAGCGCGCGCCGCCCGTCCGCGGTGAGGTCGACGATCCGCGTGCAGTCGAGCGCGATGTCCCGCAGCGTGCCGTCGCGCTCGACCACCGCGAGGTGATCCGCGCCGGCGCTGAAGTAGGTCAGCACGATCCGGCCGTCGTCGAGGAAGTCGTAGTAGGACTCGCCGAACACCCAAAGTGGCCCGCCGACCTCGGCCTCCAGGGCGGTGACGACCGTGCCACTTTCGCGGTAGAGGTTCCACCAGCCCGTGCGGTCGGAGCTGTAGTGGAGCACTCCGTCAGGGCTCCAGGCCGGTTGCACGATGGCCTCATCGGCCCCGCCGGCGACGAGCCGCTTCTTAAAGAGGGACAGTCCCTCTTTAAGTTCGGCGACGTGGAGCTCGGTGCCCTCCCACGGCATCCGGGGGTGGTCCCAGACGAGCCAGGCCAAGCGAGACCCGTCGGGTGAGATGCGGGGCGAGGAGTAGAAGTCGTGGCCCTCGGCGAGCACGACCGGCGGCGCCGACCCGTCGGTCGGGAACGCGACGAGGTCGTTGATGTGCTCCGGGTCGCCGTCGCGCTCACGCACGCAGATCAGCGTGCGGCCGTCCGGCGTGACCTGCAGGTCGGCGTAGCGCACACCGTGCTTGTGCGGCGGTGCGGGCGTGAGCGGGACCGGCACGCCGTCGCGCGTCGCGTAGACGCGCTGGTCGGCGTCGTCGCAGAAGTACACCGTGCCGGCGTGGACGGTGTAGGCGCCGCCGCCGTACTCGTGGACCCGGGTGCGGGCGCTCGCGCCGGCGGGGATCGCGTCGACGCCGTCGGCGACGACCACGTCGCGGCCGTCCTCGTGCGAGCGGGCTTCGATCCAGTAGAGCGCGCCGTGGTCGGCGACCAGGCCCGAGTAGGGCCAGCCGGGGTCGCGAGCGACGACCTCGCCGCTGATGGGAGAAGGCCAGGAGCCGTACGGAGCTTCCATGCGGCCCACCGTAAGGGGTCCGGTCGGCGCGCGTAAGTTCGAACGGGTTCGAACTCGATCCGTCCGCCTGATGCAGGCGCGCGCCAGGCCGGCCAGGATGGGCGGCGTGTCCCCCTCCATCGCCGCCGCCGGACCGTCGCCGCTCCTAGGCGTTTCCCCGCGCCCCGCGCGGTCCGGCGGCGGCGCGCGCGATACTGCCGTCGTGGCTTCCCGAGTGACCAGCACGACGTTCGTCGGCCGCGCGCCGGAGCTCACCGAGCTGCGGGCGGGCCTCACCGAAGCGCTCAACGGCCGGCCCGGGCTCGCGTTCGTCGCGGGCGAGTCGGGCCTCGGCAAGACGCGCCTGCTGAGCGAGCTCGAGCGGGTCGCGCGCGAGGACGGCGTGCGCGTGATCGGCGGCGACTGCGTGGAGCTGGGCGAGGGCGAGCTGCCCTACGCGCCGCTCGTCGGCGCGTTGCGGCCACTCGCGCGCTCCGGGCACGAGGCGTTCGGGCAGCTCTCGGAGCCTGCCCGCGCCGCGCTCGCCCAGATCCTCCCCGGGCTCGGCCGCGCGGAGGGCCGCGTCGACGACGAGGCGACCGCCCAGGCACGCCTGTTCGACGGCCTGCTCGAGCTGCTGGAGCTGCTCGCGGGCGACGAAGGTCTGCTGCTGACGATCGAGGACCTGCACTGGGCCGACCGCTCCACGCGGGCGTTCCTGGTCTACCTGGCCTCGTCGCTGTGCCGCGAGAAGGTGCTCGTCGTCACCACGTACCGCCCGGACGAGCTGCATCGCCGGCACCCGCTGCGGCCGCTGCTGGCCGAGCTGGAGCGTGACTCGCGCGCCCGCCGCGTCGAGCTGCGGCCGCTGACGCGCGAGGAGCTGGCCGCGCAGCTGAGCGACATCCTCGGCGCCGCGCCGCGCGCCGACCTGCTCGAGCGCCTGTTCGCCCGCTCGGAGGGCAACCCGCTGTTCGCCGAGGAGCTGCTCGCCGCCGGGATCGACGGGCGTGGCTCGCTCCCGCCGACGCTGCGCGACGCGCTGATGCTGCGGATCGAGCGGCTCTCGCCGGACGCGCAGGAGCTGCTGCGGGTGATCGCGGCCGGGCGGCGACTGGACCACGAGCTGCTCGTCGAGGCCTCCGGGGTCGATCCCCGCGTGCCCGTGCGTGAAGCGGTCGCGGCGCAGCTCGTGGTGGCGGACGAGGAGGGCTTCTACAGCTTCCGGCACGCGCTGCTGCGGGAAGTGGTCGTCGACGACCTGCTGCCGGGCGAGCGCGCCGCGCTGCACCTCGCGCTCGCGCGGGCGATGGAGAAGCGCGCCGAAGGGCTGCCGGGCGCGCACCTCGCGGCGGGCATCGCGCACCACTACCTGCAGTCGGGCGACCAGCCCGCGGCGTTGGTCGCCTCGGTCCGGGCCGCGCAGGCCGCCGAGGCGGTCCACGCGAACGGCGAGGCGGCCGCGCTCTACTCGCGCGCGCTCCAGCTGTGGGACCGGGTGGCGGACGCGGAGTCGCTCGCCGGCCTCGATCACGTGCAGCTGCTCCGCAACGCCGCGTGGTCGACCGGGCGCGAGCACGAGCCGGGCCGCGCGGAGTCCTACCTGCGCGCCGCGCTGAACGAGCTCGGCGACTCCGACCCCGAGCGCACCGCCGACCTGCTCGAGCTGGTCGCGCGCGAGCAGTTCAACCAGGGCCGCTCCGCCGCGGCCGCGGAGACGCGCCGCACCGCGCTCGACCTGCTGCCCGACGCGCCGTCGCCGATGCGCGCCACGCTGCTCGCCAGCACGGCCAAGGAGCTGATGCTCGAGTCCCGCCACGAGGAAGCGGTCGAGGCCGCCGACTGCGCGATCGAGGTCGCCCGCGCGGCGGGCGAGCTCGTGTCGGAGCTGCGGGCGCTGGACGCCAAGGGCGTCGCGCTGTTCGGCCTCGGGCGGTTCGAGGAGGGCGAGGTGTCGCTGCGCGAGGCGCTGGAACGAGCGCGCAACGCCGACCTGCTCTACAAGCTGAGCGTCCACGTCAACCTGGCCGACTCGCTGACCGTCGCCGGCCGGCTGGGCGAGGCGCGTGCGGTCGCCGACGAGGGCCACGAGCTGGCCGCCAAGCGCGGCGTGCCGCGCCGATGGCTCGCGCTGCTGCGGGCGGAGCTCGCGTTCGAGGCGGGGGAGTGGGCGGTGGCCGAGGCCGCCCTGCCGACCCCCGCTCGGCCCGCGATGGGCACGACCTTCATCAACGACGCGCTGCGGCGGATCGAGCTGGCGCTCGGGCGCGGCGACCACGAGACGGCGCGCACGCTGCTCGACCAGGCCGAGGACGTGGCCGCGGACACGCGCGAGCCGCAGTGGATCGGGCCGCTCGGCGCGCTGCGGGCGGAGCTGGAACGCCGCGCGGGTGACCTCGACGCCGCCGTGGCCGCGATCGACAACGCGCTCGACCGGCTCGACTTCTGCTCCCAGGACGTGCCCCGGATGGCGCGCGTGGCCGCGTCCGGCGTGCGCGTGCACGCCGACGCCGCCGTGCGCGCACGGGATCTCGGCGAGGATCCGTCGCTCGCGATCGCGATGGCGGAAGGCCTGCTCGCGCGGGTCGAGGCGTGCGCTGAGGGCGAACGGCCCGTCGAGGCGGCGTTCCTGCTGCTGGCGGAGGCGGAGCTCGCTCGCGCCCGTGGGGACGAGGACCCGGAGCTGTGGACCGCGGCCACCGAGGCGTGGGTCGCGCTGGGTCGGCCTTACCGTGCCGCGCAGGCCCGGCGCCGCCGTGCGGAGGCGCTGCTCGCCGCCGGCGAACGCGAAGCCGCCACGGCGGCCGCCGCCGAAGCCCTGGCCTCGGCTTCGGCGATCGGCGCCGCGTGGCTGTCCTCGGAGATCGAGGGCTTCGCGCTGCGCGCCCGCCTGCGGATGGATGACCCGGACGAGCCTTCGCCGCCATCCGCGCCGACTGCCACGGATGACGGCGAAGACCCGTTCGGGCTCACACCGCGAGAGCGGCAGGTACTCGCCCTGCTCGCCGACGGACGCACGAACCGAGAGATCGGCAACGCGCTGTATATGGCCGAGAAGACCGCGAGCGTCCACGTCTCGCGGATCCTTTCGAAGCTCGACGTGCGCTCACGCACGGAGGCCGCGGCGGTCGCCCACCGCGTTGGGCTGGTCTAGGGATAAAGGCGCTGTAGCGCGCCTAGAGCCTTCGCCGTTCCCGTGGTGCCGACGTAGATCGAGAACAACGTCGCGGTGATCAGGGGTTCCCGCATAGGAAGCATTGTGGGGGAACGTTCTCCGAACCAACATGGTCTCGCGGTCCAAACCGCACTCGACCGCTAGTCGATCTCCACGGTGAGCTCGGCGGCCCCGTTGCCGCCGGAGCCGACCCGCCCGTTGCGGATCTGCGCGTCGAGCAGGAGCTGGCCGTAGCCCTTGCGCCGGAACTGGGCGGCGGCGGCCCGGGTGACGCGCATCTTGACGGTGCGCTCCTTTCCGGCCGGGACGCTGAAGCGCCCGCGGGCGATGATCTTGGGGCCGCCCTCGAAGACGCGGGCGACGAGGGTGCCGCGGCAGACGTCGCGCGGCGCGGTCACGCATCCGACCGGGGCCTGGATCGTGCGTCCGCGGAGCTTGCTGGGGCCCGGGATGCCGTAGAGCCACGCCTCGGTCGTCGGGCAGGGGTTCTTGCCGCCGGGAGCGGCGGGGGTGAGCGGGATTGCGGCGGAGCGGATGCAGCCGTTGGCGATCCACGCGAACCCGGCCGGGTCGGCCGCGAAGCCGGGCAGGATGCGTGTCGGCAGGCCGAGCGGCGTCCGTGCGCCGTCGGCGCCGAGGAGGACCGGCTGCCGGACCGGATTGCCCTCGATCGCGGTGATGGCGTTTCCCGCGAACCGGGCGCGGGTGAGCCCACGCGAGTTGGGGATGAGCTGCGGCGCCACGCCAGGCGCGGCGAGGGTGACGCCGGCACCGGTGGAGACGAGCACGCGACCGTCCGGGGCGAGGTCGGCGTCCAGCTCCCAGTCGGAGTCGAGCGGGATCGCGACCTGCTCGGTGCCGGTGGCGAGGTCGACGACCGCGAGCCGGGTGGGGGCCTGCAGGTAGGCGAGTGCCCGTTCACCCGCGAGCGCGAGCGGGGCGCGCGTGCCGTTCGCCCACGCGATCGGGACCAGGCCGAACGTTGGGTGGAGCAGGAACGCGCGGGCCTCGTCCTGGTCCTCGTCGTCGCTGCCTTCGCCGTCGCCGGTCGCGGTCGGCTTGGCTTCGAGGATCAGGACCCGGTCGCCGTCGGCGTCGACGAGCAGCGGCTCCCACTCCTCGCGCTCGGGCAGTGAGCGGACGACCGCGAGCGGGCCCGCGGGCGGGCCGGCGTAGACCCGGTAGGGCCCGTCCTCGATCTCGGCGATCAGCGCCACGCGTTCCGCGGAGGCCGTCATCTCCCGGGCGGGGTCGGACGCCAGCTGCCCGCGGCGCACGGTCAGCAGCGACCGTGCCGGTCCGCCGTTGCGCGGCTGCGCGACCAGCTGCAACCCGTCGTCGCGCTCGCGGAGCGTGATCAGCTCCGGCCCGGCGAACGCGAGGCCGGCGGCGTCGACGTCGTCGCGAACCGGGATCGCCGCAGCCCCCGCTCGCGGTGCGGCGGCGAGGACCAGCAGCGCGCAGAGCGCCGCGGCGTACGTGTGGGAACGGCGCGACGAATATCGTGCGGTCATGGCCACGCACTACTTCCCCACGGATCAGGTCCATTACACGTGGGACGCGAGCAATGAGCCGATCCTGACGATCGCCGACGGCGACACCGTCGTCTTCGAGACCCGTGACGTGTCCGACAACCAGATCGGCCCGGACTCGGACGTGAGCGTGATCGCGACGCTCGACTGGGACCGCGTCTACCCGCTCGCCGGCCCGGTCTACGTGGAGGGCGCCGAGCCGGGGGACACGCTCGCGATCGAGATCCTCGACATCCACACCAAGGGCTGGGGCTGGACCGCGATCCTGCCCGGCCTCGGGCTGCTGGCCGACGACTTCACCGAGCCCTACCTGCGCATCTTCGACCTCACCGAGGGCGACGTCACCCACTTCCGCGACGACATCACCGTCCCGCTGGACCCCTTCATGGGCACGATGGGCGTCTGCCCGGCCGGCGCGAGCGGCACCCCGATCATGCCGCCCGGCGTGTTCGGCGGGAACATGGACACCCGCCAGCTCGTCCGCGGCACGACGCTCTACCTGCCGATCCAGGAGCGCGGCGCCCTCTTCTCCACCGGCGACGCCCACGGCTGCCAGGGCGACGGCGAGATCTGCGTCACCGGCCTCGAAGCCCCGATGTACGCGACCATGCGCTTCGCCGTCCAGAAGCGCTCGATCCCGGCGCCCCAGTGGCGCACGGCCCCGGGCCCGCTCACGCCCGCCGTCGACGAGGGCACGTTCTTCGCGACCACCGGCGTCGGCCCGGACCTCTACGCGAACGCCCAGAACGCGACCCGCGCGATGATCGACTACCTCGTGACCGAAAAGGACCTCTCCCGCGAGGACGCCTACCTGCTGTGCTCGCTGGTCGTCGACCTGAAGATCTCCGAGATCGTCGACGCGGGCCAGTTCGTCGTGTCCGCCGTCCTGCCGGAGGCGATCTTCCCGATCGAGCTGCTCTAGGGGGAGAGTTTCCGCCCGCGCCGCCTATTGGTCGACATGAGGAAGTCGATCAAGATGGCGGCGCTCGCGTTGGCGCTGGCGACGACGGGCGAGGCCACCGCCTCCGCCGACACGATCACGGTGTCAGCACCGGACCCGACGGAGGAGGTTCCCGTCACGATCTCCGTGAGCTGGGCCGGAGCGCCCGAACAACTGTTTCGATGACGATCAAGCCCGGCTCGATGGGGTGCGGGGCGACGTTCCTCGACGACCTCGAGATCTCCGGGAGCACCTGGATCATGTTCACCGCCGGCAACGGTGCCGCGACCGGGACAGCGACCGAGGAAGAGACGTTCAAGGAGCCCGGAACGCACACGTTGTGCGCCTATCTGCAGACCCGCTACGACGCGCCGTCGGCCTCTGCGGCCTCGGGTCCGGTGACGCTCAACATCCGGCAGGCGCACGCGAGCGTCGGCATCGCGACGCCGCCACACGTCTCGGCGGGCCAACGATTCGGGATCAACCTTCCGGTCACCGCTGAGCTCGCGAGACGCGTCTACTTGACGGTCAAACCGGCCGGCGGACGCGGCTGTGAACCGGCGTACTCGCTCGACGCTCCGAACTCGGACGACGTCTTCTGGGACGACGTCCAAGGCACCCGGACCATTGCCGTCGAGCGCACCGCGACGACGACTTCCGGCAGCTATCTCCTATGCGCGTACGTGCAGGAGAACTCGGACGACCTCGAACCCGAGGCGACGGCCTCGGCGACGTTCATCGTCGGGCCCGACCCGTGCGTGGCCGCGAAGTCGACACTCGCGAAAGCCCAGAAGACGATGAGGCTCGCCGACGCGGCCGTCAAGCGCTTCCGCAAGCTCGTCAAGCGCAAGCCGAAGACCTATCGGCAAAGCTACAAGACCGCGGTGCGCACGCGGGCGAACGCGCGCAAGCAGCCAGGCCGCGCGGGCCGGCGTGAAGACGGCCTGTTAGAGCGCGGCCTGCAGGACGCGCTTGGCGATCGGGGCGGCTGAAGTGCCGCCCTGGCCCGCCTTGGGGAGCATCACGGCGACCGCGACCTTGGGGTTCGAGGCCGGGGCGAAGGCGACGAACCAGGCCGTGGTGTTGGCGGCGTTCTGGGCGATGTCGGCCGTGGAGACGAGCTCGGCCGTGCCGGTCTTGCCGGCGACGGTGACGCCCGGGATGGCGGCGGCGCGGCCGGTGCCGGACTGGACGACGGCGACCATCATGTCGCGGACCTGGCCGGCGACCTTGGCGCTCACGACGCGCTTGCGGACGCGCTTGGTGCCGGAGAGGTGGGGCTTCACGCGGACGCCCTTGTTGGCGATCGTGGCGGCGACCGAGGCCATCTGGAGCGGCGTCGCGTTGTCGGTGTTCTGGCCGATGGCGGCCGAGCCGACGGCGATCGCGTCCTTCAACTCCTTGACCGTCGGGATCGTGGAGACCTTCGCGGCGGGGATGTCGGGCTGCTCCATGAAGCCGAACTTCTTGGCGATGTCGTACATCCGCTTCGCGCCGACCTTCGCGCCCAAAGGCCCGAAGACGCTGTTGCAGGAGTGCGCGAAGGAGTTGGTGAGCGAGCCGCCGCAGACCTCGTCGCTCGCGTTGCGGAGCTTGGCGCCGCTCAAGGTCGCGTAGGTGCGCTCGGGGTAGCTCGACCCCATCGTCGCCTTCTTGTACTGCAGCGCGGCGGCGGCGGTGATGATCTTGAAGGACGAACCGGGCGGCTGGGGCGCGGACACCGCGAGCCCCGCCAGCGCCAGGACCGAGCCGTCGGACGGCTTGATGACGGCGATGCCGCCGAGCGACTCGCCCAACGCGTCGTTCGCGGTCCGCTGCAGGCCGAGCCGGATCGTCGTGGTGACCGACTTGCCCTTCGTGCCCTTCACGCGCGAGATCACACGGTCGCCGAAGCGCAGCGTCGAGGAGCGCTTGCCGGACAGCCGCTCGTCGTAGATCCGGTTCAGGCCGGTCGGCTTCTCGCCCACGGTGCCCGCGATCGAGGCGCCCAGAGGATCCGAGTCCAGCAGCTTGCCGCCCGCGGCGTAGATGTTCCCGCGGGTCGGCGCGGCGCCGGACTTGCGGGTCACGTCCTCGCCCTCCTTCAGGCCGGGGAGTCTCAAAGCGGGCGTCCAGGCCACGTGGCCGACGCCCTCCTTGTCCTCGGAGGCGGAGAACTCGATCTCGCCCCGGATCGGCCCGAAGTCGTCGGTCTGCACCGTCACCGGCACCCGGACCTTGCCGCCGCTGAGCAGCGGCCCGACACGGCCGGGGGCGATCTTCTCGGTCGTCGCGGCCTCGTTGGCGCGCTTGTAGTCGGCGAGGAACGAGATCCGCGGGTTGGCGGCCTGGCTCTTGGCGTCCACGAGCCGGTACATCGCCTCGTAGTCGCCGCGCTTCCACGCCTCCACGTACGCGACGACCGCGGGCCGGCGCTCGTCGTTGTCCAGCTGCGCGCGGACCAGCGCGTACCCGCCGAACCCGACCGCGGCGACTGCAACCAGCGCCACGAAGAGGATGCTCAAGGACGGCCCGCGGCGGCGCCGGCGGCGGGCACTCTTGGGCGGCGACAGGAACAGGGAACCGGCTCGGGGCGAGTACCCGAGTCCCCCTGAACGACGTCGACGACGGCGGGCCACCATGTCCCTTTCTAGCGGGTCGGCCGGACCGTTTACCCTCAGCGGATGAGCACCGCCGCCTACGAGGCCGAGTATCAGCGCCTCGTCGAGCCGCACCGGCGGGAGCTTCACGCGCACTGCTACCGGATGCTGGGCTCCGTGCAGGACGCGGAGGACGCGCTGCAAGAAGCGTTGCTGCGCGCCTGGAAGGCCTTCGATCGCTTCGAGGGTCGCGCGCAGCCGAAGACGTGGCTGTACCGGATCGCGACCAACACGTGCCTCGATGCGATCGCCCGCCGCAAGGGCAAGCGCGAGCTGCCGATCGACCGCGGGCCGGACGAGCCGCCGCTGACCGAGACGGTCTGGCTCGAGCCGTACCCGGACGCCCCGGACGCGACCTACGAGCAACGAGAGAGCGTCGAGCTCGCCTTCATCGCCGCGCTCCAGCACCTCCCGGCCACGCAGCGCGCCGTGCTGATCCTGCGCGAGGTGCTCGGCTTCAGCGCGAAGGAGGTCGCGGAGATCTGCGACACCACGCCGGCGTCCGTGAACAGCGCGATGCAGCGGGCGCGGGCGGCCGTCGACGAGCGGCTCCCGAGCCAATCCCAGCAGGCGACGCTCCAGGCCCTGGGCGACGACGCGATCACGGCCATCGTCGAGCGCTACGTCGAGGCCTGGAACCGCGGCGACGTCGACGCCGTCGTCGCGATGCTCGCCGAGGACGCCACGTTCAGCATGCCGCCGCTCACCCAGTGGTTCCGCGGCCACGAGCCTATCCGCGCGTTCCTGCCGACCGGCCCGCTGTCGATCCCACGCATCTTCGTCCCGACGCGCGCGAACGGCCAGCCCGCGTTCGGCACCTACAAGCTGATCGACGGCGAGTGGCAGCGCAACGCGATCCACGTGATCACGCTGGACTCCCGCGGCCACATCACGGACGCCGTGGCCTTCCTGGACGAAGACCTCTTCACGTACTTCGGATTGGACGACGAACCCTCGCCTAGCGGCTCGCGTTCGTGAGGAGTTCTCGCCTGGCGGCTCGGACTCCAGCGCCGGGCGGCACATACGTGGAAGTCCGATTGACGGACCGCGTACCATTGATCCAGATGAGGCGAGTAGCCCGCTCCGTCGCCCTGTAAGACCTGGCCATACATGCCGGGAGGGCGGCGGGTGTCCCCGTCAAGCACGTTCCCGGAGCTCTACGAACCATGGCCATCTCGCCTCCCGCGCCGCTCGTCGGCGCCCCCCTGTCGGACCGTCTCGCCGCCACGCAGTCCTCGCCCGTGCGCGAGCTGCTGCAGATCGCGATGCGGCCGGAGATCATCTCGCTCGCCGGCGGCCTGCCCGCGCCGGACACGTTCGACGTGCCCGGCCTGCGCGCCGCGTTCGACGAGGTTCTTTCCGGCCCGGACGCGATCCGCGCGCTGCAGTACTCGACCACCGAGGGCGACCCGGGCTTACGCGACCGCCTGGCGGCGTTCATGTCCAAGCGCGGGCTCCCGGTCGCCGGCGACGACCTGCTGATCACGACCGGCTCCCAGCAGGCGCTCGGCCTGATCGCGAGCGCGCTGCTCAACCAGGGCGACGTCGTGCTCGTCGAGGACCCGACCTACCTGGCCGCGCTGCAGGCGTTCCAGCTCGCCGACTTACGCGCGGTCGCCGTGCCGTCGGACGAGCATGGCCCGGACCCGGAGGCGCTGCTGGAGATCGCGCGCCGCGAGGGCGCGAAGGTCGCCTACCTGATCCCGACCTTCCAGAACCCGACCGGCCGGACGATGCCCGCCGAGCGCCGCGCCGCGATCGCGGAGGCCGCCGCGCAGGCCGGGCTGTGGCTGGTGGAGGACGACCCGTACAGCGCGCTGCGCCTGGAGGGCGAGCACCAGGACCTGCTCGCCGCCCACGCGCCGGAGCGCACGATCGTCATCCAGACGCTGTCGAAGGTGCTCTCGCCGGGCCTGCGGATCGGCTACGTGCGGGCGCCCCGGGCGCTGCGCGGGCCGCTGGCCGTGGCCAAGCAGGCGGCGGACCTGCACACGTCGACGGTCAATCAGCTCGCCGCGGAGCGCTGGCTGGCGACCCACGACCTGAGCGACCACATCGCCGCGCTCGCCGCGCATTACCGCCCGCGCCGCGACGCGCTCCTGGAAGGGCTGCGCACGCACCTCCCGGAAGGTTCGAAGCTGACCGAGCCCGAGGGCGGCCTGTTCATCTGGGTCGAGCTGCCGGACGGCCACGACGCCGAGGCGATCCTCCCGCGCGCGCTGGACCGCGGCGTGGCGTTCGTCCCCGGCAAGTACTTCTACGCGGGCGAGGCGCCGCGCGGGACGTTGCGCGTCTCCTTCGCCACCGCCACGCCGGACGAGCTGCGCGAGGGCGCCGCCCGTCTCGGAGCGGCCTGCCGGGGGTAGGGACAGGGCATGGAGCGCCCACGTCCCGACATGAACCGCGTCCGAGAAGCCATGCGCGACCACGACGACCGCGTCGACGACGACCCGGTGGAGCCGTCCGAGGACGACCGCGAAGCGGCCGAGACGGACGACCCGGACGCGGAATGAACACACCACTTTCGGGGCACTCACCTGTCATGAGCACTCCTCCGATGCGAATGCAGATCACGACGCGCGCGCCGCTGGCCCTGCCGTCGCTGGTCGTCGGGATCGTCGCCATCCTGCTGCTCTTCACCTTCTCCGCGCTGTTCGGCATGCTCGCCGGGATCGGCGCCGCGATGATGGGCGGGATCGCCTGGTCGGACACCAGGAGCCACGGCTACCAGGGCCACGGGTTCGCGGTCGCGGGCATCATCCTCGGCGCCTGCGCGGTGGCGCTCGGCATCCTCGGCATGGTCGCGATCAACCTCTGACGCTTCACCCGATCGGCATGAGGCGGGCTCACCCGTCTCGTGCCGACACTGCGGCATGTCCACGATCGCGCCGCGTCTCTCGGACGAGCAGCTGTCGACGCTGCTCGACCTGATCAAGCAGGCGGACAGCGTCGAGCTCAAGCTCACGATCGACGAGCCGCACCAGCAGTCGGCGCTCCACGGCCTGCGCCTGGACCCGCTCGACGCGCAGATCCGCCAGGTCTTCTTCTTCGAAACCCCCGACCTCGCGCTCAGCCAGGCGGGACTGGTGGTGCGCGCCCGGCGCGTGCAGGGCAAGGGCGACGACAGCGTCGTCAAGCTGCGTCCGGTCGTGCCGGACGAGCTGCCGCGCAAGGTCCGCGAGTCACCGAGCTTCGTCGTCGAGGTCGACGCGATGCCGGGCGGGTTCGTCTGCTCGGGCACGATGAAGCGCGCGATCCCCCGCGCGTGCGTCCGCGACGTGCAGGCCGGCGCGCGCGCCACGCGCAAGCTGTTTTCGAAGGAGCAGCGCGCGTTCTTCGCCGACCACGCGCCCGACGGGCTCGAGCTCGACGACCTGACGATGATGGGCCCGGTGTTCGTCCTCAAGCTGCGGATGACGCCGCCCGAGTTCGCCCGCCGGCTCGTGACCGAGGTGTGGTTCTACCCCGACGGCACGCGGATCCTCGAGCTCTCGACCAAATGCGCACCGCCAGAAGCGTTCACGGTCGTAGCGGAGACGCGGGCGTTCCTGGCCGGCTGCGGGATCGACACCTCGGGCGAGCAGCAGACCAAGACGCGCCAGGCGCTCGAGTTCTTCAGCCGCAACTGACTACGGTTCTCGGCATGCCGGAGCAGCGCGCGCCGCTGGCCATCCCGGCGCTGGTCGCGGGCGTGCTCGCGCTGGCGCTGGCGATCTTCCTCGGCCCGGCGCTCGTCCTCGCCGCGGGCCTGTCCGCCGCGCTGATGGGCGGACAGGCCTGGCACGACACGCGCCTGCACGGCTACCACGGCGAGCAGCTGGCGATCGCGGGAGCCCTGCTCGGGCTCGGCGCGATCGTGATCAGCATGCTCGTGTGGTTGGGTTGACTACGGGTTGTTCGTCGCCAGCGTGAACGTCACCGTCTTGCTGTAGGTGCCGGTCCGGAGCGGGTCGGTCGCCTTGATCAGCTGCTTGAACGTGATGTTCACGTCCTCGTTGGAGGCGGGGCCGGTCCACACGCTCTTGGCCAGCTCGATGCGCAGCGGCTCCGCGAGGGAGAACGCGCCGTTGGTCAGGTGGCCGGGATCGCTGTAGGAGAGCGTGGCGTCACCGGCGGTGGTGAGCACGGTCGCCTTCGTGATCGCCGAGTACTCGCGCGCCACGCCCGGGACGAACGTCGGGAACGTCGCGGGAGCGCCGAGCGAGAGCGACAGCACGGCCGGCACGGTGCCGCCGACCGGGGTGGTCGCGACGACGACCACGTTGTAGGTGACCGACTTCGTGGTCGTGTTGCCGGCCGCGTCCTTCGCCGTGACGACGATGGTGTGCGGGCCGATGGCGTCGGGGCCGGTCGTCAGCGCCTCGCCATTGAGGATCGGACGCCCGCTGTCGGACGCGAAGCACGAGACGAGCGTGTTGTCGTCGTCGCAGCTGAACGCGACCGTGGCCGGCGTGCCGACCGGGATCTTCGCGCCGTCGAGCGGCGTGGAGATCGTGATCGTCGGCGCGTTCGGGTCGACGACGCCGTTGAGCAGGAGACCCGCGCCGCGGTCACGGTTGGCCGTGGTCGGGCCCGTGTCGAGCCCCGGGACGCCGACGGCGACGACGTTCACGCCCGTGCCGGTGATGTCACCGAGGCCGGCGACGCTCCAGCCGGCCTGGTCGCCCCACTTGAAGCTGCCGCCGCCGTTGATGGTCGCGCCCTTCGTGCCGAGCGTGGCCAGCGCGACGTTGGCGGGCGTCTTGGAGCCGTACACGGCGTAGGCCGCGCCGATCGACTCCTGCGGGATCGCCGGGCGGTCCGCGCCCGGCGCGCCGAGGATGATCTCGCCGAGGCCGTCACCGTTGAGGTCGCCGCTCGTGGCGACCGCCCAGCCGGCGCCGTCCTGGGACTTGGCGCCGTCGATCCGGTACGAGCCGGCGGGCAGCGCGGCCAGCGTGTGGCTCGCGGCGGGCTTGAGCACGTACGCCGAGCCGGCCATCAGGCCGCTCGCGGGGTTGTGGAACGGGACGCCGATCACGAGCTCGGCCTTCTTGTCGCCGTCGACGTCGCCGGCGGCCAGCGACCAGCCGGACTGGTCGTCGGCGTCACCGTCGAAGCGGTACGCGATGCCGGTCGTGCCGCCCTTGACGACGAACGTCGAGCCCGCGGCGTCCTTGGCGCCGATCGCGCCGACCGCGACGTCGCTCTTGCCGTCGCCGTCGAAGTCGCCCGCGGCGACCGACCAGCCCGTGCGCGCGCCGGCCGACTCGCCGTCGAGGCGGAAGCCGTCGTAGCTGCCGCCGAGGTCGGTGTTGGCCTGGTCGGCCTTGCCGTAGACGACGTAGGCCGCGCCCGCGTCCTTCTTGGCGCCCGGCTGGGCGCCGATCGCGCCGAGGATGTAGTCGCGGCGGCCGTCGCCGTTGACGTCGCCGGTGGCGACGGAGTAGCCCGTGCGGTCGCCCGCGGCGGCGCCGTCGATCCGGAAGCCCGCCGTGTTGCTGGCGAGGTCGATCTCGGTCGTGGAGGCGCGGCCGTAGACGACGTGCGCGCCGCCCGCGCTGATGCGCGAGGAGGGGTCGCTCCACGGCGTGCCGAGCAGCAGGTCGCCCTTGCCGTCGTTGTTGACGTCACCCGCGGGCGCGAGTGACCAGCCGAGGTGGTCACCGGCGAGCGCACCCTCGATGCGGACGCCGTTGGCGCCGAGCGCGCCGAGGTTCACGTTGGTGGGGGAGGCCTTGCCGTACACCACGTACACGGCGCCGCCCTGCGTGCGGGTCGGGCTGTCGCCGTTGACCATCCACACGGCCAGCGCGACGTCGTTGATGCCGTCGCCGTTGAAGTCTCCCGCGGAGGCGATCTTGTCGCCCAGCTTGGCGTTGGCGGCCAGGCCGTCCACGCGCAGGTTCGCCTCGGTGAGCAGGTCCACGGGCCCACCGGTGGCGAGGGTTCCCGCGAAGGCTGCCGGCGCGAGCATCGCGCTCACAGCAGCCGCTGCGCCGGCGCTGGCAAACGCGCGCCGTCGTCTTGTGTTCAACACTCCGAATCCCTCTCTTGGGCTGATTCACTGACCGATCAGCCCGTCCCCACGCCAACTATGGCGTCTAGTACTACGCAGCGTCGTAGAACTGGACCATCGGGGGAACCCGAACGGTCTGGAGAACCACATGAGAGCCAGGGCGTAGGTAGCGTGGGTCGTCTGTGAGCACCGCCCGTCCCGTCGAGCTCGCATCCAGTTCACATCGGATGAAAGACACAGGAACGTGCGAAAGACCACCCTTGCGGTGCTCGCCGTCGCCGTGCTCGGGGCCACAGCCCCAGCCACGGCGCACGCGGCAGACCCGGACACCACGGCGCTGAGAGACGGCGTCACGCGTGGCGAGATCCTCCGTTACGCGCAGCGCCTGCAGTCGATCGGCCTGGCGAACGAGAACAATCGCCTGACCGCTTCGGCCGGCAACCTCGAGAGCATCGACTACGTCATCTCCGAGCTGCGCGACCTCGGCTACAACCCGACGCTGACGCCCTATGCGAACACGGCGTCGCCGAACACCTGGGCCGAGCGCACCCCGCCGGTGCTCGAGCGGACCCTGGCCGACGGCACCACCAAGACCTACGTGAACGCCCTCAACCTGACGGGCGACTTCTCCCAGATGACCTGGGGCCACACCGGTGACCTCACCGCCCAGGTGATCCCGGCCAACCGGATCACGGTCCCGCCGGTCGGCACGGCTGACGGCACCCGCGCCGGCTGCGCGATGAGCGACTTCCCGGCGGCTGTGAAGGACAACATCGCGCTGGTCCAGCGCGGCGGCTGCACGTTCCTGGAGAAGGCGATCAACGCCCGCGCCAACGGCGCCAAGGCCGTCTTCATCATGAACGAGGGCCAGGCCCCGCTGCGCACCGCGCCGGGCACGACCACCAACGGCACGACGTTCACGCGCGTCGTCGGCCAGACCTACCCGGGCCTGATGGCCGCGACGCTCTCCTACGCCACCGGCAAGGAGTTCTACGACGCCGCCCAGGCCGGCACCCCGCTGACGGTCCACTTCAAGACCGACAACAACATCAACCAGCGGATCGACTACGACATCATCACCGAGACCACCACCGGTGACCCGAACCGGATCCTGATGGTCGGCGCCCACATCGACGGCGTCGCCGCCGGCCCGGGCATCAACGACGACGGCTCCGGCACGGCGATGAACCTCACGATCGCCAGCCAGCTCAAGAAGCTCGGAATCCAGACCAAGTACCGGATCCGCTTCGGCTGGTTCTCCGGCGAGGAGCAGGGCCTCTACGGCTCCCAGTTCTACGCCAACCAGCTCAACACGCTGGAGACGTCCAAGTTCGCGGGCATGCTCGACTACGACATGATCGCCTCGACGAACTACATCCCGTTCGTCTACACCGACGGCGCCACGGTGCCCAGCGCCGAGACCATCCTCGGCGGCCTCCACATCGACTACCTCAAGCAGAAGTTCGGCATCGACTCGACGCCGTACATCTTCGACAACCGCTCCGACTACGCGGGCTTCCGCACCCGCGGCATCCCGGCGACCGGCCTCTACACGGGCGCCGAGACGGTCAAGACCGCGGACCACGTCGCCAAGTACGGCGGCCAGGTCGGCATCCAGGCCGATCCTTGCTACCACGAGTGGTGCGACACGATCTTCAACCTGAGCGAGTTCGGCATGGACAACTTCGCGGACGTGCTCGCGCACGCCGTGGGCTCGTTCGGCGGCATCGGTCAGGACGCGATCGAGCTGCCGGTGCGAACGGACAACTAGGGTTCGCTTCTAAGGGACGAACAACGGCCATCGAGGGGGGAAGGGAGCGGCAGCGCCACTCGCGCTGCGGTGAACATCGCCCCTCGGGCTCCGCGCGGCGGGGAAGAATCGCCGTGCAGGCCTACCGTCAAGTTACGGTCATCGAAGATCGTCCCTCGGCCGTCCCGCTTGGGCTCGGCGTGATCGATTTCCGGTCGACGAACGGGCGCGGGGAGGGGGTGTGGTCGGAAACTCCCGCTATGCGGGAGTTTGTGACCACACCCCTTTGTTCGGAGCGCGGTCGTGCGCGACCTTGGTCGACCGGACGTGTAGCGGACGAAAGCAACCACAACCGCTCCTCGCGATCTCCGGTGCCCGTAACTTGACGGTATCCCGGCACGCGGGCACGAGGGAAGAACCGCGCGGAGCCCGAGCGAGCGCCCACCGAAGCCAGCGCGGGCGGCGCTGCAGCTCCCTTCCCCCTCGATGGCCGTTGTTCGTGCGAACTACGCGGCCAAAAGGCCGAGCTCATCGGCCCGGCGCACCGCTTCAGCGCGATTCCGCACACCGAGCTTGCGGAAGATCGAGGAAGCGTGCTGCTTCACCGTGTTCGGTGAGAGGCCCAGCTGCGTGGCGATGACCGGGTTCGTCGCGCCCGCCGCGAACGCGAACAGCACGTCCCGTTCACGCGGGGAGACCGAGCCCGTGTCGCTCTCGACGCGCTGCTCAATCGTCCCGTCCTCACGCAGGGCGAGCGTCGGGATGCCGGGCAGGCGCAGGTCAGGGGTGCCGGCCAGGACCAGCTGCGGATCAAGACGCTCGGCCATGGCACGCGCGTCTTCGAGGGTCCGCGCGCCCGCGCAGGCCTCGACCCACGGGCGGCCGTGCAGCGCGAGCAGGACGCCGGCGCGGCGCACGTCCACCGGGTCGGCGACGAGTACTCGCAAGGGGTCCAGGGGCGGCGTGAACGGCTCGCGGCGGTCGGCGACGATGCCCAGGCGGCGCGCGGCGTGGACGGCGCCGGCGCGGTTGCGGGCGCCGAGCTTGTCGTAGATGCCGAGCATGTGGTGCTTGACGGTGCCGGGCGCGAGGAACATCTCCGCGCCGATCTCGGCGTTGGTCAGGCCGGCGCCGACCAGGCGCAGGATCTCGCGCTCGCGTGGCGTGAAGCGGGTGCCGCCGCCGGCGGCGACGGGGCGCGGCTCGGGCATCCCGCCGCGGGCGAGCGTGCGCACGGCGGCGAGGAGGTCGCGGGCCGGGAGGTCGCGGGAGATCACGCCGAACGCGCCGGCGGACCGGGCGGTGCGCAGCGAGACGTCGTCCCAGCGGGACGTGAGCAGCGCGGTGCGGGCGCCCGTCGCGGCCACGCGCTCGCACATCGGCAAGCCGAGACCGACGTCGACCAGCGCCAGGTCGTAACCGCCCTGCGGCTCGTGGGCGAGCGTGCATCGCTCGATCCACGGCACGCGCGTCAGCAGCCAGCGCAACCCGTTGCCCAGCACCTCATGACCTTCGACCACCAGGACCCGCACGCAGCGTGGCCTGGCCCCTTCCGCGACCAACACACCGCATTCGTAACCCGTTCACGCCGCCGCGCCAAGTGAGAAGTCGCGGAGACCTCTCAACGGGCCACCACCCCGAGGACGTCGACTGCGCCCTCCAAACGGCCTCGGAGCAGGTTCAGATGACGCTCGTCGGCGCTCACGGCGAGCTCGATCCGGTCCGCCGCATACGTCATTGCAAGGACTCGTGCGCCGCGCCGCTGGCAGATGCCGAGCACGCGCAGCAGCACGCCGGGCTGGTCGAGCACCTGGACGGAGAGCCGGGTGACGGACGAAGGGGCGACGCCGGGGGGAAGGAGCAGCATGGGGGAACTCAGACCTTTCTCGTTCCCCGGTTTGCGCGCCCGCCGATTCGCCAGACGTTCCCCAAGGAACGACAAAGGCCCGCGGTATGACGGCCGCGGGCCTAGCGAATAATGATGGCGATGCAGGCGAAGCCGTTCGTCACGCGAGGTGTGGCGAACGGCTTCATCCCGACAGAGGCTACACGGTCAGCTTGAATCGGCCAACCAGGCCGTTGAGCGTCTCGGCCGTGGCGGCGAGCGTCTGGGCGGACGCGGCGATCTCCTGCGTGGAGGCGCTCGTCTGCTGCGTGGACGCCGACACCTGCTCGGCGGACGCGGACGACTGCTCGGCCACCGCGGCGACCTCGGCGATGTCCGTCTCGGCGCGCGTCGCCTCGGCGGAGATCTGGTGCACGGCCGTGGCGATCTCGCTCACGCGGCCGGTGACGTCCTCGACGGCGTGCCCGATGGCCTCGAAGGCCTCACGGGTCTGCTCGACGGTCGCGACGCCGTCCGCCGTGCGACGGCCGCCCTCGGCGACCACGCCGACGACGTTCTGCGTCTCGGACTGGATCTCACCGATCAGCGACGAGATCTGGCCCGCGGCGGTCTGGGACTCCTCGGCGAGCTTGCGCACTTCCTCGGCGACGACGGCGAAGCCCTTGCCCTGCTCGCCGGCGCGGGCGGCCTCGATCGCGGCGTTGAGCGCGAGCAGGTTGGTCTGCTCGGCCAGGCCGGTGATCGTGGTCACGATCCCGCCGATCTGCGCGGACTTCTCGGCGAGACCCTCCATCGCGGTGCCGACGTTGGCGGAGGACTCGGCGACCTGGCGGATCGCGTCCGTGGCGTGCGCCGCGGAGGCGACGCCCTGCTCGGCGACCGTGCGGGCCTCCTTGGCGGCGTCGGCCGTGGCCGTGGCGGTCTCGGCGCTGGCCGTCGCGGCGCGGGCGGCCTCCTGGACGGCCTCACGGGTGGACTCGACCATGCGCACCTGGCGCTCGGCGCCCTGGGCGACGTCGGTCACGGCGGCGGCGATCTCACCGACGGCGCGGCCGGCCTCGTCGGACGTGGCGGCCATCTCCTGCGAAGCGGAGGCGACGGTGCCGGCGCCCGCGGCGACCTCGGCGATGACCTCGCCGAGCGAGCTGCGCATCGCCTCGTAGCCGGCGATCGAGTGCTGGGCCTTGCCGAGCATCGTGTTGAAGGTGGTGGAGAGGCGGCCGAGCTCGTCGGTCGCGGTGACCTCGATCGGGGTGGTGACCGGCTCGATCGGGAACGTCAGGTCGCCCTCCGACATACGCTCCATCGCGATCGAGAGGTCGTTGAGGCAGTGGTCGTTGAGGCTGGTGAGGCGGTCGCTGAGCTGACGGACGGGGCGGACGACCGAGCGCGTGACCCAGACGGCC
This sequence comes from Solirubrobacter phytolaccae, assembly GCF_027587195.1. Classification (GTDB taxonomy): domain Bacteria; phylum Actinomycetota; class Thermoleophilia; order Solirubrobacterales; family Solirubrobacteraceae; genus Solirubrobacter; species Solirubrobacter phytolaccae. The sequence continues at coordinate 13,071 of NZ_JAPDDP010000015.1, read as the reverse complement.
AGGCCGATCGCCGCGAGGATGGCGAAGATCGCGACCAGGAGGATGAAGCGCTTGCCGGTGGTGTCGGCGGCGTGCGCGGCCTCGACGCCCTCCGCGGCGAACGTGTTGGTGGCCTCGGCGAGGCCGTCGCCGGCCGCCTCGAGCTCGGCGTCGAGCGCGAGCAGCTTCGTCTCGAACTCGGTGCGCGAGCCGCTGCGGTCCTCGGCGTTGCGGGCGGTCTCGTCGCGCGAGCTCGAGAGCACCGACTTCTGCACCTCGAGGATCTCGGCGCGGACGTTGACGAACGTGTCGAGCTCCTCCTGCGCGGGCGTGCCCTCGAAGAGCTTGGCGATGACGGCGCCGTCCTTCTTGCTGGCGGCCCAGTTGGCCTCGATCTCCTTGAGGATCTTGTCCTCGGCGGCGAGGTCGCCGTCACGCACGTAAAGATGCTGGGTGATGAGTGAGACGTTGTCCTTCGCGCGCTCCTGCATGTAGCCCAGATGCTGCGCGGCTTCGATATGGCGCTCGCCGAGCTCGTCGGCCTTGTCGCGCAGGTTGTTCATTGAGTTGATGCCCGCGAAGGCGACAATTGCCAACGCCAGGCACAGGACGCCGAAGGCGCCTCCGAGGCGCGCGGCGAGTGGCAGATTGCGGATCGCGGTCATACCCTTGTCCGTCGGCTTACATCGTCCTCTCATAAAGGCGACGTGAGGTTTGTCGTCCGGTTTGTCAACTTTGCCCAGGGTGGGCGTGGTCGGGGCGGGGACCGCCGGGCTCGCAGCCGCTGCCTTCTTCGCTCGCGCAGGCGCGAAGGTCGATGTCCTCGAGCGCGCGCCGAACCCCGGGCCGGTCGGCGCGGGCCTGCTGCTCCAGCCGACGGGAATGGCCGTGCTGCGTCGGTTGGGCGTGCTCGAGCGGGTGGAGGCGGGCGCCTCGCCGATCGCGCGGGTGGTCGGCACGACCGTGGGCGGCAAGCGGTTCATGGATCTCGGCTACGCGGGGGAGCACGGGCTCGGCGTGCACCGCGGGGCGCTCTTCGCGGCGCTGCGCGACGCGGCGGTGGAGGCCGGCGCGGTGCTGCGGCCGGGCGCGGAGATCGTCGACTACCGCGACGGCGTGCTGACCGACGCGGGCGGCGCGTCCTACGGCCCGTACGACCTCGTCGTCGGCGCGGACGGCGCGCGCTCGACGCTGCGCCGGTTCCTGGACGTGAAGGCGCGCATCCACGAGCACCGCTGGGGCGCGCTGTGGGGCGTGTTCGACGACCCGGACGGCGCCTTCGGCGGCGTGCTCGACCAGTACTTCGACGGCGCGTCGCGAATGGCGGGCTTCCTGCCGACGGGCAGCGGCGCGGTGTCGCTGTTCTGGTCGGTCCGGCTGGACCGGATCCCGGCCGTGCGGGCCGCGGGGATCGACGCGTTCCGGCGTGAGCTCTGTGCGCTGGCGCCGCCCGCCGCGCGGCTGCGGATCGAGTCGATGGACACGCTGCTGCCCGCCTCGTACCGCCAGGTGTCGCTGCCGCGCTGGCACTCGGGTCGGCTCGTGCTGCTCGGGGACGCCGCGCACGCGCTCAGCCCACAGCTGGGGCAGGGCGCGAACCTCGCGCTGATGGACGCGGCGGCGCTGGCCGACGCGTCGTCGCTGGAGGCGTTCGAGGCCGCCCGGCGGGCGCAGGCGCGCTTCTACGCGTTCAGCGCCCGCGGGCTGAACGCGGTCTTCCAGAGCGACTGGGACGTGATGGCGTGGCCGCGCGACGCGCTGATGGGCCCGGTCGCGCGGCTGCCGTGGGTGCGTGGCCGCGCGCTGGCCGTGCTGTCGGGGCGGGCTCGAGGCCCGTTCCGATCAATTCGAGATTGACATAAAGTCCTACGCCGGAGCGAGGGGAAGCGCGAGCACGGCTTGCCACGTCAGCGCGTCCGTGGTGCCCGTGACCGGGAGCGAGCGGGCAGTCTGGAGCTCACGCAGGGCGGCGTCGGTGGCGGCGTCGAACGTGCTCGTGGGGGACACGCTCGGGTACGCGGACTGCAGGTGGCGCTGGAGCCACAGCACCTGGTCGCCCTTGTTGCCCTTGGCCAACGCGGGCCAGCCCGGGTCCGAGGGCGGGAGTGCGAGGCCGCCGACCGGCTGCGCGAGCGCCGCCCAGCCCGGCTCGGTCGTCGCCTGCCACGACCACCAGGACAGGCCGGCGCTGCCGTACGCCGCCCACAGCGCGCGGAAGCGGCCGATGTCCTCAGGCGGGACGCTGCCGTAGGTCTGCCCGATCGGCGCGATCGGCGTGCCGTAGATGCGGTTGTGGGCGAGCGTGCGGCCGGAGACCGCGTCGACCGTCCCGCCGATGTCCTTCCAGTAGATCTGCGGGAGGTTCGCGTTGGCCGCGCCCGGGGCGAGGAACACCGAGTACGGGATCCGGCTGTGGTAATCGACGTACGGGAAGCTCGTGAAGCCGATCGGGTACGTCGGGCCGACCGCGGCACGGAGCGCGCCCATGTACTGCGTGGCCTGCGAGTACTTGTTCTCGTACGCGCTCTCGGCGTCCACGACCAGGCAGTCGGCGCCGGCGGCGACCGCGTCGGCGCCGAGCGCGGCCTCGCCGGCCGGGTCGTTGCCGTACACGAACTGCCACGCGCACACGCGCAGACCCTGGGCCTTGAGCGCGGTCACGAGCTCGGGCGAGAACTGCGCCCAGCGGCTGCCGGCGCCGTCGGAGCTCTTGACGAAGACGGTGGAGATGCCGGCGGCGCGGGCGCGCGCGACGATCGCGTTGAGGTCACCGCCATCGGAGCGGTTGAGCTCCCAGATCCACATCCCGTTGCCACGGAAGATCTCGGGCAGCGCGCCGGGCTGCGGGGCGGGCGTGGGGGCGACCCGCGGCGGCGCGGTGACGGTGATCTTGATCGCGTTCGAGCGCCGGCCCGCACGGTCGGACACGGTCACGTTCACGGCGCCGGCGCGCGTGCCGGCGGGAACCCGGGCGACGTAGCCGACGCGCGAGCGGTCCAGCTTGGTGGCCAGCGCGCCGCCCGTCCAGCGGAACGAGACCCGCATGCCCTTCGTGACCCGCTTGCCGCTGAGCTGCAGCTGACGGCCCACGGTGACCTTGATGCCCGCCTTGCAGGTCGCCGACGCGGCCGGGACGCACCGGATCCGCGTCAGCTCAGGGGGCCGTTTGCGCGCTGCATCAGCGCTCGCAGGAACCAGGAGTCCGGCCATGCAGGCCGTAAGGGACAGCACGCAACGTCCTCTCATCACCGGCACCAAACCGCAGTGGCGGTCGGAAGTTCCGGTGCGATGGTTACGCTTTCCGACTCATGCGCCGGCGTTATAGGAACGAGGAGCGCCCGCCGCGCGTGGGCTCGGCCGTGTTGGCGAAGGCCTTCATCGGCGTGTTCCTCGTGTTCCTGTCGACCGGCGCGGGGGTGGCGATCGCGGGCTACCTGATGATCGCGCCGCCGAAGCCCATCGGACCGGTCCAGCCGCCGATCGACGAGAAGGATCCCGAGCTCGCGGAGATCATCGTGCCGCCCGAGCCCGGCGGTCCGCGCACGATCCTCGTGCTCGGCTCCGACCGCCGCTCGAAGCTGTCCAAGGACGCCCAGCTGGGCCAGCGCGAGACTCCGCACTCGGACACGATCGTGCTGATCCGCCTCGACCCGAAGCGCCATCGCGTCGCGGTGCTGTCGCTCCCGCGCGATCTCGCGGTGACGATCCCCGGATACGCCGACAACACGAAGATCAACCAGGCCTACGACGAGGGCGGCGCCGGGCTCACGACGAAGACGGTCAAGGCCTTCTTCGAGACGGCGACGGCCAAGAAGTTCAACATCAACGGCGTCATCGACGTCAACTTCGACGGCTTCCAGCGCGCTGTCAACCACGTCGGCGGCGTCTACGTCGACGTCGACCGCAAGTACTACAACCCCGAGGGCACGGGCTTCGCCTCGATCGACATCGAGGCCGGCTACCAGCGGCTCGTCGGCTCGGACGCGCTCGACTACGTGCGCTACCGCCACACGGACTCCGATCTGTTCCGCAACGCCCGCCAGCAGGACTTCCTCCGCATGGCGACCGCGCAGAAGAGCGTGCGCGAGATGAAGAGCATCGGCGAGGCCAACGACCTGTTCGCGATCCTCCAGGAGTACTTCCGGTTCGACAAGAAGTTCCTCGGCCGTAAGAACCTCGCGGGCTTGATCAAGACCGCGGTCAACCTCGCGATGAACGACACCGTCGTCAACCAGGTCGCGCTGACCGGCGTCATGGAGTCCGAGGACCCGACGGCCGACACGCGCCTGTACCTGTCCAACGACAACATCACGAAGGCGTACGAGTCCTTCATGACGGGCGAGGGCGGCGCGAAGAACCCCGAGCGCGACGACCAGCCGTCGAAGGCGCCCAAGAAGAAGGGCAAGGTCGCGACGACCAGTGGGCTCGTCGACGCCAAGCGCCTCGGCGAGGACCTCGCCGTGGTCGCCGCGCCGCGTCTGAAGAAGCTGCCGTTCTACTTCCCCGGCAAGATCACGAACCGCTCGCAGTACGTCAATGAGACGCCGCGGATCTACTCGCTGCGCGACGAGGAGGGCAAGCTGCACCGCGCCTACCGGATGGTCGCCTCGATCGGCGAGTCCGGCGAGTACTGGGGCGTCCAGGGCATGACCTGGCGCAACCCGCCGATCCTCGAGAACCCGGATCGCATCCGCAAGACGGCGAGCGGGCGCGAGCTGATGGTCTACTACGACGGCTCGAAGATCCGCATGGTGGCCTGGCGCACGCCGCGTGCCGCGTACTGGATCGCGAACACGATCGGGCGCAAGGTCTCGAACACGCGCATGATCGAGATCGCGGCTTCGCTGCGCCGTTTGAAGCAATAAGCGCGGCAAGCGCGACTTCCACGCCTTCCTCGGGTTGGGAGCCCTTGATGCTTCGACTCGTCGTCGTGATTCTCGCTGCGCTCATGGTCGTGCCCGCGACCGCCACCGCCGCGCCCTGCCCGGGCGCCGATCCCTGCCCGTACTCCGCGTCCTCGGTCGTCGGCAACCGCACGGGTGGCGTCCTGCGCTTCCCGCAGGCGTCCGCCGTCGGCCCCGACGGCTCGGTGTACGTCGCCGACCAGTACTCGCACGCCATCCAGGTCTTCGGCCCGGACGGCAAGTTCGCGCGTGAGCTGGGCGGCCCGGACCAGCTGAGCTCGGTCGGCGCGGTCGTCGTCGGCCCGGACAGCTCGGTCTACATCGCGGACGGCAACGACCGGATCGTGCGCTTCGCCGCCGACGGGACGCTCCTGGGGGAGTGGGGCGGCCCGGACTCGCCGATCTCGTTCCGGTTCGGGGCCGGCGGTGGCAACGACTCCGGCGCGGGCGGCGGGCTCGCGATCGCGGACGGCTACCTCTTCGTCGCCGACACGCGCAACGACCGGATCCAGCGGATGGCGCTGGACGGCAGCAACCCGAGCGTGATCGTCCCGAAGGGCACGGTCAAGCGCCCGCAGGGGCTGGCCGCGCGCGGCGGACGGCTGATCGTGGCCGACGACAACGGCCACCGGATGGTGGTCTTCGACTACAACGGCAACCAGCTCACGACGTTCGGCTCCGGGCCCGGCCCCAAGCCCGAGCAGCTGAGCTTCCCGTACGACGTCGCGATCGACCCGCTCGGGCGCGTCTTCGTGGCCGACAACATCAACCACCGCGTCGTCCGCTACGGCCCCGCGCCGAACTACACCTACCGCGGCCGCTGGGGCTCCTACGGCTCCAAGCTCGGGCAGCTGCAGTACCCGCGCGGGCTGAGCGTCGACAACACCGGCAACACGTACGTGGCCGACCCGGGCGGCAACCGGATCGACGTCTTCGACGTGGGTGGCGCGCCGAAGGGCTGGCTCGGCTCGAGCGGCCGCGTGACCGGGCAGTTCATCCGCCCGCTCGGGGTCGCGGCCGACGCGAGCGGTGTGCGGGCCGTCGCCGACTCGGTCAACGGCCGCGTCCAGCTGCTGCGCCCGGACGGCGGCGTCGTCGCCGCGTTCGGCGCGCCGGCACCCGGGCCGACGCTGCTCCCGGATCCGGTGTCCGTCGCTTTTGACGCGAGCGGAATGCTGTACGTGCTCGATCAGCAGCGCTCGCGCGTGCTCGTCTTCGACCGCGGGGGCAAGATCATCCGCACGATCGGCTCACGCGGCACCAAGGCCGGGCAGCTGCTCGCGCCGAGCGCGGTCGCCGTCTCCCCGCAGGGCGTCGTCTACGTCGCCGACACCGGCAACGGGCGGATCGTGCGCTTCCGGACGAGCGGCACGCACATCGGCTCGATCGGCCGCTTCCGCGCCCTCCGGGGTGTCGCCGTATCCGCTGACGGCAGCCGCGTCTACGCCAGCGACGCCGGCACGAATCGCATCTCCGTGATGACGGGTTCGGGCGGCGACCTGGCCGAGATCGGCGTCGGCGAGCTCAAGTCCCCGGCGGAAGTCACGCTCGACGGCGCGGGCAACGTGTGGGTGGCCGACCGCGGCAACGACCGCGTGGTCTCCTACTCGCCCGACGGCGTGGCGCTGGCCGCGTTCGGCACGCGCGGCACCGGCCCGGGCCAGTTCATCGAGCCGACCGGCATCTCCGTCTCCTGCAACGGGACCGTGACCGTGGCCGAGGCCGACAACAACCGCCTGCAGCAGTTCCAGGTCCCGCCGACGGGCGCGTGCGCCTCGCTGCCGGCGATCACGCCGCCGCCGAACCCGATCCTCGCGACCCAGCCGGACCCGGTCCCGCCGGAGGTCTTCCTCGAGCCGACGCGCACGAGCGGCATCCTCGGCGTCCGCCAGTTCCCGCTGCGGGTGCGTTGCGACGTGCGCTGCCGCATCACCGCGGTGGTCACGCTCACACCTCGGGGCAAGAAGAAGCCGGCCGTCAAGCTCGCCTTCACGCCGCAGACGCTGCCGGCGGGCAACACGGTGACGGTGCGGCCGCGGCTGAGCCAGGCCGGCGTGCGGTCGCTGGCGCGCGCGCTCAAGGGCAAGCGCGCGCTGACCGCGGACGTTCAGGTCACCGCCACGACCACCGACACCTCGCCGAGGGTCGTCACGCGGCGGATCAACGTCACCGGTTGAACAGGTTCAACAGGCTCATGAAGATGTTGATGATCGAGACGAAGATGCCCGTCGCGAGCCACACGACGTCGTCCTCGGTGGCGTGCTTGCGCACGTAGTTGAAGTCGACCAGGATCAGCAGCGCCGAGGCGAGCAGGATCACGATCGAGATGAACGGCGACAGCGTGCCCAGGCCGCCGAAGATCAGCGCGCCGAGGGAGACGACGACCGCGCCGAGCACGATGAACGACAGCGGCTTCATCCAGCCGACGAGGTCCTTGCTCGTGACGAAGCCCGCGGCGGCCATGCCGAGCACGGTGAGCGTGGTGATGGCGGCGGCGCTCGTCACCGAGCTCGGGTTGGCCTCCGCGTAGAAGGCCAGCACGGGAGCGAACCCGAAGCCGATCGCGGACGCGATCGCCATCAGCCAGAAGATGCCCAGCGAGCCGACGCGCAGGGCGGAGACGAACCAGGTCGCGACGAGCATGACCAGGCCGACGATGGAGAAGATCCGCGCCGTCTCGAACGTCAGGTCACGGCCGAGGTAGGTCGCGAACGCGAACAGGCCGATCGCGGCGGCGACGAGGGTCAGGACCTGACCCATGATCGTGGCGACGCTGCGCTCGCGGACGCCGGTAGATGAGGCCTCGATGAAACTCATGGGGCGAGGATATACCCGCGATCAGCGGTTTCAGAGCCGCTCACCGATCATTGTTCACCCGGTGCCTTCGGGAGCGCACGGAGCGCGAGCGCGTCGCATCCGCCACTCGGGCGCGTGTCGAGTCCTTCGCACACGTTCGCAATCGCTTGCCGCGCGCTGTCGCGGTCACTGCTCTCGAAGATCTGGGCGGACGCCGCGAGCATCACGCCGAGCAGCGTGAGCCCGCGCCACACCAGCGGGCGTTTGACGACTTCCCACGACGCCGCCCAGTGGCTCAGGGTCGAGTTCTCCTCGCGCTTGCACGCGGCCGGTGTGCGCTGGTTGCACCCGATGATCGCGCCCGCCACGGCGAGCACGCCAAGGACCAGGAAGATGATGGGACGAGGCGGAAGTTGCTCTCGGCTCACGCACACCGCCGCCAAGGCGAGAACCACCAGAACAAGGGTCGCGAACGCCTCGTCGCGCCGGTCGCGGTCAACAGTCCCGCGGTTTCGCGAACCGGCCGCAGCTGCAGCCGACAGGCCGGTGACCGTGATCGCGATCCCGACCCACGGACTGCGAACGCCCCAGCCCTCGTCGACGCCGGCGTGCCCGAGTCCAGCGATGAGGATCGCGCCTACGAGGCCAAAGCTCGCGAGGCGCGTCAACCGGAGGGAGCAGATGAGCCGCGCGAGCCAGTTCAACGCAGGAAGTTTCATGGCGCTATTCTGAGCACAGCGCTCAGGGCTTCGTGTATAGCGGGGCGGACGCTTACCGCTGCGGCTCACCCACCCGTCACGTCGCGGCGGAGGAAGTGCGCGAACGCCCAGGCCAGGCACGGGATGCCGTAGAGGGCGGAAACCCAGGCGGCGCGGACGATCGGGCCCCAGTCGATCGGCTCGCGCAGCAGGCCTTGCCAGGCGTTGAACTGCTGGGGGAGGAGGTAGGGGCGGAGGAAGTCCAGCGCCGAGACGATCCCGAGCAGCTGCATGATCAGCGACAGCATCAGGGTCGTGACGACGGCCGCGGCGCTGTTCTTGGTCGTAGTGGACAGCAGGATCGCGATCGAGGTGACGGCGAAGATGGGGAGGGCGTAGGCGAGCGTCGCTCCGCCGACGAGCAGCAGCGAGCGGCCCATCGAGATCTCGGTGCCGGACAGCGAGACGAGCGGGTCGAAGCCCCAGAAGATCCCGCCGAGCACCGTGCTGACGAGCACGAACAGCACGAGGGCGCCGAACGAGTACGTGAGCGCCGCGAGGACTTTGGCGACGAAGATCTGCCAGCGGTCGGCGGAGCGGGTGAGGATCGTCTTCAGCGTGCCGTGGCCGTCCTCGGCCGCGACGATGTCGCCCGCGACGAGCGCGGTGACGAGCGGGAAGAACCAGAACGCGCCGAAGAACAGGCCGACGAGCGGGATCGTGAGGCCGGTCTCGCGCACGGTGTCGGCGAACGGGACGCCTTCTGGGCTCCCATCGTCGGCGAGCAGCGAGACGATGAAGATCAGCGGGACGAGCAGCGCGCAGGCCAGCCCGATGTAGGTGCGCTTCTGGGCCGCGAGCTTGCGGACCTCCCACGTGTAGATCGTGCGCGTGTGGACCGCCGCGGCACTCATGCAGGCACCAGCGCGGGGGCCTCGGCGTCCGCCGAGCCTTCGGTCATGCGGAAGAACAGCTCCTCGAGCGTGGCGGTGCGGGGGACGAGCGCGCGCAGGCCGATGCCGGCCTGGGCGAGGTCCAGCGTCAGGTGCGCGACGGCGGTCTCGTCGCCCTCGAGCGAGAGGCCGGCGCGGGAGACGGTCACGCCGCGGATGCCGCGCGCGCGGCGGGCGATCAGCGCCGCCTCGGCGTCGTCGGTGGTGCGGACGTCGTAGCGGCCGGCGGTCGTGGCGATTAGCTCGTCCAGCGCGCCCTCGTAGACGACGCGCCCGCGGGTGACGATCGCGACCCGGTCGCACAGGTCCTCGACCTCGCTCATCAGGTGGCTGGAGAGCAGGACCGTCAGGCCGTCCTCGGCGAGGCGGTGCACGAGCGCGCGCATGTCGCGCATGCCCGCGGGGTCGAGGCCGGTGGTCGGCTCGTCGAGCAGCAGCAGCCTCGGGTCGCGCAGCAGCGCCCCGGCGATCCCGAGGCGCTGCTTCATGCCGTGCGAATAGCCGCGGACCTTGTCGTGCTGGCGGCCGGTCAGGTCGACCGTCTCGAGCGCGTCCTCGATGCGGTCCTTCGCGTCGCCGCCGTCGAGGGCGGCGACGAGCTCGAGGTTCTTGCGCGCGGACAGGTACGGGTAGAAGCGCGGCGCCTCCACGAACCCGGCCACGCCGTCGAGGGCGCGGGCGCCCTCGACGAGCGGGTCATGGCCGAACAGCTTCGCGCTGCCCTCATCCGGCCGGATCAGGCCGAGCAGCATCCGCAGCGACGTCGTCTTCCCGGCGCCGTTCGGCCCGAGGTAGCCGTAGACGTCGCCGGAGCGGACGGTCAGGTCGACGTGGTCGACTGCCGTCAGCTCGCCGTAGCGCTTGACGAGGCCGCGAGCCTCGATCGCTGCGGTCACTTCAGGTCCCGTGCGGCGTTCTCGGCCGCGATCGGCGGCACCGAGCCGAGCACGATGTACTGCACGCCTTCGCGCGTGAAGGTCAGCAGCGTGCCGAGGGCGGTCGCGAGCTCGGAGCCCGTCGCGCCGTCGATGTTGACCTGCGGGAGCGTGAGCCCACCGGGCGCCAGCGCCGAGTTCTTGCCCGGCTGGGCCTTGGACTGGAACACCAGGATCTGGCCCAGGCCCTGGCCGTAGGTGCTGATCGCGCCGGTCTGGTCGCCCGACTTGATCAACCGCACGGCCCGGCGCGGCAGGCCGGCCAGCTCGGCGGGCGCGGCGAGCGGGAAGTCCAGCTCCCGCTGCACGGCCTCGACGCCCTCGACGGCGGTCGGCTTGCCCTGCGCGTCCATCCGCAGCGCCGGGTCGATCTCCGTCACGCGCGCGCCGGCGGGCGGCGTGGTGGAGACCTTGGCGGCCGGGATCTCGCCGTAGCTGACGTCGGTCGCCTCGAGCTCGAGCACGGGGTTCGCGTCGCCCTGCGCGTAGATCGCGGCGCGCAGCGGGACCCCGCGGGCCGCGTCCCAGGCCAGCTCGGCAGCGCCAAGGAGGCCGCCGTCGTCCTTGGGGGCGATCCGCACGGTGTAGCTCGGCTGCCCGGCGGTGTTCGACGGCTGCGCGCCGGAGAACGTCCACGCCTGGCCGAGCTGGTCGAGCGCGGCCTGGATGCCCGACAGGCCTGGCTGCTTCTGGGTCTGCGGCGTCTTGTCAGCGGTGTGCAGCTTGCCCGTGATCGCGGTCTTCGTGGCCGCGTCGTAGATCAGGTAGCGCTTGCCGTCGGCGACGATCTGCGCGTCGCCGTTCTCCGACTGCAGCTCGAGCCGCAGCTTGCCGTCGTCGGACAGCCACAGACGGCCGGTCGCGCCCGTGAGCACCGGGGAGGCGGTGCCCTGCGGCAGCGACCCGGACGGGAGCAGGTTGTTGGAGAACTTGATGCGCGCGGTCACGCCCTCGACGGGCTTGGCGTTGGCGGCGTCGAAGAGCGCGCGGTCCAGCGGCTTGGGAGCGGGCTTCTCACCCGTGGTGAGCGCGGCCTGGGCGATCCCGGCGCCGGTGACGGCGGCGACGAGGACAGCGACGATCGTCAGCAGGCGGCGGGTGGATGCGGTGCGGAGTCGTCTCATCGTGGGCCAGTTCTACGGGCGGACCTTGAGAGTTCTTTGACAACGAACCAGGATGTCACCCGATGACCCAGGTTGCCGACGCCATCCGGCGCGAACTCGATGAAGCGCGCCGTGCCGAGCGGCCGGTGGCGTCCGTCCGCGTGACCGAGAGCGCCCTGCCCGGCGCGGTGGCCGCGGTCTCCCTGTCGCCCGAACGCGCCGAGGCGCTGGACCTCGACGCGCAGATGACCGAGCGCGCGGTCGAGATCCTCGTCCACCCGGACGACTACGACGAGCTGGACGACGACGAGGTCTCCGAGGAGGACGGCATCCGCCGCGTCTTCGGCGTGCCGCTGATCTAGCGCTCGTCCAGCACGAGCGTGAATCGGGCGCCGTCGACGGTGACGCGGCCGCCGTGGCGCTCCGCGATCGCCTTGACGATCGCCAGGCCGAGGCCCGAGCCTTCGCCCTGGGCCTGCGGGCCACGGTGGAAGCGCTCAAAGACGCGGTCGGGATCGGACGGACCGTCGCCCTCGTCCTCGACGGCCACGAACGCGTGCGTGCCGTCGCCGCCGACGGTCACCGTGACCGCCCCGGCGCCGTGCTTGTGGGCGTTGCGGACGAGGTTGTCGACGGCGCGCTGGAGCGCGTCGCGCTCGCCCTCGACCCAGGCGTCCTGTTCGATGATCGCGTCCGGCGCCAGGTCCGCGAGGCGCACGCGCTCGGCCTGGAGCGGCGCGGCGGCGTCCTCGCGGGCCAGCGCGAGCAGGTCGTCGAGGAGGACGGTCAGGCGCTCGGCGCCGTCGGCGATGTCCTGGACGACCGCCTCGTCGGGGCCATGCTTAGCGAGGTAGGCGGCGTTGCCGCGCAGCGCGGTGAGCGGCGTGCGCAGCTCGTGCGAGGCGTCGCCGACGAAGCGGTGCTCGGCCTCCTGCGCACGTTCGAGCGAAGCGAGCATGGCGTTGAGCGTGTGCGCCAGCTCGCCGATCTCGTCCGCGATCGGTGGCTCCGGGAGCCGCTGGGACGCGTCGCCCGAACGGCCGATCGCGCGGGCGCCGGCCGACAGGCGGGTCAGTGGCAGCAGGGCACGGCGGGTGATCCAGGTCGCGAAGGCGGCGGCGAGCAGCGCGGCGACGAGCGCGCAGATCGCGATCAGCACGCGCGCCCGGTCGACCGTGCTGTCCACGGTGGCGAGATCGGACGCGACCACGACCGCGCCACCGGACGCCTCGCCCGCTCCGAGCTCACCCAACGGGGCGGTGTAGACCCGGACCGGGTCGGTGCCGAGCCGCCCGTCGGCGAGCCGCGGCTGGCGATCGCGAAGAACGGCCTGATCGATGGGAAGCACGCGCCCACCGAGCGCGGAGGACCTCGCCACGATCCGGCCGCTGCGATCGACGACCTGCACGAGCAGTCCGCTGCCCTCGATCGCGCCGGCCTCGGTGAGCTGCCCGGGGACGGTCGCGTTCAGGCGGGCGACCTCCGCCGCCTGGCGCCGCAGGCTCCCGTCGAGCTCGCCGCGCAGGTCGTCCGAGAGGAGCTTCGGGACCGCCACGACGAGCAGCAGGACGGCAAGGGCGATCGCGGCCGCCGCGGCCGCGGCGACGCGGGCGCGAAGGGTCACGGACACCGCCCAGGGGAGGAGCGCGCCCCGACGCGGCGGCGCGGCGCGCCGCCGCGACTCGCGGCGTGGCCGCCCGCGG
>NZ_JAPDDP010000159.1 GCF_027587195.1 Solirubrobacter phytolaccae | reverse complement strand
GGCGCCGGCGGCGCGCGGCGGAGGCGCGTGCGTTGCTGCGCGCCGCGCGGGACACGTTCGAGGCGCTCGACATGGCGGTGCCGGCCGAGCGGGCGCGGAGCGAGCTGCGCGCGGCGGGCGAGGCGGTGCGCACGGCGGCGGTCGACCCGGCGATCGTGCTGTCGCCGCAGGAGCTGCAGATCGCGCGGATGGCCGCCGAAGGTCTGTCGAACCGCGACATCGGCAGCACGCTCTACCTCTCGCACCGCACGATCGGGTCGCACCTATACCGGATCTTCCCCAAGCTCGGGGTGGCTTCGCGCGGCGAGCTGCGCGCCCTGCTGGCTCAGTAGCCGAGCGTCTCCAGCGCGGCCCCGACGCCCGCGCGCGAGGACACGTCGAGCTTCGGGAAGATCTTCGCCAGGTGGTGGCCGACCGTGCGCGGCGACAGCGCGAGGTCGGCCGCGATCGCCCGGTTGGTCATCCCGCGCGCGGCCATCCGCGCGATCTCGAGCTCCTGCGGCGTGAGCCGGTCCAGCCCGTCCTGGGAGCGGTGCGCGGTCTCGGCCGTCGCGGCGAGCTCGCGCTGCGCGCGCTCCACCCACGGGCCGACGTCGAGGTCGGTGAAGAGCGCGACCGCCTCGCGCAGCGGCTCCCGCGAGTCGGCCACGCGGCGCCGCCGGCGCAGGCGCATGCCGTGCACGAGCAGCACGCGCGCGTACGTGAACGGCACGGCCGGCGTGATCGTCGCGGTCGCCAGCGCGAACGCGGCGTCCGCGTCGTCGTCGGCCAGCGCGGCGTCGTCGTCCGCCAGCGCAGCGTCGTCGTCCGCGTCGTCATCGCCGGCGAGCACGAGCGCGGCGTGCGCGCGGGCGACCGCCGAGCGTGGATGATCGGGCGCGTCGGCGAGCAGCCGGCGGACCGTCGCTTGCTCGTCCGGGGTGCTGGCCGCCTCGGCCAGGTCGCCGAGCAGGGTCGCCGCCGTGCCCGGGTCGAACGCGGGATCGGTCGGATCGACAGGCCGCAGCAGCTGCGCGAACGCCTCCCCGGGCCGGCCGCCCGCGAGCGCGACCGCCCCGCGGGCGCCCTGCACGAGCGCGAGCATGTACACGGTCCGCAGCCGCAGCGCGACCCGCTCGGCCTCGGCCGCCTGATGCTCGGCCTCCTCCTCGTCGCCGCGCAGCGCCGCGACGGTCGCGAGCGCCGTCCGCGCGAGCGCCCCCCAGAGCGGCTGCCGCAACTCCGCGCAGAGCGCCACGGCCTCCTCCCCGTCCGCCCGCGCCCGGTCAAGCGCCGACGCCCCGAGCTGCACTCGTGCGGAGAGCGCGAGCACCTGCGCGAGCCGTGTCCGCCGCCGCTGCGCCCGCAACTCGTGCACGGCCCGGTCGAGCAGCGCGGCCGCGAGCCGATCGTCGCCCGAGAAGTGCGCGAGATACCCACGCAGGGACAGCGCGACGGGATCGTCCCCGGCCGCGCCCCGGCTGAAGCGCCGTGCCGCGCCCTCGCTGGGCCGCCCGTCGGCGCCGAGCGAGACGACGTCCGCGACCGCGCCATCCCCGCGCGCGAACCGGCCGTGCGCCGCGCCACGAGCCGCTACGGCTTCGCCGCCGCCCGGCGAGAACCGGCCGCGCGACGACACGCCTCCGTCGCCGTCCGCCACGCCCTCGCCGCCGCCCGCCATGAACCGGCCGCGCGCCGACGTACCCGACGATGCCGCACATGGCCGTCCTCCTTCCGGTTCAAGACTCAGAGCGCGCA
>NZ_JAPDDP010000158.1 GCF_027587195.1 Solirubrobacter phytolaccae | reverse complement strand
GGGATCGCCCGTGGCGAGGATGCGCACGAGGTCGGCGATCGCCGGGCCCGAAGCGCCCGCGCACGCCCGCAGGCGCGGCGCGCTGGTACGAGGCGGCGCTGCGGCCCGCGTCCGGCGCCGAGCTCGACCCCGCAGTCGGTGGCGAGACGCGGCGCGCGATCCTCAAGGACCTCGCGCAGGCCGAGGCCGCCGCCGGCCGACTGGAGAAGAGCCGCCGGGCGCTGCTGGAAGCGCTCGTGCTCGCCGCGCCCGACTCCGCCGAGTACGTGACGCTCGTGACCCGCTGCGCGGCGGTGGAGCACTGGCTCGGCCGCCACGAGGACGCCCGCCGCCGGCTGCAGGGCGCGCTCGCGCAGCACGGCGAGTCGCAGGACCTGCGGCTCGCGCTCGCGTTCGACGCGCTCTACGGCCTGGACCTGCCGACGAGCGCCGAGCGTGCGCGCGCGGCGCTGGACGGCCCGGACCGCGGCGCGAGCGTCTCCGCCGAGGCGCTGCTCGCGCTCGTGCTCGCCGCGGACGGGCAGCGCGAAGCGGCCGAGCAGGCCGTCGAGGCGGCGACCAGCACGCTCGCCGAGCTCGACGACCGCACGCTCGCCGCCCACCTGGAGGCGCTCTGGTACCTGGCGTGGGCCGAGTCGTTCCTGGATCGCTTCGACGCCTCCCTCGAGCATGGCCGCCGCGGCCTGGAGCTCTCGCGCGCGACCGGCCAGGACTGGCTGCTCGTGCCGCTCACGCTCGCTTCCGTGTTCCCGTACGAGATGCAGGGCCGCGTCGACGACGCGTGCGAGGCGGGCGCGGCCGCCGTCGACGCCGCGCGCCTGGCCGGCAACCCGCACTACCTCGCGTGGGCGCTGTGGGAGCACGGGCTCGCACTCGGCTACCGCGGGGACATTCCGGGCGCCCGGGCCGCGTTCGAGGAGAGCCAGGCGCTCGCCAACGAGACCGGCCGGCTCCTGCTGTGGGAGAGCGAGCCGGGCTGGGCGTTCGGCACCGTGCTCGCCGAGGAGGGCGACGTCGTCGCGAGCCGCGCGATCCAGCTGCGCTGGTGCGGCGGGCTCGAGCTGCGCCACGTGATGCCCGCCGAGCACGGCATCGCCTGGGACATCTTCGTCGACAACGCGCTCGCGCTGGACGACCTCGCGGAGGCGGAAGACGTAGCCGCGCGGATGGAAGCGAACGCGAGGGAGACCCGGCGCCCGCTCGCCGTCGTGCTCGCCCACCGTGCACGCGGCGCGGTGCAGCTCGCCCGGGGCGAGGCCGAAGCGGCGGCGGAGAGCGCCCGCGCGGCGATCGCGGCCGCCGAGCCCGCCGGCCTGCGCCTGGAGGCGCTGCGCGCCCGGATGCTGCTCGCGTCCGCGCTCGCCGGAACCGATCGCGCCACCGCGGTGCGTGAGCTGCGCGAGGCTGAGCAGGCGCTCGACGCAGGCGGTGCCCACCTCCTCCGCGACCGCGCACGGCGGGAGCTGCGCCGCCTCGGCCACCGCGTCGACGCCGCCCGCCGGCGCGAGCCCGCGGGCCTGCAGGGCCTGTCCGCGCGCGAGCACGAGGTCGTCGCGCTGGTCGCCGCCGGCCTGACCAACCCCGCGATCGCCGCCGAGCTGTTCCTGTCCGTCAAGACGGTCGAGACGCACCTGCGCAACGTCTTCGGCAAGCTCGGCGTGGCCTCGCGCGCCGAGGCGGCGGCGGCGTTCGCGCGCGCTCAGGCGTAGACGCGGCGGCAAGGACGACCGCGGCGCGGCGCGGTGGACGGCGCGGCGCGGCCGGCGGCGC
>NZ_JAPDDP010000157.1 GCF_027587195.1 Solirubrobacter phytolaccae | reverse complement strand
CGTGGCGCAGCCCGTCGCGCCCGCCACGCCGGCCGCCACGCCCCCGCCGGTCGAGCCGCCGCCCAACGCCGCGGTCGCCGCCGCCTCGATCGACCTCACGACCGCCGCCGCCGAGTACCCGGGCGACAACGCGTCCCAGGCCGAGCTCGCGAAGTGGCTGGCCAAGCAGGCCGAGGCCGCCGGCCTGCCGCCCGAGCTCCCCGTCATGGCCTCGCTCGTCGAGTCCGGCGTCAAGAACCTCAACTTCGGCGACCGCGACAGCGTCGGCTTCTTCCAGATGCGCACCGGCATCTGGAACCAGGGCGACTACAAGGGCTTCCCGGAGCGGCCCGAGCTGCAGGCGAAGTGGTTCATCGACACCGCGCTCGCGGTCAAGCGCAAGGCGATCAGCCGCGGCGACGCCGACTTCGGCAAGGACCCCGCGAAGTGGGGTGAGTGGATCGCCGACACCGAGCGGCCCGCGGAGGAGTACCGGGGCCGCTATCAGCTGCGGCTGAGCGAAGCCCGCAAGCTGCTGGCGTAGGGCGCGAGCCGCGCCCTACGCGTCAGGGCCGGATCAGCCCTCGCCGCCGCCGGAGAGGCTGTCGCCGCCGCCGTTGTCCTTCTTCGGCGCCGGCTTGTTGTTCTGCGGCGTCGGGTTGGTCTGGCGCGGCGTGATGTTGTTGGTCGGCGGCGGCGTCGAGTTGCTGTCCGTCGACGTCTCCGGCACGGAGCCGGTCGTGCTCTCGCCGCTGTTGGAGGGCACGGCCTGCTTCTTGACCTTGTCCTTCTTGAGCGTCGGCAGCTTCGTGACGGCGGCCGCGCGGCCGAGCGTCTTCGAGCTCAGGTCGTAGCCCGCATCGCCCAGCCCGCCGAGCGCGCTCTCGATGTCCTTGCTCCCGCCGGCGGCCGCGGCGCCGGCCTTGCGGAAGCCGTTGCGGTCCTTGGCGCGGCCTTCGGACGCGGCCTTCTTGAAGTCGGCGCCGATGCTCTTGAGCGCGGCGGCCAGCTGGGCGTTGGCGCCTTCGTCGGCCGGGCTCACGTTCAGCTTGCGCACCGAGCGCGACGCGGACGCGTACGCCGAGGCGAGGCGGCCCGTCGCCGACACCTGCGTCGTGCGCTTGCCGGCGTTGTTGAGGTCACGCGCGGCGGACTTCTCGGCCTTGTCGAGGCGGCCGAGAATCTTCTCGACGCTCGTCTGGTACTTCTCGCTCGGACCGACCGGGAAGGGCTTCGAGCCCTCGAGCTTCATCGACGCCGCGATCGTGGCGCACGTGTC
This sequence comes from Solirubrobacter phytolaccae, assembly GCF_027587195.1. GTDB lineage: Bacteria > Actinomycetota > Thermoleophilia > Solirubrobacterales > Solirubrobacteraceae > Solirubrobacter > Solirubrobacter phytolaccae. The sequence continues at coordinate 657 of NZ_JAPDDP010000157.1, read as the reverse complement.
GCCCTCGGCGATGCAGGCGAGCGTGGCGATGCCCTTGTCCGTCGGCACGGCGAACACGTCGCCGGTCTGCGGGCCGATCGGCAGCGCGGCGTACTTGGCCGCCTGGACCCCACCGTCGAGGTCCACGACCTCCTTGGTCGGCTCGGTGTCGCCGCGCAGGCCGTCCGCCAGCAGCGTCGGGTTCGCGGCGGTCTCGTCGGCGAGGCCGAAGACGATCGTGCCGCCCTTCGGGCCGGCCATCGTGACCTTGCTGTCGGAGAAGCCGGGGATGTCGGCCGTGGCGCCGTCCGACCAGCCGGCCGGGACGGACAGGCCGATGCCGTTCGCGGACACCGGCACCGTCGGCGCCTCGGTGGCCGCGGGCGTCGCCGTCGGGGTCGAGGCCACGGTCTTCGGATCGTCGCCACCGCCGCCGGCCAGCGCGATCGCGGCGATCACGGCCACGACGGCCGCGCCACCGATCGCGACGGGAATCAGCCAGCCGGGCCGGTCGCCGCCGCCCGAGGACTTGGGCTTGGAGGCCTTCGGCGGCTTCGGCGGCGCCGGCGGGGGCGTCGCCTTCGACGGCATCATCGTGTCGGCCGCGCCCGCGGGCAGCGGCTCGACGGCGGACGCGGACGCGGGCGCCGCGGCGGCTCCGGCCAGCGCGGCCGCGCC
>NZ_JAPDDP010000156.1 GCF_027587195.1 Solirubrobacter phytolaccae | reverse complement strand
GTGGCCGGCGGCACCGGACGAAGCCGGGGCGGCGACGGCGTGGCCGGCGGCAGCGGGCGAGGCCGGCGCGGCGCTAGCGGCCGGCGTGACGTGGCCGGCCAGCGCGAGGGTCGCTGCGCTCAGCTGCAGGCGGACGGACCGAGGCGGGTGGGCCGCGCCGGTGGCGGGCGCACCTGCCGTGAGGTAGTGCGCGAGCGTACTCGTGAAGGCCGGGCCGAGCATCAGCGTCGCGAACACGTCCGCGAACGCCTCTTGGCGCCAGGGCGCCCAGGTGTGGTCCGGTCCGAGCGCGTCGGCGACGGCCGCGTCCAGCGCCGGGCCGAGGTTCAGATCGGCCTCGACGACGTGGCCGACCTCGTGCGCGACCAGCGGCAGGTCGGGCAGGTGCTCGAGCTGGAACCACGGCAGCCCGATCAGGGCGACCGGAAGGCCGCGCCGCGCGCCGGAGCGGGGCCGGGCGAGCGGGCTGAGCTCGCCGCCGAGGCCGACCAGCGGCGGCTCGCACGGCGCCCCGCGCCGGATCGCCGGCTCGTAGCACCGGAACGCGAGCTCGTCGGCGGCGACCAGGAAGTCCTCGAAGTGCTCGACGTAGCGGAGCACGAGCGAGCCGCGCACCTGGTCCCAGAGCCCGTGCAGCGCGAGGATCATCGCCTCGGCCGGCTCGGCGTCCACCCCGCCGGGCGTGTCCAGCCACGCGCGCACGTCGCGGACCGGCACGGCCAGCGCGTCGGCGACCGCGTCGACCTGCGTGTGGTGCTTCTCGAGCCGCCCGCCTACCGCCGCCTCACCGCGGAAGTAGGCGAGCTCGTGCTCGAGGCCCGCGAGCTTGTGGGCAAGCTCGACGCCCTTGTGCGCCGTCGCCGTCACGGCGCCGGGAACCGCTCGTGCGGCGTGCGCGCGAACAGCGCGCAGGCCGTGAACGCGAGCGCGTCCTCGACGCCGTCACCCGCGCGGGAGCGGATCGCGGCGGCGGTCGTGTGCACGTCCTCCCCGGTCGCGAGCGCGCCCACGAGCGCGTCGTAGAGCCGCTGCTGGCGCCGGTAGCGGGCGAGGCCGGTCGCGAGCACCGCGCGCGCCGTCCCGACCGCGGTCAGCTCGGCCGCGAAGCCGTTGCGCAACCGCAGCTGCGTGAGCGCCTCGCCCCGGCCGGGCGGCGCGGGCGTGTCGACGACCACCAGCGGCGTCGGCGCGTGGCGCGGGAGCAGCGCGTCGAACGCGGTGCCCGTGACGCGGCCGACGATCCCGCCGAGCAGGTCGAGCGCCGGGGCGCCGTGGTGGTCCACCAGCCCGACGTTCAGGTGCAGGACCGCCGCCGGGTGCTCGGCGAGCGTGTCGGCGAGCCGGCGCGCCGAGGGCGAGTCGAGCACGACCGTCTCGAAGCCCGCGCGCTCGTACAGCCAGTCGACCGGCACGCCGCTGTGCCGCGACCCGCGATACGAGCGCTGCTCGGCCCGATGCGACGGCCGCACGACGACCACCCGCGCCCGCCCGGCCACCGCGGCGTGCAGCCGCTGCGTGCTGACCGCGTCGGGCTCGCCCGTCGCCGCCAAGCCGTGCTCGGCCTGGAACGCGACGAGCGCGGCCCGCGTCCGTGGCCCGAGGTCGCCGTCCGGGGCGAGGTCGCCGAGGAAGCCGCAGCGGGCGAGCGCGCCCTGGATCGCCCGCAGGTCCGCCGCCTCCCCACGCGCCCGCGGCGCACGCCGGAACAGCCGCAGCCCGACCGCCGCGAGCGCGGGCGCCGCGAGCTCCCACGGCAACGCGCGCAGGGTCGCGTCGGTCATCCGCAGCCCGAGATCGAGCGGCGCGCCGTCGCCGCCCGGGGCCGCGAGCGGGTCGCGATCGGGCGCGTCGTCGCCGCCCAGGGCCGCATCGGGCGCGCACCGGTCACGATCGGGCGCGTCGAAGTCGGATCGTAG
>NZ_JAPDDP010000155.1 GCF_027587195.1 Solirubrobacter phytolaccae | reverse complement strand
ATCCGACTTCCCGCGCCCGCCTCGTCCGCGGCCGCGCCGCGCGTCGCCGCCTCGTGCCGCGCCAGCGCCCGCGCGACCACCTCGGCCTTGTGCGCCACCCCTTCGGGCGTCAGCCCCGTGCCCGGCCCGGCGAGCGCGGCCGGGTCTCCCCCGGTCAGCCAGCAGGCGAGCGCCGTGGCGGGCGTCGTGTTGCCGATGCCCATCTCTCCGCCCGCGAGGATCGTCAGGCCGTCGTTCTTGGCCGTCGCCGCGATCTTCGTGCCGACCTTGATCGCGTGGCGCACGTCCTCCTTGGTCAGGGCGGGCTCGACGGCGAGGTTCGCGCTCGGCTTCAGGCCCGTGTGGACGACGTCGAGGTGCGTGGTGCTCGCGTTCACGCCCGCGTCGACGCAGATCAGCTCCGCGCCGACCTCCCGCGCCAGCGTCGAGACCGCGCCGCCGCCGGACAGGAACGTGGCCAGCATCTGGCCGGTGACCTCGGGCGGGAAGGCGCTCACGCCCTCGCTCGCGACGCCGTGGTCGGCGGCGGCGACGACGATCCGCGCCCGCACCTGCGGGCGCTGGTGACCGGTGACGCCGGCGAGCCAGATGGCCAGCTCTTCGAGGCGCCCGAGGCTCCCGGGCGGCTTGACCAGCTGGGCCTGGCGCTCGCGCGCAGCGGTCATGGCGACTTCGTTCAACGGCTGGATCTCGACAATCACGGGGCCGCATGATGGCGGGCCGATATGCTCCGGCAGGTCAAGCCGCGAGGTTGCGGGGAAGCCGGTGGAACTCCGGCGCGGTCGCGCCACTGTGACCGGGAGCGACGTTCCCGGAAGCCAGGACACCACCTCTCGCGGGCCGCTGCCGACGGGACGCGCCATCCCGAGGAGGTCTGTTGTTCATATGCGGCGGCTGCTGCTCGTGCGCCATGCCTCTACGGCCGCTGTCCGCGCGGCCGCGTTCGGCGCGGACGAGGAACTCGACGCGTCCGGCCGCGAAGCGTCCTCCCGTCTCGCCGGTCGGTTGCCCCGAGGCGAGGTGCTGATCTCCCCCGCCCGCCGGGCCGCCGAGACCGCCGCGGGCCTGGACGTCGCCCGCGTGGAGCCCGCGCTGGCCGAGTGCGACTTCGGCGCCTGGGCCGGCCGACCGCTCTCAGAGGTGGCCGAGGAATCGCCGCAGGACGTCCACGCCTGGATGACCGACCCCGACGCCGCGCCGCACGGCGGCGAGTCCCTGACCGCGCTGCTCGCCCGCGTTCGGAGCTGGATGGACGAGCAGGCGCGCGAGGACGGCACCGCGATCGCGATCACCCACGGCGGCGTCGTCAAGGCCGCGGTCGTGACCGCGCTTGACGCCCCGCCGAGCGCGTTCTGGCGGATCGACGTCTCCCCCGTCTCGATCACCGAGCTCCACGCCCACGACGGCCGCTGGACCGTCACGCGAGTGAACGACAAAGATAAAGCCCCAGGTCCTTTAGGTTCCCAGGAAGTTAAACGTCCAGGACGTTTAACTTCGGAGGCAGGCGCGTGACGGCGGCCGGCATCGTGCTCGGGGTCGGTGGGGACGCCGTCTTCGGCGACCCGCGACGCTTCCATCCCGTCGCCGGGTTCGGGCAGACGGCCGCGGCGCTGGAGCGGGTCGCGTACCGGCCGACGCTCGGCGCGGGCGCGGCGTACGCGACCGTGCTGGTCGGCGGCGCGGCGCTCCTCGGCGCGGCTTTGGAGCGCGTGTTGCCGCGGTCGGTCGCGCGCGGGCTGGCCCTGTACGTCGCGCTCGGCGGCCGGTCGCTGGCGCGCGAGGCGCAGGCGGTCGCGGACCTCGTCGAACGCGGCGAGCTCGACGCCGCGCGAGTGCGCATCCGGTCGCTGGTCGGCCGCGACCCGCAGGCGCTGGACGGGTCGCAGCTGTGCGCGGCCGCGATCGAGTCGGTGGCCGAGAACACCGTGGACGCCGTGATCGCGCCGCTGTTCTGGGCCGCGCTCGCGGGCGCGCCGGGCGTGCTCGCGCACCGCGCGGTGAACACGCTGGACGCGATGGTCGGCCGCCGCAACGAGCGCTACGCCCGGTTCGGCACCGCGAGCGCGCGCGCCGACGACGTCGCGAACTGGCCCGCGGCGCGCCTCGCCGGCGTGCTGACGGTCGCGCTCGCCGCCACGACGCGCGACGACGCCGTCGCACTTGCCGCGGACGCGCCGCGCCGCGATGCGCC
>NZ_JAPDDP010000154.1 GCF_027587195.1 Solirubrobacter phytolaccae | reverse complement strand
GCCCCCGACTTCGTTCAGCCGCGCGCGAGGCGCCCCACCGCGTCCGCGGCCGTGTCCACGCCGCCCTCGCGGCGGACCTCCGCCTGCAGCCCGCGCGCTCGCGGCGCGCAGGCCCGCGCCGCCGCGACGGCCTCGCGCACCGGCGTCTCGCCGAGCTGCACACCCGCGCCGATCGCTTCCAGCGTGGCGGCGTTGGCGAACTGGTCCACGGCCTGGGGCGCGGCGACGACCGGCACGCCGTACCAGAGCGCCTCGCTCGCGCCGCCCATCCCGGCGTGGGTGATGAAGACGTCGGCGTGCTCGAGGACGTCGAGCTGGGGTTGGGTGCGGGCGGCGCTCACCGTGTCCGGGAGCGTCGCGGGGTCGACCTTGCCGGTGGCGATCACGACGCGATGGTCGTCGCCAAGCTCGTTCGCGAAGGTCTCGTAGAGGTCGGCGCGGTCGGTGTACGCCGTGCCGAAGGAGACGTACACGAGCGGCTGCTCGCCCGGCGGGGGCGTCCAGCCCTGTTTGCGCGACTCGTCGATGGCGGGGCCCGCGAACACGTAGCGGTCGCTGACGCGGTCCGCGTTGGGCTGGAGCGCCCGCGGGATCAGCACGACGCACGCCGCGGGCTTGCCGAGGAAGGCTTCGTTGTCCAGGGCGACGTCGTTCTCGTCGAGCCAGCCGCGCAGCGTGGCGAAGTACGCCTTGCCGCTGTCCGACGCCTTCAACGTGTCGTAGAACTCGGCCATGTCGTCCTCGTAGCCCTCCCACGCGACGGAGGCGGGCGAGAGCTGCACGGCGGGCACGCCCCAACGATGGGCCGCGACATGACCGGCGAAGCCGCCGATGTCGTAGAGCACCGCGTCGGCGGGTTCGAGCCGCGTGATGTGCGGCAGCACCGCGATCGCCTCGTCCAGGAACACGCGCATCGCGGCGCCCGGATCCTCCGGCCACGGCTCCTCGCCGATCGGCATGATCGTCTCGTGGCCGACGACCGTGGCGCCGGTCGGCTCGACGAGCGCGCGGTGGCGCTCCCCGACCACGTATGTCACCTCGTGCCCGCGGCGGACGAGCTCGGCGAGCACGGCGAGGCTCGGATAGATGTGACTGGGCGCGCTGACACCCGCCATGAGAAGGCGCATGCTCGATAGCTTTCCGGATATGCCGTTCGTTCCGCATCGCCGCGTCGTGCTCGGCGCGCTGGCCATCGCCCTCGTCCCCGCCGGTGCCGCCCTCGCCGGTGGCTCCACCAAGGTCGCCATGGACGAGTTCACGTTGAAGGCCAGCCCCAAGTCCGTCACCGCCGGCAAGGTCACGTTCTCGGTCAAGAACAACGGGTCCGACCGCCACGAGCTCGTCGTCCTCAAGACCTCGACCCCGGCCGCCAAGCTGCCGGTGAGCGGCGGCCGCGCAAGCGAGAAGGGCCGCGTGGGCGCGTCGAAGAACATCGCCGCCGGCAAGTCGAAGTCGTTGACGCTGTCGCTGAAGAAGGGCCATTACGTGCTCGTGTGCAACATCCCCGGCCACTACGCGGGTGGCATGCGGGCGGACTTCACGGTGAAGTGACCGACTACTTCGCCGGCGAGATCGCCGAGCGCTACGACGAGACGTCCGCCGCGATGTTCGCGCCGGACGCCGTCGATCCGGTCGTCGACGTGCTGGCCGCGCTCGCGGGCGGCGGCCGGGCGTTGGAGTTCGCCATCGGCACGGGACGGATCGCGCTGCCCCTCGCCGCCCGTGGCGTCGAGGTCGCGGGCATCGAGCTGTCGGCGGACATGGTCGAGCAGCTGCGCGCGAAGGAAGGCGGCGCGACGCTGGACGTGACGCTCGGCTCCTTCAGCGACACGCGCGTGGACGGCTCGTTCGCGCTCGTCTACCTCGTGTTCAACACGATCGGCAACGTCACGACGCAGGCCGAGCAGGTCGCGACCTTCCGCAACGCCGCCGCCCACCTCGCCCCGGGCGGCCACTTCGTGATCGAGGTCGGCGTGCCCGAGCTGCGCCGCCTCCCGCCGGGCCAGAACACGCTCGTGTTCGAAGCCCGCGAGGGCAAGTGGGGCATCGACGAGTACGACTTCGTCGACCAGGGCCTCGTCTCCCACCACTTCGAGGAGCGCGAGGACGGCCACGTCGAGCGCACCTCGATGCCCTTCCGCTACGCCTTCCCGGCCGAGTACGACCTCATGGCCGAGCTCGCCGGCCTCGCCCTCCACGCCCGCTGGGCCGACTGGCACCGCTCGCCGTTCACCGGCGAGAGCACCAAACACATCTCGATCTGGCAGAAGCCCTAGAACCCGTCCGCACCTCATGCGAACATACGTTCGCAATGACGGCGGACGGATCTTCCTACGCGCGCCTACGCCGCGCCATCCAAACGGGCAACCTCGCGATCATCCACACCACGGCCGCCGAGCTCGGCCACATCTCGCTCCGCGACGCGCTCGGCATCCTGCTCGTGATCGAACGCGAGGCCGAAGAGCGCTTCGATGCCGCCGCCGTCCGCTGGGCAGGCCGATTGGCCCTCGAGACCCCGGACCTCGAGCTCGCCGAGCTGGCCGGCGCCTTGGAGTCGTTAGAGGCGCTGCCCAACGAACACGCCCAACGAGTACTCGTGGGCCTGGCCGACCGAGCGCGCCCGCTGGCGCGAGGTGCCCGCTAGGAGGCGCCGGGCCGCCACGCCGCCGCGCGCCATCGCCCGCTACGCCGCGCCACGCCGGGCC
>NZ_JAPDDP010000153.1 GCF_027587195.1 Solirubrobacter phytolaccae | reverse complement strand
GTCCACGACCACGGCGACGGCCTCGCCGCGCCGGACGAGTCCGCGCCGCGCGCCGACGCCCACGTCGCGCCCGGCGCCGGCGGCGAGTTCGCCGCGCGGCCCCTCGACGATCTCTTCGGGCCGGACGAGCCGCCGGCCGCGGCCGCGGACCAGGGCGCGTTGTTCGCCGCGGTCGAGCCCGACGAGCTCGACGTGCCGTTCGCGGACGACGACTACGAGTTCGCTCCGTTGGACGAGGGGCTCGCGCCCGAGTCGGCGTCGGCGCCGGCCGAGGCGTTCGACGTCTGGCCCGGCGACGCCACGCCGAGCGAGCCCGCGCCTGACGAGGTCGTGTCGCCCGAGCTCGGGGAGATCGTCGCGCGCCGGCTCCCCACCAGCGGCGACCTCGCCGACCGGCTCGAGGTCGCGGTCCGTCGCCACGAGGCGCGTTCGGCGCGCGAGGCTCGGTACCACTGGGAGCGGCTCGGCGGGCGGGAGCTGGCCGAGCTCGACGCGCTGGCCGATGCCAAGGGGGTCGAGGCCACGCTCGCGCTGCTCGTCGCGGAGGCCGAGGCGATCTGGACGGCGCCGCACGTCCGTCACGCCGACGTGCTCTCCCCGGAAGCGGAGGCCGACGCCCGCGCGGCCCGGGCCCTGCGCAGCGCCGCGAAGGAGCTGACCAAGCTCGCGGAGAGCGACGCGAAGCTCGTCGAGGACGTCACGGCCGCGCTCGGCGCGATCGAGGTGCGTGACAGCGACGCGGCGGAGGGCGCGCCCGGCGTACTGCTCGCCGACCCGCTGAACATCCGCGCGCGGCGATTCCGCGCCGTGTTCGTGTGCGGCCTGCAGGAGGGCGACCTGCCGCAGCGCCCACAGCCCGAGCCGTTCCTGGACGACGGCGACCGCGCGCAGCTCGCGATCGCGTCCGGGCTGGTGCTGCCGCGCCACGAGGACACGCTCGCCCGTGAGCGCTCGCTGTTCTACGCGTGCGTCTCCCGCCCGGAGGAGGCGCTGTTCCTGTCGTTCCGGACGTCGGACGAGGAGGGCGGCCCGCAGCAGCCGTCGCCGTTCCTGGACGACGTCCGCGCGCTGTTCACGGACGAGCTGTGGGAGGGCCGTGGCCGGCGCCTGCTCGCGGAGATCACGTGGCCGCCGGCGGAGGCACCGACGCCGCACGAGCTGCGCCGCTCGCAGGCCGCCCGCGCCGAGGGGGAGCCGCCGGAGCCGCTCGCGGCGCCCACCGAGCCCGCGGTCCTGCACCTGCTCGCCGCGCGCGACCGCGAGTCGGCGCGCGGCCTGGAGACGTTCGCGGGCTGCCCGGTGAAGTGGCTGATCGAGCACGTGATGAAGCCCGCGCCGGTCGATCCCGACCCGGAGGCGATGCGCCGCGGCTCGCTTGGGCACGCCGTGCTCGAGGCCACGCTGCGCGGCCTGCAGACGCACACGGGCTCGGCCAAGCTCACGCCCGCCACGCAACCCGCGGCGCTCGAGCAGCTGCACATCGCGATCGAGCAGCTGATCGCCGCGGCCCGCACGATGCCCGCCCGCGCCGCGGCCCGCGCGCTGGAGGTGGACCTCGAGCGCTACATCCGCCACGAGTGCGCGACCGGCGCCGGCTTCGAGCCCGAGCAGCTCGAGTGGAGCTTCGACGCGTTCATGATCGACGGCGTCGCCGTCTCCGGTCGCGTCGACCGGGTGGACCGCAAGGGGAACACGGCGATCATCCGCGACTACAAGGGCCGCACCGTGCACCCAGGCGCCAGGTGGGCCGAGGACGGCAAGATCCAGGCCGCGCTGTACGCGCTCGCCGTCAGAGAGCAACTCGGCGTCGAGGTCGTCGGCGCGCTCTACCAGCCGCTCGGCACGGCCGACCAGCGCCCGCGCGGCGTCGTCCGCGACGACGTGCCCGGCCGCTACGTCAACGGCGACGTGAGCGACAGGGCCACGCTGGACCTGCGCCTCGAAGAGGCCCGCGCGATCGCCGCCCGCGCCGCCACCGACCTGCGCGCCGGCCGCATCACCCCCTGCCCCGACCGCTGCGGCTACCAAGGCGGCTGCGCCCACCCCGGGATCTGCCGCGCCGTATGAGCACGCCCAAGTTCACCGCCGAGCAGCGCGCCGCGATCGAAGCCCGCACGGGCTCCTCGCTGCTCGCCGCGAACGCCGGCTCGGGCAAGACGGCGGTGATGGTCGAGCGGATCGCCGCCGCGATCCGCGAGGACGGCGTCCCCGTCAACGCGATCCTCGCCCTCACCTTCACCGAGAAGGCCGCGGGCGAGCTGGCGGAGCGCCTGCGCCGCCGCCTGACCGACCTCGGCGAGGCCGAGCACGCCCGCGCCGTCGACGCCGCGTGGATCGGCACCATCCACGGCTTCTGCGCCCGCCTGCTGCGCTCCCAGCCGCTCGCCGCGGGCCTGGACCCGCGCTTCGAGGTGATGGAGGAGACCGCCGCCGAGCGCCTCGCCAACGCCGCCTACGACACTGCGCTGGAGTCCTGGGGCCGCACCCACGGCGCCGACGCGATCGACCTCGCCGCGTCCTACGGCCCGAACCTGCGCGACCTCATCCGCGGCACCTACTCGACGCTCCGCGCCCGGGGTCAGGCCCGCCCGCGGGTGCAGATCCCGCGCCAGGGCCCGGCGCCCGACCCGTCCGCGCTGGCCGCGGCGGGAGAAGCGGCGGTGCGTGACCTGCGCCCCGCCAAGGACGGCGTCCGCATCGCGGCGGCGAGAACCGCGCTGGACGAGTGCGCGCGGCTGACCGCGGCCGCGATGGGGGTCGGCGAGGCCGCGCGCGGCGCGACCGTGGCTGCCGGCGGCACGACCGTGGCGGGCGGCGACGCGGCCATGGGCGGCGGCGACCCGCACCCCGGCAACTACCTCTTCCTCGAGGACGGCCGCGTCGGCTTCCTCGACTT
>NZ_JAPDDP010000152.1 GCF_027587195.1 Solirubrobacter phytolaccae | reverse complement strand
CCGCCGGTGCCGCCCGCGCCGCCGGTGCCGCAGCCGCCGCCACCGTCGCCCGGTGGGCCCGGCGCGCCGGGCGTGGGCGTGGGCGTCGCGCCGACCGTCACCGGCAGCGTCTGCGTGTCCTGCGTCGTGGCGCCGCCCGGGAGGCGCGCGCTCATCGTGAACGTGAGGCGGTAGGCGCCGGCGTGGGAGAAGACCCAGTTGCCGTGGGCGTGCGTGCCGAGCGGGACCGTGCGGGTGTCCGGCAGGCCGTCGGCGCTGCGGAAGAGCACGTCGGGCTCGCCGAAGACGCCGGACTGGAAGAGCGTGACGTCGCCGGGGCCGTCGACGGCGTCCAGCCGCCACGAGACCGGGCCGTCGACCTGCGCGCCGCTCAGCTCCTCGGTATTCCAGCCCGCCCACAGCACGCCTGCGCGCTGGACCTCGGGCAGCGCCCAGACGGTGTCGCCCGGACGGCCGAGGAAGGTGGCCGAGGCCGGGATCGTGACGCGTGCGGCGTCGGCGACGTGGAAGGTCACCGCGGCCGGCTCGCGCCACACCGGCGCGCCCGTGCGCGTGCCGTCCTTGATCAGGCTTCGCAGCCGCCCGTCGACCAGCCGGGCGGCGTAGTCGACGTGGCCTTCGGTGAGCGTCTGCGCGGAGGCGGGTGAGGCGCCGGCGAGCGTGGCTGCGGCTGCGGCTGCGGCGAGGGTGAGAGGAGCACGCACGCTCCGCACATTATCAGGACTCAGTCTCGTTTATGCGAAGCCTGGACGGACGGACGGCCGCGGATCACGACCTCGTGCCCGGTGAGGGTCACGCCCAGGCGCTCGGCGGCCGCGTGGATCACGCGCTCGAGCTCGTCGTCGGTGAACGGGTGCGCGGTGCCGCTCGTCTCGTCGATCAGGTGATGGTGGTGGCGCTCCGGGTCGGCGATCTCGTACCGCGCGATGCCGTCGCGCCCACTCATCCGGTGCAGGAGCCCGAGTCCGAACAGCTCCTCGAGGGTCCGGTAGACCGACGAGTACGAGCCGCGCGGGCCGAGCCGGTCGAGCAGCTCCTGTGCGGTCAGCAGGCACTGGCCCTCGCGGGCCAGCACCTCGATGATCGCGGTCCGGGCGGCGCCGGCCCGGCGGCCGGAGGTCGACAACGTGCGCGTCGCATGGTCGAGCCAGCGATCGCGGAGGGCCTCGTCCGTCACGCTGACGAGGCTACCACTCAAGTGGGAATGAGTCTCAGACCTTGGTTGACGCCGGCGCGGGGCCGTGGTCGTCGCAGTGGTCGCCGTGCGGGTGGTGGAGGTGGTTGTCGACGACGAAGTCGACGTGATCGCCGTGGGGGACGGCCTCATGGCCGCAGCCGTCACCGTGGGTGTGCGCCTCGCCGTGCGCGTGGCAGTCGTGCTCCGGGGTGCACGTGTCCGGGTGGTCGGCGTCGACAGGAATCGTCTCTGACGGGGTCATGACTTCAGGGTCTCGTGCCGGGCATGGCGACGGCAACTCGTTGCAAGCGGGACCGATTCCCACTGATCCTACAAGATGTAGGACAGGTGTCGCGACACGCTAGCCCGCGCCGAAGCACACGAGGCCGGCCGCGCCCGGCTCGTCGGCGCGCAGGGCGGCGAGGGCCTCGTCGGCGCGGTCACCCGCAGCGAGCCGACGCACGAGCTGGGGCGCGAGCGCGAGGCCGGCCGCGTCGGGCAGCGGCAGCACGCTGGCAATCACGGTCGCGGTCCCAAGGCCGAGCAGTGCGGCGGTCAGCCCCATCAGCTCGTCGCCCGGCTGCACGTCGGCGATCCCCGCGTCGCACGCGAACAGGTCGATCCGGCGCGGCGCGCGCGTGAGCGTCTCCAGGTCGAACACGGTCAGCGGCCCGTCCGCCAGCTGCAACGACGAGAACAGCGGGTTGTCGGCCCGGAACGTCCCGTGCGCGGCGATGTGCGCGTGCTCGCAGCCGTCGAGCGCGGCCAGCGTCGCGCTCGCGCTCGCGGCCGCGCCCGTGAGCACGGTGCCGCCACCGGCCGCGGCCGCCACCGCCTCGGCCTCGGCCTGCGCGCCCGCCAGGTCCGGCCCGGCGACGGCCAGCGTCCGCCCGTGACCGTTGGCGCCGTCGCGCGCGCGGTCGGCCATGCCGGAGGCGTGGCTCGTCGCGGCGCGTTGCCACAGCGCGGCCGACGGCACGACGGAGAACGGTCGGTCACTCAGCGTGGGCAGCACGGCCCAGGGCAGCGTGTGCAGCGAGCGGGTCGGCACGAGCACGATCGGCGCTCCGCGCGTGGCCGCGAACGCCGGCGCGAGCTGGGCCTGGAGGTTGGCCGCCGCGGTGTCGCGCATGGTCGCGAACGCCGCTCGCCCGCGGGCCGTGCCGTGGCCGGCGACCAGGCGCAGCAGCGCGAAGCGCAGGCTCTCGAGCTGTTGCTCGGCATCCGCGAGCGTGCCGACCGCGTGGCGTTGCGCGCGGCCGTCGACGAGCGTCACCGCGTGCAGGTCGCCGTCGATCTCCACGAGCTCGATCAGCGCTCGCTCGTCGAGTGCGCCGGCGAGGTCCGCGGCGGAGAAGGCGTGCGGCGCCTCCCAGGTGTCGGCGTGCCGCGCGCGCTCGACGATCGAGCGCTCCAGCCGGGCCACGTGCGCGGTCGCCGCGCGTGTGTCCTCGCCGCCCAGGCGGGCCTGGTCCACGCGCATCGCGGCGTGGCGCAATTCGCCGAGCAGCCCGGCCAGGACGGGATCGACGGGCGGCCGGACGGGCGGGAACTGCAGCGCCTGGGCCCGGTGGCGTTCCGCGGCCGCGAGCAGCCCGCGGGCGTCGCCCCGGTTCAGCGCCAGACGCAGGCCGAGCCGCGCCAGCGCCTCGCCGTGCACGCCCGCTCGCGCGCGCAGCTCGGTGGCGCCGAGCACGGCGCGGTGGTCCTCGAGCACGCTCAGGCCGGCGTGGACGGCGCGGACGGCGGCCGCGGGGCGCTGCTCGTGCACGCGCAGCAGGGCCTCGGCGTGCCAGGCGGCGATCCGCCCGCCCGGGCCGCCGCGCTGGCGGGCGCTGGCGGTGCGCGCGACG
>NZ_JAPDDP010000151.1 GCF_027587195.1 Solirubrobacter phytolaccae | reverse complement strand
CGCCCGGACGAGGCCCGCGCCGCCGCGCTCGAAGAGACGCGCGACGCGGCCCGCCGCGGCGTCGCGACGTTCGCCGCGCAAGCGCTCGTCGCGCACGGCGACACCGAGGCCGCGCTGGCCGCCGCGAACGGCCACCCGTGGACGCTTCCGGACGAGCCCGCGGCCACGCCGGCCGCCGCCGGCGCCGCGACGGGGCCGCCCCGAGCCGACACGGAGTCGCCGAGCGCCCACGCGGAATCGCCGCCCCGCGCCGCCGCGTCCACGGCGCCCCGAGCCGACACGGAGTCGCCGCCCCAGGCGGCCGAGGACTCGCCGCCCGCCGCCAGCGCCTTCGTGCGTCTCTCCCCGTCCCCTTCCCCACGTGCTCGCGCGGAGGCCTCCTTCGCCCGCGGGCTCGCGCTGCGCCAGGCCGGGCAGCGGACCGAGGCGCGACGGCACCTCACCGACGCGCGCGACCTCGCCGCGCGCCACGACCTGATCGCGCTCGCCAACAGGGCGACCGAGGAGCTCGTCGTCGCCGGCGGCAAGCCCAAGCGCGCGGCGCAGAGCGGCGCGGCCGCGCTGACGCCGTCCGAGCGGCGGATGGCCGAGCACGCCGCGCGTGGGCTGAGCAACCGCGAGATCGCCGAGACGCTGTTCGTGACGCGCAAGACCGTCGAGTTCACGCTCGGGAACGCGTACTCGAAGCTCGGCATCCGCTCCCGCACGCAACTGGCGGAGGCGCTGACTCTGGGGTGAACCCCGGGGTGGCTCTCCATGGCGCGCGCCCGCGACCGGCGCGAGCATGCGGGGTATGCAGGTCGAGCTGATCGCCGCCACCGACGACTACGTGCTCCTCGAGGTCACGGCGCCCGCGGGGACGGGCCTGCCGCCGCACGTGGCCAGCCGCGAGGACGTCGTCGTGCTCGTCCTGCAGGGTGAGCTCGAGGTCACCCTGGCCGGCGTCGCGCAGACGCTGCGCGCCGGCCAGGCGCTCGCCCTCCCCCGCGACGTGCCGCGCACGCTGCACGCGCCCACCGCGCTGCGGATGCTGTGCCTCGCCGCGCCCGCCGACGAGCGGTTCGTGAACCTCGTCAAGCCGCCGCTGCCCGACCCCGAGGACCTCGCCGTCCTGCTCACCGCGGCCGGAATGGTGCGGCTCCCGTCGCCTCGCGCGTAGGCTTCTCCGCCGGATGCGGTTGCTGGAGCGCGAGAACGAGCTGCGGCAGCTGCACGCGCTGCTCGACGCCGCGCGCCGAGGCGAGGGCGGCACGATCCTCGTCGAAGCCGCGGCCGGCGCCGGCAAGACCGCGCTGCTCAACGCGGCGCGCGATCAGCCGGACTTCCGCACGCTGCACGCGACCGGCGGGGAGCTCGAGCGCGAGTTCCCGTTCGGCGTCGTGCGCCAGCTGTTCGAGCGGACCGTCCACGAGCGCCGCGACGAGCTGCTCGTCGGCGCCGCCGCGCAGGCCGCGCCCGCGATCGGCGCCGGCACCGTGGAGCCCGTCGCCGACGCCTCGTTCGCCACGCTCCACGGCCTGTACTGGCTGACCGCCGGCCTGGCGGAGACCGCGCCACTGCTGCTCGTCGTCGACGACGCGCACTGGAGCGACGCGCCCAGCCTCCGCTTCCTCGACTTCCTCGCGCGCCGGGTGCCGGAGCTGCCGGTCGCGATCCTCGTCGGCGCCCGCCCGAACGAGCCCGGCGCCGAGCAGGACCTGCTGCACGCGCTCGACGCGACGGTCCTGCGGCCCCGCGCGCTGACGGCGCCCGCCGTGAAGGCGCTGCTCGGTGAGGACGTACCCGAGGACGCCGTCGGCGCCGCGCTGACGAGCACGCGCGGCAACCCGCTGCTCGTGCGGGAGCTGCTGCGCTCGCTCGACGGCACGCCGATCACCGCGGACGCCGTCAACGCCGCCGTCCCCAGCTCGATCACGCGCAGCGTCGAACGCCGGCTCGCCCGCGTGCCCGAGCCGGCCCGCCGGCTCGCCCGTGCGCTCGCGGTCCTCGGCGACCGCCGCGACCTCGACCTGCTCGCCACCGCCGCCGAGCTGACCACGCCGGAGGCGGTCGCCGCGCTCGTCACGCTCAAGGAGCTCGAGCTCGCCGACGACGACCCGCCGCGCTTCATCCACCCGCTCGTCGCGGCCGCCGTCGCGGAGCCGGTCACGACCCGCGACCGCGCGCAGCTGCACCGTCGCGCCGCCGAGCATCTGCGACACCGCCCGGGCGCGGAGGAGGACGTGGTCGTGCACCTGCTCGCCGCGCCCCCGCTCCATCAGCCATGGGCCGCGCAGGCGCTGCGCGACGGCGCGGCCCGCGCGCTCGACGAGGGCGCTCCCGACGCCGCCGTGCGACGCCTGCACCGCGCGCTGGAGGAGGACGACGGCGGCGCGCGCTTCGAGCTGGAGCTCGAGCTCGGCCGCGCCGCCGTCCGCGCCGGCGATCCGCAGGCCGCCGACCGGCTGCGCTTCGCCGCGACCGCGCCCGACCCGGAGCTGTCCGCACGCGCGATCGAGGAGCTGATCGCCACGGGCGGCAACCGCCTGCACGAGCCGCTGGAGCCGATCGCCGACGCGCTGCAGGGCGCGTTGGAACGGCTCGGCCCGGCCGGCGATCCCGTCCTGCGCGACCGCCTCGCCGCCCATCTGCTCAACGCCGTCATCCTCGATCCGCGGATGGCCGCCCGGCGCGCGGCGTTGCTCGACCGCTGGCTCGCGGACCCCGGCCCGGGCGTGCTCGCCCACCTCGTCTACCAATCGGCGTGCACCGCCGTGCCCGCCGACCAGGTGCGCCGGATGGCGGTGCCGATCTTCTCCGCGCGACCGTTCGCGCAGCTGACCGGGATCGAGCACCCGTCGCCGTTCTGGGGGCTCGTCGGCCTGCTCGCGGTCGACGACGCCGGCACCACCGACGCCGCACTCCGCGACGCCGAGGCCACGGTCGCGCGCAGCCGCACGCGGCTGGGAAGCGCGTTCGTCTCGTTCATGCGCGCGGAGTGGGAGCTCGCCTTCGGCTCGGCCGCACGCGCCGAGGCGCAGGCCCGCAACGCGCTCGAGCTGCAGGGCTTCGCGTTCCAGACCGCGACCGAGATCGGCGTCCGCGGCGCCGTCATCCGGTCGCTCGTGCTCAGCGGCCAGCTCGCCGAGGCCGACACGATCGCCGCCGGCTTCCCGGCCGACCTCGACGGCAGCTGGGGCGGACTGATCGCCTGGACCGCGCGCAGCGAGCTGCGGATGGCGCAGGGCCGGCCGCACGACGCGCTGGCCGACCTCGACCGCATGCTCTGGCTGCTCGACGCCTACGAGCAGCGCCGCTTCCCGCTCGGCTACCCGACCGCCCTGCGCGCCCGTGCCCTGATCGCCGTCGGCCGCGCCGACGAAGGCCGCGAGCTGGCCGAACGAGAGCTGGCCGAGTCGCGCGACCGGGGCGTGGCGAGCGCCGAGGCGATGGCGCTGCTCGCGCTCGCGGGCGCGCTGGCGCCGGGCGAAGACGTCGCCGTGCTGCGCGCCGCCGTGGCCGTCGCGGAGGGCGACGAGCGCGCG
>NZ_JAPDDP010000150.1 GCF_027587195.1 Solirubrobacter phytolaccae | reverse complement strand
TGCCGACGTTCCGCATCCCGCCGCACAGCTGCGCGACGCAGCGATGAAGGACGACGCGTCCGCGCGATAGTCGTAGCCGTCCGCGATACTGGGGGTGGCATGCGAGGTCCGCAGCCCTTCTTGGTTCTTTGTGTCTCCGTCGGCGGGGTGACCCCCGTTGACCGGTCTGCCGCCTGAGCTCCGGGCGGCGCTGGGGCCGGCGGGAACCCTGCTGTGGGCGTCGGCGACGGGGCGGTTGGCCCTGGGACGGTTGGCCGGGCTCGTGCCCGAAAGCGGTTGGCCGCGGGCGCTCGCGGGGCTCGAACCCGTGTTGACCGCCGCCCGGTCCGAAGGCTCTGATCCGCTTTCGCCGCGGACCGTCGATCGTGCGTTGCGGCGGGCCTGGAACGGTAAATGGACTGAGGTCCTGGAGGACCTCGACCTTGAGGTCCCGGTAGCGGTCACGCCGCTCGCTCAGGTGCACCGCGGCCGGCTCGACGGGGCTCCGGTGGCCGTCAAGGTGCGTCGTCCCGGCGTGGAGACGCTGGTTGATTCAGATCTGCGTCTCGCCCGAGCGGTCGGAGGTGACGGCGTTCCCGACGCGGTGTTCGACCTGGTCCTCGAGCTGCTCGACTTCGAGGTCGAGGCCGCGCGCCAGTCGGCGGCGCGACGGCTGCTGCGAGCGGTGCCCGGGGCCTCGGTCCCCGCGGTCCGGACCGAGTGGTGCCGGTCCAACGTGCTCGTCAGCGAGTGGATGAGCGGACCGACGTTGGCGTCCTCCGCGCCGCTCGATCCCGCCGGCACGGCACGCACCCTCCTTTTGGCGCATGCCGCTGCCGCACGGGGCGGTTTGGTTCTCCTTGAGCCACGCCCCTGGCACGTCGTGGTGCTCCAGGACGGGACGCTCAGCCTGCTCGGCGCGGGAGCGGCGCTGCCGATCGACGGCGCTCAGGTTGACGCGGCGCTGGCCCGGCTTCCGGCGTCGCTACTTGGGGAGTTCGCGGACGGTCCGGCCCTGTTGGACGCCCCGGCCTTCGCCCGGCGCGGGGACGCGGCCTTCGCGGTGCTAGACGCAGCGCGCGGGCTGTCCTTCACTGAGGCTGCGCTCGCCGCCAGCGCGGGCCAGCTCGCGGCCGTGCTCGCTCGGCTCGAGGTGCGAACCGACTGGCTCGCGCTTGTGGCCTGACCGCGCCCGCCGAACGGACGGAAGTGTCGAGAAGCACCACTTGGACCAGGGCGTCGAGCGCTCGTGATGGAGCCTGCGCGGAGGCCTGAGTCCGGACAGCGGCCGTCACGCGGTCAGCGAGCGATCAGGTAGACGAGCCCTACGGCGGCGAGCGAGACGAACGGCAGCAAAGCCCCGATCGCAATCGAGCTGCCCTTGAATGAGTCCGGGTGCTGCCCAGAGCCCATCTCGAACGCGTTGCGGCGCAGATCCACCGGGATGAGCACGACGGCGACCGCGGCCACTACAAGGGCGCAGATGCCGATCCAGGCGTCGCGTAGGTCGTACCAAACGACCGCCAAGGGCACCGCCATGAAGAACAGCACCATGCCCGAGTACACCGGACGCCGAAAATGCACGATGGCGGTGTCCCCACGTCTCGTCGAGAGCAAACAGCGCGTGAGCCGGACCGTGGACGACGCTCCAGATGCCTCGCCGGGACGCCAGCGAGACCGCCATTCGTCGACAAGCGCCTCTTCTTGCGCGGGTCCCCTCACGGCCTACTGCATGATGAACTCGGCGTACAACGTCACGTGGGCGACGTCGGTTGCAGGCGCTCGGGCAGCGCGAAGGCCCAGTAGTCAGCGCCCGTCAGCAGCTCGAACTCGACGGTGTAGAGCACGGTGCCGACTTGCTCTCCCGTGCGAACGATCAGCGTCTCTGCCTCCCACCCTGCATCGAGCTGCTGCTCGGGCACGCGGACCGGCCACGTGACCGTGTGCGTACCGGCACGCAGGACCAGCTCATACTCGACACCGCCGTGAGTGCTGTGACTTGACTCGACTCTCGTCCTGATGCGGTGACGGAGCTCTCGTGCAGCGCCGCGCGAAGTCGCGGAACCGTCGAAAGCTGTCCGGCGCTAGTCGAAGGCGCGGCTGGAATGCTTCCCGGATGAGCTGGCGAGTTCAGGCGACGTGGACGGTGGACGGCGAGCCGAAGAGCTATGCGCCGCAGTTCGCGCGGACACGCCTCGGCGCTGAGCGGCTCAAGCGCCAGACGGAGAGAACCCTCGGCCATTTCCCCTCGCTCGAGGTGCTGGTCGAGAAGAGCGACATCGAACCCAGCGACGAGCCGGTCGCGTCGCGGCTGCCAGATGCGGTGCACCTTGTGGCGTCGCCGCTTGCCGAGACGACTGCGTGCGGCGTTCCTCGGGTCGAAGTTGATGCCGTCGCCACGAAGGAGATCTTCGCGCTCAGCACGAGCCAATGTGGCGAATGCGTAGCGGCGTCATAGAGCCTGGCACTCGTGTCGGGCCTTGGCGCCGAAAGTAGCCACTTCGTCGAGAAAGAGCACATTTCTCTGGGTCGTCCATGGCCGGTGTCAAGGTCTCAACGGGGTCGATCGTGAGCGTGGGCGCTCTGTGCAGAATCGGATACGTTCCGCGGCATGAGGCGGGAGCTCCAAGCGTGGAACGGCCGACGCGTCGTCGTATCCGGCGTCGCAGCGTGGGCTCTCCTGGCCTCGCTCGTCTGTTGGGCGGGCGTGGGTCTGGCCGGGCTCATTGGCGCGGGGTACTGGCTCCGAACCGGCCTGTTCCTGCTTGCGCTTCCCAGCCTCCTGACGATCATCGCCGTCCCGATCCTCGGCCGCCGCAACTAAGCGCCCCCGAGGCGCTGCGGCTCGTTGGAGCCGTCGGTGAGCCGCGTGCGACTGGCGGTTCGCAAAGCCACGAGACGTCGAGAAGCACGACTTTGGCGCCGCCCGCGATCGGTCCGCTCGGCTACTGGCGGAACTTGAAAACGTGCCCGTCCAGGTCGACCAGACAAACGTGATCGTCGCCGCCAGCGCCGCGGACGGTGACCTCGTAGAACGGCGTCTTGATGTTCGCCCGCCGCCGGCGCACAACACCAACGACTGCGAGGCCGACGCCAAGCTCGGCGGTCGCCCACTCCAGAGCAGCGCGTGCAGCCCTGTCCTGGTCTTGGTCGCTCATTGGCCTCGCGTCGCAGAGCTCAAGGCGCTCCTACTCCTATTCGCTTGGATGCGCGGATCTATCGAGAAGCGGGGCTCTTTCGACACACGCGCCGAGCTACCGTTGGCCGCACGATGGCAGGAGTCGTATTTACGCCGGGCATGCGGGACGGTTGGTCGAGCGGTGGCGACGCGTTTCGGCGTGTTCTCGCTGCCGCCCATGAACGCTCGAGCGAGGCAGGGGATCATGCCGCCCTGGAAGTGGCACAGGAGGTTGGCGGCCTCGAGCCAACAGGGCCGACGATGGTGCACGCGCTGATCGCTGCCGCTGAGGACCTCGCGGCTCAAGCGAAGACACCGCAAGACGTCGCTCATTACCAGGAGCTGCGCGAGATGCTCGCGCCATACGCCATCTAGCTGAGCCGCGAGAGCGCGGGGCCGCGAAGCGCGCTTCGTCGAGAAGCGCCCCTCTTGCTCCTCGTCGAAGAACTTGGCCGTGGAGTAGAACCTGCAT
>NZ_JAPDDP010000014.1 GCF_027587195.1 Solirubrobacter phytolaccae | reverse complement strand
TTGGAACGGCACGGCCGGCGCGAACGGCACGGCCGGCGCGAACGGCACGGCCGGCCCGCGGCGCGCGACCGCCTCGTGGCGCCCCCTCAAACGTGCGCGCCGCCTGCTCGGACCGGCGGCGGTAGCGACTCTCCTCCTCACGCCGGCGCCGGCTCCCGGCGCGGCGCGCACGATCACCATGAGCGGCGCGAGCCCGGCCCAGGCCGTGGTCGCCGACCTCGCGTACTTCTACCGGCGCGAGCACCGGGCGGACGCGCCGCGGTTCTCGATCGTCGGCGGGGGGACCGGGACGGGGATCGCCGACGCGGCGCGCGGGATCGTCGACGCCGGGCTCTCCGGTCGCGCGCTCACCGCGGACGACCCGCCCAACCTGACGTTCACGCCGCTCGCCCTCAGTGCGATCTGCCTGGTCACGAACCCGGCGAACCGCGTCCCCAACCTCACGCACGCGCAGGTCCAGGCGCTCGCGGCCGGGACGATCTCCAGCTGGGCCGACATCCCCGGGTCCGCGGGCGACGTCCCCGTGGCCCGCGTCGCGTTCGACGTCACGTCCGCCGCGCGCGCCGTGTTCCTGAGCACCTTCGTCGACCTGAGCACGCCGCTCGCCCCCGCCAGCACGTTCACGGCCTCCGCGCAGGTCCGCGACTACGTGGCCGCGACCCCCGCGGCGTTCGGCTACGTCGACCTCGAGTTCGCCCGCCGCCTGCACGCCGTCCCCTACGAGGGCGTTCCGTGCACGCGGGCCACCGTCAAGGACGGGACGTACCCGGCGCGGCGGACGCTCGGCTTCGTCACCCGCGGCCGCCCGACCGGCGCGCTCGCCCGCTTCCTGAGCTGGGTGAAGACCGACGCCACGGCGCACCGCGTGATCGCGTCCCGCTACATCGCTCCGTAGCTACGCTCATGGGCCGAAATGGCCGCACCGCCGACAGAGCACGAGATCCTCGACGTCAACCGCCGCTACCACGACGTCGCGGCCGAGACCTACGACTCCAAGTGGGGCATCTCGTTCGGCGAGATCGGCCACCAGCAGGTGCTCGGCAAGCTCACCAAGCTGCTCGGCCCCAACCCCGGGCCGTTCGCGCACTCGCTCGAGATCGGCTCCGGAACCGGCTACTTCAGCCTCAACCTGCTGCAGACGGGCGTGATCGCCCAGGCGACATGCACGGACATCAGCCCCGGCATGCTGGAGACGCTCGAGCACAACGCGAGCGAGCTGGGCCTGACCGTCGAGACCGCCGCCTGCGACGCCGCGCAGCTGCCGTTCGAGGACGAGACGTTCGACCTCGTGCTCGGCCACGCCGTCCTGCATCACCTGCCGGACCTCGACGAGGCGTTCCGGGAGTTCCGCCGCGTGCTCAAGCCCGGCGGCGTGATCTTCTTCGCGGGCGAGCCCTCCCGCCAGGGCGACAAGCTCGCCGCGTACCCGAAGCGCGCCGCCGTCAAGGCCGCGCCGCTGTGGCGCAAGGCGCTCAAGGCAAGCCCCGCCCCGACCCACCACGGCGCGCCCGACGAGGACGAGCACGCGCTCGAGTCCGTCGTCGACGTCCACGCGTTCGTCCCCTCCGACCTGACCGCGCACGCCACGGCCGGCGGCTTCACCGACGTCAAGGTCCAGGGCGAGGAGCTGCTGGCGAACTGGTTCGGCTGGTTCAACCGCACGCTCGAGGCGAGCGCCGACCCCAAGGACATCCCGTGGGGCTGGATCCAGTACGCCTACCGCGGCTACATCCTGCTCCAGCGCGTGGACCGCACGCTGCTCGAGCCGCGCCTCCCGCCCCGCATCTTCTACAACCTGATGCTCGCGGCGCGGAAGCCGGACGCGTGAGCACCCCGCCGCCAGAGCACCCGCCCGGCCCGTTCGACATGCTGCGCGACCGGCGCGCGATCGCCGACACGACGATCGCCCCGATCGCCTTCGTGATCGTCTACACGATCACGAAGGAGGTCAACACGGCCGCGGCCGTCGCGGTCGGCATCGGGGTCGTGATGTTCATCGAGCGGCTGGTCCGCCGCAAGTCGGTGATCAACGCGCTCGGCGGCCTGCTCGGGATCGCGCTCGCCGCGTTCATCGCGGTCCGCTCCGGCAACGCCGAGGACTTCTTCTGGCCCAAGGTCGCCCAGCAGGGCGGCCTGTTCGTGATCTTCGCCGGCTCGGTCATCATCCGGCGCCCGCTGACCGGGTTCATCGTCAGCACGCTCTACCGCGCGGACCCCGAGTGGCAGAAGATCCCGGAGGTCCGGCGCGTGATGACCGAGTACACGCTGATCTGGGCCGGCCTGTTCCTGCTGCGCGCGATCGTGTTCCTCGTCGGCATCCTCGCCGGCGAGGTCGAGTTCCTGGGCGTGGCCTCGCTCGCGATGGGCCTGCCGGCGTTCGGGCTGCTGCTGTTCTTCGGCTACCGCTGGGTGCCTAAGCGCCTCGCGCAAGTCGGCGCGCCCGACCCGCGGCATCCAGAGCCCGCAGCCTGAGCGCCCGGTACACGTAGGTCCAGTCGCCCTGGAGCGCGCGCAGCGGCGTGTATCCGCCCGGGGTGATGAGCGTCGAGGGCCGTACGCGCACGTCCAGCCCGTCCGCCGCGAGCACGTCCAGGGCCCGCTCGGCGATCCACACCTGCCCGAACGCCGTCGGGTGCACGTGATCGACCATCACGAGGTTGCGTGCGCCGAAGCTCCGCAGGTCGAGCACGAGCGCGCCGACCGCGGACGCCACGCGCAGGATCGCCGCGTTGCCCGCCTCCACGCCTCCCGCCCGCGGCCGCCCCAGGTCCTCCGGCAGCGTGACGAGCAGGACGCGGTCGCAGCGCGCCGCCAGGAACTCCGCCACCGACGCGTACGCCGGCTCGAACGCCGCCGCGTCGAAGTCCGGCGCGCGCACGTCGTTCACGCCCGCGTACAGGCAGCCGACGGCGTAGCGAGCCTCCGGCAGCGCCGTCCGGGCCTCGAAGGCCGGCACCTGGACCGACGCCACGTGCTCCACCCGCGCCCCGTCGACGGCGTAGCCCGTGTACGGCAGCCCGAGCCCGCGCGCCGTCCACAACGCCCAGGACTGCAGCGCGACGCCCCACTGGAGCTCCCCGCCGCCGTTGGTGATCGAGTCGCCGAAGGCGAGGACGCCGGCGTTCAAACCCGGAAGGTCTTCAGCGTGGTGTGGCCGCTGATGGTCGCGATCACGCGGTAGCTGCCACGCGTGAGCGTCTTCCCGCGCGTCCCGCGGATCGTGAGGCTCTTGCCGCTGATGGACGCCTTGAGCGACTTGAAGGTCACCTGGCGCCACTTGCGGCCGACCTTGCGCTCGACCTTGACGGCCACGGTCGCGGAGCGCGAGACCTTGACGGTCACCTTCGCCGCCTGCTTGCACGTCGTGCGGCCCTTGCAGGACTTCGGCGTGACCTTCACGTCCAGCTTGGTGACCTTCGGCGCCGCCGGCGCCGGATCCGGCGGAGGGCCGGGCGTCGGCGAGGGTGCGGGGTTGCGGTTGCCGCCGTCGCCGGGCGGCGTCGCGGTGGGCGTCGGCGTCACGATCACCGGGCAGCCGTCGGACGTCGGTGCCGCCAGCGTCGCGCAACGGTCGGTCGGTGGGACGACGCCGTCACCGTCACGGTCGCCGTCGCAGGCGTCGCCGAGGCCGTCGCCGTCCTGGTCGGCCTGGTCGGGGTTCCCGTCGGCCGGGCAGTTGTCTTTGGGATCGATGATCCCGTCTTGGTCGCGGTCGGGACACCCTCGCAGCTTGCCGGCCAGCGACGGGCAATCGTCGTTCGCGCCGCGGAAGCCGTCGTGATCGGGATCGCACGAGACCCACTGCCCACCGATGCTGCCGCCGCCGAGGCGCGCGCCGGGGGCGAGCAGCGGCCGAGCGGCGTTCAGCCGGCCGCCGAAGCGCGAGATCGTGTCGAGGCCGGTCACGCGATCGACGGAGTCGTCGAGCGCGCTCTTGAGGCCCTCGGCGTTGTAGGTCATCGGGTTCGAGGACTCGATCAGCGCCGCCGCGGCGGCGACCAGCGCGGCCGACATCGACGTGCCGCTCTTGACCCGGTAGGCGCCGCCCCGCACGGTCGAGCTGAGCGTGAGCCCCGGGGCGAACAGATCCACGGAGGTCTTGCCGACGTTGCCCCAGCACGTCGGCCGGTCCAGCGTGTCGGTCATGCCGACGCAGATGATGTTCGGGGCGTCGTTGCTGCACGGGTAGACCTCGTTGCCCGGCTCGTCGACGTCGGCCCCCTCGTTACCCGCCGAGACGACGAACAGCGTGTTCGGGTACTTGCTGACCGTGTCGGTGACGAGCTCGTCGACCAGCTGCTTGAACGCGGCGGTCTCCGTCGGGTCGGTGGCGAGCGAGGCCGTGACGATGGGGTAGCGGCTGCCCCCGTAGTCGAACGCGCGCATCACGTCGTACAGATCGCCGCCGCCGCAGTTGTCGACCGCGTGCAGCGGGACCACGGACGAGAGCGGCGCCAGGCCGACCATGCCGACGTCGTTGCGGAGCGCCGTGATGAGCCCCGCGACGTGCGTGCCGTGGTCGTCGACGTCGGTGGGTGGGGGCGCCGTGCACTTGTCGGTGGTCACGAACTCCACCGGATCGCCGATGTGCCCCGCGAGGTCCGGGTGGGTGGCGTCGATGCTCTGATCGACCACGCCGATCGTGACGTCCTCGCCCTGGAAGCCGGCGTCGTCCCACGCGTCGAGCGCGTCGACGTCGGCGTCGGTCTGCCAGTCCAGCTGCCAGCCGAGCTCGGCCTTGGTCCGCAGCTGCACGTTCGGTGCGGCGATGCGCACGTCGGCGTCGGCGTTCAGCCGCTCGAGGGCGGCGAGTTCCCGGCCGTCCGGGACGCTGACGACCTCGGTGTCGGCGCCCGCGGACATCCGCTCGAGGCGCACACCCGCATCGGCGCGCACGTCGGCGCGCTCAGAGGCGGAGAGGCCCGGGGCTCGGCGGACGACGATCTCGGAGGCCGCGGCCAACGACGGCAGCAGGGAACCGAGGGTGCAGAAGAGCACCACCGCGCACGCGAGACCCGTTCGCGAATGCGTCACCCTCGTATCATCGGCGATCTCGTGGGGGCCTTGAGTACACACTTAAGGGAAGACCATCGGCCGGCGCTGTCCAGTGCCGCGATCGGGACATGGAGCGGCGGCCGCTTCATGCACTTCGGCGAACCCGTCGACGACGACCGGCTCGCTGCCCTCCTGCGCCCTGGTCAGGGTATCGCGACTCTGCTTACTGCGGACACGTATGGCGCGGGCGAGGCCGATCGTGTGCTAGGCCGCGCCCTAGCTGGGGTTTCGCGCGACCAGTACTCCCTCGTCGGGGCCATCGGGCACGACTTCTACGAGGGGGAACGCGAGGGCGCCAAGGGCTTCCCGCGCTTCACCGACCCACGTCTTCGCGGTCCGGAGGGCTACGCGGATTATGTCCGAATGGCGACAGAGCGCAGCCTGGAGCGCTGCGGCGTGGACGCCTTCGACCTGCTGCTCCTGCACAACCCGGACCGGACGGGCTACACGAGCGAAGCCGTCTGGGACGCGCTGGAGGCCGTTCGGGCAGCGGGGCTCACGCGCATGCTCGGCGTCGCGCCCGGCCCCGCCAACGGCTTCACGCTCGACGTCATCGACTGCTTCGAGCGCTTCGGCGACCGGATCGACTGGGGCATGATCATCCTCAACCCGATGGAGCCGTGGCCGGGTGAGCTGGTGATCCCCGCCGCCGAGCGCCACGACGTCAAGCTGATCACCCGTGTCGTCGACTACGGCGGGCTCTTCCACGACGACGTCCGCCCCGGGCACGCGTTCCCGCGCTACGACCACCGCGGGTTCCGCCCCGCCGGCTGGGTCGAGGCGGGCAACGCCAAGCTCGAGCGGATGCGGCCGATCGCCGAGCGTCACGGGCTCACGCCGCTGCAACTCGCCTGTCACTGGAACCTCGCCCACGGCCCGGTGGAGGTCGTCGCGCCGACGCTGATCGAGGAGGCGGGCGGCGAGAAGTCGATCGAGGACAAGCGCGCCGAGCTCGCTGCCGTCACCGGCCCGAGCGTGCTTAGCGCCGAGGAGGTCGCGGAGCTCCGCGCGATCGGCGACAACACCGGCTCGATGCTGCTCAAGGGCGCCGCGCCCGACTTCGAGGGCGACGCGCCGCTGCCCGATCGCTGGGGCATCGACGGCCCGCTGACCGAGCTCGCCGGGCGCTGGGGCATCGAGCCCGCCCGCGACTTGATGAAAACGACTTAAGGACCGGGCCGTCTGGGTCGATGACCTAGACAAGATGATCCGGCTGAACTCGCTCTGCGCTGCCGTCTTCGCGCTCGCCACCCTCGCGGTTCCGACGTACGCGCTCCAGCAGCAGCAGACCGGAGAGCGGCTCACCCACCTCGACACCCGCGGCCAGCTGCAGGACGTCAACCTCGCCGAGGTCGTCGTCACCGCGCAGGCCGCCGCCGACAACGGCGACGGGCTCCCGACCAGCTGGTGTGGCGAGGACCGCACGACGGACAACACCGCCAACGCCGCCACGCCGGCGGGCAAGGCGCAGTTCAAGGTCGTCTACGCGTTCGCCGCCGACCGCCCCAACCGCTTTGCGGGCTGGCGCGACGCGATCCAGGCCAACGTCGCGATCGTCCAGCGCTTCCTGAGCGCCCAGGACGGCGGCACCAAGGCCGTCCGCTTCGACATGGGCACGAGCTGCGGCGCCCAGTACGTGGACATCCAGATCGTCCCGCTCCCCGGCACCCGCGCCCAGTACGCCGACAACTTCAGCGCGATCTCCAGCGCCGTCCAGCGCGCGCTGGGCGCCTCGAGCACCCCGCGCAACTCGATCGTGATCGCCGACGGCCTGGCCGGCGGCCAGCAGGAGTACGGCCTGGGCGAGACGATCATGGGCGCCTCCGGTGAGAAGCAGGGCGCCTCGAACGTCCACAACCGCGGCGGGCTCACCTCCGTGCTCTTCAGCCGTGACGGCGCGAACGCGCCCGGCGCCGCCCGCTGGGGCTGGTGGCCCGAGGGCTTCCTGCACGAGATGACGCACAACCTCGGCGCCGTCCAGTGGGGCGCACCGCACTCGACGCAGCCGCGCGGCGGCTCGGCCCCGAACTACGGCCATTGCTGGCAGGGCGCCGACGTCATGTGCTACGTCGAGGACGCCGGTGCCGCGCACGCCATGCAGATCGACTGCGGCGGCCTGCCCGGCGCGATCCCGCAGAACTACGACTGCGGCCGCGACGACTACTTCAACCCCGCTCCGGCCCCAGGCAGCTACCTCGCGACGCACTGGAACACGTACGACTCGGCGTTCCTCGCGCCGTGTGGCGAGATCGCCCCGGCGTGTGGTGGCGGCGCGCTGTGGGTGCCGCAGGCCCCGGCGGCGACCGCTCCGCCGACGATCGGCGGCGGCCTGCGCCGCGGCGCGCGGCTGACCGCCGGCAACGGCGCGTGGAGCAACAGCCCGACGAGCTACACGTACCAGTGGCAGCGCCTCGCCGTCGCCGGCTGGGAGGACGTCGACGCCGCGACCGAGGGGACCTACACCATCACCAGCGACGATCTCGGCCGCCGTCTGCGCGTCACCGTCGTCGCCACGAACCCGGACGGCTCGGCCGCCGCCGCGTCCAACCCGACCGCCCCGGTCGGCGGCTCGGGCGTCAACCGCGCGGCCTCGACGACGTCCAAGAAGGGCAAGAAGAAGTCGGTCAAGGCCGGCACGTCCTCCAAGAAGAAGAAGTCCAGCAAGGCCAAGAAGTCGTCTTCCAAGAAGAAGAAGGCGACCAAGAAGAAGTCCAAGGCCAAGAAGACCGCGAAGTAAGGCGTGGCGATAGGCCACAATGGAGGGATGGCGGAGTCCCTTCGCGGCAAGCTCATCCTCGCGTCGCCAGTCCTGAACGATCCGAACTTCGTCCGCACGGTCGTCCTGATCGCGGAGCACACGGACGAGGGCGCGATGGGCCTCGTCCTCAACCGCCCCGCCGGCTCCACGGTCGGCGAGGCCGTCCCGGACCTGTCGTGGCTCGCCGGTGACGAGGAGCCGGTGTACGTCGGCGGACCCGTCGCGGAGACCGCGGTCATCGTCCTGGCCGAGTTCGACCGGCCCGAGCTCGCGGGCGCGCTCGTGGACAGCGACCTCGGCTTCATCGGCGCCGACGCGGACGACCCGGACCACCTGTCGGGCGCGATCCGCCGCGCGCGGGTGTTCGCCGGCCACGCCGGCTGGGGCCCGGGTCAGCTCGAGGACGAGCTGGCCGAGGAGGCCTGGATCATCGAGCCGCCGACCCGCGACGAGATCTTCACGCCCGACCCCGAAGAGCTGTGGGCCGCCGTGCTGCGGCGCAAGGGGCATCGCTACGCGCTGCTGGCGACGATGCCGCCGGACCCGTCACTGAACTGAGCGGGCGATCCCGAGGGCGCGCTCGCGGCTGAGCTGGCCCTCGACGCGCAGGAGAAGCCCGTCGGCGCGCTCGACGAGCAGCGTCCGGCCCGCGAGGCGCTGCTGCTCGTACCCGAACGAGTCGTTGGGCGCCTCGTAGGCGAACCCGTGCGGCCCGGTGATCCACAGCGCCAGCGCGCCGTCGACGTCCAGTCGCTCGACGTCGGCGCCCGCCCCGATCGTCTTCTCGATGAACGGCTCCACCCGCGCACGGAACGTCTGCACGAGGACCGGACCGTCGTAGACGAGCGAGGCGGCGACCGACCCGTCCGGCAGCGCGGTCGCGTAGACGCCGGGGGTCCCGAGGCCGGGCGCCTGGAGCGCCGGCACGGAGAGCTTCGCGAGCGTGGTCGGCGTGCCGAGGTCCAGCGACGCGCGGGGCGTGGCCCGCGGCGTGCCCCGCTTGATCTCGACGCTCTCGATCCCCAGCCAGCGGAACACGGTGGACCGCGCCTCGGGCACGGCGAGCGTCCCGCCGGCGAGGACGAGCAGCACGGCCGCGACGGCGGCGGCGAGCCGCGCGCGTGGCCGGCCCCATCCACGGGCGCGGGTGGTGGGGCGCGGCTCGTCGGCCACCCGCGCGGCGACCGTCGCGGCCAGGTCGGGCGTGGCCGGCCAATCGATCTCCAGCTCGCGGAGGGCGCGTTCGAGGTCCGGTGTCATTCGCCCACCTCCTCGCGCAGCCGGCCCAGCGCACGCGACGTGCGCGACTTCACCGTGCCCGGCCGGACGCCGAGCGCGGCGGCGGTCTCGGCCTCGCTCAGCTCCAGCAGGTAGCGGCAGCCGAGCACGAGCCGGTCGTCCTCCCGCAGGCGTGCGAGCGCGGCCAGCAGCGCGCCGCGCGTCTCCGCGGCCAGCACCGCCGACTCGGCCGAGCGGTCCTCACGCGGTGGCTCCACGCGCAGCGCCAGCGCCGTGCGCCGCCCCGCCGACCGGCGCCGGTTGCGCGCCTCGTTGGCGACGATCGTGAGCAGCCACGGCCGCCACGGCTCGCCCTGTCGGAAGCGCGGCAGCGCGCGCCACGCCTTGACGAAGGCGTCCTGGGCGGCCTCTTCGGCCTCGGCGGCGTCCTGGGTGATCAGCATGGCGGTCCGGAAGGCGATGTCCTGGTGCGCACGGACGAGCGACGCGTACGCGTCGCCATCGCCCTCGGCGGCGAGGGCGATGAGCTCGCTCTCCGTGAGCGCTCGAGCCACCACTCCTCCATACAGCGCGCGGATGCAAAAGGTTCCAGACGGGGTACTCCCGATCCCCGTGCGACGCCTCCTCACCAGTCTGCTCCTCGTGTCCGCCCTCGCCGGTTGCGGTGGGCAGGCCTCGCGGCCGGCCCGTCCGGCCGACCCGCTCGCGGCGATGAACGTCCGCGACGCCAAGGGCGAGGTGACCTACTGCGTCTCCGAGGACGACGAGTCCGAGCGCGAGGCGGTCGCCGCGTTCCACACCACCCAGCGCACCGTCAAGGCGCGCTACAAGGCGTACGACCCGTCCGACTACGACACGCTGTACGCCGACGTGCAAGGCGGCCGGTGCGACGTGCTCAACGTCGACGACGCCGACGTCGCGGGGTTCGCCGACGCCGGCGCGGCCACGGACCTGACGCCGTACGCGGACGCCCGCCGCCGCGAGTTCTTCCCGGGCGCGCTGGAGGCGGTCCGCTATCGCGGCCGGACGTGGGCGATGCCGCGCCACTTCTTCGTGCAGCTGCTGTACTCGCGCTTGACGGACACCACCCCGAGCACGTGGCAGGACGCGTTCGCGGAGCCGCGCTCGGTCCTGGTGCCCAACGACGACTACGGGGCCACGGCCGCCTTCCTGCAGCTGGCCTACGCCGCCGGCGGCCGCGTGCTGTCCGAGGATGGGCTGTCCAGCGCGCTCGACGCCCCGGAGAACCTGCGCGCGCTCGAGCTGCTGCAGGCCGGCGGATTGCTCGAAGGCGACGCCCTGGAGAACGCGGAGGCGTTCGAGAAGCGCGACACCGGCCGGTTCATGATCAACTGGAACCTCCGGTTCGAGGCGGGGAACCTCGCCGCGTCGGCGCCGCCGCCGTTCGCCGAGCGCCGGCGCGTCAGCGTGCTCAGCGGAGCCGCGCTCGTGATCCCGACGACGACCGCCAACCGCGACGCGGCCGTCGCGCTCCTGGACTTCCTGACGAGCGACCCCGCCTACGCGGACCTCGCGCGCGACCACGGGTACGCGCCGCCCACGCGAGCCGCGTGGGCGTCCATCGACGGGCAGATCCCGAACGGCGAAGCCGTCAAGGCCGCGCTGGAGATCGCCCGGCCGTTCCCGCCGTCGCCGCAGCCCGGGCTGATCTCCGAAACCATCGCCAAGGCCGTCTACGACACGGTCTCCGGCCGCGCCGCGCCGGCCGAGGCGCTGAAGACGGCCTCGGCCGAGATCGACGCCGCGCTCGAAGACACGGCGCCGCCGGGTGACGTGAGCTGAGCCCCGCTCAGTCCTTGAGGCGGTAGCCCGCGCCGCGCACGGTCTCGAGCTGCGTGACGCCGAACGGGCGGTCGATCTTGTCGCGCAGGTAGCGGACGTAGACGTCGACGATGTTCGAGCGGTTCTCGTAGTCGTAGTCCCACGCGTGCTCGAGCAGCTGGTAGCGCGAGAGCACCTCGCCGGGGTGACGCATGAACGTCTCCAGGAGCTGGAACTCCTTGGCGCTGAGGTTGACCTCGGTCTCCTCGCGCCAGACGCGGCGGGCGGCCGGGTCCAGCTTGAGCGTGCCGACCTCGAGCACGGCCGGGCGCTCGACCGGGCCGCGCCGGGCGAGCGCGCGCAGACGCGCGAGCAGCTCGGCGAAGGAGAACGGCTTGGCGAGGTAGTCGTCGGCGCCGCCGTCGAGGCCGGCGACACGATCCTCCACGCTGTCGCGCGCGGTGAGCATGATCACCGGCGACCAGATGCCCTCTTCACGCAGACGGCGGCACGTCTCGAAGCCGTCGATCCCCGGAAGCATGACGTCGAGCACGATCGCGTCATATCCGGTGGAACCGGCCATCCACAGGGCATCCTCGCCCTTGATGGCCACGTCGGCCGCGAGCCCTTCGGAGCGCAGACCGCGCCGAATCAGGCTTGCCATCTTGATCTCGTCCTCGACCACTAGCACACGCATGAAACTGACCTCACCTTAGGGTTGGTGAGGATGGTGCCCGCTGGCCATGAGTCGAAGATGAGAAGATGAGAATCCTTTCATGAGAACGGTCTTCATGTTGACGGAAGCGAAATCCACACGTCGGCGCCGGGGTTTCCGTTGGCCGCATGAGCCGTCCCACCGTGCGCCGTGGCGATCGCCGCCGCGATCGCCAGGCCGAGCCCGGTCCCGCCGCGCGTGCGCGCCTCGTCGGCTCGGGTGAAGCGCTCGAACGCTCGCGGGAGGAACTCCTCGGGGAAGCCCGTGCCCTCGTCGCTCACGTGCACCTCGACGAACCCGTCGACCCTGCGCGCCCACAGCCGGACCGTGCCCTTGCCGTGGTGCAGCGCGTTGTCGACGAGGTTCGCCAGCGCCTGCTCGATCCGCGCCGGGTCGGCGTCCAGCGTCACGCCCGGGGAGGGATCGGGCTCCAGCGGCCGGCCCTCCGCGCGAGCCCGGGTGCGGAAGCGGACGGCGACGCGCGCGAGCAGCTCGCCCGCCTCGATCGGCTCGGGCCGGACGGGCAACCGGCCCTGGTCGGAGCGGGCGATCACGAGCAGGTCCTCGGCGAGCCGCGAGAGCCGCTCGGACTCCTCGGCCGCCGAGCGCAGCGCGTCCTCGAGCTCCTCGCGCGTGTGCTCCCCGCGCAGCGCGAGCTCGAGCTCCGTCCGCAGGATCGCGAGCGGTGTGCGCAGCTCGTGCGAGGCGTCGCTGACGAACGCCCGCTCGCGCTTGAAGGCCACCTGCAGGCGGTCGAGCATCTCGTTCAGCGTGCGGCCGAGCCGGCCGATCTCGTCGTTGGCGGGCGGGACGGGCAGGCGCTCGCTCGTCTCCGCGGCGGTGAACGCGGCCGCGTGCCGGCGCATCCGCTCGACCGGGCGCAGCGCGGCGGAGGCCAGCGCGTAGCCGACCGCCGAGGCGATCAGCAGCGCGAGCGGGCCGCCGATCAGCAGCAGCGCGTGCAGCGCGCCGAGCGCCTCCTGGCGCTGGAGCAGCGGCTCGCCCACGACGAGGATCTGCTCGCCGCCGTCGACCCGGCTCGCGAGCAGGCGCAGATCCGTGTCGTTGCGGCGCGAGGTCACGATCACGTCGCCGGCCTGGGTCCGCTGCACGTCGGCGGGCTCGAGCAGCGGCCTCCGGCCCGCCTCGCGCGTCGTGTACCGCACGCGGCCTTCGAGATCGAGCACCTGCGCGTACGGCTCGCCCGTGTCGCTGAGCGTGCGCGTCCTGACCAGGGCCGAGGCGTCACGTGCTCGCGCGCGCAGGCCTTCGTCGATCGTCTCGTCCAGGCTCCCGGCGACCAGCACGCTCAGCGCGATCCCCGCGGCCGTGAGCAGCACGGCCATCACGCCCGTGAACGCGAGCGTGAGCTTGATCCGCAGCGGCAGCTTCACGCGAGCCAGCGTCCGGTGTCGTCCGCCCAGCGCAGCGCGTCCAGGTAGGCCTCGGCGAGGTCGGCGGGGTCGGCGGCGTCCGTCGGGAAGCGGCCTTGCTCGTAGCGCAGCACCGTTCCCAGGATGCGCCCTCGGCGCCCTTCGTGACGCAGCAGCGCGCCCGTGATCTCATCTGAGAGCGGCAAAGCGGCCAGCACCTGCTCCATCGGCGCGTCCAGCAGGGCGTCCGCGACCGAGAACAGGCCGACGGTGAAGAGCCCGTCGCGGTCGTCCTCATTGGCGCCGAGCAGCTCGCACATGCGGGCGCGCAGGAGCGCGAGCGCGATGACCTGGTCAGGCACGTCCGCGGCAGCCGTGAGCGCGACCACCGTGGCCCAGCGGCGCACGGCGCGGGTGCCGAGCAGCGTCAGCGCCTCGCGCACGCTGTCGATCTTGCGCGGGAGCGCGAAGTAGGCGGAGTTCACGTGCCGGATGAGCGCCAGCGAGAGCCCGACGTCGGCGCCGATGATCCGCTCGAGGTCCTCGAAGGACGCGTCGGAGACGGTCAGCTCCCCGAGCGCCTGCAGCGACGCGAGCGCGCCCGTGCCCGGTCCCTCGCCGCCGCGGGGGCGGGCGAAGAACGCCCCCTGGAAGTGGCTGAAGCCGAGCACGCGGCAGCGCGTGAACTCGTCCGCGTCGTCGACGTCGGTGGCCACGAGCGTCAGCCCCCGCGCGGCAGGC
This sequence comes from Solirubrobacter phytolaccae, assembly GCF_027587195.1. GTDB lineage: Bacteria > Actinomycetota > Thermoleophilia > Solirubrobacterales > Solirubrobacteraceae > Solirubrobacter > Solirubrobacter phytolaccae. The sequence continues at coordinate 109,557 of NZ_JAPDDP010000014.1, read as the reverse complement.
TCGGCGATCAGCGCCTGCAGCGCCTCGTCGGACCGGCCTTCCGCGCGTACCTTCACCGTCGCGCACTCGTCGAGCAGCGGCGACGGGCCCTCGTAGCCGTCGAGCGCGAGCGTGAACCCCGCCTCGCGCAGGTGCCGCGCGTGCGCGACCGACGTGTCCGCGGTGAGCTGGAGCGTGAGCCCGTGGGCGGCGAGCGCCGGCGCGGGATCGCCGTCCAGGCTCAGCCACAGCGGACGGCCGGCCGCGAGCGCGACGAGCTCCTCCGGCGGGAACGACGACAGGACGCTGCCGTCCCCGACCAGCTCGTACCCGACCACCTCGCGGCGCCCGTCCACGACCGGCCGCCGGACGACCGCGACCCGCGCGGGCACCGCTTCGGTCATGTCGCGGTCCACGCCGAGCCAGCCGCCGTCGAGCGGCACCGACCGGGTATCGACGGTGCGCTCGCCGCGCCGGACGACGCCCGCCCGGCCCGGCTGCTCGACCGTGCTGCCGACGGGCAGCGCGGGCGTGTTCGCGTAGGTGATCGTGCCCTCGCCGTCGGCGGTCCAGATCCAGTCCGGGGCCTGCTCGACCCGCGCGCGGAACGGCTTCAGCTCCGCCAGCTCGCGCTCCTTGCGCATCAGCTCCGCGATCAGCCGCGCGTGCTCGGCCTCGGCCGCGTCGGCGCGCGCGCTCTCACGCCGCAGGCGCTCGCCGACCACGGCCAGCACCGCGGCGAGCACCCCGGCGATCACGAGCGCGGCGACGAGCACGGAACGGATGGTCCCATCCGCAGCGGCGTGAACCTAAAGAGGGACTGTCCCTCTTTATGTTCGAACCCGTGCGAGGCGGGGTGCGTATGGCGCGGCGAGGACCGGAACAGGCGCCCGCTCGGGACCCCCCTCCTGTCAAGGGCGTCACCTTCTCCCGCGGCTCGGCCAGGATGGCCGAGCCGCTCGGAGAGCCGCGCTCGTATGCTGATCGGCCATCGCCGCTCTTCCTGTCATCTACGTCACGGGTCACCGCAACCCGGACACGGACTCGATCGCCGCCGCGGTCGGCTACGCCGAGCTCATGGGCCGCGTGGATCCGCACAACGCCTACGTGCCCGTGCGCCTGGGCGACGTCAACACCCAGACGCGCTGGGTGCTGGACCGCTCGAAGGCGAAGGACCCCGAGTTCCTGCCCCACGTGATGCTGCGGGTGCGCGACGTGATGCGCCGCGACTCGCCGCTCGTGGACTCGACCGAGCCCGTGCGCGAGGTCGGCCGGCTGATGGCCCGCGAGGACCTGGACCTGGTGCCGATCGTCGGCGCCGACGGCACGCTGTCCGGCGTGATGACCGAGCGCGCGCTCGCCCGCCGCTACATCCGCGAGTCGCGCGAGCCGTCCGAGCTGGACGCGCCCACGAACGTGAGCGCGATCGTGCGGGTGCTGCAGGGCGAGCTCCTGACCGGCGACGACGCCGAGGTCTCGGGCCAGATCTGGTGCATGGCGATGGACATCGGCGCGCTCCCGTCGGAGATCGGGCCGGGCGACGTCGCCGTCGTCGGCAACCGTGAGGCGGCGCAGCGGGCGGCGATCGAGCTCGGCGTCGGCCTGCTCGTGGTCTCCAACGGCGCGCGCCCGGAGGCCGATACGATCGCGCTGGCCGACAAGCGCGGCGTGCCGATCGTCGCCTCGCCGCTGGACAGCTACGTCACGGCGCGCATGATCACCCTGTCGGCGCCGTGCCGCGCGCTGATGGACCCCGAGCCGCTGACGGTCCGCCCCGACGACCTGCTCTCCGACGTCGCCGACGAGGTCAAGGAGGTCCACTACCGGGCCGCCGTGTGCGTCGACGCCGCGCGCAAGCCGATCGGGCTCGTCACGCGCACGGACCTCGTCTCGCCCCGGCCGCGGCGCGTGCTGCTCGTCGACCACGCCGAGCAGGCGCAGAGCGTCGAGGGCGTCGAGCAGGCCGAGATCGTCGAGATCCTCGACCACCACCACATCGGCTCGATCGAGACGACGGTGCCGGTCCGCGCGACCTTCGACCCCGTGGGCTCCACGTCCACGCTCGTGATCGAGCGCTTCCGTCAGAACGGCATGGAGCCGAGCCGCTCCTCCGCGCTGCTGCTGCTCGGCGCGATCATGTCGGACACGGTCATCCTGAACTCGCCGACCACGACCGAGCGCGACTGGAGTGCCGTCGAGTACCTCGGGCGCGTGCTCGCGATCGACCCGATGCAGTTCGGGCGCGAGATGTTCGAGGCCACTTCCGACCTCGAGGGCGTCGAGGCCGACGCGATCGTCTCGCGAGATCTCAAGGAGTACGAGGTCGGCGGCGGGCACACGATCGGCATCGCGCAGGTCGAGACCGTCGGCCAGGGCCTGGACGGCCGCAAGGCCGAGCTGATGGAGGCGATGGAGCGCGTCCGCGAGCGCAACGGCTACGCGGTCTACGCGTTGATGGTCACGGACATCCTGGCCAAGGACACCGACCTCTACGTGAGTGGCGACTCCGGCCCGCTCGAGCACGCGTTCGGCCAGACGGCCGAGGACAACGTGATCCCGCTGCCCGGCGTGATGAGCCGCAAGAAGCAGGTCGCGCCGAAGGTGCTCGCTGCGCTCTAGGTGCTTGCCCGGGGGCGATCGGGGTAGTTTCTCCAGATGGCCCTCAGAAAGCAGAAGAGCCGCAAGCAGCAGGTCGCTGAGCTTGCGGTCGACTACCTGAAGATCAAGACCGCCACCAAGGCGGCGAAGGGCGGCGCCAAGGGCGCCCGGAAGGCCGCGAAGGGCACCGCCGTCTACAAGGTGGCCAAGAAGACGCCGATCGTGAAGCGGATTCCGGTCGTCGTCGGTGCCGGTGTGGCCGCGCTCGTGGCGACGAAGGTCGTCAAGGGCCGCGGCGGCAACGAGCCGTCCCCCGCCTAGGAGCCCGTGTGCTGATCCCCTCCCCGGCCGTGCTCGAGGCGCGGCCGGGCGAGCCGGTCGCCCTGCCGGTGGACGTCGAGTGCGTCCGCTCCGAAGGGCGGCCCGAGAGCTACTGGATCGAGATCGGCGCTTCCGGCGTGACCTTCGGCGCCGCCGACGCGGCCGGTGAGGCGCGCGGTCGCGCGACCCTGCTCCAGCTCGGCGAGACGTCGACGCCGCTGCGGATCGAGGACGCGCCCCGGTACGGCTGGCGCGGGCTGATGCTCGACGTCGCGCGCCACTTCTTCGGCGTGGAGGACGTGCTGCGGCTGATCGACTTCGCCGCGCTCTACAAGCTCAACGTCCTGCACCTACACCTCACCGACGACCAGGGCTGGCGGATCGAGATCCCGGGCTGGCCGAACCTGACGACCGTCGGCGCGGAGACCCAGGTCGGCGGCGGCGCGGGTGGCTGCTTCACGGCCGCCGACTACCAGCGGATCGTCGACCACGCCGCGCAACACTCGATCACGGTGGTTCCCGAGGTCGACGTGCCCGGCCACGTGAACGCCGCGCTGCGCGCGTACCCCGAGCTGTGGGGCAAGCCCGCGCCGGAGCCGTTCACGACCTGGAGCAGCCCGGGCCATTCGCTCGACGTGCGCGCCGAGGTCGTCCATCGCTTCCTCGGAGACGTCGTCGCGGCCATCCCCGGCGAGTACTTCCACCTGGGCGGCGACGAGGTCGAAGGCCTCGAGCACGAGGACTACGCGCAGTTCATGTGGGACGCGTGCTCGCTCGTGCTGTCCCACGGCAAGCGGCCGATCGTCTGGGAGGAGGCCGGTGTGGCCAAGCTCCCGGCGGGCACGATCGTCCAGCACTGGTCCGACGCGAAGCCCGCCCGCGCGGCGGCGGAGCAGGGCCTGCCGCTGATCATGTCGCCGGCGCCGCACACCTACCTGGACCAGAAGTACGACGACCAGACGCGGCTCGGCCTGACGTGGGCGGGCGCGGTCGAGGTCCGCGACGCCTACGACTGGGACCCGGACGCCGTGATCGACGGCGCCGAGGTGGTCGGCGTGGAGGCCGCGCTGTGGTCGGAGACCACCGAGACCCGCGACGACCTGGACGAGATGATCTTCCCGCGGCTGCTCGCGACCGCCGAGGTCGGCTGGTCGGGCACGCGCGACTGGGAGGACTTCCGGGGACGGCTCGCCGTGCACGGAGCGGCGCTCGACACCCTCGGCGTCAAGTTCCACCGCTCCAAGCAGGTCGACTGGTCCTAGTGCCCCGCTAGTGACGCATGGCCCGCACGGCCCGGAACTCGGCGATGTCCGCCTCGTCGCCGAACCGGTCCGGACGGGCGAGCAGGCGCGGCGTCAGCGGCTCCTCGGTCCCGTCGGCGGCGATCCGCACCGCCTGGCGGTTCGGGCGCGAGGACACGACCTCGTCGAGCGCGTCGCCGCGGAACACCAGCGCGACACCGTCGTCGGCGGCGTAGCCGGCCGGGATCGAGCCGTCCGCGATCGCCGTGCGGAAGACCGGCAGGCGCGCGGGCTCACCGTCCATGTGCACGGACAGCGACCCGCCGAGGAACCCGAGCCCGGGTGAGGGCGCGGGCGAGCCCAGCGAGGACGTCACGCCCCACTCGAACCAGCACATGGCGCCGGCGCTCAGCCCGGCGAGAATCACGCCCGACTCCCAGCACTCGCGCAGGATCTTGTCGAGCCCGAGCGCGCGCCAGACGGCGAGCAGCCCGAGCATCGAGCCGCCGCCCACGTAGACGATGTCCTGCTCGAGCAGCGTCTCGCGTAGCGGGATCGGCCGGCTGCCGAGGCGGAAGAGCGAGATGTGCATCGGCTCGCAGCCGCGCCCGCCGAAGGTGGCGTGAAACTGCCGGATCTGCGCTTCCCCATCGCCCGAGGCGGTGGGGAGCAGGCAGATCTTCGGCACTTTCGCGCTCGCCAGCCCGAGCACGTAATCGTCGAGGGCGGGGTTCTCCGGCTCCATGGTGAAGCCGCCCCCGCCCATCGCGAGGATCGTGGGCCGCCTCTCAGGCAGCTGCGACTGCGAGTTCGAGCTTGGGTCGCTCGCCGAGATAGGTGGCCTCCAGCGGATGCTCGACGACGTCCTCGCCCGCGACCTCGACCCGATAGGCGCGAGCCTTCGGGCGCGAGAGGACCACGCGATGCAGGTCGTCACCGATGAAGTGCAGGGCGGCTCCGTCCGAAGCCGCATATCCGCCGGGCATCCCGTCTCTCAGCGCCTGGTGGTAGGCCGGGCGCCGATCCGACTCCTCGTCGTAGTGCACCGCGTTCGAGTGCGAGAGGAAGCCGAGGCCTTCGTACGGCTTCGCGTCATGGTGGTAGGCGGTGAGGCCTGAGTTGAACCAACAGAGCGAGCCGGCGGACACGCCGACAAGGATGACACCCGCTTGCCAGGCAGCGCGCAGATCCTCGTCGATGCCGTGGGCGCGCCAGACGCCCATCAGCGACAGGATCGATCCGCCACCGACGTAGATGATGTCCTGCTTGAGCAGGTGCTCACGCACCGATCCCGGTCCGCAGTCGCGCCGGAAGAGCGAGATGTGCGACGGATCGCAGATCTCGCTGGAGAAGTGCCTGTAGAAGCGCACGACGTAGTGATCAGCGTCCCCACTGGCGGACGGAAAGAAGCAGACCTTCGGCTTCTTGCGTCGACTGAGCCCGAGAACGTACTCGTCGAGGAGTGGATTGTTCGGCTCCATGGAGAAGCCGCCTCCTCCATAAGCCACGATCTGTGGTGGACGTCCACGCTTCATGGCTTCGAATGTACGATCGCTCGGGCACCTCGGCCACGACCGCTCGTACAACGTTCACCCGCGAACTCTGGACCGCAGGGTGGAACACGCGGAGCCGCCCCCGCATCACCCTGCGTAGATGGCTTCGGCATCGTGGGCGAACTGGAAGACGACCGCAGCACCGTGGACGGTCGGTGTCGAAGAAGAAGTGATGCTGCTGGAGGTCGACGGGTCGCCCGCCTGGCGTTCGGAGGACGTGCTGCGCATCCTCCCGGAGGAGCTCGTCGAGCACGCGCGCGGTGAGACGCACGGTCTCGCGCTGGAGCTCGCGACCCAGCCGCACGCGCGGGTGAGCGACGCCGCCGCCGAGCTGCGCTCCATGCGCGCCGGGCTGGCCGGGGTCGTGCGGTCGCTCGGGCTGCGCGCCGCGGTCGCCGGCATGCATCCGCTCGTCACCGCCGACGAGGTCGAGGTCTCCCCGGGGGCGCGGTACCAGTTCCTGCACCAGTCGCTCCGGGAGCTCGCCCGGCGCGAGCCGACGTTCGCGCTGCACGTACACGTCGCCGTGCCCGACGCCGAGCTCGCGGTACGCGCGCTGAACGGCATGCGCGCGCACATCCCGGTGCTGCTGGCGCTGTCGGCCAACTCGCCCTTCACGCGCGGGCGCGACAGCGGGCTGGCTTCGGCGCGCACCCCGGTCTTCCAGGCCTTCCCGCGCACGGGCATCCCGCGCGAGTTCTCCTCCTACGCGGAGTACGTCGACGCGATCGACATCCTGATCCGCTGCGGCGCGATCCCCGAGCCGACGTTCATCTGGTGGGACGTGCGCCTGCAGCCCAAGCTCGGCACGCTCGAGGTGCGGGTGATGGACGCGCAGACGCGGATCCGCGACACGGCGGCTCTGGTCGCGCTCGTCCAGTGCCTCGTGCGCTGCGAGGCGCTCGGCACCTGCGCGGAGCCCGAGCTCGCGCACGCGCCCGAGGTGCTCGACGAGAACCGCTTCCTCGCCGCGCGCGACGGCATCCACGCGCAGCTGCTCGATCCGCACCGGGACCGCTGCGTCCCCGCCTCCGGGCGCCTGGCGACGCTGGTCGACGCCTGCTGGCCGCACGCGCGTGAGCTCGGCTGCGAGCGCGAGCTGCAGCTGCTCGCCCACCTGGCGGGAGACCCGGGCGCGACGCGCCAGCGCGCGATCGCCACCGAGCCGGCCGGCCTGCGCGGCCTGCTGCACACGCTGCAGGCGGAGTTCTCCCCGCCGCGCCCGCAGCTCGCGCTCGCCGCCTAGAGCGTCCCGGGGCGCTCCGCCGCTCCGGGGATGGACGGTTAAACGAAAACGGGGCCCGTCCCGGGGCCCCGTCGTCGTTGCCTTGCTGTCCACCTCGGTGTCTGTGATGCGGAGTCCCCGGCCAGGTTGTCCAGGCCTGGCCGGGGAGAGTCCGCCACCGGAATCCGAATCCCTGGGAGGAGAAGCCGGGATTCGGAGTGTGTGTGCAGCACCCTTTCTCCTGAGGAGGATTCTGCTGACCGGAGGGCCTCCGTCCTACCGACCGCGTGTCGGAAGCGAACCGACTGCGCGTCGAACGACCGTTCTCATCCGGCCGGGAGCCGCAGTACCGCGATCACCGCGCGATGGTCGCTGCGGGGGACGTCGACGACCGTGACCTTCTCGACACGCACGCGCGTGTCGACCAGGACGTGGTCGATCGTCAGCGGCAGCGCGCGGTCGGACTTGGTCCCGGCCGGCCAGGTGTGCGTCCAGCCCTCGCCGGTGGCGTCGGCGGCGTCGGTGTACCCACGGTCGAGCAGCGCGCGCAGCTCCGGGTGGTCGAGCGTGGCGTTGAAGTCGCCGGCGAGGATGCGCACGTCGCCGGCGCCGTCGGAGCTGGGCAGCGCCTCGATCGCCCGCCGCCAGTCCGGCGCGGCCGAGAACGTCACGGGCGGCCGCGGGTGGACCGCCTTGATGCGCACGGGCGGCGCGCCCTCGACGGTGAACACCGCCTCCGGCTGCAGCTCACCGCCGGACGACGCGAGCGGGTACTTCGACAGCAGCCCCGCGCCGGCCGCGCCCGCGTCGGGCAGCAGGATCCGGTGCGGGAACTGGCCGGACTCGAACTTGGGCAGCATCTTCGGCCGCAGCTCCTGGACGCTCAGCACGTCCACGTCGTGCTCGCGCGCGATCTCCAGCACGGCCGGCACGTTCGCCCGCCCGAGCCACAGGTTCGACGTCATCACCACGAGCCGCGGCCCCTTCGCCTCGGGCTGCGGCCCGGCCACGGCGCGCGGCACCATCGCGAACGCCAACGCCAGCGCCGCCACCCCGGACACGATCGCCACGCCCTTGCGCCGCAGGATCAGCGCGAGCACGACGGGCAGCGGCGAGGTCAACGCCGCGTAGGGCGTGAACGCGATCGCCGCCACCAGCGGGAACGGCACCTCGACCCCGACGGTACGCAGCAGCGCCCACCCGATCCAGGGCAGCGCGAAGAGCACGGCAATGACAGTCCGCATCCCTACGAACTTAAACGTCCAGGACGTTTAAGTTCGGGCGGATTCCGTGCAGGGAACCTCTCGGGCGCGGTGGGCGTATAGGGGGTGTTCGAGGAAAGGAGGCGCACCGTGCGCCGTCTGCTGATCGCTCTTCCCCTGCTCGCGGGGCTGCTGTTCGCGTCGACCGCGCTCGCCGGCGGGTGGGCCACGGTCGGGTTGAGCTCGACCCCCGCCGGGGTGCAGCCCGGGGCCCCGTGGAACGTGCAGCTGACCGTGCTCCAGCACGGAAGGACGCCGCTGGACGACCTGCAGCCCACGCTGACGATCCGCAACGGCGACGCGAGCAAGACGTTCGCCGCCAAGCCGACCGGCACGCCGGGCGTGTACGCCGTCAGCGTGACGTTCCCGACCGCCGGGACGTGGAGCTACGAGGTCGACGACGGGTTCATCTCCCACCTCCACACGTTCCCGCCGGTGAAGATCGGCGAGCCCGTGAGCGCGCCGGCCGCCGCGCAGACGCCCGCCGACGACGGGGGCTTCAGCGTCACCTGGCTCGTGCTCGGCGGCCTGGCCTTCGCGCTGGCCGCGCTGCTGTTGCTGGCGCGGCGCCGCAGCGAGCACTCCCGCGAACCGCAGGCGGCGTGAGAGCCACCACCCTCGCCGCCGGTGGCCTCGCCTGCGCGGGGGCGGCGATGACGATCGCCGCCTTCGCGGGCGGAGGCGAGTCCGCGACCACGACCGCCGCGAGCACGCGCCCCGCCCGGAGCGGCCTGGACGTCTGGGTCGCGAACGGCTGCGGCGGCTGCCATGCGTTCAAGTCCGCCAACTCGGAAGCGCCGATCGGGCCGGACCTCAGCCTCTCGCTGCAGGGCAAGGACCGCGCCTACGTCGTGGCCAAGATCGTCGCCCCCACGCGCGGCGGCCTGATGCCGGAGGACTTCGCGACCCGGATCAGCCCGCCCGACCTCGACCGGTTAGTGGACTTCCTGCTCAGCGCACAATAGGTGCGTGATCGATCATGTGGGAATCCGCGTCGCGGACCGCGGCGCGTCCGAGCGGTTCTACGACACCGTCCTGTCCGTCCTGGGCCTGGAGCGCTACGACGATCCCGAGTACGCCGAGTGGGGTGACTTCGCCCTGGGCACCGACGGCCCGGTGACGCGCAACCTCCACGTCGCGTTCTACGCGCCGACCCACGCGCTTGTCGACGCCTTCCATCGCGCGGGCGTCGCGGCCGGCTACGAGGACGCTGGCGCGCCCGGCCCGCGCCCGCAGTACCGCGACGACTACTACGGCGCCTTCCTGCGCGATCCCGACGGCAACAGCGTCGAGGCGGTCCACACCGGCCGGAAGCTCGAGACGGGCGCCATCGACCACCTGTGGCTGCGCACGAGCGACGTCGCCGCCGTGAAAGCCTTCTACCTGGCCACCGGGCACCAGCTCGGCGTCGACGAGCCCGACCACGTCCAGGTCCTCACCGACGGCGGGTCGGTCTCCTACGTCAGCGGCACGCCGGTGACCGAGCACGTCCACATCGCCTTCAGCGCGCCCACGAACGCCGCGGTCGACGCGTTCCACGCGGCCGCCACGGAGGCGGGCTACAAGGACAACGGCGCGCCCGGAGAGCGCGCCGTCTACCACCCCGGCTACTACGGGGCCTTCGTCTTCGATCCCGACGGCCACAACGTGGAGGCCGTCAACCACAACCGCTGAACTTAAACGTCCAGGACGTTTAAGTTCAGGCGCCGTGTGAGTCGGCGGCCAGCGCCGCCAGCACCTCGGAGGAGTAGTGGTCGCTCGCCTGCGCGAAGGCGACGCGGTCCTGCACGTGCGCGCCGAAGCGGGTCTTCTCGAACGTCGCGCCCATGCCCAGCAGCACGCGCTTGGAGCCCAGCTCCCGCGCCCGCAGGACCGCGTTGCGCAGCGCCTGGCGGTAGGCGCCGTGCGAGCGCGTGTAGTCGTAGTCGAGCCCGACGACCATCGGCGCGTAGTGGCGCGTGCCGACGAAGTGCGCGCCGAACGCGACGACCGCGCCGGTCTCCTTCAGCCGCAGCGTCATCAGCTCCCACGAGGTGTGGGTGAGCATGTCGCGCAGGAAGCCCTTGGGCAGCGGGAACGAGTTCAGGTCGCGCCCGCGTGCCTGCACGGCGAGGTAGAGCCCGTACAGGTGGTCGAGCTCGGCGTCGGTCACCTCGCGCCCGCCCGCGCGCAGCCACTCGACCTCGTAGGCGTCGTCGAACGGCAGCACGGCCTTGCGCTGGTGCACGCGCGCCTTCACGGAGAGCTTCGAGAGCCACTCCTCGTCGCCGCCGTCCACGGGCTCGTACACGAGCGACTGCGGGAGGGACGTCTTCACGTAGCCGCGCTCGCGCACCGCCTCGGCCAGCTCGATGTCGGCCGCGTAGAGGTCGCGGAACACGATCGTCCCGGCGCCGGCCACACGCGCGTCCTCCGACACCGCCGCCATCAGCAGGTCCAGCGCGCCCTTCCAGTCCGCGTTGCGGTCCAGGTACAGGTGGTCGCCCTCGGTCAGCAGCGAACCCATCGCGAACGTCGTCGAGGTCAAGTAGTACGGGTCCTCGGCGCGCCGCTGCTCGACCAGCTCCGACACGGCGGCCGAGGCCATCATGTCGTCCTTCCACAGCGCGGCGGTGAAGAACGTGGCCAGCACGGCCTTGCCGGCGCGGTCGCGCACGACGTAGTAGTGGAACGCCCACTGGTCCTCGGGCCGCTCGCCGGGGGTGCCGAAGGCGCGCTCGAGGAACTGCAGGCCGTCGACGGTGAACGTGCCGCGCTCACCCAGGAGTGCGTTCCACTCCGCCTCGTTCAGCGCGGACGCCGCGGTGTGGTGCTCGATCGCGAGCGCCGGGCCATGCTCGCCCACGATCTTCGCGTGACGGCGCTGGGCGGCCTCGCCCGCGCGCTCCAGCGCGGCCGGGACGTGCTTCGCCAACGACGCGACGAGCCCGCGGATGTCCGCCTCGGTGTGGTGCAGCGTCAGCGTGATGCGCACGCCGGCGTGCTTCATCGGCACCGCCGGGAACGTGCCCAGGTTCGTGTAGTAGCCGTCCGCGAGGATCTCCTTGATCACGTCGTGCGCGACGACCGGCAGGCCGAGCGGGACGTAGCGGATCGGCGTGATGTCGTTGGTCGCGAGCGGGATCCCGTGATCGGCGCACAGCGACGTGAACAGCGCGACGCGCTCGCGCAGCGCGGCCTGCAGCTCCGGCAGCTCGTCCGAGAGGTGGATCTTGGCCGACTCGATCGCCGCGCCCAGCAGCGGCGGCTGGATCGGGCCGGAGAACATCATCGGCCCGCCGCCGGTCTTCACGCGCCGGCGCAGCTCGGCGTCGGGGAAGACGATCGCGCCACCGGCGGCGCCGAAGGACTTGTTCAACGAGCAGGCCGCGATCACGCGCGGGTGGCCGCCGAGGACGTCGAGCGCCGGGCCGCGCCCGTGCTTGCCCGCCCAGCCGACGCCGTGCGAGTCGTCGACGTAGAGCATCAGCTGCGGGTACTTGTCCAGCAGCGCGCGCAGCTCGGTGAACGGCGCGAGGTCGGCGAACATCGAATAGACGCCGTCGGCCATGTACCAGACGCGGTCATGATCCTTGGAGAGGCGCTGGATCATCGCCTCCAGCCGCTCCATGTTGTTGTGGCGGACCAGGTCGACGGTCGTGCCCTTCACGCGCAGCTGGTTGGCCGCCATCTGCACCGAGGCGTGGACCTGGTGGTCGAGCAGTACCGCGTCGGTGGAGTCGACGAGCACCGGGAGCGTCGACAGGTGCCCGAGCGACGTCGTCGGCGTGACGAGCACGTGGCCGCCGAACAGCTCGCTCAGCAGCGCCTCCAGCTCGATGTACTGCGGCGAGGAGAGGTACCCGCGCGAGCTCGAGAACTGCGTCCCGTAGCGCAGGACGGCGTCGATCGTCGCCTGCTTCATGCGGGGATCGAGCTCCAGGCCGAGGTAGCTGCAGGAGCCGAAGCTCACGACCGAGCGACCGTCGAGCGAGATCGTGCGACCGTCCAACGGCCCGTCGTCGTCGGGCGAGAGCTGCAGCAGGCCCTTGCCCGCGGCCTCCGTCAGCACTTCATCCAAGATCGCCAGGCGCTCTTCAGCAGTCGGCATGTTCGTCCCCCACCAGTTGGTCGCGTTCACGCACCCATCGACCGACCACTGAGAGAACTTGAATGTGATTTCGGTCACGCTCGACAGAAAAGTGGACGGGACCGGTCCAAATCGCACGTTCGACTAAAGACCTCGGCCATTTGTCCGAAACCTTTGAACAAGGTGATCCGCCCGTCCGCCATCAAGCTGCCGCAAACGCCGTTCTCGCGTTTCCGGTTGCTCTTCCTCGTGTTCGCCGTGGCGGGCGCGGTCCTCGCGGCGGTCGCGATCCCCACGGGCCACGCGAGCCCCGCGGCCAAAGCCGGCGGCATCGTGCTCTCGGTCGCCCTCGGCGTGTACTGGATCATCGGCTACCGACGGCGCAGCTTCGTCCTCGCGCTGGAGCCGTTCGAGGCCTACGCGATCTTCTTGATCCTGCACGTGGCGCCGGGCGACCCGATGCTGCCGCTGCTCGGCCTCCTCTTCCGCAGCCTCTACGGCGGGTTTCCGCGCGCGATGGCGCGCTGGGCGCTGTGGATGGCCGCGCTCCTCGGCGCGCACGCCGGTCGCGGCGAAGCGCAGTTCGAGGCCGACCTGGCCCGCGTCGCCGCCGTGGCGCTCGCCCCGATCCTCGTCCAGGCCCTGCTCGTCGCGCTGCGCGCGTCCGAGACGATCCAGCGCCGCCTGAACTCGATCGTCCAGAACTCCACCGACGTCGTCACGATCGTCGGCGACGACCAGCGCGTGCGCTGGCAGGCCGAGTCGATCCGCGGCGTGCTCGGCCATGACCCGGCCGCGATCGTCGGCACCCGCGTCCACGACCTGGTGCACCCGGACGACCGTCCCGCGCTCGACAGCTACTTCGCCGACGCCGCCGGCAAGCCCGAGCACCGCCGCAGCCTGACGCTGCGCCTCGCGCACGGCGCGGGCGGGCACCGCCACTTCGACGTCGTCGCCGCCAACCGCCTGCACGACGCCAGCGTCGGCGGCTTCGTGCTCAACATGCGCGACGCGACCGACCGTCGCGAGCTCGAGGATGAGCTGCGCGCGCTCGCCGCCCAGCGCGAGCACGACGCGCTGCACGACCCGCTCACCGGCCTCGCGAACCGCCGCAAGCTGTTCGCGCGCCTCGACGAGTCGACCACCGCCGCGCGCGCCGCCAAGACCAAGCTCGCGCTGCTGCTGATCGACCTCGACCACTTCAAGGAGCTCAACGACACGCTCGGCCACCAGGCCGGCGACCGGCTTCTACGGGAGATCGGCCCGCGGCTGGAAGCGGTCGCGCCCGGCGCCGGCCTCGTGGCCCGCGTCGGCGGCGACGAGTTCGCCGTGCTGATGCCGCTCGACACCACCGTCGAGGCCGCCGAGGTGATGGCGAGCAAGCTCGGCGAGGCGATCGAAGAGCCGTTCCGCTTCCAGGGCATGACGATGCTCGTGCGCGCCAGCGTCGGCATCGCGATGTTCCCCGAGCACGGCCGCGACGTCGAGTCGCTCATGCAGCGCGCCGACATCGCGATGTACTCGGCCAAGAGCCGCGGCGTCGGCTACGAGGTCTACTCCGCTTCCCGCGACGGCCACTCGCGCGCCCGCCTCGCCCTCATCGGCGAGCTGCCGGACGCGATCGAGTCCGGCCAGATCGTCGTGCACTACCAGCCCAAGTTCGATCTTCAGAACGGTGGCGTCCGCGGTGCCGAGGCGCTCGTGCGCTGGGAGCACCCGCAGTTCGGCCTCCTCGGCCCGGGCGCGTTCCTGCCGCTCGCCGAGCAGACCGGACTCATGCGCCCGCTCACGCTCCGCGTGCTCGACGACGCGCTCGGCCAGTGCGCCCGCTGGCAGGCCGCCGGCCTCCGCCTCCCGGTCGCCGTCAACCTCGGCGCCCCGAACCTGCTCGACCTCGGCCTGCCGGTCGACGTCAAGGCCCTGCTCGAGAAGTGGGAGCTGGACCCGTCGATGCTGCTGCTGGAGATCACCGAGACGATCGTCGCCGCCGACCCGGTGCGCGTGATCGAGATCATGAGCAAGCTGGGCGAGCTCGGCATCGAGCTCTCGCTCGACGACTTCGGCACCGGCTCCTCGTCGCTCTCCTACCTGCGTGAGCTGCCGGTCCAGGAGCTCAAGATCGACAAGTCCTTCATCCTCGGCATGGACGAGGACCCCGAGGCCGCCACGATCGTGCAGACGATCGTCGACCTCGCCCACAACCTCGGCCTGCGGGCCGTCGGCGAGGGCATCGAGACCGAGGAGGCGCACCGCCTCCTCACCGAGAGCGGCTGCGACTACGGCCAGGGCTTCCTGATCGGCCGCCCGATGCCGCCTGCCGAGCTCGCCGCGCTGGCGCTCAAGTCGCCAGTTACGCGCCTGGCTTGAACACCATCACGGCGACGGTCGCAAGCACGAGCAGGCCGGTGAGCGCGCCCATGCTGCCCTCGCGCTGCGCCTCCTGCTGATACTCGGGCGAGAGCTCCGTCGCGCCGCCCGCCAGCTCGCTCTCGATCTGCGCCGCGAGCTTGCGGTCGGTCTTCGTGAAGTAGGCGCCCTGGATGCCGCCGATGATGATCACGAGCACGAACGCGATGCTGATCCACGGGTCGCCGAAGCCGATGAAGTCGCTGTCCAGGACCTGCACGATGCCGGTGATGAGGATGAGCCCGAGCGCCGGGCTGGCCAGCTTCGTGATCACCTCGAGGTTCAGCTTGTGCATGAACAGCAGGTGCCGTGGGTCCTTCATCCGCAGCGCGAGCGGGAACGCGATCGAGAGCGCGAAGGTCGCGCCGAGGCCGACGATGGCGGCGCTGATGTGGAGGAACAGCGAGACCGTGTACAGGTTGAACGTCGCAATCACGGGCGGGACATTACGCGCAGGGCCGGATCGAGCTCAAGCGGATCGTCGATGATCGCGTCGGCGCCGGCCGTCTCGAGCTCCTCCCGGGTGCCGATGCCCCAGGTCACGCCGATGCACTGGATGCCGTTGGCGTGGGCGCCCTCGACGTCGAAGCGGCGGTCGCCGATCATCACCGCGCTGGTCGTGCCGAGCAGCTCCAGCGCGCGGGTGACGGTGACGGCCTTGGGCTCGTCGCGAGCGGCGAGCTCCGGGCCGGCGATCGCCGCGAAGTGGTGGCGCAGGCCCAGTGCCTCCAGCAACGGCTCGGCGAACGCGCGCGGCTTGGAGGTGGCGACGGCGAGCGGTTCGCCGTCCAGGCGTTCCAGGGCCTCGGCGATGCCCGGCGCGACCGTGGTCTCCTCGAGCGAGGCGGTCGCGTAGCGCTCGCGGTAGCCGTCGATGAGCGCGTCGACCTGTGGATCGTCGGGCGCGACGCCGAGCAGCCCCGGGAAGGCGACCTTGAACGGCGGGCCGATGTACGGGTACAGCGCTTCGGGGTCGCGCCGCGGCAGGCCGAGCTTGTCGAAGGCGTAGTTGAGGCTCGTGAGGAAGGGCGCGCGCGAGTCGACCAGCACGCCGTCGAGGTCGAAGAGGACCGGCATCCCCAGCATCCTCTCAGGCTCTTCGCAGAGCGCTCTCGGCCGGCGTGACGAGTCTGGGTGCATGACCTCACGTGCCCAGGAGCTGCTTGCCGCCCGCGCGCGCCGCGTCAACGCGATCCGCCAACGCGTGATCGCCGCCGTCGTCGCCTCCTTCGTCCTCGCCTGGGGCGTGGTCGCGTGGAACGGCTCGATGGGCGCGGACACGTCCAGCGCGGCCCAGACGACGACGCCCGCGGAGACGACGACCCCGACGGACTCCACCGACACGTACTCCGAGGACACCTACTCGGACGACTCGACGTCGTCCGACGACGGCGCCTCGCTCTCCACGGGCCAGTCATGAGCGAGCACTTCTTCTGGATCACGAGCCGCGCGGCGGGCATCTCCGCGCTGCTGGCGGCGAGCGCCGCCGTCGCGCTCGGGTTGCTGATGGGCGGCCGGATGAGCAAGCGCAAGGACCTGCGGGTCATGCACGAGGCGCTGTCTCTGGGCACGCTCGTCGCGTTGGTGGTGCACGCGCTCGCGCTGCTGGGCGACAGCTACCTCAAGCCGTCGCTGGCGGACATCACGATCCCGTTCATGATCGACTACCGGCCGTTCTGGAGCGGGCTCGGGATCGTCGGCGGCTGGATGCTCTTCCTCCTCGGCGTGTCGTACTACTTCCGCACGAAGATCGGCGTCGCGCGCTGGCGCATGCTGCATCGCTGGACGGCGCTCGCGTGGGTGTTCGGCGTCGTGCACGCGGTCGGCGCGGGCACGGACGCGGGCGAAGCCTGGTTCCTGGTCGCGCTCGCGATGGTCGTCCTGCCGACGGCCGCGCTGCTCGTGCGCCGGATGACGCCGGCCACGCCGAAGGCGGTGACGTCGTGAGGTTCGACTGCTTCGGCTCGCGCTGCGGTGTGTGGGGCGGCGACGAGCTCGCGGCGCGCCGCCGACTCGAGGCCTGGCACCGTCAGTTCTCGCGCTTTCGCCCGGACTCCGAGCTCTCGCGCCTGAACCGCGATCCCCGCGAGGTCGTGCCGATCAGCGCCGACATGGCGCGGCTGCTGACCGCGATCCACGACGCGGCGGCCGCGACCGGCGGCCTCGTCGACGGCACACTGCTGCACGAGATCGAGGCCGCCGGCTACCGGACGGACCTCGGCACGCCCGTCCCGCTGGACGTCGCGCTCGCGCTGGCGCCGCCCCGCCAGCCCGCCCGGCCGCGGTCGGAGCGACCCGGCTTCACGCTCATCCGCTCGCTGGACTCGTTCTTCGTGCGCCGTCCACCCGGGCTCGCGTTCGACTCCGGCGGGCTCGCCAAGGGGCTGTTCGCCGACCTGCTCGCGGAGGCCGCGGACGGTCCGTTGGCCGTGGACTGCGGCGGCGACCTGCGCTTCGCCGGGCGCCGGCGCACGCTCGAGGTCACCGACCCGTTCGGCGGGCCGGGCCTGCACGTGTTCGAGGTCCACGATGGCGCGGTGGCGACGAGCGGGATCGGCACGCGGTCCTGGCTGGACGCGGCCGGCCGGCCCGCGCATCACCTGCTCGACCCGGCGACGGGATGGCCGGCGTTCACGGGCGTCGTCCAGGCGACCGCGCTCGCGCCCACGGCGGTCGAGGCCGAGTGGCGCGCGAAGGCGACGTTGCTCAGCGCGGACCCGTCGTGGCTCGTGCACGGTGGGCTGGTCGTGCTCGACGACGGCCGTCACGAGCTCGTGCCGGCACGCTCCCGGGCGGCAGGACTCGGCCCGAATGCGTCGAAGGTCCAGGCGGCTCGCGGAGCGCTCATGACCTGACGCAACCCGCCCGATAAGGGCGATGAAGCGCCGAGCGAAACGCCCTCAGGCGCCACCAGCAGCTCGTAGGAACGCACCCGATTCGCGCCGGCGGAACAACTCGCCGGCGCGGGGGTGCGGCCTCGACAAGACGCGGGCAACCTCCGGGCAAGCCTCACGCCGCACGATCGGCGCCATGTTGCGCCTTTCGCTGCTGACCGCCGCTCTGACCCTCGCCGTCGCCAGTCCCGCGTTCGCCGACTCGATCGCCTACGTGCAGGGCGGGAACGTCTTCCTCGCCACGCCCGACGGGGCGCGCACGGTCCAGGTCACGACCACCGGGCTGTACTCGTCCGTGTCGCAGGCCGACGACGGCACGATGATCGCCCTCGCGCCCGGGGAGCGCCTGCACAAGCTCTCCCGTGACGGCAAGGTCCTGGCCGACTTCCTGACGCCGATCTCGGACGGCGCCCCCACGCCCGGCCCGGTCAACAAGTTCCACGGCCCCTTCAACCCGCAGCTCTCGCCCGACGGCACGAAGGTCGCGTACGAGTACTTCAACGACAGCTACGAGAGCGCGCCAGGCTGCAACGAGACGACCGTGCCGCCGTGCGTCGCCTACAAGCTCTCGCACGGCACGCTGGTCTCCAGCAGCGACGGCTTCACGCCGTTCGAGACCTACGGCCTGCTGTCGGGCTGGATGTGGCCCAGCTGGCTCGACGACGACACGCTGCTGCGCTCGGACCCGTCGGGCATCCTCAACGACGACGCCGTGCTCACGGAGCTCGGCGGCCCGAACCCGCCCGTCGACCCGTGGTTCTACGACGACCAGCAGGGCCTCGGCGTGATCGCGATGGACCTGGGCCGCGACCTGCAGTACGCGATCGGCATCGCCGGCTTCTCCGACGAGAAGCTGCGCGTCTACCGCACCACGATGAGCCCGTTCGGCGCGCCCAACTGGGACCACACGCCGTTCACCAACCACCCGAACGTCCGCACCGCCGAGCAGTGCTGGGAGCTCACCGGCAGCAAGTTCCGCAGCACGACCATGGCCCCGAGCGGCCGCGCGTTCGCCTACGGCACCGACGACGGCGTCTACGTCACGAGCATCCCCAACAGCTGCGCGCCGGGCGCGCCCGGCGTCCTGCTCGCGGCCGGCGCCAAGCACCCGGACTGGGGCCCCGCCGACGTCCCCGTCCCGACCGCCGCGCCGCAGCCGCCGACGCACACGCAGCCCACCTCCGCCGGCGGGTCCAAGACCGCGTCCACGCTCAAGCTCAAGCTCGCCAAGCGCAAGGGCGGTCTGCGCGCGACCCTCACCACCGGCGCGTCCGGCAAGGCGACCTTCAAGCTCGGCGCCACGAAGAAGACGGCCAAGGTCGGCAGGTCCGGCAAGGTCGCCGTCGACTTCAAGGTCAAGAAGGGGAAGCGCGTGACGGTGAAGGCGACGTTCGCCGGTACGACGGTGAGCGCGAAGCTACGAGCGTGACGATCAGCGCGCCGGTGAGCGACCCGCACAGGCTGAGCGTCAGGTCGCCGAGCGTGTCGCGGTAGGCGGTCGCCTCCTCCGGCCCGCCGCGGATGAACGTGACGAACTCGCCCAGCTCCCACAGGATGTGCGTGACCGCGCCGAACCCGAGCACGACGCCGAACAGCGCCCAGCGCGGGATCGGCGGCGCGAACGTCACGAGCGCGAGCCCGAACGCCGTCACCCACGGCACCCAGTTCAGGTAGTGCATGGCGTCGTCGAACCACTCGACGGCGCCATAGAGGTCCAGCGCGTTGCCGGCCGTGTCGAGCAGGAACGGCGCGACCAGGCAGAGGTCGATGGCGTGCGGATACGGCCGCTTCGGCCGCAGCACGAGCCAGACCAGCGGCAGCAGCACGGCCGAGAAGCCGAACGTGAACAGCCGCGCGGTCATCGCCTTGCCCGCGAACTGCGGCAGGTCGGGGCGGATGACCGCGAACAGCAGCAGGCCGATCAGGGCGGCCTTCGCCGCGAGGTTCACGAGACGGAGCACGGCGCGAAGTAGAACATGGTCATGGCTCAGGCACTGCAGGGCACCGTCGCGCTCGTCACGGGCGCGAGCAGCGGGATCGGCGAGGCGACCGCGCGGGCGCTGGCGGAGCGCGGCGCGCAGGTGGCCGTCGCCGCCCGGCGCAAGGACCGGCTGGACGCGCTCGCGGACGACATCGGCGGCCTCGCGATCGAGGCCGACGTGACCGACCGCGAGCAGGCGGTCGGCGCGATCGAGACGACGGTCAAGGAGCTCGAGCGGCTCGACATCGTCATCAACAACGCCGGCGTGATGCTCCTCGGCACCATCGTCGACGCGCCCACGGAGGAGTGGGACCGGATGTTCGACCTCAACGTCAAAGGGCTGATGTACGTCGCGCACGCGGCGCTCCCGCACCTGATCAAGGCGGCGGAGAACGAGCCGCGGCGCGTCGCGGACCTCGTCAACGTCAGCTCCGTGGCCGGCCGCCGCGTCGGCGTGGGCGGCGGCGTCTATCAGGCGACCAAGCACGCAGTCGGCGTGTTCAGCGAGGCGCTACGCCAGGAGGTCACCGAGCGCCACGTGCGGGTGGCGCTGATGGAGCCCGGTGCGGTCGCGACCGAGCTCACCCACCACATGCGCCCGGAGATCCGCGACGCGCTCAGCTCCGCCGCGCTCGGCAACGAGATCCTCCAGAGCGAGGACATCGCGGACGCGATCGCCTACATGGTCACGCGCCCGCGGCACATGGGGATCAACGAGATGCTGATCCGCCCGACCGAGCAGGTGCGCTAGCTCGGCAGGCCCTCGACCGCGAGCACGCGGTTGCCGTAGCGCTTGTCCTCGGTGACGTCGCGCCCGAGCCAGTCGGGCGCGACGAACGCCTGCGCGCTCGCCTCGTCGGCGAACTCGATCTCGGCGGTCAACAGGCCTTCGAGCTCGCCCTCGTACACGTCGAGCTCCACCGTCTCGCCGTCGAGCGGGATGAAGTAGCGCGTCTTGAGCACCCGGCGACCCGCGGTGAGCGGCCACAGCGCGTCGAAGTTCGCGATCTCCCACTCCTCCTCGCCGCGCACCAGCCCGCTGCCGGTCTTGACCGTCATCACCGACTTCGCCCCGTCCTTGCGCCGCACCCGCACCTCGGCGCCCGCCGGATCAATCGCGAGGTAGCCCTGCTCGAACCGCTGCGAGCGGTGCTCCTCAAATCCGGACGGGGGCGAGTCCAACACCCACTTGCGCTCGATCTCCATCAGACGAGTTCTACATACCGCCGCAGTCGGCGTGCGAAATGCTTGGGACGTTCCGCGTACACACGGCGCCCGCGCTTGCGCGCCTGCTTGAGGAGCTGCTTGCGGCGGCGCGCGATCAGCGGCCGCAGCTCGTCCCCGTCCAGCGACGGATCGGTGCGCAGCAGCTCGTCGAGCACCGCGAGGTCGTGGTCCTCGCCCAGCGTCTTCGAGAGCTTCTTGGCCTCCTTGGCCTGCGCCTTCATCACGCCCGGCC
The DNA here is from genome assembly GCF_027587195.1 of Solirubrobacter phytolaccae. Classification (GTDB taxonomy): domain Bacteria; phylum Actinomycetota; class Thermoleophilia; order Solirubrobacterales; family Solirubrobacteraceae; genus Solirubrobacter; species Solirubrobacter phytolaccae. The sequence continues at coordinate 88,569 of NZ_JAPDDP010000014.1, read as the reverse complement.
AGACCTCCTCCAGCAGGTCCTGCTGGTACCAGAGGTCCTTCACGCGCTTGCGCCACTCGTGCAGGTGCTCGGCGGTCGGCTGCTTGTCCGCGACCTTGAAGGCGTCGCGGCCGCGCGCGTAGGTCTGCTTGAGCGAAGCCGTCAGGTCCACGTCCCGCACCACCCACGCGTCGGACAGGAGCGGGCCGAGCGTGTCGGCGCTGCCCTCGGGCTCGGTCGCCGCGGCCCGCGCCGCCAACGGCGCGCGCACGCGCTCGAACGCCACCTTCGGCAACCGGCCGGAGAAGCGGTCGGCGAGGTCCTCGACCGTCTCGGCCATCACGTCCGCGTCACGGGCGCCGGAGAGCGCCCGCCCGGCGTCGCGCAGCTTCCGGTTGTGGCGCTTGAAGCGCTCGGGGCGCGAGAGCCGCAGCAGCGAACGCGTCTTCTTCAGCCGCTTGCGGGCGTCGTGGATCGATTCGGTGGACAGCTCCTCGCGGAGGCCGTCGAACGCGGCCTCGAGCTGCTCGCGGCGAACGCGCTCGATCGCCACTTCGGGCGGATCGTCGAGGCTCAGGGTGTAGCTCACCGGAGTGACCTACCCCGCGGTGGGGATCTCGATCCGCACCGCCGTGCCGCCCGCCCGGCTCTCGACGAGGAACGTGCCGCCGAGCGCCGCCGCGCGGTCGGCGATGCCCTCCAGGCCGCCGCCGGGGCGCAGCGCCGCGCCGCCGATGCCGTCGTCGCGCACCTCGACCACGAGCACCTCGCCGCGGTCGTCGGCATGCAGCCAGCACTCGTGCGCGTGGGCGTGCTGCACCGCGTTCGCGAGCGCCTCCGCCGCCATCAGGTAGGCCGTCGTCTCGATCACCGCCGAGTGGCGCTTGCCCGGGAGCGCACGCAGGTTCACCGGCAGCTCGGAGCGCGCCGCCACGGCCTGCAGCGCGGCCGCGAGCCCGCGCTCGGAGAGCACCGCGGGATGCAGCTGGCGCGCGATCTCGGACAGCTCGCCCGACGCCTCCATCGCGTCGGCGAGCGCGTCGCGCAGCACCTCGGCCTCCGCACCGGCCGGGTCGGTGCGGCCGATCCCCACGCGCAGCTTGAGCGCGAGCGCCACGACGTGCTGCTGTGCGCCCTCGTGCAGGAGCCGCTCGAGCCGGCGGCGCGTCTCGTCGCCGGCCTCGAGGAGCCGAGTGCGGGAGGCGGCCAGCTCGGCGCGCCGCGCGTCGTTGACGATCGCCTGCGCGATCAGCTCGGCGAGCGCGACGAGGCGCAGCTCGTGCCCGGGCGGGAGCGACTCCTCGTCCGGCGCGGTCCCGACGATCGCGCCCCACGGCTCGCCGTCGACGAGGATCGGCGTGGCGATCGAGACGTTCATCCCCATCGACCGCATCACCGCCGGCAGCTCGCCGCGCGAGCGGTCATAGGAGGAGACCCGCGCGGGCGCCTTCGTGGTGCTCGCGACGCCGAGCGCGCTCTCCGCCCGGTCGAAGTCCAGCTCGGCGTTCACGGGCAGCATCCGCGCGCCGCCTTCGCGGAAGACGCCGACGACCACCGCACGTCCCTCGTCGAGGTAGTGCATCACGCCGGTGGCGTCGATGCCCAGCAGCCGCGCCGCCTCGACCGAGGTCTCCTCGAAGAACCGGTCGAGCCGCGTCTCCTGGGCGACGAGCGTCGCCACGCGCAGGAGCACCGACTGCTCGTCGACGACGTCAAGACCCATACCGGGTCAGTCTGTCACCCCGCGAGGGCGGCCAACAAGTCTTCGAGCCCGTCGCGTGGGAGCTCGATGAGCCGGCGCTCGAGCAGGTCACTCGTGCGCGCGTGCCCAGCGACCAGCGCGCGGGCCTCGTTCTTGGTCATCGGCGTCGCGGCGATGACCGCTTCGCGCCACGCGTTCCCGAGCTTGGACTTCGAGCGGTCGGCGATCGCGCGCAGCAGCGTGCCGTCACGCAGGGTGAACGTGTCGCCCTCGCGGGTGTAGAGCTGGGACAGGTCCGGCAGCTCGCCCGCGCCGCGCACGACGACCGTCCGCGCGGGCGCCGCCAGCAGCACCCGCAGCGCCAGCGCCGGGTGCCCGGTCACGTCGACTTCGAGCCGCTCACGCCGCGCACCGCCGAGGTCGGGGAGCGCGGGCGCGTCCGACTCGAGCGAGGAGGAGCCGCCGGAGTAGATGCGGGCCGACGCGCGGCCCTTCTTGTCCGCGGCCGCCCACGTGCGCCGCGTCGGGCGGGTCACGTACAGCGAAGAAGCGCCGCCGATCGCCTCAGCGCCCTCGTAGCGGTTGAAGCGCGGATAGAGCGCCTCGATCTCCAGCCGCAGGTCGTGGATCGCCTCCTGGACGCCGTAGCCGAGCGCCGACTGCGCCTCGCCGTGCCCGTACGCGATCAGCACCCGCGCGTGGTCGTCCTGGCGCAGGAGCTGCAGCCCGCGCGCCGCGAACAGCTGCACACCCTCGGGTGTGTAAGGCGGGTCGGTGAACGCGAGGTCGCCCGTCTCGCGCAGCGACGCCGGCGGGCCGAGGCGCAGGTCGGCGAACGCGGTCTGCACGTTCAGGCCGTCGGCCTTGGCGATGGCGCGGATGGTGGCCAGCACGCGCTCGTCGACGTCGACCACGGTCACGCGCACGCCCGGCGACACGGTCGCCACCGCCAGCGAGGTGAGGTCGCGATCGCCGACGCAGATCAGGTGCGCACCGTCGAGCCAGTAGACCTCGTGCAGGAACCGCGCGCGCTTGATCGCGGTCTCGGGCGTCGCGGCCACGTGGTCGAGGTTGCGGTCGGGCGCGGGGAGCTGCGCCTGCCAGGCCTTGACGGTCGCGACGTCCAGCGGGCGCGAGACGTCCGCGGGCGGCTCGTAGTTCGGCTCGCGCAGCGCTTCCTGCACGCCGCGGCGGGAGATCGAGCTCGCGGCGACGAGCTCGGCGACATTCTCAGTTCCGCGCCGGGCCAGCGCGAGCCGATCCAGCGCCCGCGCGTGGATGCCCCAGGTTTCGCGAATCACAACCCAGGAGGATGACGGGCGACGAAGCCCGCGGAGCTGCGCATCTGCGACGTCCAGCGCGTGCCGCCGCCCGAGAGCGCGCTCGTGTCGTACCGGCGGCCGTCCACGACCATGTACGCGTGGCCCGCGTTGGCGTAGATCGTCACGCGCTTGCCCGGCCCGGCCTCGCCCCAGCTCATGAAGCCGGTCGAGTCGAGCGAGCCGTTGAGCAGGCCGGCCGCGGCGAGCGCGTAGGAGATCGAGCCCGAGCAGTCGTAGCCGCCCGAGGCGCCGCCGTGGCCGCCGCCCCACACGTAGGGCGTGGTGGCGATCTCGTTCGCGGCCGCGACGATCCGGCCGACGACGTCACCGCCCGCCGTGGGGTTGGACGTGTTGCCGGTGGAGGCGAGCTTCGGCGCCTGGTTGGTCGCCGTGCGCGCGGCCTGAGCGCGACGCGCGGCGGCGCGCTGACGGCGCTGGATCGCGGCGATCCGGCCCTGCACGGAGGCGAGCTGGGAAGCGGTGCCGTTGCGACGGCGCAGCTGCGCCGCCTCGCGGTTGAGCAGCGCGGTGCGCAGCACGTCGGCCTCGTCGCGATCGTGCTCGGCGGTCTTGGCCAGCTCGGCGTACGTCGTGCGGAGCTTCTTGAGCTCGACGCTCATGCCCTTGACCTTCTCGCGCGCGTCACGCGTGTCGCCGAGCACGGACGCGTTGCGCCGCGCGATCCGGCGCACGTACTCGAACCGTGAGACGAGGTCGGCGAACCCGTCGGCATTGAGCACGACGGTCGCGAAGTTCGGCTTGCCGTCCATGTAGCTCGCGCGCAGGTTCTTCGCCAGCTGCGTCTCGGCGGTGGCCTGCTTGCGCTCGAGCCGCGTCAGCCGCACGCGCGTGCGCACGAGCTCGTCCTGCGTCTCGTCGAGCTGGGTGCGGCGCTTGCTCAGCTTGTCGTTGAGCTTGGTCAGGCGCGCGTTGGCCTCGGCGAGCCCTTCGCGCGTGTCCGCGATCCGCGCCTCCTCGGCGGCGACCGCCGCGCGGAGCTGCGCGGCCCGGTCACGGAGCGCGTCCTGGGCCTCGGCGGGAGTGCTCGCGCCGAGCACGGCGGCGAGCGCCGCGAGCGGCAGGAGACGACGAAGACGGGCCATGACCGTCATCGACACTAGCCAGCGTAAGTCCTTCTTCCTGCAATCCGCCGTGCATGGTGCGGTTCACCGCCGGGTGAGAGGCGTGAGCCACACCCTCAGACGCCTGTCACCCGCCTGGGTCTAAGGCGGCGTTAAAGCGAAGATTCCCATTGTCATGAACCCCTCGCTGATCCAGATCGTCGCCGCCACCGCACAGCAGGACGACATCAAGCGTCGTCGCCGCCCCCGCTAAGACCATGACCATCATCGCCACCCCACCCCGCCGCCCCACCTCGCACGCGTTCGCCGTCCCGGTCGTGCGCGAGATGCCGCGCCCCGCCGCGGACACGCTCGTCAACTGCTGGTAGCGACCAGCCGGAGCGACCCGACGTACTCGGGTCGCTGACGCAGGGCGCCGTATCGGGCATCCCACGCGCCGCTCGCCAGGTCATCCGCGAGCCGCCTCAGACCAGGCTCCACATCGACGCGCGTATGCGCCCAGGCGGACTGCGCCGCGCGCACGGACGGGTCCAGGAACGCTTCCGGCCTCGCGTAGTAGGCCTCGATGAAGCCGTCCACGCAGTCGTGCGGGATCGGTGGCGAGCTGACCTCCACGCTGCCGCCGGGCGCGGCGGCGATCCGCTCGATCGCCGGCATCCGGGGCCGCTCCGCCTCCAGCAGCTCGGGCACGTAGTCGGCGAGCCAGAAGTCCAGCAGCGCGTCCGGGTCGAAGGTGAGGACGAGCACCCGGTCGCGCGCGACGCGCCGCAGCTCCCGCAGGCCCGCCTCCAGGTCCTGCCACTGGTGGACGGTGATCATCGCCATCGCGGCGTCGAAGCTGCCGTCGTCGAACGGCAGGCGCTCGGCGACCGCGTCGACGGCCGGACGCCCGGCGGGCCGCTGGGCGCGCATCGCCGCCGACGGCTCGACCGCCACCACGTAGCGGTCCTCCGGCTCGTACGAGCCCGCTCCGGCGCCCACGTTCAGCACGCTCTGGGCGCCGCCCAGCGCCGCATGGACAGACCGCGCCAGCCGCGGGTCGGTCCGGCGCAGGCGTGCGTAGCCGCTCCCCTGCGCCTCGTAGTCGAAGTCCCCCGCGGGGGTCAGCCGTTGCGCGCGTCCCGCCACTTGACGAGCTCCTTCACCGGGCTGAGGTCGTAGCGGTCGCCGTCTCCGCCGATGCCGACGATCAGGTGCTGGACGCCCGCGTCGGCAAGCGCGTCGGCGTGGTCGAGGATGCTGTCGCCGTTCACGCCCCACGTGCGCTCGATCTCGGCCGGGTCACGACCCTCGCTGGCGCAGTGCTCGAGCAGGATCGCGTTCTTGCGCTTGTAGTCCTCGGCGTCACCGAACGAGTGCCACATGTCCGCGTACTTCGCCACGAGCTTGAGCGTCACCTTCGGCCCGCTGCCGCCGATCAGGATCGGGAGCTTGCCGAGCGGCTGCGGGTTGAGCTTGCCGAGCCGGTCCTTGATCCGCGGCATCGCCTGGCGCAGATCGGCGAGCCGGTCGCGCGCCTCGCCGAACTCGTAGCCGTATTCGTCGTAGTCGCGCTGGAACCAGCCCGCGCCGATGCCGAGGATCGCGCGCCCGCCCGAGACGTGGTCGATCGTCCGGTGCGCGTCCGCCAGCAGCTCCGGGTTGCGGTACGAGTTGCAGATCACGAGCGCGCCGACCTGCGCCCGCTCGGTCGACGCCGCGAGCGCCGTCAGCGACGTGATCCCCTCGAAGTGCGCGCCGTCCGCTTCTCCGTAGAGCGGGAAGAAGTGATCCCACGTGAAGATCGAGTCGACGCCCAGCGCGTCGGCCTCCTGCCAGGAACGACGCATCGCGTCGAAGCTGGCGTGCTGCGGCTGGACCTGGACACCGACACGGAGCTGGCTCATGTCCCCGAGGCTACCCAGGCACAATGGCCGGATGAGGAGGGCCTTGCTCTTGGTCGCCGCGACGGCGGCGCTGCTCGTCGGCTGCGGTGACAAGACGCCGATGACCGACGCTGAGGTACGCGCCGTCACGAGCTGGGCGGCGGCGTACAAGCCGATCGCCGCGGACATGCTCGCCGCGAGCGACGCGCTCGACAAGGACCAGCTCGACGCGGCGCAGGCCGCGCTCGACCGGCTCCCGCCGAAGCTCGACGCCGCGGAGACGCCCGTGCGCGCGTTGCGGACCGCGGACCTGCGGGCGACGCTCGCCGACTACATGCGGATCACGCGCCGCACCGTGAAGGCCTTCGACGCCTACGTCACCCAGCTGCGCACGAAGCCCGACGACCGCACCACGGTCCTGCGCAAGCAGGGTGAGCTCCGCGACGCCAACGACGAGCTGTTCGCGGCGGACTCGAAGATCCGCGACCGCGTGTTCGACCACGCGAACGAGGCGCAGGAACGGCAGCTGGACCCGGCGATCCCGCTGCCGATCGGCGGCTGACGTCACATTCGCTCGCGCTGGTTCGTCCAGCCCATATGAACATCGCAATCGTGGGCGGAACCGGAACCGTGGGCGCCGAGGCGGCGCGCGAGCTGACCGACCGTGGGCACGGCGTGCGCGTGCTCTCGCGGCACGCGGAGGCGTACCCCGTGGACCTCTCGACGGGTGAAGGGCTCGCCCGTGCGCTGGACGGGGTCGACGTCGTCGTCGACGCCGCGAACGGCAGCAAGAAGGTGCTGCTGGAGGGCACGGAGCGGCTGCTGCGCGCCGAGCTGGACGCGGGCGTCAAACATCACGTCGGCGTGTCGATCGTCGGCATCGACCGCGTGGGCGGGCCGTACTACAAGCTCAAGCTCGCGCAGGAGGCGGCGATCCGCGGCGGCGGCGTGCCGTGGACGATCGTGCGCGCGACGCAGTTCCACCCGTTCCTCGCTCAGGCCTTCACGAAGTCGGCGAAGCTCGGCATCCTCCCGTCGGTGAGCGCGCCGCTGCAGCCCGTCGACCCGCGCGAGGTCGGCCGCGCGCTCGCGGACACAGCCGAGGCCGAGCCGTCCCTGGAGATCACGCAGTTCGCCGGCCCGGAGGTGGTCTCCGCGCGCGAGCTCGCCCGCCGCTGGCGCGCCGCGACCGGCTCGCACGCCGTGCCCGTGCGGCTGCCGGCCACGCGCGCGCTGCGTGCAGGCGCCCTGACGAACCCGGGCGCGTGGAAGGGCAGCGTGACCTTCGACGCCTGGCTGGCGTCGTGAAGACGCCGCTCGCGGAGCGCTTCGAGGCGCTGCGGCCGCGGCTGCTGCGGATCGCGTACGGGCAGCTCGGCAGCCTGGCCGAGGCCGAGGACGTGCTGCAGGACGCGTGGCTGCGGCTCGAGCGCACCGACGCGGCGCAGATCCGCGACCTCGAGGGCTGGCTCATCACCACCGTGTCACGGCTCGCGCTGGACACGCTGAAGTCCGCGCGCGTGCGCCGCGAGGCGTACGTCGGGCCGTGGCTGCCCGAGCCGCTGGTGTCCGAGCCGAGCCCTGAGGAGGCGACCGTGCGCGCCGATGACGTGTCGCTGGCCCTGCTCGTCGTGCTCGAGTCGCTGTCGGCGTCCGAGCGCACGGCGTTCGTGCTGCACGACGTGTTCGGCTACTCGTTCGACGAGGTCGCCGCGACGCTCGGGACGAGCCCCGCCGCGGCGCGCCAGCAGGCGTCCCGCGCGCGCAAGGCCGTCGAGGCCCGGCGCCCGCGGTTCCCCGCGACCCCGCAGCAGCAGCGCGAGATCATCGGCGCGTTCGCCACCGCCGCGCGCGACGGCGACCTCGACGCGCTGCTCGAGGTGCTGCACCCGGACGTGGTGTTCACCGCCGACGGTGGCGGCGTGGTCACCGCGTCGCGCAAGCCGCTGCACGGCGCGGAGCGGGTCGCGAAGACCGTCAAGGCCCTCGCGAAGCACGGCGGCGCGGGCGTCACGTTCGACCTGGTCGACGTGAACGGCATGCCCGGCCTCGCCGGCCAGGGCCGCGACGGGGTCGCCTCCGTGATCAGCTTCACCGTCGACGACGGCCGGATCACGGCCATCGACATCCAGCGCAACCCCGAGAAGCTGGGGCGGCCGACGTGAGGCTCATCCTGCGGGTCTCACTGCTCTTCGTGGCCGTCTCGGCGTTGCTGCCGGGCCTTGAAGGCACGCTCGGGCCGTCGAGCTTCTACGGCTCGTTCCCGCTCGGGCGCGGCTGGGTGGAGCTGCTGCCGCCGTACAACGAGCACCTGATCCGCGACGTGGGAGGCTTCTACCTCGCGTTCGCGATCCTGTTCGCGTGGGCGGCGGTGACGCTCGCGAGCGCCTTGATCGTGCCGTTGTGCGTGGCGTGGTCGGTCGCGGCCGTGTTGCACGCGATCTTTCACGTCACGCACCTCGACGGGTTCAGCACGGGCGACGCGATCGCGCAGACCACCGGCCTGCTCGCGGTGATCGCGCTGCCCGTGCTCGCGGTCGTGGTTACGCGTCGCTGCTGATCACAAGGGACCCAACAAGCAGGGCCGTGACGCAGACGAGGAAGACGACACCGGTCATGGTGGCGGTCCTTTCAGTTGTGGAGAGCATGTGCCCGCGGCCTATTGGGGAGCGGCCGCGGACACACAGGGAGTTGGGGAGGAGAGACTTGGAGCCAACTTGCATCCAAGATGTCTCCTACCATAGCTAACTCGTTTCCCGTGTCAGTGGTCTCTTCGTCCAGTCAGGATCGACCTGCCGTCCAAAGCGCGGCCTCGCGGGCCTACGCCCACGTGAAGGAACGGCTGCTCGACGGACGCTTCCCCGGCGGCACGCTGCTGAGCGAGAACGCGCTCGCCCGCGAACTGGGAATCAGTAGAACGCCGTTGCGTCAGGCGTTCGGCCAGCTCGAGGCGGAAGGGCTCGTGGAGCTCTACCCGCGGCGCGGTGCACTCGTGGTGCCGATCTCCGCCTCCGAGGCCGACGACGTGCACGAGGCGCGCGAGCTCATTGAGTGCCATTGCGCACGCAGGGCCGCCGAGGCGGGTGCCGACCTCACCGCGCAGCTGGAGGAGGCGATCGCCGCGCAGGAGCGCGCGCTGAGCTCCGCGGGCGTCGGCTTCGCCCGCGCCGACCGCGCCTTCCACCGCGCGATCGTCGCCGCCGCCGGGAACGCGCTGCTCGCCCGCTCCTACGACGCGCTCGCCGATCGCCACCAGCGGATCGCGGCCACGACCGTCGCCCGCGACCCGTCGCGGATCGAGCGCTTCATCGCCGAGCACCGCGCGATCACCGCCGCGCTCGCGGCCGGCGAGGCCGAGCAGGCCGCCGAGCTGCTGCGCGAGCACCTGGGCGGCGCCCGCGCGCTCGCCCGTCGCCGCGCTTGATCTGACGGGCGACCGGATGCCATCGTTGTGGACGTGTCCGTCCGCAACCTCGTCGTCGCCACGCTCCTCCTGCTCGCGCTGCTGCCCGCGTCCGCGCACGCCGTCGAGCTCGAGGTCAAGCTCGCGCCGGCCACGAGCAAGAGCGCGGTCCGGGCCGCGGTCGGCGGCGGTGCGCTCACGCCGCTGGTGACCGGCGTGGACTTCGAGGCGCTGGAGGCGAAGGCCCGTCGCCGGACCGGCCGTCCGCTCCCGGACATGGCCGCCTGGCACCGGCTCACGCTGCCGCCCGGCGCGGACGCCGACGCCGCGATCCGCGCGCTGCTCACCTCCGGCCGCGCGACCGAGGCGGCCGTCGCGCCCGAGCCCGCGCCGCCGCCGCAGGTGCCGGCGACCGACGACTTCACGTCGCTGCAGGGCTACCTGCGCCCCGCGCCGGCCGGCATCGACAGCGCGTTCGCCCAGAGAGACCCGCGCACGCGTGGCAAGGGCGTGCGGATCGTCGACCTCGAGTACTACTGGACGGCCGAGCACGAGGACCTGCAGCTGGACCCGATCGCCACCGACCTGGGCAAGACGACCTACGTGCAGTACCCGAACTTCGCCGACGAGCACGGCACCGCGGTGTTCGGCGAGCTGGTCGCCAAGGACAACGGCTTCGGCGTGACCGGCGGCGTGCCCGACGCGACCATGCACGGCATCTCGCCGGTCAACGCCGCCGGCAGCTACGTGCCGGCCGCCGCGCTGACCTACGCCGGGCAGTTCCTGTCGCCCGGCGACGTCGTGCTGATCGAGCAGCAGACGCCCGGCCCGGCCGGCGGCACCAAGTACGTCCCGCTCGAGTGGAACCAGGCGAGCTTCGACGCCATCAAGGCGCTCTCGGCGCTCGGCATCGTCGTGATGGAGACCGGCGGCAACGGTGGCGAGGACCTCGACAGCGCGCCGATGCTCGGCCGCTTCGACCGGTCGGTCCGCGACAGCGGCGCGATCATCGGCGGCGCCGGCAACTCGACCAGCCGCGCCGCGCTGAGCTTCTCCTCGCACGGGACGCGCGTGGACCTGCAGGGCTGGGGCGACAGCGTCACGACCACCGGCAGCACCGGCAACCTCTTCGGACCGTCGTTGACCCGGCGCTACACGAACGCGTTCAACGGCACCTCCAGCGCCGGGCCGATCGTGGTCAACGCGATCGTCGCCGTGCAGTCCTACCTGAAGGCCACCGGCCAGGCGCCCTACACGAGCGCCCAGCTGCGCGAGCTGCTGCGCCGCACCGGCACGCCGCAGGCCGGCACCCGCCGGATCGGCCCGCTGCCGAACGTGGCCGCCGCGCTGAAGGCGATCGAGGTCGACGCGCCGACGGTGACGCTGACGATCGCCGATCAGACGGTCTCCGTCGCGGCCGAGGACGGCTGGGGCACCGCCGTGCGGTCGCTGGAGTACCGCGTGGGTGAAGGCGCGTGGACGCCCTACACGAGCCCGGTCGCGGTGCCCCAGGGCGGCGCGGTGCAGGCGCGCGCCACCGACGCCAACGGCAACGTCGGAGCCGCCTCGCTCACCGTGCCCGGGCCGCCCCCGCCGCCGCGCGCCGAGCCGCCCGCGCTCACGCTCGTGCTCGGCCCGACGGCGAGCTTCGGCACGTTCACGCCGGGCGTCGACCGCGTCTACACCGCCACGACGAGCCTGGCGGCGACGCCGGGCGCGCAGCTCACGGTCTCCGGGCCGGGCTTCCTCGCGGGCGAGGCCGGGCGGCTCGCGCGGCCCGTCCAGGTCGCGGTCGGCGACGCGGCGGTGACGTTCACGCAGGCGATCGGCGCGCGCGAGGTGCTCCGGACCGGCACCTACAGCGCCACCGCGACGTTCAGCCTCTCAACAGCGGCTCCCTAGTCCGACAGACGTCGGAGGACTCGTCCGCGAGTTCCGCACGCAGGCGCTCGCGACGCCCGCGCACCGGTGAGAGGGTGGTGAACGCACGTCATCCACAGAGGAGGGGGCCCTGTGAAGCCAGCCGTCGCGATTGCCGCGCTCGGTGCCGTTGCCGTACTCGCCGCTCCGGCGAGCGCCGACCCGATCAACCTCGCCGCACCCGGCCTGGTGGGAGTCACCGTCACCGACCCCGGCGCGTCGATCGCCGGGATCGAGCCCGAGCGGACCGGGCTGCACGAGGGCGAGGTCATCGCCCACTACGACAAGCAGAAGCTGATGCGCGCGGGCGTGCTGCACGCCTCGACGACGCGGCTCGTGGCGTCCGACGGCTCGGTCGAGCCCGTCGAGCCCAACGTCGTGCTCGAGGTCAAGCTCGCGCCGCGTTCCAGCGCGTCGAAGGTGCGGTCGGTCGCGGGCGCCGGCGACCTCGAGCCGCTGGTGGTCGGCGTCGACCTGGACGCGCTCGCCACGAAGGCCAAGGCCCGCACGGGCGAGGCCATCCCGGACATGGCCGCGTGGCACCAGCTCACGCTCCCGGCCGGGACGGACGCGGACGCAGCGATCGCCGAGCTGCTCGCCTCGGGGCAGGTCACCGACGCGTACGTCGCGCCGGACGCCGCGCCGCCGCCGCAGCAGACCGAGCCCACCCCCGACTTCACGGCGATGCAGGGCTACCTGGGCCCGGCGCCGACGGGCATCGACTCCGCCTTCTCGCTCAAGGACCCGCGCACGCGTGGCACGGGCGTGACGATCGCCGACCTCGAGTACTACTGGACGGCGAGCCACGAGGACCTGCAGCTCGATCCGATCGCGACGGACCTCGGCAAGACGACCTACGTGCAGTACCCGAACTTCGCCGACGAGCACGGCACGGCCGTGTTCGGCGAGATGGTCGCCAAGGACAACGGCTTCGGCGTGACCGGCGGCGTGCCCGACGCGACGATGCGCGGCATCTCGCCCCAGCGCAACAACAACGGGCGCCTGCAGTACTCGGTCAGCGGCGCGCTCACGTACGTCGCGCAGTTCCTCAAGCCCGGTGACGTCGTGCTGGTCGAGCAGCAGACCGTCGGCCCGGCCGGCGGCACGGCCTACGTGCCGGTGGAGTGGAACCAGGCGAACTTCGACGCGATCAAGACACTCAGCAACCTCGGCATCGTCGTGATGGAGACCGGCGGCAACGGCGGCCAGGACCTGGACGGCGCGAACATGCTCGGCCGCTTCGACCGCGCCGTGCGTGACTCGGGCGCGATCATCGGCGGTGCCGGCAGCTCGACGAACCGCTCCGCGCTGACGTTCTCCTCGCACGGCGCGCGCGTGGACCTGCAGGGCTGGGGCCAGAACATCACGACCACCGGCAGCGGCGGCAACCTGTTCGGCGGCACCGCGCCGGAGATGCTCAACCGGCGCTACACGCGCTCGTTCAGCGGCACCTCGGGCGCCGGCCCGATTGTGGTCAACGCGATCGTCGCCGTGCAGTCGTACCTGAAGGCCACGGGCCAGGCCCCGTACACGAGCGCCCAGCTGCGCGACCTGCTGCGCCGCACGGGCACGCCGCAGACCGGCACGCGCCTCGTCGGCCCGCTCCCGAACGTGGCCGCCGCGCTCAAGGACATCGAGGTCGACGCGCCGACCGTCACCGCGGCGCTCTCGCCGGCCGCCGTCAACGGCTGGCATCTGAACCCGACCGTCACGCTCACCGCCGACGACGGCTGGGGCGTGGGCGTCAAGGACGGCTCGATCGACTACCGCCTCGACGGCGGCGACTGGAAGCCCTACACGGGTCCCTTCCAGGTGCTCACGCCGAACGCGCACACGCTCGAGACCCGCGCGCAGGACACCAAGGGCAACACGAAGACCCAGTCGACGACGTTCAACGTCTACGACCTCGAGACGCCGGTCGAAAGCACGGCCGGCGGCACGGTCGCGGCCACGCTGTCGCTGGTGCTCGGCACGCCGGCCTCGTTCGGCGCGTTCACGCCCGGCACGGACAAGGAGTACACGGCGGCCACCGACGCCACGGTCATCTCCAGCGCGGGCGACGCGGCGCTCAGCGTCTCCGAGCCCGGCCACCTGACCAACGGCGCGTTCAGCCTCGCCGAGCCCCTCCGGGTGGAGCTGGCCAAGACCGCCTGGACCAACCCGGTCGCCAACGAGAAGGTGCCGATCACGTTCAAGCAGCTGGTCAAGCGGACCGACCCGCTGCGAACCGGCAGCTACTCGAAGACGCTGACCTTCACGCTGTCGACGACCAACCCGTAGCTCCCATCCGCCTTCGGCCGGCGTGCGCCGCCGGCGAACGCAAGTACGTGCGATCGCTGGTGGCCGCCGGCGCCGGCTGGGACCGCTCGGTGACTGGAAGTGGGCTGGTTGCCCATGACCGGTCGCCGGGTGGGTCCAGCCGGTGATCGGCGGTCGCCAGAATCGTGCGTACTTGCGTGAGCCGGCGTTAGCAGCGTCGGCCGAAGTGCTGGACCCACAGCTCGACGCGGCCCGTGCCCTTGAGCGTGACCACGCGACGGGCGACGCCGGTGTCGCGGTAGCGGGCGTCGAGCAGCGTCTCGCGGTGCGGAGGCGACTCGAGCCAGGTCTGCAGGACGTCCCGCGGCGTCGCGCCGCGCGAGGTCCAGGCCAGGTTCTCGCCGACGGAGAAGCAGCCACGCGCGTAGCCCGAGCGGCGCATCGGCGCGGCCATCGACTGCCCGCACGGCGTGTGGGTGAACGTGCCGCAGCGATCGACCGAGGCGGCCTTGATCGCGGCGGAGCGCGTCAGCGTGCCGGCGGCGCGGAGCGCGGGCCGGCCGGCGGCCGCGCGCGTCTCGGCGACGAGACAGCCCATCGCGGCCTCGCGGGCGTCGGCGGAACCGCCGGTGGCGTCGGCGCCGGCACAGGCGGCCTGAGACGGAGCGGCGGAGAGCAGGAGAAGGACGGCGGACAGCGCGAAGCCGGCCACCCCGGGACGGGCGGTGGTCATGTGGCGCGGCAGTCTGCCGCCGCTTCCCGCACCTCCAAAACGCGGCGTCCCCCGTTCCGGGGAGGCCACCTTAACCGTTAAAGAGTCATTCGGCCGGCGGGTCGTAGTCGAACAGCGAGTTGATCAAGCCGATCGCCACGGCCTGCGCCGAAGTGCGGGCGCCGAGCTTGCGGCGCACCTCGCTGAGGTGCGACTTGACGGTCTCCTCGCCGATGCTCATGCGCTCCGCGATCTGCTTGCGCTCCAGCCCGGCGGCGAGCAGCCGCAGCGCGGTGAGCTGCTTCGGCGAGAGCTCCTCGAAGTCACGCCCGTCGGCCTGGGCGGCGAACACGGGCGACGTGTAGGTCCGCCCGCGTGAGGCCAGCAGCACGGCCCGGAGCAGGTCCCCGGCGGAGTCGCCCTTGGAGACGATGCCCTGCGCGCCCGACGCGAACGCCCGCTCGGCGATGCCGATGTCGTCCATGCCGGTGTAGAAGACGACCTCGACCTCGGGGAGCTCGCCGCGCAGCCGGCGGCAGAGCTCGAAGCCGTCGACGTCCGAGCCGTCCAGCGTGACGTCCAGGACCGCCACGCGCGGGTGCTTGACCCGGCAGGCGGCGATCGCCTCGTCCGCGTCGTGCGCGACGGCGATGACGTCGACTTCCGGTCGATTGTGGAAAAGGGTGCGCAGGCCGAGCAGGACCATCCGATGGTCATCGACGAGCACCACGGGAACAGACAGCGCTGACAACTGGGCCTCCGGCGGTCAATCCTAGTGAAGCGAACGAGGCTTCCCGATGCTCAGGATGCCGGTGCGGTAGGGGGAAGCACGAGGTCCGTGTCAGCAAAGCCACCCGCTGCCACCACCAGATGGGCCGCGGAGGTCAGGGAACCGTCCGCGTGGACCCGCCAGCCATGCTCGTCGGGGGTGATCGTGAACGCCGTGAGCTGCTCGTCGGCCGCCAGTCGCCGAGCGCACGCCGCCCACCCCGGGCCGGGGACGAGCGTGAACGGCTCTTCCTCCGCGTCGACGGTCACCGTCGCCTCCCGTCCCGCCCCCTCGAGCTCCGCGCGCAACGTCGCCGCGATCGCCTCAGGGGCACGTGGCTTGACCGGCGCGAGCACGCCCATGACCTCGCGCGCGGCGGTCAGGCGCCGCTGCGCCTCGGCCGCGGTCGCCGTCACCTGGGCGGTGATCTCCGCCTCTTCCGCCGCGCCGAACGCGCCGAGCAGCGCACCGTCGGCCACCGCCTGCAGCGTGGTCACGTCCGTCCGCAGGCGGTGCGTGAGCCGCTC
This sequence comes from Solirubrobacter phytolaccae, assembly GCF_027587195.1. Classification (GTDB taxonomy): domain Bacteria; phylum Actinomycetota; class Thermoleophilia; order Solirubrobacterales; family Solirubrobacteraceae; genus Solirubrobacter; species Solirubrobacter phytolaccae. The sequence continues at coordinate 73,029 of NZ_JAPDDP010000014.1, read as the reverse complement.
CAGCAGCTCGGCGTCGAGCGCGGTGAGCTGCTCCAGCCGCTGCGCCAGCACGCGCGCCGTGCGTCGCTCGACCTCGCGCTGGAGCCGTGCGCGCTCGCGCTCCGGGTTCTCCGGCGCGCGGTCCGCGAGCAGCCAGCCGATCGCGCCGGCGCAGCGCGCCTCGACGCACCATGGCGCGGTGAGCGGCAGCGGCTCGACATGGCGCGTCAGCACTCGCGCGCCGCCACCGATCCGGACCGCGCAGCGCCCGTGGATGTCATAGCGCAGCTCGAACGCGTCCCAATCGGGCATTCGTCAAAGCAAAGCACCCCCGTGCGGGGGAGTCGCCCGTCGCGCGCCCTTTCCGAGCGAGGATGCTTGGGGGCGATGATCTGGCAGCTCGTCACGGTCGGCAACCTGCTGACCGCGCTCACCTACTCCGTGATCGCCGTGATGCTCGCGGTGCGCCTGCGACGCACGGGGCAGCTCTCGCTGCGCGCGAACCCGCTCGGCGTCGCGATGATGCTCGTGTTCGGGACGGTCGCGGTGCGCTCCGCGTGGACCGGGGCGCAGATGCTGCTGCCGCTGATCGGCGTCGAGCACCAGGCCGCGCTGGCCCTGCGCGACGCGTACACGGTGGCCTCGGTCCCGCTCCCGTTCATCGCCGCCGCGGCCGGGCTGATGTTCCTGTGGCTGCGCCGCCGGGCGGACGAGGAGACGGGTCCCGCGTCCCTGTATCCCGACCACGCGCTCCAGCGCCATCGCGCGCTCGAGATCAACGACAACATCGTCCAGGGTCTGCTCGCGGCCCGGGAGCTCGACGCGCTCGGCCAAGAGGCCGAGGCGCGCGAAGTGCTCGCCGACACGCTCGCGCACGCGCAGCGGATGATGGGCGAGCTCCTCGACGGCGACGTCCGGCCCGGCGCACTGCGCCGCACGGCCGCCGCCTAGGCCATAATCGGACGCGCCGTGGCCCGGGTCATACTCGCCGACGATCACGACCTGATGCGCAGGCTGCTGCGCGCGGTCCTGTCCGCGCGGCCGGGCCTCGAGGTGGTCGGAGAAGCCGCCGACGGCAACGAGGCGATCGTGCTCGCCGACACGCTGGCGCCCGACCTCGTCGTGCTCGACCTCGCGATGCCCGGGATGGACGGGCTCCAGGTCGCCGGCGCCGTGCGCGCCGCCCACCCCGAGTGCGCAATCCTCGTGCTCTCGGCGTTCGAGGCCGAGCACGTCGCGGAGGCCGCGCTCGCCGCGGGCGCCGATCGCTACGTCGAGAAGGCCGCCGGGCTCCACGCCGCCGCGGAGGCCGCGGCCGCGCTCGTCAGCGTGTGAGCGGCAGCCAGACCGTGAACTCGGAGCCCTGATCGGGACCGGCCGAGGCGGCCGTGATCGTCCCGCCGTGGCGCTCCACCATCCGCTGCGCGCCGGCCAGCCCGAGCCCGGTGCCGGGCACGCTCGGCTCAGCGCGCTCGAACAGGTCGAACACGCGCGCTCGATCGGCCTCACCCAGACCGATGCCGTTGTCGGCCACGCGCAGCTCCAGCGCGTCGTCGCCGATCACGCCGGACACGTCGATCTTCGGCGTGACGCCGGGACGGCAGAACTTGATGCCGTTCGCGATCAGGTTCTGGAGCACGAGCGCGAGCTCGGCGCGCGGGACGACGGCGTCCGGCAGCGGCCGGCGCACCTCGATCTCGGCGCCGGCGTGGTGCGCGGCGGCGCGCAGCGCGTCGAGCGCGTCCTGCACCGCCACGTCGACGGCGACCAGCTCGCTCGGCGCCTCCCCGAGCGCGACGCGCGCGATCTGCAGCAGGCCGCGGATCTGGCCGCTGAGCCGGCTCGCGGCGGTGTCGATGTGGGCGAGCAGCTCGCGCTCGTCCTCGTCGAGGCGCTCGGCGGCGGCGTCGATGACCGCGCCCGCGCTGAGCTTGATCGACTGCAGCGGCTCCTGCAGGTCGTGGCTCGCGGCGTACGCGAAGCGCTCGAGGTCGGCGTTGGAGCGCTCGAGCTGCGCGGCCCGCGCCTCCAACTCGGCCTCGGCCGCGACCAGCTCGGTGATGTCGCGGACCATCGACAGCGTGCCCGACCAGGCGCCGTCGAGCATCCGCACGGGCGCGGCCGACACGCGCACCGGGAAGACGGACCCGTCGGCGCGCAGGCGCGTGCAGCGCTTGGTCAGCGTGCGGCCGTTGCTCACCTCCGCGAAGTCGGCCCAGAAGCGCTCGCGCTCGCACGTGGGGACGACCAGCTCCGCGAGGTCACGCCCGATCGCCTCCTCGGCGGACAGCCCGAACATCGTCTCGGCGCCGGGGTTCCACGTCGCGATCCGGCCGTCGCGGTCCTGGGCGACGATCGCGTCGGGAGCCGACTGCACCAGCGCGGCCAGGCGCGCGCGGTCGGACTCGGCCTGGCGGATCTCCGTCACGTCCGCGGCGACGATGCCGACGCCGTCGACCGCGCCCGCGGCGTCGAGCAGCGGGAACTTCGTGGTCACGAAGTGGCGCATCCCGACCGGGACCTCGACGTCCTCCTGGACGGTGAGCGTCTCGCCGCTCTCCATCACCTCACGGTCACCGGCCGTGAAGCGCGCCGCGACCTCGGGGTCGAAGACCTCCGCGTCGGTGCGGCCCACGATCGACTGCTCGTCCAGCCCGAGCGACTGGGCGCCCACGCGGTTGAAGAGCCGGTAGCGGCCGGAGCGATCCTTGACGGCGATCACCATCGGGGCGTGCTCGACGACGAGGTCCAGCAGCCGCTGCGTGCTGCGGCGCTCGGAGATGTCCAGCACCGTGATCACGTAGCCGCGGATCGTGTCCGTCGAGTCGAGCATCGCGCCGGCGCTGATCATGATCTCCAGGTGTGACCCGTCCTTGCGGCGCCCGACGCTGAGCCGCCGCACCGACTCCCCGGCGCGGACCTGGGCGCTGATCGCGGGGAGGAACTGGAGCCGATGCTCGGCCACCAGCATCCGGATCGACCGGCCCACGACCTCGTCCGCGGTGTAGCCGTAGATCCGCTCCGCGGACGGGCTGAAGAACTCGACCATCCCCTGCTGGTCGATCCCGATGATGCCCTCGGAGGCCGACTCGACGACGGCCCGCAGCGCGGCCGACTCGGCCTCGGCGGCCACCCGGGCGGTGACGTCGCGGACGATCGCCGCCAGCGCCATGATCGTGCCGTCGCCGTCGCGGACCAGGAACGCGTTGAGCTCACCCTCGAACGCGGTGCCGTCGGCGCGGCGCAGCCGCAGGTGCAGGTCGGTCGGCATCGTGTCGCCCTGATAGAGCCGGCGCGAGAACTCCCGTGCGCGGTCCTGGTCGGCGGCGTCGACGAACGTGCGGATCGTGCTCTGGCCGAGGACGTCGTCAGCGCGTACGCCGAACAGCTGCTCGGCGGCGACGTTCATGTAGGTGATCGCGGCGTGCTCGTCCGTCGTGATGACAGCGTCGGACACGCTGGCCACGACGGCGGCGAGCAACTCGGTCTCGGTGGCGGCAGTCCGGCGGTCGGTCACGAACCCGGCCCACGATACGGACCTCCGTCGGTGAGCCGTTCCAGTGCCGCCAGCACCGCCGGGACGTCGGACTTGAGCGTGACCGCGTCCACGAGCCCTCGCACCGCCTCCACGTCCGCCGTCTCGTCGGCCGCCGAGTGCAGGATCAGCGGGGTGTCCGGCGCGGCGGCGCGGAAGGCCCGGACGAGCTCGACGCCGCTCAGGTCCGGAAGGTGCAGATCCAGCAGCACCGCGTCGAACGGGCGCGACTCGAGCGCCCGCAACCCGTCCGTCGCCGTGCCGGCGCTCGCGGCCACGGCGAACCGTCCGAGGCGTCGGAAGTACAACCTGAGCGCCAGCGCCACCGCGGGGTGGTCGTCGACGACCAGCACGGCAAGGGACATCCTGCGCATCATCTCCGCCCGGCGAGCGGCGTTGCGCCCGGAATGCCTAGATCTGGGCGATCACCAGCACGACGGTGAGCGCCGCGAGCACGATGCCGCCACCGCTGAACACCGCCACCGTCCGGAACGTCAGCGGCGTGTGCTTGCCGGTCCGCAGCGCGGTCTCCAGGTCCTTCTGGCGCATCGCGCCGATCACGAGCAGGCCGATCGAGAGGGCCGCGTAGGCGCAGCCCAGCAGCACGTACGGCCACGGCGCGACGTCGAGCACCTCCGGGGCGAGCCGGCCCACGCCGAGCGCGCCGACGCTCGCCGCGAGCGCGGACCGCCACCACGCGAGCCAGGTGCGCTCGGCGGCCATCGACGTCCGGCGCGCCTGGTCGAGATCCTGGGCTGGAAGCTCCTCGGCCATCCGTTGAAGCTTGTCAGAGCGCGCACCGGGCGACCGTCGCGCACACGAGATAGTCAGTGCCCGACGTGAACGGCCAGCGCCAGAACGCGCGGTCGACGACCTGCGCGCGCGCCGCCGTGAGCGCGATCCGGCCGTCCGCGCCGCGTGCCGTGCGTCCGCGCGCGACGAGCGCCAGCGCCTCGTCCGGGTCGGTCAGGGCGAGGACCTCGTCGAGCGTGAAGGGCTGCGGGTGGCCGTCCCACCAGCCGAGCACGTCCTCGACCAGGATGAGCACGCCGCCGGGTGCGGCCGCCGCGAGGTCGGCGACGACGGCGTTCGTGAGCGACTGGCCGTACGTGCGCAGCGCGGCGTTGACCGCGCGGGTCGGCAGGTCCGAGTCCGACAGCGCGGGATAGAGGAGCTGGCTGAGGAACTGGTCGGCGATCACGACGTCGTACGGCGGCTGGCCGACACGGCCCCCGGACGGCGTCGCGCCGCGTGGACGGCCGCTGAGGATCTGGCGCAGGACCGCGTCGGCCGCGCCGTGCGTCACGTCCTGGGTGAAGGTGTTCGCGCGCACGCCGCTGAGCCGCAGCCGTCGGCGGGTGCGGGAGAGCGCGTGCTCGTCGAGGTCGATCAGGTCCAGCCGCCCGGCGCGGTGGGCGAGCCGGCGCAACGGCAGGTCCTGGCCGTTGCCGGCGCCCACCACGGCGACGGTGGCGCCGGGCGGGACGTGCCGATCGAGCAACGCCCACGCGGCGGCGCGCGTGCTGCGCCAGCGCCACAGCCGGCCGAAGCCGCCGGCCGCGTTGCGACGCGCGTTCGCCTTCAGCGCGCGCCGCGCCGGCCCGTCCATCGAGTTACAGCGCTTCGGAGTCGAGCTCCAAAAAGTCGGCGACCTCGGGGACCCAGCGGCCCTCGACGAACGACGTGTGGTCCGGGTGCGCGCTGTAGGCGTCGTACGCCGCGCGGTCGACGAACTCCATCGTCAGCGCGAACCGGTACGGGTTCTTCGGGCTGACCTCGCGCATGAGCTCGAAGGCCTCGACGCCGGGGATCGACGCGAGCTCGGCGTTCGCGCGCAGGAAGTCCGCCTCTTCAGGCGAGCCTTCCGCGTGCTTGAGGGTGAACACGACGCCGTGGCGGACACGACCGGGAGTCAGGGTTGGCATGGGGCGGCAGTCAATCAGTCGGCGTGGGTCGGTAGACGGGTCCCCGGGCGACCACGGAGTCGAGCAGGCCGTCGGCGAGGTAGTCGGGTGCCGCGGTCGCGTCGATCGGGCGGCGTTCGAGGCCCGGATAGCCGATCGCCTCGCGGATCGCGGGGTTCATGAAGTAGCCCGCCGGGACGACCGCGGTGAGCACGCCCCAGGCGGCGGGATCGTCGCGCAGGACCGCGAGCGCGGCCTCCGGCTCGAGGCCGTCGACGGCGGCCAGCGCCGTCTCCAGCGGGGCCTTCAGGTCCGGGAGCGACGTGAGCACCTCGTCCAGGTACCGGCCGGCGACACCGGCCTCCGACGCGCTCGGCATGCCGCCGCCGGCCGGGATGAGCTGGTCGGCGAGCGCGCCGAGTTGCGCGCGCTGTGCGTCGGTCAGTGCCATCAGGCCGCCACCTTCTGCTCGCGCCGGGACTCGATCAGCTGCTCCGCGAACCGCAGCGCGAGCGCCGCGATCGTCGCGGTCGGGTTCATGCCCGCGGACGTCGGCCACACGCTGCCGTCGAACACGAACAGGTTGGGCACGTCGTGGCAGCGGCCCTGCGCGTCGACGACCGACGTCGCCGGGTCGGTGCCCATCACCGTCGTCCCGAGCAGGTGCCAGCCCGTCGAGCGGATGAAGGGCGCGACGACCACGTCGCGCGCGCCGGCCGCGAGCAGCGACTCCTTCGCGCGCGCCTGGTGGAACTCGACCAGCCGCCGCGAGTTCTCGCTCAGCCGGTACTCGATCTTCGCGCCCGGCACGCCGTCGGCGTCGCGGTTCACGCGGTCGAGCACGACGCGGTTGGACTCCTCCGGCAGGTCCTCGGCGATGATCCCCCACATCGTCGAGTGCCCGAGCCGCCCGCGCACCGCGTCCTGGAAGCCCGGCCCCCAGATCTCGTTCTCGGCGCCCCACGGGTACGCGCTCGTCATCGAGAACGGCCCGCCCGTCGGCTGCAGCCCCCACTTCGCGCCGCGCACGAACCCTCGCGACTCGTCGGTCTCGTAGAACTCGAGCGAGTGGATGAACTGGCCCCACGGGCCCTGCCAGGCGCGGAAGTCCTCGTCGAAGACGCCGACGACCGTGCCGAACGGGTGCATCATCAGCCGCTTGCCGACCATGCCGGAGGAGTTGGCGAGCCCGTCGGGTGAATCGCCGGAGAGCAGCAGCAGGCGCGGCGTGCCGACGCCGTTGGCCGCGAGCACGGTGACGCCCGCGCGGGCCTCGTGCTCGTTCCCGTCCGCGTCGACGTAGCGGGCACCCGCGACGAGCCCGTCGGGCCGGACGATCAGCTCGCTCACACGGGCGCGGGTGCGCAGCTCGACGCCGAGCTCGAGCGCCCGCGGCCAGTGCGTGAGGTCCGCCGTGCCCTTGGCGCCGTACGCGCAGGCCTGCAGGCACGTGCCGACCTGCTGGCAGGCGTGCAGCCGGCCGTACTCGCGCGTCGCGATCGCGTTCGGCGCCGGCCACCAGTGCCAGCCGAGGTCGTTGTGGGCCTTGGCGACGCGCCGGCCCGCCGGACCGAGCGGGACGGGGGGCAGCGGCGGCCCTTCACCGGGCGGGAACGCGGTGTCGTTCGCCAGGCCGGAGATGCCGAAGTCGCGCTCCACGCGCACGTAGTAGGGCTCGAGGTCCTCGTAGGTCAGCGGCCAGTCGTCGGCGATCCCGTCGAGCGTCTTCACGCGGAAGTCCGACGGCATGTTCCGCTGCCACTGCGCCGCGTAGACGACGGTGCCGCCGCCGACGCCGTTCCACATCAGCGCCGTGATGTCGGAGTCGGCGTCGTCGATCGGGTAGTCGCCCGGCGCCTGGCGCAGGTTCGGGTCCCAGCCCCAGTCGCGCCCGGCGGTGAGCGGGAAGTCCTCCCGGTGGACGGTCGCCTTCGAGTAGTCGGGCCAGTCGCCCTGCTCGAGCACGAGCACGCGCAGGCCCTCCTCGGCCAACCGCTTCGCCGTGATCGCCCCCGAGGGTCCGGCCCCCACGATCAGGACGTCATGTTCCATGAGTCTCTCTCCTCACTAACGTTCCGCGCCAAGTGGCGTCCCTCAGCGACATCAGCCGTCACGCGGGCGTCTCCATCGCCACGTGCTCGCGCGTCCTCAACGGCTCCGCGCATCCGGTCTCGGAAGCGACGCGCACGCGCGTGCTCCAGGCCGCCGAGGAGCTGGGGTACGCGCCGTCCGCGCTCGCCCGCGCGCTCGTCACCCGCAGCTCGCGGATCATCGGCGTGATCGTCGGCGACATCGTCGACCCGTACTTCGCCGAGATCGCGCGCGGCGTCGAGGCGGCCGCGGCCGGCCTCGGCTACCTGACGATGGTCTGCAGCGCCGAGCTCGGCAGCGAGGCGGAGCTCGGCCACCTGCACCAGCTGCGCGACTACCACGCCGCGGGGATCGTCTTCGCGGGCAGCGGGCGTGCCGGCGACCCGAGCGCGCCGGACGTCGCCGTCGCCGTGCGCGAGGCGCGCGAGCGCGGCACGGTGGTCGTCGCGCTCGCCCAGCGCGACTTCGACGCGCCCGCGATCGTGTTCGACAACGAGGCCGCCGCGCACGACATCACGGCCTACGTGAAGGGTCTCGGCCACGAGCGGGTCACGTTCGTCGAAGGGCCGGCCGGGCTGCACACGAGCGCGCAGCGCCTGGCGGGCTTCACCCGCGCCGGCGGCATCGACTCGATCCCCGGCGGCTTCGCCTACGAGGACGGGATCGAGGCCGCGTCGCGACTGCTCGAACGTGACGCGCTGCCGCAGGCGCTGATCGCCGCCAACGACGAGGCCGCGATCGGCCTGCTCACGCGGCTGCGCGACGCGGGCGTCGACGTGCCCGGCGACGTCGCCGTGGCGGGCATCGACGACACACGCCCGGCGCACTTCGTCGGCCTGACGACTGTGAGCGTCCCGCTGCACGAGATGGGTCGCCGCGCCGCGCAGGCGGTGCTCGATCAGCAGGCCGAGGACGTCCTGCTCCCGCACGCGCTCGCGATCCGCACCACCACTTAGAAGACGCATCGCTCGAAGCGCTCCACCGTCGTCCGCATCAGCGCCTCGCGGGGAAGGTCCCAGATCGCCGGGTTGAGGATCTCGACCTCGATCGGGCCGTCGTAGCCGGCGGCGTCGATCAGCGCGCTGAAGGCGGGCAGGTCGATGATCCCGTCGCCCATCATCCCGCGCTCGAGCAGCGTGTGGCTCGTCTCGGTCAGCCAGTCGTTGACGTGGTAGCCGACGATCTTCCCGGCCGCGCGCGCGACCTGCTCGGGCAGCGCCGGGTCCCAGAACGTGTGGTAGACGTCGATCACGACGCCGACGCCGGGGTCACCGATCCGCTCGGCGATGTCCAGTGCGCTCGCGAGCGTGTTGATCGCCGAGCGCTCGCCGATCATCATCGGGTGCAGGGGCTCGATCCCGAGCCGCACGCCGTGCTCGTTGGCGTGCGGGAGCAGCCGCTCGATCCCGGCCTCGATCACCGCGCGCGCGGCCACGAGGTCCTTGGTGGCCGGCGGCCCGCACACGAGCACGAGCGCGTCCGTGCCCAGCGCCGCCGCCTCCTCGACCGCCCGGCGGTTGTCCTCGTCGGCGCCTTCCGCCGCGAAGAAGCCGCCGCGGCAGAGGCTGGAGACCTTCAGCCCGGCCGCGTCGATCCGCCGCCGCGCCTCCTCCACGCCGAGCTCGGCGAGCTTGTGCCGCCACGGCCCGATCCACCCGATGCCGTGCTCGGCGCAGGCGTCGATCACCTCGGCCAGCGACCAGCGGTCGGCGGTCATCGAGTTGAACGACAGCCGCCCCGTCATGACACGCCCGCGAGCTCCAGCACCAGCTCCATGCGTGCGGTCGCGAGGTCCGGCTCACGCAGCAGGCCGGCCTCGTCGGCGAGCACGAACAGCTCGGACAGGTGCACGACGGAGCGCCCGCTCTCGAGCCCGCCCACCATCCGGAAGTGGTCCTGGTGGCCGTTGAGGTAGGCGAGGAAGACGACGCCGGTCTTGTAGTAGGGCGTGGGCGTTTTGAAGATGTGGCGCGAGAGCGGGACGGTCGGCGCGAGCAACGCGTCGTAGCGCGCCTCGTCGCCGTCGTCGAGCGCGTGCATCGCCGCGGCGGCCACCGGGGCGATCGCGTCGAAGATGCCGAGCAGGGCGTCGCTGCCGCTCTTGATCAGCGACGGGTAGTTGAAGTCGTCGCCGGTGTACATGCGCACGCCGTCCGGCAGGCGCTCGCGCAGCGCGATCTCCTTGTCCGCGTCCAGCAGCGAGACCTTGATCCCGTCGACCTTGTCGGTGTGCGCCGCGATGATGTCGAGCACGACGTCCGCGGCCTCGCCCAGATCGCGCGAGCCCCAGTAGCCGGCCAGCAGCGGGTCGAACATGTCCCCGAGCCAGTGCAGGATCACCGGCGACGAGGCCTGCGCGAGCAGGTGCCCGTAGACGGAGCGATAGTCGTCGGGGCCTTCGGCCGCCGCCGCGAGCGCGCGCGAGGCCATCAGGATCACCGGCGCGCCCTCGCCCTCGATGAACGCGAGCTGCTCCTCGTAGGCCGCGCGCACCTGCGCCAGCGTCGCCGGGCCGCTCAGCTGGTCCGTGCCCGCGCCGCACGCGAGCTTGCCGCCGACGGCCACGGCCTCGGCGACCGACCGCCGGATCAGCTCCTGCGTCGCCGCCCAGTCCAGCCCCATGCCGCGCTGTGCCGTGTCCATCGCCTCGGCGACGCGCAGCCCGTGCGCCCACAGGTGCCGCCGGAAGGCCAGCGTGGCCTCCCAGTCCAGCCGCGCCGGGCCGGTCGGGTCGCCGTCGGCCAGGGGGTCGGCGACCACGTGCGCGGCGGCGAAGCACACGCGCGAGCGCGGCTCCGTTCCGTACACCGGCAGCGGCTCGCGCAGCGTCGGCGTGTACTCCGCCAGCGAGCCGTCCGCGCGCGGCAACTTCACAACGTCAGCTCCGGCACGTCGATCCACCGCCGCTCGCGCCACGACTGCTCCGCCAGCTCGTAGAGCTGCACGCCGCGCGCGCCCTCCACGAAGTCCCACGGGAACGGCTCGTCGAGCACGACGTGGCGCAGGAACGCCTCCCATTGGAGCTTGAAGCCGTTCTCGGGCGGCTCGGTGGCGGGCACCTCCAGCCACGCCTCGCGGTGGGCGACGGGGTCGGGCAGGTCGGGGTTCCAGACCGACTTGGGCGTCGCAATCGCGGGCTGGACCTTGCACCCGCGCAGGCCCGCCACGGCGCTGCCCTCGGTGCCGTCGACCTGCAGCTCGAACAGCTCGTCGCGGTTCACGCGCACGCACCAGGACGAGTTCATCTGCACGACGAGCCCACCATCGAACTCGAAGATCGCGTACGCCGCGTCCTCGGCCGTCGCCTCGTAGGGCTGCCCGTCCTCGCCGATGCGCGTCGGGATGTGCGTCGCGCCGGTCGCCAGCACGGAGCGCACGGGCCCGAACACGTTGTCGAGCACGTAGCGCCAGTGGGCGAACATGTCGCTGATGATCCCGCCGCCGTCCTCGCGGCGGTAGTTCCACGACGGGCGCTGCGGCACCGGGTCCGGGCCGGGATAGACCCAGTAGCCGAACTCCCCGCGCGCGGCGATGATCCGGCCGAAGTACCCCGACTCGACGAGCCGGCGGAGCTTCAGCAGCCCGGGCAGGAAGAGCTTGTCCTGGACGACGCCGGCCTTCACGCCCGCGGCGCGCGCGGCCCGTCCGAGCGCGAGCGCGGTCTCGACGTCCGGCGTGACCGGCTTCTCGCAGTAGATGTGCTTGCCCGCCGCGATCGCCTGCTCGACCGCCGGCGGCCGCGCGGACGTCAGCTGCGCGTCGAAGTAGACCTCGTATGCGGGATCGGCCAGCGCCGCGCCGAGGTCCGTCGACCAGCGCTCGAGCCCGTGTTGCGCCGCCAGCGCGGCGAGCTTGCCCTCGCTGCGGCCGACGAGCAGCGGCTCGGGCCAGATGACGTCCCCGCCGCCGATCGGCAGGCCGCCCTGCTCGCGGATGGCGAGGATCGAGCGGATGAGATGTTGGTTCATCCCCATCCGGCCGGTGACCCCGTTCATGATGATTCCGACGACGCGCTGTCCCACTGGTCTCCTCACGGAAAGCGTTTGCCACGACGGAGCGTAACGGGTTTGGAGGACAGCGCGCAAGCATGCCGCCGCCGTCCAGTCAGTATCAAACTGCGACTTCTAGGTCGCAATGACCTAGAAGTCGCGCAAGATTGCGAATCGCGCGGTATTGTGGGCGCTGCGAGTTCTAGGTCGAAATGACCTTAAAATCGCGCTCGTCGATGCCAGGACAGCTCTACACCCTTTTGCGTGAGCTCGCTGCCGAGCAGTTCGGTTACATCACGACGCGCGACGCGGAGGATCTGGGTGTACACCCAGACCGTCTGCCGAAGATGAAGGAGCGCGGAACCCTGATGCACGTCAGCCGCGGCGTCTTCCGGTTCCGGGACATTCCGGCCAGCCCGCTCGACCAGTACACGGAAGCGACGTTGTGGCCACTTGAGGTTCGAGGTGTGCTCAGCCACGCCACCGCGCTGGATCTCCACGCGCTCTGCGACATCAATCCCAGCCACATCGATATCACCGTTCCGCGAAAGTTCCGCACGACCCGTACGCCACCAGACGTGTTGCGCGTGCATCGCGAGGAGCTACCAGCACAGGACATGACCTGGCATCAAGGCCTTCCGATCGTGACAGTCCGCCGTGCCATCCTCGGAGGCATCGAACAGCACGTCGGATGGAACCTGCTTGAGCAGGCGATTGACACCGCCCGCCGTACCGGCAGACTCACTATCGGGCAGGCTGTCGAGCTTCGAGCGCAGCGCAACGCCGATGCCCCGTCGGCGGTCGACGGGTGAGCGCCAAGCCCCGCAAACCGCCGGGAAACCTCTCTCACCTGCAGCGACTGGCCAACGTCGCGGCGGCCGAGGCCAGCCTGCCCGCCGGCCGCTACCAGCGCTGGGTCAATACCCACATCATCAGCGCTGTACTGGACCGGGTACGCGACGAGGACGGCGAACCGCTGTTCACGCTCAAGGGCGGCGCTGCGATGGAGCTACGGCTGGGAGTCAATGCACGCGCGTCCAAGGACTACGACGCAGCGTTCCGCGACCGCGCTGAAGGCATGCTAGACGCGCTTGATCGCGCGCTCGCCGAGGACTGGGGCGGCTTTCAGCTTCAGCGAACAGAACCCGAGCCCATTCGCGACACCCACGCGATGCGCATGGACATCAAACTCTCCTATAAGGGCAAGCCATGGGGCACCGTGCAGCTCGAAGTAGCGCCCGCCGAAGGGCAGGCCGGCCAAGAGATCGACCGCGTCGCCGCGCGCCCACTTGACCCTGTGCAGATCGAGGGCCCCGAGCGAATCGCGTGTGTGTCTGTGCGCTACCAGATCGCCCAGAAGATCCACGCCTGCACAGAGATCTACACCGACGGCCGTGAGAACGACCGCTTCCGCGACCTGATCGATCTTCAGCTCCTCAGAGAGCTCATCGAGGATGGCGGTTGGTTTGCGGTCCGTGAAGCGTGCATCGAGATCTTCGAGCTGCGAGACAAGCACATCTGGCCGCCTCAGGTCACCGTGCACCTCTCCTGGCCAACCGGGTTCGCCGCCATGGCCGCCGACATCGCCTTCTACACGGACGACGTCAGCATCGCCGCTGACGACCTGCGCCAGTTCATCTCCGAGATCGAGACCGCCAGGCGAAGCCCTACGCATTCGCCAGGCTCGCCGTAGCCGCCGCATCCCGTCTGGCAACAGCACCTGTGACAAGCAAAGCGGCCGCCCTGACCAGGGGCGGCCGCTCGGGACCCGGCGTGCCTCGGGTCGGCTATCCGCGCGTGAACGTCACGGTGCGCGACGACCGTTGGGTCGCCTCACCCCGTGCCCGCAGCGAGACGCCCAGCGTGACCTTCACGGCGCCCTTCGCCTTGCCCAGCGCCCGCTTGACCGCGGCCGAGGGCTTCAGCGTCACGGCCTTGGCGCCGGCCGCGCACCGCACGGGCGCGCTCACGAGCGTGGTCTTCTTCAGGCCCAGGGCCTTGGCGACCTTGCTCGAGACGGTCAGCTGCGCGGAGCCGGTCATCGCCTCCGTGCACGTGACCCGGACCGTGAGCCCGCGCTTGGCGAAGCCGCTGACCGACGTCTTCACCGGCTCGCTGACGCCGAACCACGGCGCCTGCGCGGGCGCGACGTCCGCGTACTTGGGCGCCGACGGCGAGCTCGGCAGGGCGGCCGAGACCGTGATCTGGACCGACTTGGTGGTCTTGCCGCCGCGCTCGTCGGTCACCGTCAGCGTCGCCGTGTGGACGCCGGGCGTCGTGTACGTGTGGACCGCGGTCTCGCCGGCCGCGAAGCCGCCGTCGCCGAACGCCCAGACCGTCAGGGCGTTCTTGACGTCCCCGTCCGCGTCCTCGATCCGCGAGCTGAACGTGACCGGCAGCGGTGCCGTGCCGCGGACCGGGTCGGCCGCGAGCGTGACCGCCGGCGGGACGTTGGCCGCGCCGCCGACCGTGACCTTGACGGTCCGCGTGGTCGCGGCGCCGAGGCCGTCGAACACGCGCACCTTCGCGTCGTAGGTCCCGGGCCGCGGGTACGCGTGCAGGACGTCCGGGCCGGCGCCCTTCTCGGAGCCGTCGTCGAAGTCCCACTCGTACGTGATCCGGTCGCCGTCCGGGTCGGTAGCGTGCGCGGTGAAGCGCACCTGGAGCGGGTCGCCGCTCGGCCCGGGCACGCTGGCCGCGTCCTCGATCGTCGGCGCGCCGTTGCCGGGCGCGTCGAGGACCGTGATCGTCACCGTCTTGGTCGCCGTGGCGCCGCCCGGGTCGGTGACCGTGACCTTGGCGCCGTAGACGCCCGGCGTGCCGTAGACGTGCGTCGGGTTCTGCTCGAACGACGTGGCCCCGTCACCGAAGTCCCACGCGTACGTGAGCCGGGCGGGATCGCCGTCCGGATCGGCGCCGGCCGCCGTGAACGCCACGCTCAGCCGCGCGGCGCCGCCCGTCACGTTCGAGCTCGCCTCGACGGTCGGCGGGAGCACGCCCGGCCCGGTCACCGTGACCGTGACCTCGCGCTCGGTGGTGTCGCCCTCGTCGTCGGTGGCCGTGACGGTCGCGGTGTAGGTGCCGGGCTTGGTGTACGTGCGCGAGGCGGTCTTCCCGAACACGACGCCGTCGGCGAACGCCCACTTGTAGGTGAGGGTGCCGTCGTCGGGGTCATAGCCCGAGGCCGAGTAGCGCACCGGCAGCGGCGCCGCGCCCGTCGCCGGGTCGGCGAACGCCTCGATCACCGGGAAGCCCGGCGCCGGCGCCTTGATCGCGAAGGCCACGGACTTGGTGGCCTCGACGTTGCCCGCCTTGTCGGTCGAGCGGAACTCGACGTTGTGGTCGCCCTCGGCGGTGACCGCCAGCTGCGACGCGAACGGGCTCGCGCCCGCCGTGTTCGTGGCCTTCGCCCACGTGCCGCCGTCGACCCGGGACTCGGTGAAGTCGACGCCGCTGCCGGCGCCCGTGGCCACCGCCGCGGTGCCGACCATGCCGGTCCACGCGCCGCCGCTGAACGCGGCGTGCAGGCGGCACACGAACGTGTACGTGCCGGTCTGCGTGAGCGCGCGCGAGACGGGCTCGCCGCCCGGGAACACGATCTCCGAGAGCTTGAGCAGGTCCGGGCCCGTCGGGCTCGGGTTGCCGCCCGGCGGGACCAGCCACACGTCGTGCGCGGAGCCCGCCGTGGCGCCGAAGCGCCAGGTGACCGTGTCGCCCGCGCTCAGGTTGACCGCCGACGGCGTCCACACCGTGCCGTTCGCGTTGACGTCGACGTTGCTCGCCGGCGCCGCGTCGAGCGCGGAGAACTTCACCGTGACCGGGCCCGGGTACGTGCGGCCGGGGCCGGGCTGCGCCGGGTCCAGCGTGGCGCTGGTGACCGGGGCGGTCGCGTCGCCGGTCGGGGTGCCGACCGTGAACGACAGCGTCTTCGGCGCCTCCTCGTTGCCGGCGGCATCCTTGGAGCGGTACTCGATGACGTACGTGCCGGTCGCGCTGAACGCCGGCTTGCTCGCCGCGCTGTACACCTGCCACTCCGCCGGCGCCGCGAGCCGCGCGGCGGCCGCGCCGGCGAACGCGCCGCCGTTGTTGACGCGGTACTCGGTGAGCGCCACGCCCGACGTCGCGTCCGCGGCGTCCAGCGTCAGCGTGACCGGGCCGGGGTGCGGACCGGCGCCCGACGGGTTCGTCGTCGCGGTCGTGGCCGGCGCGGTGGCGTCGAGCTTGACCGTGACCGCCTTCGCCGTCTCGGCGTTGCCGGCCTTGTCGACCGAGCGGTACTCGACGACGTGCGTGCCGTCCTGCGTCAGGTTGATCGGCGCCGTGTAGGTCGCGAACGCGCCCGCGCCGACCCGGTACTCGGTCTTGTCGACGCCCGAGACGCACTCGCCGTCGTCGGCGGCGCTCACGGAGACGTCGACCGGGGTGCGGTGCCAGCCCGCGGCGCCGTCGGCTGCGGAGACCGTGTGGGTGCTCACCGGCGCCGACTGGTCCGTCGGCACGTCCGGGGTCAAGCGCACGTAGTCGAAGCTCGCCGAGCTCGACCCGTTGCCACCGTAGAGCGAGAGGTAACGCGGACCGGCGCTCGTCGGCAGCAGCGTGTCGAGGTTGGCGTTGACGCCCATCTCGACCCAGCTCGCGCCACCGCCCCCGCCGTCGGGGTCGGTCAGCGAGTACGCGCCGCGGACGACGCTGCCCTGACGCGTGATGCGCATCCACCACGTCGGCAGGTTGCCCGTGCCGAGGCCCTGGCGGGCGCCGAGCACGCGCGTCCCGGCCGACTCGGTGGTGATCTCGAAGTACGTGCCCACCGTGCCGGTCGGGTTGCCGTCGGCGTTGCGCGTATGCGCGACCTTGATCCAGTTGTCGTTGGTCTGGAAGATCTTCAGGCCGACCTGGGCGTACGTGCTGCCCTGGCCGCCGTTGTCGCCGCCCAGCCCGGGCGCCGTGATCTTGGTGACGACCTCGAAGTCGCCGTCGGGCAGCGGCTGGCCGAGGATCGCGGACGGGCCGGTACGCGTGAGGTCCAGCGAGTAGGCGCCGAGCGGCAGCACGAGGCTCCCGCCGCTCACGCTCGGGGCACGCGTGCCCGTGGGCGTCGTCGGGTGGCGATAGCTCCAGCGCGTCGTGTCCAACGTGCCGGCGAACTCGTCCGAGCGCGCGGGCAGGCAGCTCGCGCCGGCCACGACGGTGAACGTCGACTGCTGGACCTCGGACGTGTTGCCGGCCTGGTCGGTCGCGCGGAAGCGGACCGTGAACGTGCCGCGCTGGGTGAACGCGACCGGGTCGGTGTAGCGCGTCCACTCCGTCCCGTCGAGCGAGTACTCCACGCGCGAGACGCCGGAGCTGTCGGTCGCGGCGAGCGCGAGCGTCGCGCGCCCGAGGTACGCGCCGCTCGGGTTCTGCGCGCCCGTCACCGCGGGCGTGACCACCGGCGCGGTGGTGTCCACCTGATCGCCGATGAAGTCGATCCGCATCAGCCGGCCCGGCGCGCTGGCCGGGAGCTGCGCGCGGCAGCAGTCGTGATCCCACGTGGCCACGTAGAGCGAGCCGTCGGGCCCGAACTTGACCGGGATCGGGTACGAGTGGCTGGGCCCGCCGAACTGGGTCGAGCCGAACAGGCCGTTCACGCGCAGCAGGCTCGAGCCGTCGTCCTTCACGCGCGCCTCGCGCCACCAGTTCTGCGCGCGGTCGAGGATGAACCAGGCGCCGTCGTAGTACGCGGGCCACTTCGTGTCCGACGGGTTCGCCGCGTCGAACTTGTAGATCGGGCCCGTGATCGACTCCTGCGGGCTCGAGCGGGTCGGGATCGCGAACCGCGCCGGGTGGTCGCCCGTGCGCTTGTGCCAGACGTCCGCGCCGACGGCCGGGCCGGGGAGGTCGGTCAACCCGCTGTTGTTCGGCGAGTCGTTCGGGACGGTCGCGCCGGCGCAGTCGTAGCGCGCGCCGGACGGGCCGCTCGGGAACGTGTAGCGGAAGTAGGAGTTCGCCGCGGAGTTGTCACCCGCGCACAGCGGCCAGCCGTAGAAGCCCGGCTTGGTGACGCGGTTCCACTCGATGATGCCGGCGGGGCCGCGCGTCGTCGAGTTGGTCGCCGCGTCCGGACCGTAGTCGCCGACGACGACCGTGCCCGGATGCGCCGGGTCGGCCTGCACGGTGAACGGGTTGCGGAAGCCCATCGCGTAGATCTCGGGCTTCGTCTTCGCGGTGCCGACCGGGAACATGTTGCCGGCCGGGATGTCGTAGCCGCCCTCGGGCTTCGGGCGGATGCGCAGGACCTTGCCGCGCAGGTCGTTCGTGTTCGCCGACGTGTTGCGCGCGTCGTAGCGCTCGGGGTAGCGCTGGTCCATCGGCGCGTAGCCGTTGCCGCCCTGGCCGAACGGATCGGCGTCGTCGCCGGTGCCGATGTAGAGGTTGCCCTGCGAGTCGAAGCTCAGCGTGCCGCCGCCGACGTGCGTGCCGTAGGTGTTCTGCCCGGCGACGCCGTCGCGGTTGTCGTTGCCGACCTTGACCTTCGGCACGCGCAGGATCTCCACCTCGGACCCGGTCACGACCGCCGTGCCGGCGGCGTTCAGCGTGAAGCGGCTGATCAGGTTGTGGCCGACCACGAGGCAGCTGTTGCAGCCCGGGTCGATGCGCGGCGAGTAGTAGATGTACAGCTGCCGGTTGGTGGCGAAGTTCGGGTCCAGCGCCATGCCGAGCACGCCGTCGTTGGAGGACTCGTGGTCGGCGCGCGTCTGCAGCGTGAGCAGCGTGCTCGTCGCCTTCGTCTCCGGGTTGTACAGGCGCAGCCGGCCCTCGGAGTTCAGCGCCTGGTTGCCGATCTCGGTCCAGTAGATCTTGCCGTCGCGCGCGATGTCCATGCCGATCGCGCCGCGCAGGTCGTCCGCGAGGACGGTGCGCGAGAAGTTCGTCCACACCGTGGCGCCGCAGTCGGAGTCCTTGCCCGCCGTGCCCGCGACGTAGCGCACGCCGCCGACCAGGTGCTTGATCAGGTTGTTGTCGCCACCGTTCTCGAGGTAGGCGGCGGAGAAGTGCCCGAGGCTCGAGCTCCAGATGCGCGCGCCCTCGTAGATCCGGCACCAGGCGATCGGGTGGTCGGCGCCCATCCGGGTCACGCCGCTGCCGACGGTGTAGCTCTCCTCGTCGAGCGTCATCAGCACGTGGTGCGTGCCGCGCACGTTGGAGGAGAACGTGTAGTGCTCGTCGCCGAAGCGGTAGCTGTCGGGGAGGTCCTTCGTCGACGGGTGATGGCGGTCGGAGACCTCGACCGTCGCGAGGTTGTTGGCGTCGGTGGCGGAGTGGCCCGGCATCAGCGCACCGATCGCGCTGTCGCCCGGGCCGTCCCACCACGGCCACGTCACCGCGCCGGCGCCCATCGTGACCGAGGCGTGCATCGCCGCGATGCCGCCGCCGGCGCGCGCGAACGCCTCGATCGCGGTCTGCTCGGCGGTGTTGAACAGCTGCGGGCTGGTCGTGTCGCCGCGGTTCAGCGAAGACGCCTGCCAGAAGAAGATCGCGTCGTACTGGGCGAGGTTCGCGCCGGTGAAGATCGCGGGGTTGCCGACCGTCGTGTTCCGGCAGCCTGGAATCGTGCCCGTGCCGGTGCCGTGCCCGTTGCACGTCCGGTAGTCACTGGCGATGCCGGCGGCCTGCAGCTTGGCCTGGATCAGCTCCACCACCGCGGGCTGGATCGCCTCACTCGTCCCCGCGTGCCGGTAGCCCGTCGTCCCCGAGTAGATGAGGACCTTCGCCGACTCTGTTTGCGCCGACGCGGCGGCCGGGGCCAACGCCCCGAGCAGCACCAACGCGACAGCCAGACCAACCCACTTCCGTGCCATCCCTCTCCCCTTGTTGATGCCGGCAATCGAACGCGGCAGCCGACTTCGTCGGCGCCAAGCGCGATTGCTTGGTCTCTCTCCAACACGCGAAGGCGGCCGCCCTGACCAGGGGCGGCCGCCTTTCCCTGCCTGTGCCTATCGGCGCGTGAGCGTGACGCTCCGCGTCGAGCTCTTCGCGGACTCACCCTGAGCCTTGAGGCTCACCGCGAGCGTGACCTTCACGGACCCCTTGGCCTTCGCGAGGGCCTTCTTGACGGTCTTGCTGACCTTGAACTTCACCGTCTTGCTGCCGGCGCTCGTGAACTTCACGGACGCGGTGGCGAGCGTGGTCGACTTCAGGCCGAGGGCCTTGGCGACCTTGCTCGAGACGACGAGCTTGGCGGAGCCGGTCATGGCCTCCGTAGCGGTGACCTTGACCGACAGGCCGCTCTTGGCGAATCCGGCGACCGAGGTCTTGACCGGCTCGCTGACGCCGAACCACGGCGCCTGAGTCGGGGCCGCGTCCGGGCCCTTCGGCGCCGGGGCGGGACCGCCCTGGACCGAGGAGACCGTGATCTGGACCGACTTGGTGGTCTTGCCGCCGCGCGCGTCGGTGACCGTCAGCGTCGCGGTGTGCACGCCCGGAAGCGTGTAGGTGTGCAGCGGGTTCTGCTCGGCCGAGAAAGAGCCGTCGCCGAACGCCCAGACGTAGAGCAGGTTGCGCCTGTCGCCGTCCGGGTCGTCGGGGTTGGCCGAGAACTGGACCGGCAGCGGCGCCGAGCCCTGGGTCGGGTCCGCGGCGATGGTCACCGTCGGCAGCACGTTGGCCGCCGGCGACACCGTCACCGTCTCCGTGCGCGTCGCCGTGCCGCCCTTGCCGTCGGACGCGGTCACCTTCACGTTGTACGTGCCGGCGGTCGTCCAGGTGTGCGTCACGTCGGCGCCCGTGGCGCTCGTCTGATCGTCGAAGTCCCACGTGAACGTGAGCTTGTCGTTCTCGGGATCGTGCGCCTGCACCGTGAGCTGCAGCTGCATCGGGTTCCCGTGCGGGCTGAGCTTGCCGATGCCGTCGATCACCGGAGCGGCGTTGCCCGGGGTGTCCGTGACGGTGATGACCACCGTCTTGGACGCGGTCGCGCCGCTGCCGTCGCTCACCGTCACCTTGGCGGTGTAGGTGCCCTTCGCCACGTACGTGTGCGTCGGGTTCTGCTCGAACGAGCCCATCGAGCCGTCGCCGAAGTCCCACGCGTAGAGGAGGTCTTCCTCCTCACCGTCGGGGTCGTTGCCGGTGGCGGTGAACTTGACGCTCAGCGCCGCCGCGCCGCCCGTGACGTTGGACCCGAGCTCGACGGTCGGGGGCTGCACGCCCGGCGCCGTCACGGTGACCGTGACCTCCTTGGAGGTCGAGTCGCCCTCGTCGTCCGTGGCCGTGACCTTCGCCGTGTACGTGCCCGGCTTGGTGTAGGTCCGCGTCGCGGCGCGCCCGATGACGCTGCCGTCCACGAACTCCCACTTGTAGCTCAGCGTGCCACCGTCGGGGTCATAGCCCGAAGCGGTGAAGCGGGTGAGCAGCGGAGCCTGGCCGCTGGCCGGATCGGCGAACGCCTCGATGATCGGGAAGCCCGGATCGGGGATGTCGATGCCGAACGCGACCGACTTGGTGGCCTCCACGTTGCCGGCCTTGTCGGTCGAGCGGAACTCGACCGTGTGCTGGCCCTCGGCCTCGACGGTGACCTCGGACGCGAACGGGTTGGCCCCGGCCGTGTTCGTGGCCTTGACCCAGTCACCCTGGGTCGCGCCGGTCTTCACGCGGTACTCGGTGAAGTCGACCTTCGACGGCGCCTCGCCGGACGGCGCGGCCGTGACGGTGGCCGTGCCGACCATGCCTTCCCACTTGTCCGTGGCGGCCGTGTAGAAGGAGTGGATCTTGCAGATGAAGGTCCACGTGCCGTTCTGATCGAACGTCTTCGACACCGACGCGCCGCCCGGGGAGACCGGGAACTGCGTGACCTGCGTCGGGCTGGCCTGGGTCGCGGCGTTGGGGGCGTTGACCCACACGTCGTGCGGGAACACGGCGTTCTCAGCGGAGAAGTTCCACTGGATCTTGTCGTTGGTGTTCAGCGCCACGGCCGCGGGCGTCCAGCGGTCGCCGCTGGCCTCGACCTCGACGGTCTTGGCCGCCGGGCCGCCCGGAGTGGGATCGTTGGCCGAGAACTTGACCTTGACGGGGCCGGAGTAGGTCTTGCCGGCACCCGGCGCGGCCGGGTCGAGCGTCTCCGTGGTGATCGGAGCGGTCTTGTCGTTGTTCGGCGCGGTGATCGTGAAGGTCACCGCCTTGGCGGCCTCCACGTTGCCGGCCGCGTCCGTCGCGCGGTAGTCGACGGAGTACACGCCCGGAGCCGTGAACTTCGGCTTGTTCGCCGGGTCGTAGGTCTCCCAGGCGAGCGCCGCGTTCGCGACCTTCGCCGCGCCCAGGGCGCCGAACGGGCTGGCCGTGTTGACCTGGAACTCGAGCTTGGACACGCCCGAGCCCGCGGCCTGGTCGGTCGCGGCGAGCGTCAGCGTGACGGTGCCCGTGTACGGGCCGGTGGCCGGCTCGAGGGTCGCCGTCGACGTCGGGGCCGCCTTGTCGACCTTGACGGTCGTCGTCTTGGTGGCCTCGACGTTGTTGTTCTTGTCGATCGAGCGGTACTCGATCGTGTGCGTGCCGGTCGTCGTCAGCGCGATCGGCGCGGTGTAGGTGGCGAACGCGCCGCCGTTGACCTTGTACTC
The DNA here is from genome assembly GCF_027587195.1 of Solirubrobacter phytolaccae. GTDB lineage: Bacteria > Actinomycetota > Thermoleophilia > Solirubrobacterales > Solirubrobacteraceae > Solirubrobacter > Solirubrobacter phytolaccae. Next base: position 50,942 of record NZ_JAPDDP010000014.1, on the reverse strand, counting down.
GATGCGGTCCACGCCGGAGCCGTTGGCGCCGTCGTTGCCCGCGAGGGTCACGTTGACGTCCGACGTGTACCAGCCGGCCGTGCCGTTCGGCGCCGTCGGGGCCGCCGTGGCGGTCGTCGTCGGGGCCGTGGTGTCCGCGCCCACCGGGCAGTTGTCCGGGGTGACGCGGAAGTAGTCGACGTGCGCGATCGCCGGGTTGCCGTTCGACGGGAACGTACCGCCGGCGGGCCAGTTGTCCTGCGCGATCAGGCCGATGCGGGAGCCGGCCGCGTCACGGCGGGCACCGCTGGACGGGTTCAGGTCCCAGAAGGTCGCCGCACCCGGGAACGCGACCCAGTCGGCGTTGGCCGCCGCGGCGGGCGCGATGACCTGGTAGTGCGCCTGCAGGGTGTTGGCGCCGTCCACGCGCCGGTACCGCATCTTGATCGTCACCGGGCCGGTGTTCGTGGCCAGGATGTTGCGGTTGCTGCCGGCCGTGGCCCGCGAGCCCTCGGTCGTCGTCGGGTTGTCCTTGGAGCTCTCGACGTAGATGGCGCTGGAGCTGAGGCTGTGCGACAGCGTGGAGCGGATGAAGTTGTTGTCCCCGTTCCACACCACCAGGCCGATGTTCTGCCAGCCGCCGCGGTACTGAGCGGTGAACTGCGTCTCCACCGTCCAGTTGTTGCCGAGCGACGCCAGGTCCTGACCCAGGAAGTTGATCGGGCCGACCGACGTGTTCACGTCGGCGGCGTCGATCTCGAGGTCGTTCGTCGGCAGGTGGAGCTGGCCGCCGGAGACCGTCGGCGCGAGCGGGCCCGTGGTGGGCGTGCCGCCGTTGCGCGTGTGACGGAGCCAGCGCGGCAGGATCTCCGTGCCGTCGAACTCATCCGAGCGGTCGCAGACCGGCAGGTTGAGCTTGAAGGTGACCGACTTGGTCTCCTCCGTGTTGGCGGCCTTGTCCGTCGAGCGGAACTCGACGAGGTTCGTGCCGTTGCTCGAGACCGTGATCTGGTTCACGAACGGGCTCTCGTTGGCCGAGTTGCTCTTCGTGGTCCACTCACCGGCGACGCCGTTGGTGGTGATCCGGTACTCGGTCTTCTCGACGCCGGCGGCGTTCGTGCCGGTGTCGGTGGCGGAGAAGTTGACCTTCACCGCGCGGTCGTACGTGTCGCCCGTGGTCGGGGCCGCGGGGTCCAGCGTCGCCGTCGTGGCCGGCGCGACCGTCTCGCAGGACATCGGGTCCGGGGTGACCCGGAAGTAGTTCACGTCGACCGTGCCCGGGGTGCCCGTGTAGGGGTTGTTGCCCGTGGTGCCCGGGAAGTTGGACTGCGTGATGATGCCGATCCGGGACCCGGCGGCGTCACGGCGAGCGCCGGACGACGGGTTCAGGTCCAGGAAGCCGGAGACGTTGCCGAAGTTGACCCAGTTGGCGGAGGCGATCGCCGCCGGGGCCATGACGCGGTACTGCGCGTTGACGGTGTTCGCGCCGTTGACGCGCTCCATCCGCATGCGGATGGTGATCGCGTCGTTCTTGTTGGGCGCGATTGTGACGTTGCCACCGGCCTGCGAGCGAGCGCCCTCGGTGGTCGACGGGTTGTCCTTGGACAGCTCGGTGTAGATCTCGCCACCCGAGAGGCTGTGCGTGATCGAGGCGCGGAAGAAGTTGTTGTCTCCGTTCCACACGATCAGGCCCGTGTTCTGCCAGCCGCCCGTGTACTTGACCGTGAACTCGGTCTCGACGTTCCAGGCGGTGCCCAGCGAGTTCAGGTCCTGGCCGATGAAGTTCACCGGGCCGACGGACGTGGCCGCCGCGGCGGCGTCGAGCTCGAAGTCGGCCGTCGGCATGTGCAGCTGGCCGTTCGAGAACGTGAAGGCGCTCGCCGGCGAGCCGCCGTTGCGCGTGTGGCGCTGCCACTGCGAGCCGAGGGCGGTGCCGTCGAACTCGTCGGACTTGGCCTGCGTGCAGCCCGCGCCCGCGAGGATCCGGAACGTGGCCGACTTGACCGCGGACGTGTTGTTGACCTTGTCCGTGGCGCGGTAGTCGACCGTGTAGTTGCCGGCCGTGTTGAACGCGACGGGGTTCAGGTACGGGGTCCAGGCGCCGCCGTTGACGCGGTACTCGACGGTCTGCACGCCGGAGCCGCCGACCTCGCTGTCGGTCGCCGTCACGGTGAACGTGGCGGAACCGACGAAGTAGTCGCGCTGGTCCTTGTTGCCGGTCGTCGCGGCCGAGGTGGCCGGCGCCGTCGTGTCGTTGATCTTGAGGATCGTGAACGTGCTGGTCTTGACCGCGGACACGTTGTCCTTGCGGTCGGTCGCGCGGTACTCGAGGTTGTAGGTCTTGCCCTCTTCGAAGGTGAGCTCAGCCGAGTAGGGCAACCACTCCGTGGACCCTTGCTGGCGGTACTCGATGCCCTTGACCCCGGCGCAGCCCGAGTCGGTGGCGGCGAGCTTGACCTTGGCCGTGTTGACGTAGGTGTTGGGCGTGTCCGGGTAGGCCTGGCCGGTCACGTCGGCCGACGTGTTCGGCGCGTTGGTGTCCGTGATGCACTCGTCCTGGACGTTGAACGAGATCTTCACGATCTGGTTCTGCTGGCTCGCGTTGGTCTGCGCACGGCAGCAGCCGACGGAGTAGCGGGCCATGTACAGGTTGCCGTCGTCACCGAACTGCGTGCCGATCACGAGGCTGGAGTTCGCGCCCGACGGGTTGACGCCGCCGTTGTACGGGAGCCAGTCGCTGACGCGCAGCATCTGGTTGTTGTCCTTGCGGAGCTTGACTTCCTTCCAGAAGCCGTTGTCGGCGCCGCGGTTGTTGATCAGCCAGGAGCCGTCGTAGTAGCGCGGGAACGCGCCCTGGCCGGCCGTGCCCTCGGGGTAGCGGTAGATCGGGCCGGTGATCGGCTGCATGCCGCCGGCGTCGAGGTTGCCGAAGTCGGCGGCGCTCTGGCCGTCCGCGGCGCCCGAGTACTTCTTCCAGATCGTGGCCTTCTCGACCGGGCCGGGCAGCGTGTCGAGGCCGTCGAAGGTCGGCTCGACCGCGGTCTGGCCCGCCGGCGCGTAGCGGATGTCGGACGGCAGGCTCGTGGCGTTGCAGTCGTACTGCTGGCCCGTCGTCGCGTTGGTGGCGTAGTTCCACTTGAACATGGTGTTCGCGGTGGAGTTGTTGCCGACGCAGAACGGCCAGCCGTGGTTGCCGGCCTTGCTCACGAGGTTCCACTCGCAGGTGCCGGCCGGGGAGCGGTTGGCGCCGTTGGCGGAGTTGTCGTGGCAGTACTCGCCCATGCCCACGGTGCCCGGGTTCGCCGGGTCGGTGTGCACGGTGAACGGCTGGCGGAAGCCCATCGCGTAGATCTCGGGACGGGTCTTCGCGGTGCCGACCGGGAAGAGGTTGCCGGTGGGGATCGCGTACGTCGAGTCGACGACAGGCTCCGCGTCGGCGGGGATGTCACCCAGCTTCGGGGTGATGCGCAGGATCTTGCCGCGGAGGTCCGCCGAGTTCTGGGAGGTCTTGCGCGCGTCCCAGCGCTCCTTGGCGCGGAAGTCCATCGGCGCGTAGTTGTTGTGGCCGCCGCCGCCCGGCGCGACGTCGTCACCGACGCCGAGGTACAGGTTGCCGGCGGAGTCGAAGTCGAGGCCGGCGCCGCCCACGTGGCCGGGGCCGTCGGTGCTCGGGCAGCCGGCGCAACCGGCGGGCGAGCCGGAGATCTTGGCCTTGGGGACGCGCAGGATCACGCGCTCGGAGCCCGGGACGGCAGCGGTGCCGTCGGCGGTCAGCGTGAAGCGGCTGATCTGGTTGTACCCGACGACCTGCTGGCTGCCGGACATCGGCCACGCGGCGTTGCGCGGCGAGTAGTAGACGAAGAGGTTGCGCTTGGTCGGGTCGGTCAGGTCGAAGCCCGGCTGCAGGCTCATGCCGAGGACGCCGTCCTCCGAGTTGCCGTGGTCGGCGCGGGTCAGGATCGAGGCGACCGTGGTCTTGTTGCCGGCCGGCTTCGTCGGGTCGTACATCTTGATGTAGCCCGTGGACTCGAGCGAGATCGGGTTGCCGATCTCCGACCAGTAGATCTTGCCGTCCTTCGCGACGTCGATGCCGATCGGGTTGTTGGCGTCGGCGACGACGACCTCACGCGTGTAGGAGGACCACACGGTGCCCGAGCAGTCGGACTTGCGGCCTTCACCGGCGGCCCAGCGGACGCCGCCGACGATCGTCTTGATCAGGTTGTTGTTGCCGCCGTTCTCGGTGTACTGCGACCCGAAGTGGCCCATCGACGTGACCCACGTGCGGCCGTCCGTGTAGGACTTCGGCGTGCCCGTGTTGTCGTTGATGTTGTCGCCGTCGTAGAGCTTGCACCACGTGATCGGGTGGTCCTGGCCCATGGCGTTGCCGCCCGGCGTGTAGGTGCGCTCGTCGATCGTCGCGAGCACGTGGTGCGTGCCGCGGACGTTGCGGCGGAAGTTGTAGTGCTCGTCGCCGAACCCGTACTGGTCCGGGAGGTCCTTGGAGGAGAGGTGGTTGTGGTCGGCAACCTGGATCTGGCCGATGTTCGTGGTGCTGGTGGCAGCGTGGCCGGCCATCGTGGCGCCGATGACGGAGTTACCGTTGTTGCCGTCCCACCAGTTCCACGTCTCGGCGGTGGTGCCCATGTCCGAGGCGTTGTGGACGGCCGCGATGCCGCCGCCGTTCTGGACGTACTTGATGATCGACGCCTTCTGGGCGTCGCTCCACAACGGGCCGGGAGGCCCGGCCGAGGAGTTCAATAGAACGACCGCGTCGTAGCGCGCGAGGTTCGCGTCGGTGAAGATGCGCGGGTTCTTGTCAGCGTTGTCGCAGTTCGTCGCGCCGCCGCCGTTGTTGGTGCAGTCCTCCCAGTCGACGGTGTAGCCGGCCGCCTGGATGGCGGAGACGACCACGGGACGACCGTTGTTGATCGCGTCCGTATGACGGAAGCCGGTGGTGCCGGTGTAGACCAGCACGCGCTTGGTGTCCTGCGCACTGGCGAGTGCCGGGACGAGCATCGCGAACACAGTCGCGAGTGCCGCGCACAGCAATGCGACACGCCGTACGGGCATGCCGAAGGGACCACGATTGACCATCCCTGAAACTCCTCCTCGCCCGGGGCCCAGATTCCCTCTCTCCCCCGGACATATCGCTGGCTATATGGACGCCTGTGTGCCGGTCTCTCACGGAGTTCGGCACATACCTGGCGGCGAAGCTACTCCACTTCAATCTTCGGTGTCAAGACCTTTTGCTCCACTTGATACCTAAGTGCCGGCGGTCCTGGGCCACCAATTGCGCTCGCCCAACAGAACGGCGACGGAGGGCACGAGCAGGGCCCGCACCAGGAACGTGTCGACGAGCAGGCCCAGGGCGACCACGAACCCGACCTGGAACAGCGACTCGAGCGGGAGGGCCATCAGCACGCTGAAGGTCGCGGCCAGCACCAGGCCGGCGCTCGTGATCACGCCGCCCGTGCGCTCGAGGGCGGTGACCACGGCCGCGCGCGTGGAGTCCGCGCCGGCGCGCTCCTCGCGGATGCGGGCGAGCAGGAAGACGTTGTAGTCGACCCCGAGGGCGACCAGGAAGATGAACGCGAACTGCTCGAGCGTCTGGTCGCTCGCGGGTTGGTCCATCACGTGCGCGAACAGCAGCGAGCTGACGCCGAGCGCGAAGCCGAAGGACAGGATCACGGTCGCCATCACGTACAGCGGCATGACCACGGCGCGCAGCAGCACGGCCAGGATGACCAGGATCAGCAGCAGCCCGAGCGGCACGATGATCCGGTTGTCGCGCTTGAGCGCCTCGCGCGTGTCGTAGGCCTCGGGCACCTCGCCGCCCAGCAGCACGCGCCGACCGCCCGCCGCCTCGCGGGCGGCCTTGCGCAGGCCGGGCACCGAGTCCGTGGCCGCGTCCGAGAACGGGTCCATCTTCAGGTACGCCTGCGCCAGCGCGAGCTCGGACTCCTGGCCCTCCCGCGGCGGGATCGAGCCGGCGAACAGGTACATCTCCTGGACCGGCGTCGTCAGCCCGGTGGTCAGGCGCGAGATCACGGCCTCGCCGTCGGCGTAGTCCATGACGACCTCGACGGGCGCGGCGCGGCCGGGGATGAACCGCTCGCTGATGATCTGCTCGCCGCCGACGGACTGGGGCGGGGTGCGGAACGCCTCCGAGAAGTCGAGCGGCTCGCGGCCGCCGAGGTTCCCGAGCGCCCCGGCGACGAGCACGAGCGTGACCGCGACGGCGGTGGCCGCGGGGTGGCGCTCGACCAGCTGTCCGACGCGCCGCCAGAGCGGGGCGACCGGGTGCGGATCGGCCTCGACGTGGGGCACGGCGGGCCAGAAGGCGCGCCGGCCGAGCACGCCGAGCAGGGCGGGCAACAACGTCAGCCCGGCCACCACCATGACCGCGATCCCGAGCGCGAGGATCGGGCCCATCTCGCGCGTGGCGTTGAAGTCGGCGACGGCGAGCACCAGCATCGCGGCGATCACGATCGCGCCCGCCGACAGGATCGCGGGGGTTGTGCGGCGGCTCGCGTTCGTGATCGCGGCGTCGACGTCGGCGGTGCGCCGGAGCTCGTCGCGGAAGCGCGCGACGAGCAGCAGGCAGTAGTCCGTGCCCGCGCCGAACATCAGCACGATCAGGATCGCCGTCGACTGGCCGCTCACGGTGGTCACGCCCGCCCGGACGAGCAGGTAGGTCAGCCCGCCCGCGACCACGTACGCGATCCCGACGACGAAGATCGGCACGAGCGCCATCAGCGGGGAGCGGTAGATCGCCAACAGCAGCAGGACGAGCACCGTGCAGGTCACCAGCAGCAGCGTCTCGTCGATCGTCTTGACCGCCTCGCTGCGGTCGGCCTCGAAGCCGACCTCGCCCGTCACCCACGCCTTCAGCCCGGTCTCGTCGCCCTCCGGGGGCGGGACGATCGCGCGGATCGTGCTGACCGCGGCCTCCGCGACCGGCGTGCTGTCGTCGGTCATCAGCGCGGACGCCAGCGCGACGCTGCCGTCCGGCGAGGTCAGCAGGCCCGGGCCGCCCGGGCTCAGGTCCAGCGGGTCCTGGTCACCGCACGCCAGCCCGTACGGCGAGCCGACCAGCTTGAGCGTCGGGATCGTCGCCGCGGCGCAGATCCGCGTCATGTCGTCGGTGATCCGCAGGCGGTCGTCGGAGGTGATCCCACCGTCGCGGAAGTACGCGATCACTGCCGCGCTCTCGTTGCCCGCGCGGAACCGCTCCTCGATCACCCGCTTGGCCTCGGCGGACTCCGAACCGCGGGCCAGGAACGTGTCGCTCTCGTCGGCCGCCCGGGTCTGGAGCGGCCCCTGGAGCGGCGCCATCGCAGCGGCGAACAGCAGCCAGAGGCCGATTACGGCCCAACGCGGCATCCCTTAGATGCCGCCGCCGACGCCTTCGATCCGGGTGATGCGGCCCTTCTCCGTGTAGACGTAGATCAACTTCGGGTTGATGTCGATCGGGACGGGCTGCCCGGCGCCGTCCTGCACGGACACGACGATGTCGCAGCCGCCCTGGCCGGCCTTCTCGCGGGCTTCCGCGAGCCGCATGCCGATCAGCACGGACGTGTCGAACGCGCCCTTGGCGGGCCTGAGCTCGGGCTGTCCACCCGCGCCGGTCTTGCCGGTCGGCTCGAGCGGGCACCTGAGCGCGCTCAGGTTGGTGCCCTTGGTCGTCTTCTCCTCCTCGCCGCCTCGGGCCGCGATGGCGATGCCGGCGACAGCCAGCACGATCACGACCACGAGGGCAAGCAACCACCTCGTCCTCACGGGGAGCGAAGCTAGCAAGCAGCGAACGCAATGACAACGACTTCTGAACAATGCCCCTCCCACTTTTGTCCAAGGCAAGACTGTTTCCTCGCTTGCGCGCCAGAACCGTGGTAGCTTCCGCCGCGTGTCGGCCTAAGCCTGGTTAGGCGACGCCGCCGGGTTTGAGGAGAACAGGGATGAGGACCGAAAACAGCCGGTTGCGCCGGTCAGGAGTGCTTGCGGCCACGGCCGCGCTGGCCGCTGTCGGCATCGCGGCCGGCGTCGGCGTCGCGGGGGCTCGCGAGAGCGTGACGATCTACTCGGTGGAGAACGGGGCGACCCCGTGCTTCTCGCTGCAGACCACGGGCCCGTGCCCGGAGTCGCCGACCGTGACGATCCAGACGGGTGAGAAGGTCACCTGGAACTTCGCCGCCGCGAACGGCAGCTACCACAACGCGGAGGGCAAGACGGCGACGCCCGCCAACGACGCGTGGACCAAGCACAAGCCGACCCTCCAGGTGGGCGGCGTGCAGGAGTTCACGTTCGGCGTCGCGGGTGAGTACACGTTCGTCTGCGGCGCGCACCCGTCCATGACCGGCAAGGTCATCGTCGAGGGCAAGCAGGTGGAGACGCCGACGTCCACGCCCAGCGCGACGCCGACCGAGACCGCCACGGCCACGCCGACGTTCGCGGCCACGATCCCCCCGGGCGCCACGCCCACGCCGGACGATCACCTGACGACGCCCGCCCCGGGCAAAGGCGCGCCGAAGGACAGCGAGGCGCCGCGCCTGCAGAGCGTGAGCGCCAAGCGCGTCACGGCCGGGCTGCAGCTGCGGTTCTGGCTCTCCGAGCAGTCCACGCTCTCCGCGGTCGTCACCCGCAAGGGCGCGGCGCAGCCCGTGACGGCGGCCACCCTCCAGGTGCCGACCGGCACGCGCGCGCTCGTCCTGCGCACCAACGCGCTGCGGAAGAAGGGCACCTACACGGTCACCCTGCGGCCCGTCGACGCGATGGGCAACAAGGGCCTGGCGACCATCAAGACCTTGAAGGTGCGCTAGATGAGCGTCCGCCCGCCCGCCGACGCAGGGTCTTCGCGTCGGGACTTCATGCGCAACGGCTTCGGCTCGATCGCGCTGCTGTGCACGGTCGCCGCGCCGGACGCGCTCCGCCCGCGCAAGGCGACGGTGACGTCCGCGGCGATCCGCTCGCAGGCCAAGTCGCCGTTCGCGCCCTTCCAGCGCGACCTGCCGCGCATCCCCGAGCTGGTGCCGGTCAGCTCCACGCGCACGCGCGACACGTACGCGCTGACCGTGCGCGAAGGGCTCGCCGAGGTCCTGCCCGGGTTCCAGACCCCGATCTACGGCTACGACGGCGTCTACCCGGGGCCGATCATCCGCGCGCGCAAGGGTCGCGAGGTCGTGGTCCGCCAGACGAACGCGCTGCCGTTCGAGACCAACGTGCATCTGCACGGCGGCTACGTGCCGGCCGAGCACGACGGGCACCCGATGGACATCATCCCGGCGGGCGGCTCCTTCGACTACCACTACCCCAACGATCAGGACGCGGCGACGCTCTGGTACCACGACCACGCGCACGGCCGCACGTCGAAGACGCTCTACTACGGGCTCGTCTCGATGTACCTGCTCGAGGATGAGCTGGAGGCCGAGCTCGGGCTGCCGCAGGGCGAGTTCGACGTGCCGATCGTGATCGCCGATCACGCCTTCAACAAGGACGGCTCGTTCCGCTACGCCGAGAACGTCGACATCGGCTTCCGCGGCGACACGATCCTGGTCAACGGCGCGGTCTCCCCGCGCATGGCGGTGCAGCGCCGGCGCTACCGGCTGCGCTTCCTGAACGCCTCCAACGCGCGCTCCTACGCGCTGCGGCTGGGCAAGGGCCGTCCGCTGCTGCAGATCGCCGGCGACGGCGGGCTCCTGACGCGCCCGGTCCCTCGCGCGCGGGTGCCGCTGCACCCGGCGGAGCGCACCGACTTCGTGATCGACTTCTCCCAGTACGGGCCCGGCGAGGAGATCACGCTCTACAACGAGGACGGCGAAGGCGGCACGGTGCCGATCATGCGCTTCGACATCACCGGCGGGCGTGTGAGCGAGGAGTTCCGGGTCCCGACGCGCCTGCGTGACGCGGAGCCGCTGCCGGCGCCCAACGCGCGCCGCACCTGGAACCTCGCCCTCGGCACCGCCGCCTGGCAGATCAACGGCCTGAGCTTCGACCCGAACCGGATCGACGTGCGCCCGCGCCGAGGCAGCACCGAGGTCTGGACGTTCGTGAACAACTCCAACCGGGTGCACCCGATGCACCTGCACGGGTTCCTGTTCCGGATGATGGACCGCTCCAGCGGGCCCGTCGAGCTTGCCGACAAGCTCGGCTGGAAGGACACCGTCGGCGTGCTCCCCAACGAGACCGTGACGGTGCTCGCGTGGTTCGCGCCGTACGCCGGCAAGTACGTGTTCCACTGCCACGCGCTCGAGCACGCCGACAAGGCCATGATGCTGCAGATGGAGATCGTGTGATGCGCGTCGTCGTCCCGTTCACGGCCGCCGCGCTCCTGGCCGCCGCGCTCGCCCTTCCCGCCACCGCGTCCGCCGACGTGACCATCCAGGCCGTCGACGACGTCATCAACAACCGCTGGTCGTCCCCCGAGGTCTCCGTCAAGGTGGGCGAGAAGGTCACCTGGTCCTTCGCCGGCACGACGCTGATGCACAACGTCAAGTCGAGCTCGACCAACTGGTCGATCGACTCGCCGTTCGCCATCGCCGGCCCGTCCGTCTCCCAGACGTTCACGGCCGCCGGTAACTACGCGTACGTCTGCCAGCTCCACGCGGGAACGATGACCGGCGTCGTCAAGGTCACCGACGAGAGCGGCAACCCCGCTCCGCCGCCACCCCCGCCGCCCCTGAGCGAGCAGCCGTACGCGAACGACACGCCGCCGCTCGCCGTCTACGAGCTCCGCGACACCGTCGCCCCGAAGCTGGACCGCGTGAACGTGTCGCGCGTGCGGCGCGGCGTGCGCGTCCGCTTCCGCCTGTCCGAGGACGGCAAGGTCGCGGTGCGCCTCACGCGCGGCGGGCGAGTTGTCAAGACGCGCACGGTCGAGGTCGATCGGGGCACGGGCTCCGTGACGGTGTCCGGTTTGCGCGCCGGGACCTACGGCGTGCAGGTCAGCGCGAAGGACCTCGCGGGCAACGCCGCGTCGGGCAGCCCCTCGCGCGCGCGAGTAACTGTCCGCTGATCGTCGCGACTGACGAGTAGGTCGGGAGCGGGCTCAGCGCCCGCTCGACCGACACTCAGTCAGGTTCAGGCCGCGGGGACTTCAGCGAACAGCGAGCGGAGGAACTCGAGGCCCTCCACCGCGATGGCGTCCTGCGAAGACGCCAGTGGCCGCCAGACGGACGCCGCCGTGGCGATGGTCTCGTTCTCGGCCGTGAAGGACTCGATCACGACGGGGCCGTCGTAGCCGGTCGAGATCACGGCGTCGCGGAACCCGACCCAGTCGATGTGGTCGGCACCCGGCGCGCCGCGGTCGTTCGCGGACGCGTGCACGTGCACGAGCCGCGGGCCGCCCAGGATGAACGAGCCGGCGAAGTCCTTCTCTTCCACGTTGGCGTGGTAGGTGTCGAGCAGTAGGCCCACGGACGTCGGCAACGGATCGATGGCCTCGAGGGCCTGCTCGACCGTGTTGATCAACGACGTCTCGTAGCGCACGAGCGGCTCGATGCCGATCTTCACGCCCACTTCGCCCGCGTGGTCCGCAGCGGGCTTCAAGTTCTCGCGCAGCTCCGCGTACAGCGAAGCGCGCTCGTCGGCCCCGATCCGCCAGGTCCGGCCGGTCGAGGTGTAGATGGGGCCGGCGATCGCGCCGGCCCCAACCGTGGCCGCGACGTCCAGGCAGTCCCGAAGGAAGGCCTGGGTCGTCGCGACCGTTTCCGCGTCAGCGCCACACAACTCACGCCCCGGAGCCATCGCGACTGCGATCGAGGCACCCAGCCCGTGCTCGGCCAGGACCTCCGCAGCGTGCTCAGGACTCCAGTCCCCTAGCTGCTCGATCGGGAGCTCGACGACGTCGAACCCCATATCGCGCACCCGCGGCGCGAGCTGGGTCAGCCGCTCATCGGTGAGCGGGCTGGCCCAGATCCATGTGTTGGCGCCCAACTTCATAGTGCTACTTGCCGCCCCACTTCTGCGGGAAGCCCGGCAGGTCCTCGCAACCGCACAGCGCGTAGTACAGCGGCGGCATGTCCGGCTTGACGTACTGGTCCAGGTTCTCCTGCGTGATCTTCGGCTGCGGGAGGATCCACTCCTTCGGGACCTCTTCGCCCTTCAGGATCTTGGTGGTGGCGATGATCGCCGTACGCCACTGGTAGTTGGAGTACGTCGGGGCGATCGCCTTCAGGCCGTCTTCCTTCCACTTGGTCAGGAAGTCGTTCTGATCCTCGCCGGTGACGAACGGGATCTCCTGGCCGGCGTCCTCGAAGGCCTCCGTCATGGCGACGGCGGTCGCGCCGGCGTCCATCCAGACACCGTCGAGGGTGCCCTCGCGCTGCAGGTAGTCGGACACGATCGACTTCGTCTTGGCCGCGTCACCGTCGGTGAACTCGACGCCGACGACGTTCAGGCCGGCCTCTTCGAAGATGCCCTTGGCGCCCGACCAGCGGGTTTCGAGGACGTCCACGCCCGGCAGGATGCGGAGGGCGAGGATCTTCCCGCCTTCCTTGACGTTGTCACGCAGGAACTCGGCCGCGTCAGCACCGAAGGCGTAGCCGCCGATCGGGTGGATGAACGTGACCGGGCAGTCGGTCGTGACACCACGGTCGAACACGATGACCGGGATCTTGGACTCGCAGGCCTTCTCGACGGCCGGGGTCAGGGTCGCGGTGGTGTTCGGCGCGATGATGATCGCGTCGCACTTGCCACCGGAGACCATCGCCTCGATGTCGGAGATCTGCTTGTCGTCCTTCGCCTCGGCGTCGACGACCGTGAACTTGCCGATCTCCGGCGTGTTGTCGGCCTCGGCCTTCATCGTGATGCCACCGTTCTGGCGCCACGGGTTGTCGTTCGCGGCGTTCGAGAAGCACACGTTCCAGTTGTCGGCCTTCTTGGCCTTGAACTCGGTCGTGTCGACCATCTCGCCGGGCTCGATCATCTGCTCCCACGGCTTGTCGGCCGGGCCCTCAGGCGTGGCCGAGCGCTGCGCGAGCTGCTTGTCGTAGTCCGCCTGGACGAAGAACTCGGAGTTCTCGCCCAGGTCCGTCTTCGGGCCTTCGGTCGCCGTGGCGACCGGAGTCGCGTCACCGGTCGTCTCGCTGCCCGGGTCATCCGTGCTGCCGCAAGCGGCAATCGTCGCGCAACACGCCAGCAGGGCCGCGGGGCCCGCCAGTCTCCTCCAGATCATCCCTGTTCCTCCTCGTTGATTGTGCATCTGCTTCATCGGGCGCCCCGGAGCCGGTAGGCGGCAAAGCCGACGGCGCCGATGATGATCACGCCCTGGACGGTGTCCTCGAGCGCGCCGGAAATGCCCTGCAGGTTGAGCCACGTGAACAGCGCCTCGAGGGTGAGAGCACCGGCCATCGCGGCGACGACCGATCCACGGCCGCCCCCGAGCACGACCCCGCCCAGCACGCAGGCGGTGATCGCGTCGAACTCGAGGCCCTTGCCGACCTGGGCCGAAACCCCGCCGAAGCCTCCGAGCAGAATGCCCGCGACGGCAGCCAGGACGCCCGAGAGGACGAAGGCCAGGATCCGCACGCGGTCCACGCGCACGCCCGACAGGCGGGCGGCTCGTTCGTTGTCACCCGTGGCGATGAGCTGTCGTCCGAAGTCGGCCCGCATCAGCAACACCGATGCGGCACCGATCGCGAACATCAACAGCACCGACCACGGCAGCTGCTCGATCCACGGGATCCCCTCGATCCCCTGACGCCCGATCGAGCGGAAGTTGTCGGACAGCGCGCCGCGCGGCGCGCCGCCTGTCCACCAGAACACGGCCCCGTTGAGGATGAGCAACATCCCCAACGTCGTGATGAACGAGGGCACGCGCAAGATCGTCGAGATGAACCCGTTGGCGAACCCGACCACGGCGCCGATCACCAGCAGCAGCAGGATCACGGGCCACGTGCGGCTCGGCTCGCCTTCGATCAGCCGCGCCGCGACGACCACCATCACGGTCACCAGCGAGCCGACCGAGAGGTCGAAGTTGCCGCTGACGAGCACGAAGTACGCGCCGGCCGCGAGGATGACCAGCGGCGCGGAGCGCTTCAGGTAGGCCAGGAACGGGCCGGGCTCGGCGAACGTCGGGTTCAGGATCGTGATCCAGACCCAGAGGATCAGCAGCAGGATGAAGATCGTCCCGGTGCTGGCCAGCGCGCTCAGGAAGCGGCGGCCACGATCCTGCTCATCCGCGCCGAAGCCGGAGGCGGCGACGTTCTCGGTGCTCATGCCTTCTTCTCCTGGCGCCGCGCGTAGATGGCGACGGCGGCGATGATGACGATGCCTCGGACGACATCCCTGACGAACGAGTTGAACTCGAGCTGGTTGAAGACGTTGTCGAGCACGGCGAGGATGAAGACGCCGCCGATCGTGCCGATGACGCCGCCGCGACCGCCGGTGAGGGCCGTGCCGCCGAGCACCACGGCCGCGATCGACTCGAGGTCGTAGCCGCCGTCGAGCCCGACGGTCGGCGTGCCGGCCTTCAGGCGCGAGGCCAGGAAGATGCCGGTGATCACCGCGGTCAGCGAGCACACGATGTGCGCGCCGATGATCGTGCGGTGCGTGCGCAGGCCCGAGAGCTTGGAGACGTCCTCGGAACCGCCGACCGCGTAGACGCGGTAGCCGAAGCGGGTGCTGCGCAGGATGAACCAGATCACCACCGCGACGACGGCGAACAGGATGAACGACATCGGGATGACGCCGAACCGCGTGTAGCCGAGGTCCTGGGAGAACGCGTCCGTGACGCCGCCCTGCGGGCCGCTCCAGCCGTTCTCGATGATGCCGCCGAGGATCAGCGCCATGCCGAGCGTCGCGATGAACGCGTTCACGCGCAGCTTGGTGATGATCAGGCCGTTGGCGAGGCCGACGCCGGCACCCATCGCGAGGACGATCAGGATCGCCGGGATGACGTTGCCCGGCTGGCCGTCCATCTGCTGCGCGGTCACGAGCGACGAGAGCGAGATGAGCGCCGCGACCGACAGGTCCAGCGACCCGAGCAGGATCACGACCGTCTGGCCGAGCGAGACGATGCCGAGCGCGACCGAGCGCTGCAGCATGTTGACGATGTTGCCCGTCGTCAGGAACTCGCCGCCGTCGATGGTGACGACGATCCAGGCGAGGACGATGATGCCGATCAGCGCGCCGTAGACGGGCGCCGCCGGCGAGGCCAGCACGCCGACGCGCCACCCGGCCACGCGCTCCTTGCGCGCGGCCGCGCGCGTGCCCGGGCTCGACTCAGAAGGATCAACCACGGTCATGCCGCCACCTCAGCGGAGCCGGTCGCAAGTTCCATGATCTGCGGCTCGCTCGCGCCGCCGGGCAGCTCGCCCGCGAGCACGCCCTCGTGCATCACGAGGATGCGGTCGCTCATGCCGATCAGCTCCGGCAGCTCGGACGAGATCATCAACACGGCCACGCCGTCCTTCGCGAGCTTGCGGATCAGGTCGTGGATGCCGGCCTTGGCGCCGACGTCGATGCCGCGCGTCGGCTCGTCGAAGATGAGGATCCCGGGCTGGGTCTCCAGCCACTTGGAGAGGACGACCTTCTGCTGGTTGCCGCCCGACAGGAAGCGCACTTCCTGCTCGGGGCCGCGGGCCCGCAGCTCGGTCACCTCCGCGAGCTCCTTCACCGTCATCAGGCCGGGCGTCGAGCGCCGCTTGCGCGAGGGCATGACCGTCCGGACGGCGAGCAGCATGTTGTCCGAGATCGACTGCGCGAGCGCGAGTCCCTCGGCCTTGCGGTCCTCGGTGATGAACCCGAGACCGGCCTTGACTGCCTGGCGCGGATGCTTGAAGCGCTTGGCCTTGCCGTCGATCTCCACCGTTCCGTCGGCGATCGGGTCGGCGCCGAACACCGCGCGCGCGATCTCCGTCCGGCCCGAGCCCTGCAGCCCGGCGAGACCGACGATCTCACCCGCGCGTACCTCGAACGAGACGTCCCGCAGGAGCGCCGTGGAGAGGCCGGAGACCTTCAGGCGCACGTCGCCGAGGTCGTCCTTGGCGCCGCGCTCCGGGAAGTACCCGTCGAGCTCGCGGCCGACCATCAGGTTCACGAGCTCGCGCTGGTTGGTCTCGGCCGTGTTGAGCGTCTTGACGACGCCGCCGTCCTTGATGACCGTGATCCGGTCCGAGAGCGCGAACACCTCGCGCAGGCGGTGGGAGATGTAGAGGACGCCGACGCCGAGCTCCTGGAGCCGGCGCACGAGCGTGAACAGCAGCTCGACCTCGCCCTCGGCCAGCGCCGCGGTCGGCTCGTCGAGCACGAGGATGCGCGCGTTGAGCGAGCGGGCCTTGACGATCTCCACCACCTGCTGCTGCGCGACCGACAGCCAGCGCACCGGGGTGCGCGGCCCGAAGCTGGCCTCGCCGACCTCCTCGAGCAGCGCGGCGGTCTCGCGCTCCATCTTGCGGCGGTCGACGATGCCGGCCCTGACCGGCTCACGGCCGATGAAGATGTTCTCCGCGACGTTGCGGTCCGGCAGGAGGTTGAACTCCTGGTAGACGATGCCGACGCCCGCGGCCTGGGCCGCGGCCGGGTGGTGGAAGCTCACCTCCTGGCCGTCGATCCGGATCGTGCCCTCGTCGGGCGCGTGGACGCCCGCGAGCGTCTTCATCAGGGTGGACTTGCCGGCGCCGTTCTCACCCACGATCGCGTGGATCTCCCCGGCCCGCAGGTCGAGGTCGACGCCGTGGAGCACCTCCACGCCGACGAACGACTTGCGGATGCCCTCCATCTGGAGGAGCGTTTGTTCAGACATCAGCGGTCTCCGCGGTCAAGGCCGCCGCGCTCGGCACGTCGACCCAGGTCTCGGTCTCGGCGGACGCCAGCACGGCCGCGGTGATCCGGGCCGCGCGGAGTCCATCCCGGAAGTCCGGCAGCCCGTCGGGGGCCTCGCCCGTCGTCGCGGCGGCGTAGGCGTCGGCGACGAAGGCGTCGAAGCAGTCGTTGTAGCCCTGCGGGTGGCCCGCGGGGACGGTCACCAGGCGCGCGGCGGGCGCGGACAGCGCGGCGGGGTCGCGCTTGAGCAGCGTGACGCTCTCGCGGTGGCCGAGCCAGAGCGTCTCCGGCTCTTCCTGGTTGAAGGCGAGCGCTTCCTCGGCGGCGTCGATCTCGAGCGTGAGCTGGTTCTTGCGCCCGGCCGAGATCTGGCTGATAACGGCGCTGCCGACGGCGCCCTGGTCGGTCTCGAACTGCAGGATCACCGCGTCCTCGGTCACCCGGGCCGGGATCGAGAGGTAGGTGCGCGCGCTCACGCGCGTGATCCGGTGCCCCGTGACGAACTCCGCGAGGTCGCACCAGTGCGAGCCGATGTCGGCGAACGCGCGTGACGCGCCGCCGAGCTGCTCGTCCACGCGCCAGTTGTCGTCCTCCGGGCGCAGCAGCCAGTCCTGCAGGTAGCCGCCGTGGATCAGGCGGACCGGACCGGACGCTCCCGTGCGGATGCGCTCGCGCGCCTCGCGCACGGTGGGGTAATAGCGGTAGACGAACGGGACCGCGGTGACGCGCCCGGCGGCGGTCGCCGCTTCGAGCATCTCCTCGGCACCGCGGTCGTCGACCGCCAGCGGCTTCTCGCAGATCACGTGCTTGCCGGCGGCCAGCGCCGCTTCCGCCAACGGCCTGTGCAGATGGTTGGGCGTGCAGATGTGGACGACGTCCACATCAGGCGCCTCGACCAGCTCCTCCGCGGACGCGAACGCCCGCTCGGCGCCGAGCGCGGCCGCGGCGCGGACACTGCTCTCGGGCGAGGACGCGGCGACGCCGACCAAGCGCGCACCCGCGAGCCGCGCCGACCGAGCGTGGACAGCACCGATGAATCCCGTCCCCGCAATGGCGACGCGAACCTCTCCTCCAGACATGAGCGCGGACGCTAATTCTGCTTAGCCCAGATGTCAAGCAAAAGCATGCTTGTTTCTGGCGTACAACGCAACTTAATCCGAACCCAACGTCCAAACTTCGGTCCGGGTCCGACGCAAGTCTGGTTAACTCGCGGCATGTTCGAGGCCCCTGCGGGCGCGGGCGCCGTGTTGCGGCTGATCCGCGCCGAGCGCGCCACGACACGAAGCCAGCTCACGCTCCGCACCGGGCTTTCGCGCTCCACGCTGGCTGAGCGCGTCCACTCGCTGGTGACGCTCGGCCTCGTCAACGAGGCCGACGGCCCATCGACCGGTGGCCGCCCTCCGGCCACGCTCGAGTTCAACCCTACAGCGGGCGTGGTGCTCGCGGCGACCCTTCGGCCGAACTTTTGCCAGGTCGTCGTGTGCAACCTCGGCGCCACGCCGGTGTTCGAGCGCACCTATGAGAGCGCAATGATCGACCCCGCGGCCGTTCGGACATATCTCCAGGCCACGCTCGAGCACGCGCAGGTCCCGGCGCAGCGGGTGTGGGCCGTGGGGATCGGTGTCGACAGCGAGTGCGAGCAGGACCTGCGCGACGCGCTGCCGCACCTCCACGACGCGCCGGTGCTCGTCGACCGGCACGTGAACCTGCGCGCGCTCGCGGAGCAGTGGACGCACTGGCGTGCCGTCGACCACCTGCTCTACGTGTCGGTCGGAACCACGATCGAGTGCGGCATCGTCTCAGGCGGCCGCGTGCACCAGGGCGCGCGCGGGACGGCCGGCGGGCTCGGGCACATCGGCGTCCCCGGTCACGCGCACGTGCCGTGCGCGTGCGGGAACACGGGCTGCCTGGAGGCGGTCGTCGGTGGACGCGCGCTCGCCGAGCAGCTGCGCGCCGCCGGGCTCGAGGCCTCCTCTCCGGCGGACGTCGCCGCGCTGGCCCGCTCCGGATCGGCCGACGCCGCGCGCGCCGTACGCAGCGCCGGCCGGGCGGTCGGCGAGGTGCTCGCCGCGTGCATCAACTTCTACAACCCCGGGGCGATCGTGCTCGGCGGCGAGCTCGCCGTCGCCTCCCAGCACCTGCTCGCCGGTCTGCGCGAGACCGCCTTCGCCCGTTCGCTGCCGATGGCCACGCGCGATCTCGTCGTGAGCCCGACGCGGCTCGGGGAGGACGCGGGCACGACCGGCGCGGCCGTGATGGCGATCGAGCACGTGCTCGCCGAGGCGTACGTGGACCGCGTCGTGCAACGGCGCGACAACGGTGTCTGAAGCGGTTTGTCAGCGCTGAAACCTGTCACTTTCCCCTTTCGCCACGCAAAAGACCGGCGTTTAAGTTCGTGATCAAGCCCGCTTAGACCCGATACGTTCGTGAGTTGTGTCGATTTCGTGTTGCGTCTCTGGTTAACTCGCGCTCATGTTGACCGCAGGAGAGAGTCAAAGCCTCGGCGCGCCGGTGGGAGCCGGCCGTGTGCTGGGGCTGATCCGGGACGGAGAGGCGGTCACACGCGCCGACATCGCACGTCGGACAGGTCTCGCCCGATCGACCGTGGCCCAGCGCGTGGAGGCGTTGATGGCTCACCGGCTGGTCTACGAGGCGGGCGGCAGCGCGTCCACGGGCGGTCGTCCGCCGACCGTGCTCGCCTTCAACCGGGCTGCGGGCGTGGTGCTGGTCGCCGCGCTGGGGGCGACGCACGCGCGGCTCTCGGTGACCGACCTGTCGGGTGCGCCGCTGGCCGAGCGCGCCTACGACATGGACATCGCCCGGCTGCCGGAGCAGATCCTGTTCTGGGTCAACGAGCGCTTCACCGAGCTGCTGGCCGAGGCCGGCCGGGCCGGTGAGGACGTGCGCGGCATCGGCGTCGGGATTCCCGCGCCCGTCGCCTTCTCGCGCGGCGAGGCCGTCGCACCCCCGATGATGCCCGGCTGGGACGGGTTCTCGATCCCGGACTGGTTCGCCAAGCACTACGACGTGCCGGTGCTCGTCGACAACGACGTGAACATCATGGCCCTCGGGGAGCACTGGACGCACTGGCGCCACTGCGAGCACCTGCTCTACGTCAAGGTCGGCACGGGCATCGGCTGCGGGATCATCTCCGGCAACCGCATCCACCGCGGCGCCCAGGGCGCGGCGGGGGACATCGGGCACGTGCGGCTCGCGGGCCACACCGACGTGATCTGCCGCTGCGGCAACATGGGCTGCCTGGAGGCCGTGGCCGGCGGCCGCGCGCTGGCCGCCCGGCTCGCGAAGGCGGGGCTCGAGGCGACGACCGCGCGTGACGTCGTCCGGCTCGTGCGCGAGGGCGAGCCCGAGGCCGCGCAGGCCGTGCGTGACGCCGGCCGGGCGATCGGCGAGGTGCTGGCCGAGTGCATCAACTTCTTCAACCCCGGCGCCGTGATCATCGGCGGCGACCTGTCCGAGGTGCACCAGCAGCTCCTCGCGGGCATGCGCGAGATGTCCTTCGGCCGTTCTCTGCCGATGGCGACGCGCGACCTGCGGCTCGGGCATTCGCAGCTCGGCGACCGCGCGGGCGTGGTCGGCGCGGCGATCATGGTGATCGAGCACGTGCTCGACCCCGCGGTCGTCGACCGGATCGTCCAGGCGGATGCGGGGCTGCCCCGCGGTCGGCAGTGGTCCGCCGTCTAACGCTCACTTCGTCCAGATGATGAGAAAAGCGGTTCGACCTTCTGTCCAATCATGTGAAACTTTGGTCCAAATCCTTAGGTAAGTCGGGGGACTCCCTGGTTAACTGAAGGCATGGCGCAGGGTCTGAACGGAAGGAAGTCGTGACGGGAGCAGGGACGCTGCTGCGGCTCATCAGGAACGGCGACGCCGTGACACGAGCCGATCTGGTCAAGCAGACGGGGCTCGCGCGGTCGACCGTGGCGCAGCGCCTGGACGCGCTGCGCGAGCACGAGCTCGTGTACGAGGCGCACGCGAGCGCCTCCACCGGCGGGCGGCCGCCGACCGTGCTGATGTTCAACCAGGGCGCGGGCGTGGTCCTGGTCGCCGACCTCGGCGCCACCCACTCCCGCCTCGTCGTGTCGGACCTGGCGGGCACGCAGCTCGTCGAGATGACGTTCGACATGGACATCGCCGAAGGGCCGGAGCAGGTCCTGTCGACGGTCAAGCAGCACTTCGTCGCGCTGCTGGCGCAGGTGGACCGCACCCCGGCGGACGTGCGCGGCATCGGCGTCGGCGTGCCCGGCCCGGTCGCGTTCTCGCGCGGCGAGCCCGTCGCCCCGCCGATCATGCCGGGCTGGGACAGCTTCTCGATCCCGAGCTGGTTCGCCAAGGACTTCGACGGCCCGGTGCTGGTCGACAACGACGTCAACACGATGGCGCTCGGCGAGCACTGGACCCACTGGCGCGAGCACGAGCACCTGCTCTACGTGAAGATCGGCACCGGCATCGGCTGCGGCATCGTCGCCGGCCGTCGCATCCACCGCGGCGCCCAGGGTGCCGCGGGCGACATCGGCCACGTCCGGCTGGCCGGCCACGACGACGTGATCTGCCGCTGCGGCAACATCGGCTGCCTCGAAGCGGTCGCGGGCGGACGCGCGCTGGCGGCGAAGCTGAGCGACCTCGGCTTCGACGCCTCGTCCTCGCGTGACGTCGTCACGCTCGTGCGCGCGGGCGAGCCGCAGGCCATCCAGGCCGTTCGCGACGCGGGCCGCTGCCTGGGCGAGGTCCTCGCGGGCGCCGTGAACTTCTTCAACCCGGGCGCGATCGTGATCGGCGGCGACATCGCCGACGCCCATCAGCAGCTGCTCGCGGGCGTGCGCGAGGTCATCTTCCAGCGCTCGCTGCCGCTGGCCACGGGCGACCTGCGGATCGTCCCGTCCCGCCTGGGCGACCGCGCGGGCGTGGTCGGCATCGGGATCATGGTGATCGAGCACATCCTCTCGCCCGAGGCCGTGGACCGCGTGATCGAGCGGGGGATCGCCGCCTAAGGCCCCTCGCGCCGGTACCAGCCCTCGATCTCGGTCGCGACGGCCCAGAGCTGGCGTTCGTTGACGCGGACGCCGAGCTCGCGGTTCGCTGCGGCGAGCACGTCGGCGAGGTGGCCGGCGCCGGCGCCGTTGCGGAGCCGGCCCGCGAGCCGCATCGCCGTGCGCGCGTACTCGGCGTGGCGCGCCGGGTCGTCGCGGACGTCGAGCGGGTCCCAATGGGCGAGCAGCTGGGCTTCGAGCGCGGCCCGGCCCCCGTCGCGCCACCAGCCGAGCCAGGTCAGGTGATCCACGCCCGGCAGCCTACGGACAGGGTTCGATGTCCATCACCGATCGCTCGCGGCAGACCGTGCCGTCGTCGTACTTGACGTTCAGGGTCAGCCGACGGCCCTTGCGGGGCTTGAGGACGAACAGGTAGGCGCCGCTCTCCTCCGGGTCGGCCTTGATGCGGACGCCGCCGTACTCGATCTCGACGGCGCCCCGGCCGGCGAATCCGTACTTGACGACGCGCAGGCTGCTCGCCTTGCACACCGGCACGTTGCGGAGCTTGCGGCGGGTCTGTGGGGACATCGTCGCCTTGGGGTTGGCGACGTGCTCGCGGCACCCGCCGGCCGGGCTGAGGAAGCTGCCGGTGAAGCCGCTCGCGGGGATCGGCGGTCCGTTGTGGCTGAGCCTGAGGTCGCCGCCGGGCGGGCTCCCGCCGCAGACGCCGCTCTGGTTCGCGTCGGGGCTGAGCGGGTGGAAGCGCCCGTCGTCCTTGAACGTGCCGTCGCGCCCGATGACGCCGAGCTTCCCGTCCTGCACACGACCGACCTGCGCGCAGAAGATGTTCCCCGCCTTGTCGCGCGTGACCGAAAGCCCCCAGGGCAGCCCGCCACCGGGATCCTCGGCGCGCAGGCTCGTGAGCCGCGTCGTCCCGGGGTCCATGTCGGGCAGGGAGGCCCGTTGCTCCGGCGGGGCCTTCGGGACGGGGTCGCCTTCCGGCAGCAGCAGCTCGGCCGCTGCGAACGCGGTCGCCGCGAGCGCGAACGTCGCGCCCCCGCCGAGCAGCGAGATCCGCCACCAGGGACGGCGCCGGCGCTCCAGGGCCTCCGCCGCGCGCTGCAGCTCGCGCTCCAGTTCGGGCAGTCGCGTCATTCGTCCGTCCCCAGTTCGGCGCGCAGCGCGCGCAGGCCACGGCTGACCCGCTGGCGCACGACGCTCTCGGAGCATGCGAGCTGCTCGGCGAGCTCGTCGTAGCCGTATTCGTCGATCACGCGACCGCGCACCGCCCGCGCCTGGTCCTCCGGCAGCTCGTCCAAGGCCTGCTGGGCCGCTTCGTCACTGAGCTCGTCGATGCGCGCGATCGCGTGGTCGTCCAGCTCGAGCGGTTGCATCGCGAGCCGTTGCCGGACCTCGTTCTCCACCCGCCCGCGTTCCAGGCTGCGGCTGAGCACGTTGCGCGCGATCCCGAACAGCCACGCGCCCGCGTTTCCGCGTCTGGGGTCGAACCGCCGGCGCCCTTCCAGCGCTCGTGCGAACGTCTCGGCGGTGAGGTCCGCCGCGAGCTCCGCCGATCCGACGCGCTTGAGGTGGAACCCGAGCACGGCGTCTTCGTGCCGTCGGTAGAACGCCGCGTAGGCGCGCGCGTCTCCCTGCAGCAGCTCGGTGTCGGTCCGCATCTCGCCCGTACTTACGAGCGCTCTCGGATTTGTGACGATGAGTTTCCGGCCGCCGGTTCGTCTGGGTGGACATGAGCACTGCGAACGAGACCGGTTACGTCCCCGTCGGCGACCTGAACGTGTACTACGAGCTGCACGGCGAGGGCGGCACGCCGCTGCTGGTCCTGCACGGCGGGCTGTTCGACATCGACCAGCAGTTCGGCGCGCTGCTGCCGGCGCTGTCCGCCGATCGGCGTGTGATCGCGCTCGACTTCCAGGCGCACGGGCGCACCAACGACATCGACCGGCCGCTGAGCATCGCGGCGCTTGCCGAGGATGTCGTCGCCGTGCTCGCCCATTTGCACGTGGCGAAGGTCGACGTGTTCGGCTTCAGCGTCGGCGGCGCCGTGGCCGTCGAGCTCGGCGTCCAGCATCCGGAGCTCGTGCGCAAGCTCGTGGTCTCCTCCACGTCGTTCTCGCGTGACGGCGACCGCGGGGGGAACACGGAGGTCGTGATGGAGATGAAGGTCGAGATGATCGCCGGCACGCCGATGGAGGCCGCCTACCTGGCCAAGTCGCCGCACCCCGACCACGAGCACCTGCAGACGCTGCTCGACAAGCTCGGCGGGATCATGCAGCACACGCCCGACTGGACCGACGACCAGATCCGCGGCGTCTCCGCGCCCACCCTGATCACGATCGGCGACTGCGACATGGTCACGATCGAGCACGCCGCGAAGTTCCTGCGCCTGCGCGGCGGCGACGTCAACGGCGACTTCGACGGCGTCCCCGAGTCCCAGCTCGCCGTCTTCCCCGGCACGACCCACTTCAACGGCCTCGCGCGCACGGACCTCGTGCTGGCCACCGTGCTCCCGTTCCTG
Organism: Solirubrobacter phytolaccae; assembly: GCF_027587195.1. Classification (GTDB taxonomy): domain Bacteria; phylum Actinomycetota; class Thermoleophilia; order Solirubrobacterales; family Solirubrobacteraceae; genus Solirubrobacter; species Solirubrobacter phytolaccae. Next base: position 26,678 of record NZ_JAPDDP010000014.1, on the reverse strand, counting down.
GATGCTTAGCCGATGCCGCCGGTGAAGTCGTTCGACGCCGAGCTGTGCAAGGGCGACAACCCCGGCGCCTGGACCTGCGTCGTGCTCGACGACGTGCAGGAGCTCTTCGGCACGCGCGGCCTCGTCAAGATCCGCGGCTCGATCGACGGGGAGCCGTTCGACGGCGCGCTGATGGCGCAGGGCGACGGCACCCACCGCCTGCCGGTCCGCGCGGCGCTGCGCAAGGCGATCGGCAAGGAGGCGGGTGCGACCGTCCACGTCGTCATCGACGAGCGGATCGGTTGACGCAGCCACGAGGTCTATGCTCACAGAGCGCTCAGGCACCGCCCCTTCGCCCGCTGCGTCGCAGGTCACTCTGAAGGAGCTCAGTCAGGAGCACCCATGCTTGACCGAAACGACGCGCCTCTCCGGCGCGTCTGATGTCCCACTCCAAGTGCCTCCGCTGCCGGTCGCGTGTCTGGCGCGACGTCCCGGCCGCCGAGAGCGCGGGGTTCCTGTGCCCCGGGTGCGGGAGCGAGCTCGAGCCGGTCACCGACCTGTCCGAGCTCATCGGCCTACGCGCGTTGCGCGTCCGACCTCGCTCCCCGCTCCGGCAGAGCGCGGACCACTCCGAGCGGATCTCTCAGCAGATCCGGCAGACGATCGCCGCTCACGACGCGGAGCGCCAGCGGCGGATCGACGCCCTCCGGCCCTGAGCTAGCGATGCGGCACGCCGTTGGTGTGCGCCGGCACCTCCCCGCCCCGCCGTTCGCGGGTGCGGACGGTGCGCTCGCACGCCGGCGCGCGCAGCGCTTCCACCCGCTGCAGCGGTAGCCCGTGCGGCGCGCCGTCGCGGGCAGACAGCACCTGGTAGACGGTCACGTCGCCCTCCTCGAAGCCCAGCGCCGAGCCGAGCATGTACAGCCGCCACACCCGTGCTCGCTGCTCGCCGACCTCCGCGGTGGCGGCGTCCCGGTTGGCGGCCAGGTTCGCCACCCAGCGGCGCAGCGTGAGCGGGTAGTGCTCGCGCAGCGACTCGACGTCGCGGACCTCGAACCCCGACCCCTCCATCGCCGTCATCACGTCCGTGACCGGCGACAGCTCGCCGTCCGGGAAGACATAGCGGTAGATGAACGTGTCCGCCGCGGGCGGGTCGGAGTGCAGTCGCGCGATCCCGTGGTTGAGGAACAGCCCGCCGGGAGCGAGCAGCTCGTGCACCGCCGCCGTGTAGTGCTCGAGCTCACCCCGGCCGACGTGCTCGTACATGCCGACGCTCGAGACCTTGTCGAACGGCCCGTCGGTGATCTCGCGGTAGTCCTGCACGCGAATCTCGATCCGGTCGCTCAGCCCGGCCTTCGCGACGCGTTCCCGCGCCAGCGCGGCCTGCGCCTCGCTGAGCGTCACCCCGACCCCGTGCACGCCGTACTCGCGAGCCGCGTGGATGAGCAGCGAACCCCAGCCGCAGCCGATGTCGAGCAGCCGCTCACCTGGGGCGAGGCGCAGCTTGCGGCAGATGCGGTCCAGCTTGCGCGCCTGCGCCGCCTCGAGCGACTCCCCGGGGTACGCGAAGTACGCGCACGAGTAGACCATGCTCGGCCCGAGCACGAGCTCGTAGAACCGGTTGGACACGTCGTAGTGATGCTGGATGGCGGCCTTGTCACGCGTGAGCGAATGGAGCCGACCGGCGCGCGGCGCCTCGATGGCGGGGACGGGCGCGCGGCGCAGGAGTGCCGGGCCGGCGATGCGGACCGCGGCGGCGCCCAGCCGCGCGATGTCCAGCTTCGACAGGTCGATCCGGAACGACCCGCGCAGCGACAGGATCGCCTCCAGATCGCGGTCGTCGGGCACGTCGACCGCACCCGTCACCCACGCCCGGGCGAGCCCGATCTGGTTCGGGGACCGCAGGACATACGCGATCGCTTCGGGACCGCGAACTTCAACGACAGGCGCACCGCCCTCGAGCACGCTGCCATCCCAAAAGCGCAGCGTGACGGGAAGAGCCGGGAGGTTCACGCCCGCCAGCGTGCGCCGGACCGCACTGGCGATCTCCGGGCGCTGAGCACGAACTAGTTGCATAGCTAAACAATATAGTTCGTGCTCCGCGCAACTACCAGTCTTTTCAGCGCTTGGCGTGAGCGGCCGTGCGGATCACCTTGGCCACGGCGGCCGGCTGCGAGATCAGCGACAGGTGGGACGCCTTGACCTTGGTGATGTGCGCCTTGGCGCGGGTGGCCATGAACGTCTGCAGCGCCACCGGGAGGATGTGGTCCTCCGTGCCGATCACGGCCCAGGACGGGATCGTCTTCCAGGCGGGCGTGCCGGTCTTCTCGACGAACGCGTTGACGGCGATCGGTCGCTGGGCCGCGGCCAGCACCGCCGCCTCGCGCTTGGGCAGGTCGTTCGCCAGCGCGCTCGGGAACGCCGCCGGCTTGAAGTACCAGTCCACGACACCCTCGGGCGCGCCCGGGAAGGGCACGGCGTCGAACAACGCGTTCGGGTCGGGGGCAGGCCCGTCCTTGGGCGTGAGCAGCGAGAGCACGCTGTCGCCCGTGTCCGGGATGAACGCGTCGACGAAGACGAGCGCCTTGACGTTCGGGTTGCCGGTCGCCGCCTCGGTGATCACGGCTCCGCCGTAGGAGTGGCCGGCGAGCACGATCGGGCCCTTGACGGTCTTGAGGTAGCTCGCGAGGTAGGCGGCGTCGGCCTGGAGGCCGCGCAGCGGGTTGGGCGGCGCGGTCACGGTGTAGCCGTCGGCCTGGAGCGCGCGCGTGACGCCGGCCCAGCTCGAGCCGTCGGCCCAGGCGCCGTGCACGAGCACGACGGTCGGCTTGGAGGGCTTGGCCGTGGGGGCGGCCTGCGCCGCGGACGCGGCGAAGAGCGTCGCCGACGCAGCCGCGAAGGCGAGGACGGTCCCGACGACGCGGGACGAGGGGAGGAGCGACATCAGTGCCTTTCGAAGAGCCGGCCGAGACCGGCGGTGTGGAACGGGACGACGGTCAGGCCGGGGAGGCGGTGCCAGTGCGGCGCGCTGGCCGTGTCATCGCTCCTGAATCTGGCACGGCGCGCTCGCCGTCGCATACGTCAGTTGACGGCACTTCAGACCGGCTACGTACGTGGTTCCGCGACCGGCGACAGGGCCGCGCCGAGCTCCGCGCGCGAGCTGATGCCGAGCTTCGGGAAGATCCGGTACAGGTGCGTGCTGACGGTGCGGTGCGAGAGGTACAGGCGCTGACCGATCTCCCGGTTGGACAGACCCTCCGCGGCGAACTGCGCGATCTGCAGCTCTTGGGCGGTGAGCTGGTCGCGGGCCGCGGGCACCCGGCGCCGGCTGCGCTCGCCGGACGCGCGGAGCTCCTGGCGCGCCTGGTCGCCCCACGGCGCGCAGCCGAGGGCGTCGAACGTGTCGCGCGCCGTGCGCAGGACCGCGCGAGATTCGGCGACCCGCCGCTCCCGTCGCAGCCACCGGCCGTACGCGAGCTGGAGCCGCGCGCGATGGAACGGCCAGCGCCGCAGGTCGCTCGCGAGCGCGCGCTCCAGCTGCGCGCCGGCCATCTCGGGCTCGCCGACCAGGGCGCGTGCGTGTGCGAGGGCCAGCGCGACCCACGTCCCGGACCGGTCACCTGCGCGCGCCTCGACCTCGGCGACGCGTCGCCGTGCCGCGGCGAGCTCGTCCACATGGCTCGCCGCCTCAGCGAGGTCCGCGATCACCCACGTCGACATCACGGGGTGATAGGCGGGATCGCCGGGATCGAACAGCCCTTCGGCGTATCGGTAGGCGTCGTCGAACCGCCCGGCCACGAGGGCGGCCAGCACCCTGCCGGACTGCGCGTTCGCCACGGCGTGCCGGGCCCCCGTCGCCTCCGCGACGACATTGGCCCGCGCCGCGAGCTCGTCCGCGGCGCGCTCCTCACCCCGCATCGCGGCCACCAGCGCCATCGACGCGTTCGCGGCCGCGAGCGCCCACACCGGCTCACGCATCTCCTCGACGATCCGTGAGCCCTCTTCGGCGGCCGTGATGGCGCTGTCGGCCTCACCGAGCCGCGCGGCCATCAGCGCCCGGCTGACCAGCGGACGGCACAACCGTCCCGGCCGCCCCTGCCGGCGCAACCCGTCGACCGCGACCGCGAGCAGATCGCTGCCCAGGTCGAACGCCCCGACGACGAGCGCCGACAGGCCGAAGTACTGGGCGGCGTCGGGGTCCAGCTTGCGTCCGCCGTCCAGCCGTTGCAGGCGATCCAGGACCGCGGCGGCGTGCCCCAACGGGTCGGCGAACGCGTAGATGGCGAAGACCAGCGGGTTCTCGGCCTCGGCACCGCCGAGCTCACGCAGGGACGCACCGATCCGGCGGCGCGTCGCATGCCCGGGCTCGGCCCCGAACCACCACATCCGCGACACGAGGAGCCAGAGCAGCTCGAGCCACAGGGCAGTGTCACCCGCCGCCTGGGCGTGCTCCGCGGCTTCGAGGATCACCGCGTCGCGGTCGTGGCCCCGAGACGGATAGAAGAAGCCCATCTCCTCGACGTAGATCACGCGTGCCCGCTCCAACGCGTTCAGCGGCAGCCGCTCGACCTCGATCAGCACCTCCCGGACCAGATCCCACCGTCCGAGCTCCACGGCCAGCACCGCCGCGGTCAGCAGCCGCCGGGCGCGCCCCGACGACCGGCCGAGCTCGGCCGCGCGGGTGAGCGCGGTCACCGCGACGGCCAGCGCCCCTCGATGCCGCGCGCGCTCCGCCGCCTGCTCGAGCTCGACCGCGACCTGCTCGTCCTCGCCCGTCAGCGACGCCGCGTGATGCCAGGCCCGTCGATCGGGTTCGTCGTCCAGCACGCTGGCGAGTGCGTGATGGGCCCGCTGGCGGTCCGCCAGGCTTGCGCTCTGGAGGACGGCCGAGCGCACCAGCGGATGCCGGAAGACCAGCGTGTGCGCGTGCGCGTCGACGGTGACGATCCCTGCCTCGTCCGCGGGAGCGATCGCGTCGAGCTCGATGTCGGCCTGCGCCATCACCCCTCCGGCTCGGAGCATCGGCCCGACTGCGGCGTCGTCCGTGGACGCGGCCACCAGCAGCAGGCGGCGGGTCAGGTCCGGCAGCTCCGCCACCCGGCCGGCGAACGCGCGCTCCAGCCGGTCCGTCAGCGGCACCGTGTCCGCGCCGGCCGCCTCCGGCCCACCGGTGCGCCATGCCGCCGGAAGCTCCAAGACGGCGAGCGGGTTGCCTGCCGCTTCGCGCAGGACCCGCGTCCGCACCGGTGCGGCGAGCGACGGCGCCGACTGGTCGAGCAGCTCGGCCGCTGCGGCCTCGTCGAGCCGCTGAAGGCGCTGCTCGGGCAAGCCGAAGTCGCCGAGCACCGCGCCGTACCCGTCGCGGATGGCGACCAGCAGCAGGATCGGGTCCGCCTCGATCCGCCGGGCCAGGAACGCGAGGACATCCACGGTCGGCCGATCGAGCCACTGCGCGTCGTCGACGACCACCAGGACGGGCCGTTCCCCGGCCACCTCGGAGAGCAGGTCGAGCGCCGCCAGCGCGATGCGGAACGGCTCGGGCTCGACGTCGTCCCTGAGGCCGAACGCCGCGTCGAGCGCGGCGTGTTGCAACGGCGGGAGCGTCGACACCCGCCGGCGCACCGGACGCAGCAGCTGGTGCAGCCCCGCATAGGGCAGGTGCGCCTCCGACTGCACGCCGACCGTGGTCAGGATCCGCAGCCCACGCTCCTGCGCCGTCCGCACCGCCTCTGACAGCAACCGCGACTTGCCGATCCCCGGTTCCCCCCTGAGAACCATCGCCTCACCCCGCGTGTCGACCGCGGCGATCAGCGACTCGAGCAGGTGCCGTTCCTCGTCGCGCCCGACGAGGGGCACGGCTACCTCGCGAGTTCCGGGCATCGAGCAAGGATGTTGACAACCGCAGCTTGCGGGTAGCGACAAGGAATGCAGGCGCGAGCTGACCGCGCCGACGGAGCGCCGCCCCGTGCCGACGAGGAGCTGTCGATCGGCCAGATGGTGCTCGCGAATCGGCCCCACCGCCTCGTGCGCGACTTGTCGAAGGTGTTGGTCACGACCCTCGCGAGCGCCGGGTTCTTCGTCGTCAACGCGAACGCCTGGGGCATCGCCGATCAACTCGCGGTCGCCCGGCTGCTGCTCATCATGCTGCTCGCCGTCGGCGGCCTCGGCGTCTGGCTCGTCGTCGCGCACTCGCTCTGGGAACGGCCGGATCACGCACGTGACCCAGCGCTCACCCAGCGTGCCAACACCGCGACCGTGGTGACGTTGCTGCTCGGGTTGCTGTTCAGCTATGCGGTGCTCTACGTCGCCGTCTTGGGCGGGATGGCGCTCGTGGTTCCGGAAGGGTTCATGGAGTCCAGCCTCGGTCATCCGGCGGGCTTCGGGGACTACGCCGCCGCTGCGTGGTTCGCCGCGTCGATGGCGACCGTGGTCGGTGCGATCGGCTCGGGGCTCGAGAACGACGATGAGGTGCACGAGACGATCAGCCGCTACCGGCCCCGCGTTCCGCAGGAACCTCGGTAGGTCGGCGCGGTTCGCATGCCTGGCATCGGATCGACCGACCCCGACGACCCAGCCGCCGAGCTCGGGTCCGCGGACCCCGCGCGTGGGTACCTCGCGGGCCTGATCGACATCCTCGACGCGGCCGTGGTCGCGACCGACCGGGAGTTCACCGTGACGGGCTGGAACCCGGGCGCCGAGCGGATGTACGGCTGTTCCGCCGCGGAGGTGCTGGGACACCCGGTCCGTGCGCTTGCGGTCCTGCCCGGCGACCTGTCCCTCGCTCGGCTCGAGCGAGAGCTCACCGAGCGCGGACGCAGCCGGATCGAGCTGGTGGCACGGCGCCGGGACGGGGTCCACTTCGACGTCGAGGTCACCGCCGGCGCCATCCGCGCCCAGTCGAACGGCGAGCTGATCGGGTACCTCGCGATTCACCGGGACGTGACCCAGCGGGGGCGTGAGGAGGCGAGGCTCCGCGCCTCGGAGCACCGGACGGAGGCGGTCGTCGAGGGCGTGACGGAGGCCTTCTGCGTCTTCGACGAGCACCGGCGCTGCGCCTACCTCAACGCGCGCGCGGTCCTGCTCCTCAACGACCTCACCGGCCGATCCCTGGCTCGCGCAGACCTCGTGGGTCAGGCGGTCGCGGACGTCTTCCCCGGTTTCGCCGGCTCGGAAGTCGAGGCCCACGTGGTCACGGCGGGGCACAACCAGCAGACGGTCGTCTTCGAGCTGCCGCTGGGGCACCGGTGGTTCCACGTCCACGTCTCGCCTTCTCCACGTGAGACCACGGTCGCCATCCACGAGATCACCGAGCGCAAGCTCGTGGAGGCCGATCGCCACCGGCGTACCCAGCAGCAGTCCGCGCTTGCGGACCTGGCCCGGCGAGCGGCCATCGACGACGACATCCAGGATCTGCGCACGGATGCGGTCGACGCGATCGTCGGCATCCTCGGCGCCGACCGGGCGCTCGTCGTCGAACACGAACGGGCGGACGACCGCTACCGGGTGCGGGCAGCGGCGGGCCGGGCACCAGAGGCCATCGGCCAAGTGCTCGGCCCCACGGCGGCTGGCCCCTTGCTGGCACGGGCGATGGCGCAGGGCGACACGGTCCTCTACGAGGACGCCGCCGAGACCGGCCTCGTCGCGGCGCCCCGCGAGGGCACGGGGTGGGTGGTCGTCGGCGTGCCCGGACTCGACACACCGTTCGGGGCGCTTGCCGTCCTTGCGTGTCAGCGCCGGTTCGGGCCCGACGAGGCCGACTTTCTGCGCGCGGCTGCCAGCGTGCTCGCCACCGCCGCGGCGCGCGCGCAGGGCGAACGCGCGCTCGACGAGGTCCGCGCTGCCGTTCCGGCGCTGGACCGGCCGGGTGTGGACAAGCGCCTGCGTCTGCTGCTGGTCGAGGCCCACGCCGCGCTTCGCGAGGCCATGGGCGCGGCGCTCGAGGCCGAGCCCGACGTCGGTGACGTTCGGCAAGCCGGATCGCTCGCCGAGGCTCGCACCATGACCGACGACGTCGACGTCGCGCTCGTCGACCTGCTCCTCCCGGACGGCGACGGCGCCGAGCTGATCGCGGACCTGCGCCGACGTAGTCCTGACGCTCAGGCGCTGATCATCAGCGCGCGAGCGGACCGCGCGGCGGCCGCGAGCGCCGTCGAGCACGGGGCGGCGGGCGTGCTCACCGAGCAAACCCATCTGCTGGACGTCATCGCGGCGATCCGCCGGGTGCGCTGCGGAGAGCCGCTGATGCCGCTCGCCGAGGTCGTCGACCTGTTGCGCCTCGCCGGGCGACGGCGCGAGCGAGAGCTCGACGATCGGCGCGCGCTCGACAGCCTCACCGCACGCGAGCGGGAGGTCCTGCACCTGCTGGCGGAGGGGCTCGGCAACCGCGCGGCCGCCGCTCAGCTGCACGTGTCGCCCCGCACACACCGCAACCACGTCGCGAACATCCTCGCCAAGCTCGGCGTCCACTCGCAGCTGCAGGCGCTCCTGTTCGCACTTCGCTACGGGGTGATCGAGATCGGGCAGCCGGGGGAGCCTGCATGACCTTCTGAGGCGTATGCCCCAGGCAAAGATGCGGCGAGCTACCCAGTTTCGCGGCGCGAGCGGGCGGCGAGTACGAAGGCAGAGCTTGTCGGCAACCGGAGGTATGGGCATGAGCTCCCGAACCGCGATCACCGTCAACCGGCCGCGCGACGAAGTCGAGCGCCTGTGGCACAGTGACGAGTACCGACCGGCGTACATCGACGACGCGGACGCCGCGGTGTCGTTCAGGACCGCTCCGGGCGACCGGGGTACCGAGATCCATGTCGACCTCGAGGGCGGCACCACGGGCGGCAAGCTCGGCGAGGTCGTCCAGAAGCTCATCGGCTCCGCTCCGCTGCCCAAGGTCAAGGACGATCTCCGGCACTTCAAGCAGCGCGTCGAGACGGGCGAGATCCCTCGCTCGGACGGATCGCCCGAAGGCGAGCAGGCGCAGCGCAAGCTCAAGCAGCGCCCCGCGCAGCCGTTGAGCGACTCCGAGGCCGCGAAGGCGGGTGCGCGATGAGGGCGAACGTCTGGTCGGGACGCAACACCGTGCAGGTGGAGAACGTCCCGGACCCCAAGATCCTCAACGACCGCGACGCGATCGTGAAGATCTCGTCGACCGCGATCTGCGGGTCTGACCTGCATCTCTACGACGGCTACATCCCGACGATGGAGAAGGGCGACATCCTCGGTCACGAGTTCATGGGCGAGATCGTCGACGTCGGTCGCGGCGTCTCGAACCTGCGTGTCGGCGACCGCGTCGTCGTGCCGTTCCCGATCGCGTGCGGCAACTGCTGGGCCTGCCGGCACGAGCTGTACTCGGTCTGCGAGAACTCGAACCCGAACGCCGGGCTGGCGGAGAAGATGTTCGGCCATGCGACGGCCGGGATCTTCGGCTACTCACACCTGACGGGCGGCTATGCGGGTGGGCAGGCCGAATACGCTCGCGTGCCCTTCGCCGACGTGGGGCCGCTGAAGATCGAGGACGGCCTTCCCGACGAGCAGGTGCTCTTCCTGTCGGACATCCTGCCCACGGGCTTCATGGGCGCCGACTTCTGCGAGATCCAGGGTGGCGAGTCGATCGCGGTCTTCGGCGCGGGCCCGGTCGGCCAGTTCGCCATCGCCAGCGCGGTGATGCTGGGCGCCGAGCAGGTGATCGCGATCGACCAGTTCGACTATCGCCTCGAGATGGCTCGCAACCGGGCGGGAGCCACGGACACCATCAACTTCGACGAGGACGCCGACATCGTCGAGCAGTTGAAGGTGCTGACCGGCGGGCGAGGACCGGACGCGGTGATCGACGCCGTCGGCATGGAGGCCACCGATTCCCACGGCGTCCTGCACGCCGCCGAGCGCGTCAAGCAGGCGACCCGCTCCGAGAGCGACCGAGGCGGCGCCCTGCGCGACGCCATCCTCGCGTGCCGGCCGGGCGGCATCGTCTCCATCATCGGCGTCTACGGCGGGCTGATGGACAAGGTCCCGATGGGCGCGCTTATGAACAAGGGCCTGACGATCAAGACGGGCCAGTGCCACGTGCAGCGGTACATGAAGCCGCTCTACGAGCGCATCACCAAGGGCGACATCGACCCGAGCTTCATCGTCACGCACCGGCTCGACCTCGGACAGGCGCCGGACGGCTACGAGACGTTCAAGCACAAGCAGGACGAGTGCGTGAAAGTGGTGCTCAAGCCGTGACGCAGCACACCAGCGCCGGCTGGCCGCGACCGATCGACGCATCGCTGCACGGCGCCACGGACTACTCGGTCGGCACGGCGTTGATGACGGTCTTCCCCAGCCTCGTGGGCCTCGAAGGCACGAGGGCCGGGACGCAGGTCCGCGTGGCCGGCGCGGTGCATGTGGGCTACGCGATGCTCACCGACTACCCGCTCGGCGTCGTCAAGGTGATTCCGTACAAGGCCCATCTCGCGATCGACGCGCTGGGTGCGGTCGCGCTGGCCGCCACCCCGTTCCTCACCGGGGAATACCGCAAGGGCACCAGGCACTGGGCGCCGCACGTGGGGTTGTGCCTGTTCGAGCTGGCCTCGTTGCTGTTGAGCGATCCGACGGGCCGCGGCGACTACAAGGCCGACGTGTCGGCGGTCCGAGAGGGCAACACGGAGGACCCGCACAGCAAGATCCACGACGGGGGACTCGCCGTCACACCGGCGTCGGCGTGACCTGCGCCCGGGACGGCCGGCGGCGAGCGCGGCGTCCGACCGTCTCGGGGGTCTGATCCGGTGCCGGGTCCCGAGCCGCCGGTCACCAACGGCCTGCAGATCGACCAGTCGCTGGAGTTCCAACGGCGTTTCCGACGGGTTCAGAAGCTGGCCTGGCGTGTGCTCGCGCTGCTCCCGGTCGCGGCCGTCGCCGGCCTGTTCGGCGGCGGCCTCTTCAGCCAGACGACGGCCGGCAGCGCCGGCGCGACGGTCTCTTACGAGCGCTTCGGCCGCCGGTCGGTCGACACACAGCTCGAAGTCACCGTCGCGCGTGCGCGCCGGCCGGTGGCCGTGTCGGTCAGCCGCGCGTTCCTCGACGGCTACGACGTGTCCGAGGTCCGGCCGCCGGCGGAGCGGGTCACCGCGCACGCCGATCGCCTCGTCTTCGACTTCACGGCGCTGGCCGGCGCAAGCGTCTCGTTCACGTTGACGCCGAAGCGCCTCGGCTCCGGCCGCGGCACCGTGACGGTTGCCGGTTCACGGCCGGTCCGCGTCCATCAATTCGTCTACCCCTGACGGAAGGAGCCTCCGGATGGAACCCGTGTTCCGCGCGATCGGTTGCTACCTGCTGCTGCTCATCGTCGTCCGGCTCAGCGGCAAGCGCGGACTCGCCCAGATCACGATCTTCGACCTGATCTTGCTGCTGCTGATCTCGCAGACCGTCGGACAGGCGCTGATCGGCGACGACTCGTCGCTGACGACCGCGGCGGTGATCACCGTCACGCTCGTCGTCATCAACCGCGCCAGCGACACCGCCGCGCACCGCTGGGCCGACATCAGCCACGTGCTCGAGGACGCGCCGCTGGTGCTCATCGAGAACGGCCACGTCCTCGACGAGCGTCTCACGCACATGAAGATCCGGCTCGACGACGTGCTCGAGACGGCGCGGCTGGAAGAGGGGGTCGAGCGGCTGGATCAGATCAAGCACGCGATCCTCGAGCGCAGCGGCGCGATCTCGATCATCCCGAAGGACGACGACGATCGCTGACGCGACGCTTCAGGACGTGGGGCTCCCGCCTGCATCGTCTTCGGGATCTGCCCCACCACGGCGTCACTCGCGCTCGTCGAGGTGCGCCTCGCCGAGGGCGGCGAACAGGCGGCGGGTCCCGACGATCTCGTCGCCCGAGGCCCCGAGCTTCGTCAGCGCCTGCACGGCGAGGCGGCTCAGGTGCTCGATGAACCTGAGTCGTTCCAGGAGGCCGGTGCCGCGCAGGTACGCGCGCTGCAAGAACACCTCGGACGCTCGGAAGGCCTCTGCGTAGTCGCCGCTGCGGCAGCCGCGAGCGAGCGCCGTGAGCCATTCCGTGCGGTCCTGGTCGGCCGGCGCAGCTCCGAACCAGCCCTCCGGGTCACCGTTGTAGAGCGCCGCCGCGGCGATGTCCGCGAGCCGGCGACCGTGCTGCTCCAAGACGTGCGCAAGCCCGCGCAGCGGGTCGGACGGGGGGTCGAGCGGCCGCACCGCAGGTGGCGTGGCGCGCTCGCTCGCGAGCCTGCGTACCTCCGTCACCGGAAACCGGCGATGCCCGCCGGCCGTGCGGACGATCTTCACGCGACCGCTGTCGGCCCACCGACGCAGCCGGCTCACGGTGATCCCGAGGCTCGCGGCCGCGACCTGCAGTGAGACGAGCTCGGATGTCGTGGCCGTGTGCCCCGTGGCGGCGACCCCGAAGCGGGTCATGATCGCCTCGACGGCCTCGAGGTCACTCAGGAAGGCGTCGACGACGACAGGATCGAAGTGGCGCCCGCGTTCGTCGCGCAGCACCGCTACGGCCTGGTCCACCGACAGCGGGGAGCGATACACACGCTGGGTCGTGAGCGCGTCGAAGACATCCGCGACGCCGGCGATCCGGCCGGACAGCGGGATGTCCTCGCCGGCCAGGGCACGCGGATAGCCGGTTCCGTCGTAGCGCTCGTGGTGCGACCAGGCGATCACCGCGGCCTGGTCGAGCAGCTGGATTCCAGAGCCCTCGAGCAGCTCATAGCCGATCTGCGCGTGTGTCTCCATCACCGCGCGCTCGCTGACGGTCAGTGGCCCGGGCTTGAGCAGGATCGAGTCCGGCGTCGCGATCTTGCCGACGTCGTGCAGGCCGCTCGCCACCCGTATGAGCTCGGGTTCGAGGTCGAAGTGCGTGGCCAGCAGCGCGCAGTAGTGACTCATGCGCTCGATGTGCGCGCCGGTCTCGGGATCGCGGAACTCGACCGCCTTCGAAAGCCGCCGGACGGTCTCCTCGTTCGCGTGACGCAGCCGGAGGATCGCGCTCTGGCTTTCACTCCGACGCCGGAGAGCGGCGTCGACCGCGATCGTGAGGTCGGTGCGCGTGAACGGCTTGGTCACGTACCCGAGCGCTCCGGCGTCGAGTGCGCGCTTGGCGACCTCCGCGTCGTCGTCGGCGCTGACGATGAGCACGGCGGGCCCCCCGGCGCGTATCCGCAGCTCGTCCGCGAGCGTGAGACCGGACTCGCCGGCGAGGTTCACGTCGAGCAGGATCAGCTCCGGGTCGAAGGAGACCGTCCGGGCCCGCGCCTGCGCGAGCGTCTCCGCGGCGGCACAGGTGAACCCCTCGCCGACCATCATGGTCACCAGGAGACGCCGCGCGACCGCATCGTCATCCACTACCAGTACGCGCTCCCGCACTGGAACCATCTCAGCGGGTGCACGACCGGCTCACAATCTGCCGATCGGCGTAGTTCGCCTCCGCTAGTCGATCAGCCCCTGCCGGAGCGCGCGGGCAACCGCGCCGGCACGGTCGGACACACCCCACTTCTTGTAGATGTTCTGGAAGTGCGTCTTGACGGTTCCGGGGCTGAGCACCAGGTGCGCCGCGATCTGGGGACCCGACAACCCGTTGGCGGCGAGCTGCAGCATCTCGCGTTCGCGCGCGGTCAACGGCACGTCCGCGGCGGGCGCCGCGGGGCGCGCGAGGCCGAGCACCGCCCGGACGTGCCCGTCCTCTCCGCGCACCGGCACCGACTCGACCGTGTAGCGCAGCCCGTAGCTCGTGAACGCGAACGTGCGGCGCTCGCCACGCAGAGCCGCCCGGTAGTTCGTGACCGTCGTCGCCCGCACGTCCTCCGGCATCTCGGTGATGTCGGGAACTTGACGAGCCACGAACAGATCCGCCGCGAACCACGGCAGTCGCATGATCGAGCGCCCTTCGGCACCGCGGACGACGAGGTCCTGGTCCATCAGGAACGACGACACGTCGAGCGTCCGCAGTCGGTGCGTGGCGCGACCGGCGAGAAAGCCGAGCGCGGCGGCCTCGCCCGTCGCGTCGGCGCCGACCAGCCCGCCCAGCTGCCGCGCGAGGTCGGGGCGCACGCCCTCCATGCCCTCGAGCGGATTCGCTTCGAGGCCGACCGCCCGGACCGCTGCCCGCGCGCCACCGTGTTCTTCAGCCAGCGCCAGCGCGGTCAAGAGCGCGGTGGGGCTGATCACCAGTTCGTGCTCCGACGCCATCCGACGCCATCGAGTATGGCGAGGTGCCGGTCCGGGACCCTCAGGCCGCGGCCGGAGCGGTCCGGCGATCGGCCGCGCCGGTCGAGTCGGCGGAGCCAAGCACGGCGACGAGCGCGGCCACGACGTCGGGGTCGAACTGGGTGCCGGAGCACGATCTCAGCTCGGCGATCGCCTCCTGCTCGCTCATCGGCTGGTTGTACGGGCGCGAGCTGGTCATGGCGTCGTAGGCGTCGCACGCGAACACGATGCGTGCCCCGAGCGGGATGGCCTCGCCGGCGAGCGCGTCGGGGTAGCCGCGTCCGTCCCAGCGCTCATGCGAGGAGCGGACGATCTCGGCGACGGGCCGGAGTGCGGGCGCGGCCGCGAGGATCCGCTCGCCGATCACGGTGTGCTGGCGCATCAGTCGCCATTCGTCCTCGGTGAGCCCACGCGGCTTGGCCAGGATGTCGTCCGGGATGGCGATCTTGCCGATGTCGTGCAGCGCGGCGGCACGGCGGACCCGGGCCGCGTGGTGTTCGTCGAGGCCGAGACGACGAGCGACGGCGTGGGCGAGGTCCGCGACCGTCGTGGCGTGATCGTTGAGGTCGGGGGTACGCTCGGCCAGGACCGCGAGCAGGACTTCGGCGCTCTGCTCGTCGGCGGAGCTGCGTCGACCGTTCTTGCAGACATACAGGCGCTCGTCCGCGACCGAGATCGTGCGCTCCGACGCCGCTGCCCCGGCGGCGATGGTCGTGGCGCCGTAGGAAGCACCGACGTTGAAGCCGTGGCCTTGGTGGGCCATCGCCGCGGCGAGTCGCCGGCCGTCGTCATCAGGATCGGCCCCGCGGGGCAGGACAGCGCAGAACTCGTCGCCGCCGAGTCGGTAGGCCACACCGTTCTCGCCGACCACGGCCGCGAGCTCGCGCCCGATGATCTGCAGCAGCACGTCCCCCGCCGGGTGCCCGAACGTGTCGTTGTAGAGCTTGAAGCCGTCCAGGTCGAACAGGATCACGGTTCGCTCGTGCTCGTGGGGCACGGCGAGGTCCTCGATGAGCCGGCGCCGGTTCGCCAGGCCGGTGAGCGCGTCGGTGATGGCCTCGGCGCGGTTGTGCGCGATCAGCCGGTGGTTGTCGTGGGAGATGAGCGTGAAGCGCACGAAGATCAGCAACGCGATGACGGCCACGGGAGCGAGCAGCCACTCGGTTTCCGTCCCGTGCTGGTCCACGAGCAGCAGCGTGACCGCGGCGGCGCCCGCAACCGACGGGACGACGGCCGACAGCTGGGTGATGGACAGCTCCGTGCCCGCGCGTGAGGCAGGCAGCCACGCGGCCGCGGCCGCCAGGAGGCCGGCGACCAACCAGCCGACATCCAGCAGGCCCGCGGGCCGGTACGTCCCGTCCGCGATCTGCACGAGGTAGAGGCTGTCGCTGGCGACGAAGACGCAGAAGGCAAGCGCGAGCACGGCGCAGCGCAGGTCCAGCCGCCAGTTGCGAAGGGCGATCGAGGACACCAGCGCAGCGACCACGACCGCATCGCCGATCGGATACGCGGCGTTCGTCAAGGTTGCCGCCGGCTCGGTATCGGCCCATACCGCGAGGAGGGGTGGGAGGACGAGATACGCCATCCCGGTGATCAGCGTGATGGCGACGACGATCCCGTCGAGCCACAACCCGGAGCCGACCGAGCGCGTGCGGGTTCCCGCCACCAGGAGGAGGACGGACGCGCCGAACGGCACGTACGCCGCGACGTAGAACACGTCTGCCACCGATGGGATCGGGATCGCCGCTGCCGAGTCGCCGTAGAGCAGCGCCCACGCCACATCGCCGGCGAGGCTGAGGGCGAAGCCGAGCGCGAGCAGGGCGAACGATCGGCGCTGGTGCGCGACCGGACGACGCGCACGAGGATCACGGCGACGATGGCCACCTCGATCGCGGGATAGAGGCGGGTGGCGAACCGTGCGTCGGTGGCCTCACCACCGAACCGGACCACCGCCTGCACCGCGTACACGAGCACCGCACCGACGAGCACCACCCAACACCACCGCATGACGCGTGGAATGACCTGTTCCATGCCTCCCGTCATCGGTCGCGTCGCCGACGGGTCGGACCGGGATCGCCACGAACGGGAGATTTCTCCGGCGAGGTGCCAGATTCGCGCCGGCCACCGCGACGGACCCCCGTCACCCGGAACGTCGTTGGCGGGGGTCGTCGACGGTGCGGGCCTACTGCGCCTGCACGTCCTGGGCGTTGATGTAGGCGCCTTGGGCCTTGACCTGCTCGGCGTCGGGGGCGCCGAGCTTGAGCGTCTGGGCGGGGTCCGCGGGAGCGGGCCGGACTTCGCCACTGAGCGCGACGACGTCGCCGACCTTGGGCTTGTAGGGCTGGCTCTCGTCGGTGCCGACGGTCGAGCCGTATTCGACGAACACGCGATCGGCGTCCGAACTACCGACCCAGAAGCCCGTGCCGGAGACGACGGAGAGCACCGTCGCGCCGGTCCCTTCGGCCTGCTGGCCGACCGCGGCGGTGAGCGACTCGGCGTCGTCGCCGCGCAACGGCCGGTCGCCCGCGGTCAGGGTCGCGGCGCCGGCGTCGGACGTGCCGGCGGAGGCTTCGCTCGTTGCCGTCGCCGCCGCGGTCGCCGTCGAGCGGTCGCCGCTGGTCGACGCGTCGTCGTCGCCACCCAGGCGCATCGCGAGCACCAGCACGAGGACGAGCAGGAGGGCGAGCAGCGGCAGCAGCCACTTCAGCCAGCCGCCACCGGCCCGGCGAGGTTCGCGGTCGCCGAGCGGGACCGCTGCGGCCCGGCGGTTGTTTGACGGTTGTGCCATCGAAAGTCTCCGAATCCGTTCTTGGTTGCTGGCCGGCTACGGACGCGCGCGGCGGGCCGCGGCGTCGGACTGGTCCGAGCTGGAGTCGAGCTTGTCCTTGGCGGCTTCGGCCTGCTCGCGGCCGCGGTCCTTGCCGACCTGGACGTCGCGCTTGACCTGGCCCTTCTGCTCCTGGCCCTTGTCGTAGGCGCCGGACACGAGCAGCGCGGCGGTCTCGCGGCCGCCCAGCCCGAAGGCGAGCGCCATGCCGAGCCCGAGCGAGCCGAGCAGCACCGCGTACGTGATGGTCACGATGGCGGGCGCGATCTGCAGCTGGTTGAGGATCATGAACGCCGCAATGGCCATGATCAGGACCGGGACGATCGACGCCACGAGCTTGCCCGTGGGCGTGTCGCCCATCGTCTTGGTCACCAGCGCGGCCACGGCGCCGGCGATCGCACCGGCGACGACGAAGATGATCACGGCGGCGATGACGTTCGGCAGGTAGCCGTAGATCGCCGACACGAACGTCGTCAGCGCGGGGATCTTCAGCGCGGATACAGCCAACGAGATCGCGCCGAGGAACAGGAACCAGAACGCGATCGAGCCGACGAGCCGGCTCGGGCTCGCGCCCGGCGAGAGCTTCTCGACGTACTGCCCGGTCTGACCGGAGTGCAGGGCGCGGTCAAGACCGACCTTCTCGAGGACGGTCGTGAGGATGCCCTTGACCACGCGAGCGACGATGTAGCCGATCACCAGGATCACGAGGAACCCGAGCAGGTTCGGCAGGAAGCCGAAGAACGAGTCGAGCGCCTGTTGCAGGCTGTCACCGACCTTGACGGCGGAGAAGAGGGCCATAGAGAGGTTCCTTTGAACTTGGGTTCGGAGGCCCGATGGCAACGTCGCGGTGCGATGCACCAGGCGACGGCCACCACGGCCGGTCCACTATCCGGACCATCCCCGGACACGTCCTCGCACTAAACGAGACATGTCCGGAATTGAACCGCGAATAAATAGGACACGACGTCTCGCTTATGCTGCAGGGCATGGCAACCAACCCGGAGGGCCGCAAGCGACGGCAACGCAGCGACCGTGCCCTCAACCGCACGAAGCTGGTCGAGGCGGCCCGGGACCTGCTCGCGCGCGACCCGGACGCCGAGATGGCCGACATCGCGTCCGCGGCCGGCGTGGCCCGCTCCACCGCCTACCGCCACTTCGCCACGCGCGAGGAGATCGTCGACGCGGTCCGGACCCAGGTCCGCGACGACGCCGAATCCAACGACGAGGAGCACCTGCGCCCGGCCGGCGAGCTCGCCCACCTCGCCCCGACGCCGCTGTCGATCACCGAGGTGCTCAACAAGGTGCCGCCCTTCCAGGTCGGCGAGCAGATCGTCGCCGAGGCCCAGCGCCTGGAGGGCGTCACCTCCGCGGCCGTCTACCTCGTCGACCTCGAGGGCACGACCATGCAGCGCATGGCCGGGCCCGGCACCTTCCCCAGCCAGATCGCGGTCCCGATCGCCGTGGGCCCCGAGATCCCCCGGGAAGGCGTCGCCCCGCTCCGCGCCGCGATCGACGAGCTCCTGCCCGGCGCGGTCGTCGCGCCGATGTACCTGCGCGGACGCGCGATCGGGACGCTGATGGCGATCGGCGCCACCGACGACGCCCTGCGAGACCTCGCCGCCGAAGCCGCTGCCGCCATCTCCCTGGCGGCGACCTACACCGACCACATCGACGCGGTCCGGCGCCTGCGTCCCACCAGCCCCGCCGCGGAGATCCAGCAGCACCTGCTCCCCCCGCGGATCCTGCGCATCGGCGGCGCGCTGATCGCCGGCAACATCCTCCCCGGGTACGACATCGGCGGCGACTGGTTCGACTACGCCGAGAACCCCGACTGCGCCTGGATCGGCATCGCCGACACCGAGGGCCGGGGCCCGACCGCGGCCGGCCTGGGCACCGTCACCCTGGGCGCCTTCCGCGCCGCCCGCCAGCGCAGCACCGACCCGGCCGATGCCGTCGCGGTCATGCACGCCGTGCTCACCGAGGTCGCCCGCGACGACGTCCACGCCACCGCCACCGTCGCCTGCTGGAACGGCCCCGCCTCCACCCTGCGCTGGCTCACCTGCGGCGAGCACGCACCGATCCTCATCACCGAGCACGGCGAGCTCGAGGTCCTCGGCGAGGGGGTCCTCCCGGCGCTGGGAGACCCGAAGATGCCGGACCGACCGGTCGCCCAACACCGCCGGATCAGGATCGGACAGCGCCTGATCCTGCTCTCGGACGGCGTGCTGAACCGCCCCACGCGCGACGGCGGGACCCTCGGACTCCAGGGCATCCGCGAAGCCGCGTCCAAAGCGCCCCCGGAGTCGGCCGCGGGCACGCTCAGAGCGATCGAAGACGCCGTCCGCGAATCCGTCGACGACCCCCTCGCCGACGACGCCACCGTCGTCGTCCTCGTGCCTGGTCGCACCGCCGCGGACTGAGGCCTAAAGCGTTCCGGTCCGGTCAGGCGGCAAGCACGAACGAGAGGAAGAAGCCCGCCGCGGTGGCGAAGGCGTTCAGGGGCCGGCCGTGCTCGAAGGCCTCGGGCATCAGCGTGTCGGCGAGCGAGGCCAGGACGGCTCCGCCGGCGAACCCGAGCGCGATGGCGAGGACCTCGTCGCTGAAGCCGGCGCCGACGCCGCGGCCGAACACCACGGCGACCATGAGCAGCAGCGCGCACGCGAGCCAGGTGAGGACCACGGTCCGGGCACGCGTGCCCTGCTCACGCATCGCCTGCGCGCCGACGAGGGACTCGGGAAGGTTGGAGGCGAAGATCGCCACGAGCAGCGTGAGGGAGGCGCCCTCGACGAGGGAGACCCCGAGTGCGAGGTTCTCGGGCACGCCGTCGAGGGTCACCGCCGCGAGCAGCGCGAAGCCGACCCCACCGCGGGCGCCGGACGCCGCGACATCGCGCTCGTCGGGGCCGCTGTGCCCGGCGACGCGGCGATCCAGCCACGTGTCGAGGGCGACGAAGGCGGCGGCCCCGGCCAGGAGCCCGATCCCCGAGCGGACGGCGCCGCCGAGCTCGAACGCCTCCTCGAAGAGCTCGAACGCGAGCGCCGAGATCAGCGCGCCGCTGGCGAACGCCAGCAGGACGCCGGTGACGCGCTTGGGCGCGGACCAGCGCGCGCCGATGACCGAACCGATGACCAGGGCGCTGGACGCGGCCAGCCCGTAGAGCACGGCGGTGAGCACGCTCGGGTCCTACCCAGGAACGACGAAAGCCTCGCAAACGCGAGGCTTTGGGAAGAGAGCCGACACCCGGATTCGAACCGGGGACCCCTTCATTACGAGTGAAGTGCTCTACCAGCTGAGCTATGTCGGCGCGAGGTGCAGGGTAGCGAAGCCGCGGGTACGTTGGAGATCGTGATCAAGTTCGCGGTCCTCGCGGTAGCCGCGACGGTGGCGGCGCCCGGATACAGCGCCAGCGTGCAGGACGCCGACGTGGATCGGCTCACGAAGGCCGGGAACGAGCGGGCGCTCGTGTTCCAGACGCTCGTCGAAGAGACGTGGGTCGGCGGCGAGGCCAGGGAGCGCGGGATCGTCGTCACGGACGCCGACGTGAACGAGTCCATCAACGAGGGCCGCACGAAGAAGCAGCTCAGCAGCTACCTGAGGCGCAACGGGCTGACGCTGAACCTGCTCCGCCGGCGCGCCCGCGCGTCGATCGAGCTGATCGAGATCCGCAACCAGATCACCGAGCCGGCCGCGAAGTCGGTCACGCCGGACCAGGTGAAGGCGTACGTCGACGCCAACCCGCTCACGACCGAGCCGACGCGCAC
Source organism: Solirubrobacter phytolaccae (assembly GCF_027587195.1). Classification (GTDB taxonomy): domain Bacteria; phylum Actinomycetota; class Thermoleophilia; order Solirubrobacterales; family Solirubrobacteraceae; genus Solirubrobacter; species Solirubrobacter phytolaccae. The sequence goes on along the minus strand of NZ_JAPDDP010000014.1, from coordinate 5,897 downwards.
GGTGCGGATCGTCAGGGCCAGGAGCCGGGCCGAGGCCAAGCGGGTCCTCGCCCGCGTACGCGCGGGAACCACGCTCAAAGCGCTCGGCGCGGAGACCGGCGAGGTCACGAACACGTCCGAGGACCGGGTCTTCAAAGCGATCTTCCGCGCACCCCTGAACCGGACGATCCGCTACGGCACGTACGTCTTCAAGGTGATCAAGGAGACGCCCGGGAAGCCGCTGCCGCGGGCGCAACAGGAGGCGCAGGCCTGGGAGCGGCTTTCCACCGAAGCGCAGGCTCGCGCACTCGAAGTCTTCCTCGCTCAATTCACCGAGAAATGGCGCGCCAGGACGTCGTGCGCGCCGGCGTATGCGGCTCACCCGAGTTGTCCAAAGGCGCCAACCGGCGTGCCGGCGCCCTGACCCATAGTCCAGGGCGGCAATCTCGTACATACGCCGAACTTCGGTTTCCCCCGTTGTCGCCGCAACCGGTGGGGCCTAAGGTCGAGCCACGACAAGCGTTTTGCCGGGCGATCGGATGTGCCCGGGACCAGTGACTGAAGGAGTGAAGTGACGTATGCGGTGGCCACGGATGGTCCTCCGCCCCGGGACGACCAGGGGGCGCGGTTGAGCGACCGCTTTCAGCGCTCGCGCATCCTGGCGCTCCCGACGGTGCTGTTCGCCGACGCCTCCGAGGACTACCGCTCGATGGCGCGGGACGCGCTGCTCGAGGGTCGCAACGTCACGGACATGCGCACGGTCGGCGACGGCAACGCGCTGCTCGCGTACCTTCAGCGGGCGGGTGCGACCGAGGGTGCGGTGACGCCGCTGCCGAGCCTGATCGTCGTCGACGCGGACCTGCCGGGCACGCCGCCCGGCAAGGAAGCGGTCGCCGCGCTCAAGAACGACCCCAAGACCAAGCGGATCCCGGTGGTGGTGCTCGGCGCGGAGGAGGACCCCGCGAAGATCGCCTCCTGGTACGACGTCGGCGCGAACACGTACATCGTCAAGCCGGTCACGTTCCTCGCGCTCGTGCGCCTGATGAAGGTGTTCACCGCGTACTGGCTCGAGACGGCGGAGCTTCCGCCGGGCCAGGCGGCATAACTCACGACCATGGCCGCCCCGCTCCCCGATCCGCTGCGCGTCCTGGCCGTCGCCACCGATGACGCGTGCCACGCGCCGGTCCGCGCGCTGCTCAAGCACGCGCAGATCGACCACGTGATGACCGGGGACGAAGCGCAGCACGCGGTGGCCGCGCACGGCTATGACGTGATCCTGGTGGACCGGGACATCGCGCCGCCGAACTCGGACGGGCTGCACCTGGCGATGGAGCTCGTCAACGACACGACGCCCGTGATCGTGCTCGCGCACGAGGCCGACCGCGAGGCGGACGAGCAGGCCGCGGCCGCCGGGCTCGCCGACTTCCTGCTGGTCCCCGGGCTGAGCACCGACCGGCTCGAGCACGCGATCCGCTACGCGATCATGCACCAGCGCACGCTGCAGCGCCTGAAGGCCTCCGAGGAGCGCCACGCGCTGGCCCTGCGCGGCGCGGGCGACGGCGTCTGGGACTGGGACCTGAAGACCGACCGCGTGCACTACTCCGCGCGCTGGAAGACGATGCTCGGGTACCGCGAGTGTGAGATCGGCGAGACGCGCGGAGAGTGGCTCGGCCGCGTGCATCCCGACGACCGCGCGCCGCTCACGCAGGCGCTGGACGCGTTCGCGGGCGGCAACGCCAAGCAGGACCAGTTCGACTTCGAGCACCGCGTCCAGCACCGCGACGGCGACTACCGCTGGCTGCTCGCCCGCGGCACCGCGGTCCGCGACGAGCGCAACCGGGCGACGCGCGTCGTCGGCTCCACCACGGACACGACCGACCGCCGGGAGTCCGAGCGCCGGCTCCAGCACGACGCGCTCCACGACAACCTCACGGGCCTGCCGAACCGCGTGCTGTTCCTGGACCGCCTGGACCAGTCGATCCGCCGCGCGCAGCGCCGCCACCCCGCGACCTGCGCGGCCGTGCTGTTCCTGGACCTGGACCGTTTCAAGGTCATCAACGACAGCCTCGGCCACGCGTGCGGCGACGAGCTGCTGCAGAAGGTCGCGCGCCGGCTGGAAGCGGCGCTGCGGCCGAACGACACGGTGGCCCGCCTGAGCGGCGACGAGTTCACGCTCCTGCTCGACGATGTGTCCGACCCGCGCGAGGCGACGGTGATCGCCGAGCGCGTCCTGCAGTCGCTCAAGCTGCCGTTCGTGATCGGTGGGCGCGAGCTGTTCATCGACTCCTCGATCGGGATCGCGCTCGCCACCGCGAAGTCCGCGCCGGAGGAGGTCATGCGCGACGCCGACGTCGCCATGTACCGCGCCAAGGCCGACGGCAAGGGCCGCCACGCCGTGTTCGACGCCGCCATGCACAAGCAGGTCATGCGCCGGCTGGACCTGGAGGGAGACCTGCGCCGCGCGATCGAGGAACGCGCGCTCGAGGTCGTCTACCAGCCGATCACGCAGGCCGCGACCGGGCGGATCGTCGGCTTCGAGGCGTCCTGCCGCTGGCCGTCGGGCGAGCCCGCGGAAGTGCTCGCGATGGCCGACGAGACCGGGCTCTCGATCCCGCTCGGCCGGCAGGTGCTGGAGACCGCGACCGCGCAGCTGGCCGAGTGGCGCTCGCTGCCGAAGGGCGCGGGCCTGACGATCGGCGTCAACGTGTCCGCCCGCCAGCTCGGCGAACCGGGCTTCGTCGCGATGCTCGACGAGATCCTGAGCGCCACCGGGCTGGACCCGCGCGCGCTGCGCCTGGAGGTCTCCGAGCACGACCTCAGCCGCGGCCGCGCCGACGACGCGACCCGCCGCGTCCTGGATCAGGCCTACGAGCAGCTCTGCGTCCGCACCCACATCGACGACTTCGGGACGGGCGCGAGCCCGCTGCGGCTCCTGCACCGCTTCCCGGGCGACGCGATCAAGGTCTCACGGGCGCTCGTCGCCGGCATCGGGTTGGACGCGGGCGCGTTCGAGATCGTGCGGGCCGTCGTGGGCCTCGCGCACAACCTCGGGCTCGAGGTGATCGCGGACGGCGTCGAGAAGCGCGAGCAGCTCGACTACCTGAAGGTGCTGGGCTGCGAGTTCGCCCAGGGCTTCCACATCTCCGCACCGCTCAGCGCCGAGGAGGCGCGAGCGATGCTGGAGAGTGGCGTGCTGGCCTAGTTAGAAGCGCTGCTCGGAGCGCTCGCGGGTCGAGGCGCTCTCGGCGGCGACGTCGTCGCCTTCGCGGTTGAAGCGCGCCGGGCGGTTGTGCTCGTCCTCGAGCGCCTGGTCGCTGCGCCCGCGCTGGTAGTCGTTGTCGAGCACGCCGTCGGTGCTCCGGTGGCTGTCGGCCGTGGCCTCTTCGCGGTCGTCGACGCCGTCACCGTCACGGTCGTGCCGATCGGACACCGCGGACGTGCCGGCGAACTTCTCGCGCTCGCTCTCGTCGATGAGCTCGTGGTCGGCCATGCCCTGCTCGTGCAGGCCGGCGCGCTCCTCGTGGAGCTGGGCCTGAGCGCGCTCCGCCTCGGCCTCGCGCTGGGCGATCCGGGCTCGCTGCTCGGCCTCGCTGGCGTGTCGTTCGCGCTGTTCAGCTTCGGCTCGATGCTCGCCGGCGACGCGGTCACGCCGGCTCTGCAGCTCGCGCTCGCGCTTTTCGACCTGCGCGCGGCGACGCATCCGGGGCAGTGCGAACGCCACTACGGCGATGATGAGCAAGGCGGCGATGACAATCGCGATGATCGCGGTCGTGGTCATCTGGGGTTGCCTCCCTTCCTGGGCATGGGGTTGATGCAAGGCTTCCCCCGATGCCTGATACCGAACCCCGGCCGACCTTCGACCTGCAGTCGCATTCGACGCATTCAGACGGCACGCTATCCCCCTCAGAAGTGGTGAAACGCGCCCGGGCGGCGGGCGTGGCGCTGTTCGCCCTCACCGACCACGACACGGTCGACGGAGTCGAAGAAGCACTGTCAGCCGCGGGTGACATGCGGCTCGTCCCGGCGGTCGAGCTCTCGTCGGTCCACGGCACCCACGAGGACCTGCACATCCTCGGCTACGGGATCGACCACACGGACCCGGAGCTGCTCGCCACGCTTGCCGACTTCCGCCAGGACCGCATCCGCCGCATCCTCGCGATGGCGGACAAGCTGCGCGCGCTCGGGTTCACGATCGACCCCGAGCGGCTCGAGCACGAGTCGCCCGGCCGCCCCCACCTCGCCGCCGCGTTGCTCGAGGACAACGACCTGAACCTGTCCAAGAACGAGGTCTTCGCGCGCTATCTGGTGCCGGGCACGGACACGTACGTCGGCCGCTCACGCCCGACCGTGCAGCAGGCGATCGAGGTCATCCACGCCGCCGGCGGGCTCGCCGTGTGGGCGCACCCGTACTGGGACGTCGAGGAGGCCGAGGCCGCCCTGCGCGAGTTCGCGGGCTACGGCCTCGACGGCGTCGAGGCCTTCTACATCACCCACGACGAGGCGCAGACCCGGCAGCTACACGCGCTCGCGCGGGAGCTGGGGCTGATCACCACGGGCTCCGCGGACTTCCACGGGCCCACGCATGATCACTTCAATCGGTTCCGGGCGTTCGAGCTGCACGGCCTGGAACCCGACCTGGGCCGCCTCGTCGCGGATTGAGCGCACCTCGTCGGCGCAGCTGCCGCACCCGGTGCCGGCGAGCCCGGGGCGGCCGGCCTGGATCTCCGAGCGCGTGACGCGATGGCACGCGCAGACGATCGGGTCGACGGGCGCGCCGTCGACCGCGGGCGGGTCGCCGAGCACGATCTCGCCCACGAGCTGCTCGCCGCGGTAGACCTCGCGCCGGTAGTGGCCCGCGCGGGTGTCGAGCGCGACGACCTCGTCGTCGCCCTCCAGCTCGCCCGAGCAGAACAGGTCGATGCCCGCGACCTTGAGCTTGGTGGAGAGTGGCGCGGGCACGTAGGACGACGGCCGGCCGGCGATGTCGGCGCCGGCAGCCCGCGCCATGGCGAGCGCGGGCGCGACGAGCCCGACGGTGACGCCGCGGTGCTCGGCGCACTCGCCGACCGCCCAGACGCCCGGCACGCTCGTGCGCATCGAGTCGTCCACCAGCACGCCGCGCTCGGTCTCCAGGCCGATCCGGTCGGCGAGCAGGATCTCGGGCACGACGCCGGCCGCGACGATCACGAGCTGCGCCTCGACGGTCGTGCCGTCGGCGAGCTCCACGCCACCGTCGAACACGCGCGTCGTCGAGGTCGAGCACAGCACGTCGATGCCCTGGCCGCGCAGCGCGCGCTCGAGCATCCGGCCCGCGGTGGCGTCGAGCTGGCGCTCCATCAGGCGGTCGGCGAGGTGGACGACCGTGACCGCGATCCCGCGGTTGGCGATCGCCCGCGCCGCCTCCAGGCCGAGCAGCCCGCCGCCGATCACGACCGCGCGCCGCGCTTTGTTCGCGCGTCCGCGGATCGTGCGCACGTCGTGGCGCGAGCGGAACGGCGTCGCGAGCTCGATGCCCTCGATCGGCGGCAGGAGCGCGCGTGAGCCGGTCGCGAACACGAGCGCGTCGTATGCCAGCTTGGTGCCGTCCGCGAGCGTGGCGACGCGCAAGGTCGTGTCGACGTCGACGACCGCGCCGACCAGCGCGATCCCCTGCTCGCGGTACCAGCGCTTGGGGTGTAGGTCGAGGTCGGTCGCGGCCCGGTGCCCGGCGAGGTGGTCGCTGAGCCCGACCCGGTCGTAGGGCATGCCGCGCTCGTCGCTCGCGATCGTGATCTGCGCGTCGCCGTGCGCGAGGATCGACTCCGCGGTCGCGACGCCCGCCTGGCCCGCGCCCACGATGAGCACGTGGCGCCGCGGTGAGACGCGCTCGGCGTGCGCGGCGTGCGCGACCGGCCCGGCGTGCGCGGCGTGCGCGGCCG